>JAUNVP010000005.1 GCA_030537615.1 Actinomycetaceae bacterium | reverse complement strand
CAGACACCCCCGGAAAATCAAACAACCCCGCAGACGGAAACACCGCAACACTCGCAGACACAGATGCTGGAGACATCTCGCTAGCTGTTTCGCTCGGATCACCATAGCCAGTGAGGCAAAAGACTGCTACACCAAACAACATAAGAGCGCTCAATCGCCGTTTCATGTCAGTCCTTTTCCACTTTCGCCCATGTTTGAGTCGCCCGCCAGCGCCCGTCCCAGCGCATATGAATCTCATAGAAGAATCGTTTTGCTTCGTGAGACTCTGGTTCAGATAATCCAGGATCCCACGAAATCCAATCGTGCTCCCCGCATAGAACTATCACCATGGTGTCGCCACTGTCTGCATTGGTTTCTTCGTACTGCCACACACGCATTGGAATGTACTGCAAATTCGCCGCCCACGAACCTGCGGCGTACTGATCCTGAATGTTCTTAATCGAGCCGCGGCAGCGATCGCAATCCTCATGAATCAAAGGTTCCATGACTGATGTGTCGTTGGTGTTGTTGAAGTATCCGAGTTGTTCGATGTAGTAGAACGCGAATTGTTCAGCGCCACGCTGAGAGTTCTCATCAATAAACTCCCCCGGCTGAGGAAGCGGATACGGGTAAGGGTCCTCCGGCTGGGCAATAAGCCCCTCCAATGAAGGAGACTGCGAGACAGATGGCGACGCAGACACCGCTACTGATGGGGATTCTAGGGGCGGGTAACTAATCGTCGGCGACGGCGCAGCCTGCTGATCAGAGCTCGAACACCCCGCCAAAACAAGCACACCCACCAGCACTATCCCCACGCCAATGGACCTCAACCTATTCATACGGCCTCCTGACCACACCCAGGACTTACTGTATGAAACCACCCCTGACCAGCGGAACCCCACCAACCGAATTGTGGAAACCCCATCCACCATCCGAAACACCCCAAGGAACAAGGGCGCACCAACGGGCGCCCTCCACGCCACTAAATACGTAGAACTCCGAACCTACATCGCGATCGCCGTGGGGATTGGAAACCACGCAGGCAATTCTCAATAGAACCGATTACAGGCAAGGCAGAGCCTTTGAGATCCAGAGAAAAAGGAACGAAAACCGCATGAGTGAGCCTTGAGTGAACCGATGAGCGATGCCCGGAGCTTCACGTAAGAACACCGGATCGCACAGCGGTGCCTCAGCGTCGAAATGTCGAGACTGATCTTCGCAAGCGTCTCTATGAGTGAGCCTTCACGACTGGAATAGAACACGCCATCTAGTGCGTCTGCGGCAATCCTTTCTCGCCCTCTCGCCAGATACGACCTGCATACACTGGGGAGACCAAGTTCTCAACGGACAGGATAGAGTCGACCTGCTCTCGCGTCATCAGCCCCTTTTCCACGATGAGGTCAGCGACGTTCTTTCCAGTAGCTGCCGCCTCTTTCCCAATCAGATCACCGTTGCGATGTCCAATAATGTCGTTGAAGTAGGTCACAATCCCGATAGATCCGAGCACCTGCTGGCGGCACACGTCTTCGTTTGCCGTAATACCAGTTACACAGTTACGCGCCAGAGTCTTCGTGGCATTTTCCAGCAACGACATTGATTCGTAGATAGCTTGCGCGATCACGGGTTCCATGACGTTGAGCTGGAGCTGTCCGGCCTCAGCCGCCAAAGCGATACACACATCGTTGCCGATGACTTTAAAGCACACCTGATTAACCACTTCGGGAATGACAGGGTTGACTTTCGCCGGCATGATTGAGGATCCAGCCTGTCGTGCTGGAAGAGTGATTTCGCCAAGTCCAGCTCTAGGACCTGATGACAACAGTCGCAGATCGTTACAGATCTTCGACAGTTTGCCCGCCAAACGTTTAAGTGCGGCGTGGACGAGGACGAGGGCGCCAGTATCAGACGTTGCTTCCACCAGGTGGGCCGCTGGCTTAACCGGTAAACCGGTGACATCGGAAAGCTCAGTGCAGGCCACATTCGCATAGTTGTCGGGCGTATTGAGCTTCGTGCCGATAGCTGTAGCGCCTAGATTCACTTCAAGGAGATTCTGCGCAGCACGCTCAATCACACGCATATCTTCGGCTAAAGTCACCGCAAAGCCCGAGAATTCCTGACCGAGAGTCATCGGCACCGCGTCTTGCAACTGCGTTCGCCCCATCTTGAGGATATGGGCAAACTCTTTTCCTTTGGCATCGAAAGCCGCAACGAGCTCCTCAACGCAGACAGTGAGTTCTCTCAGCTCGCCGTAAACAGCTAGACGAAAACCTGTTGGATACGCGTCGTTCGTAGACTGTGACTTATTCACGTCATCATTGGGGTGAATAATGTGATAGTCCCCCTTGTTGAATCCAAGAAGTTCAAGCGCGAGATTAGCGATCACTTCATTGGTATTCATATTGACTGATGTGCCCGCTCCCCCCTGGAACACGTCGGTGGGGAATTGATCCATGCACGCGCCATCTTCAAGGATCCGGTCGCATGCCTGTTCAATGGCTCCTGCAATGTCTTCTGGCAGGGCCTTCAACCGCCGATTGGCTCGAGCACACGCTTTCTTTACCTGTACCATGCCTCGGACAAATGTCGGGAAATCATCGATTCTCCGACCGGAAATGGGGAAATTCTCAATGGCTCTAAGTGTGTGAATGCCCCAGTAGACGTCTGCAGGGACCTCTCGGGAACCGAGAAGATCGACTTCCGTGCGGGTTTTCATCTGTGCTGTCTTTCGTAGTGGGAGGTTTCGTCCCAGACTATCGGTTTTTGTCCTATTTTTCCGCCGGCGCAAAGGCTCTCTCATGGACAAGAGCCGCCACTGCATGAAGGGGAATCCCCGCTGGACACACCTCTGCGCATTCGCCATACAGCGAACAGGGCCCAAAATATTTCTCCATCGTTGCGGTCATAGCGCGAGCACGAGCACGCCGTTGTCGCCCCGGAATCGTAAGCTGAGCCAGATGGGAGAGCTTTGCGCCGGTAAAGAGATTGGCCGCACCGTTTGGACACGCAGCTACGCAAGCACCGCACCCAATACATGCCGCCATATCAAGAGCTGATTCTGCCACATCATGCGTGTTACCGATTGTGTCCGCGTCGGGCGCAATCCCGGTATCAGTATCTGAATATGCCCCCGACATCATGATTGCGTCGAGCGCAGACCGATCGACCATGAGATCTCTCAAGACCGGAAATTGGCGAGCCCGAAAAGGTTCGATAGTAATGATCTCACCATCGCGTCGTTCTCCAACCCGCTGGTGACACGCCGGGGTGTTCGGTTTGTCGCCGTGTGGTCGCCCATTGATGAGGAGGCCGCAGTTGCCGCAGATTCCCTCTCGGCAATCAGAATCAAAAGCGACTGGCTCGTGTCCCGCTTTAAGTTGCTGCGAATTCAAATGATCAAGCAACTCCAGCCAGGACATGGTTGGATCCGCGTCAATCTCATATGTGCGGAACGTACCGGTTGCTTCCGGGGTTTCTTGGCGCCAGATCTTCAGTGTGAGTTTCACTTGTAGCTCCTCGTCGCCGGTTGGATAGCCTCAAAGGTGAGGGGCTCTCGATGGTCTATGAACTCCGGTTGGTTCTCCCATCCGCGAGTATTCCACGCTGTCGTATGCATCCATACCTCGTCACGGCGTACGGCCTCACCGTCTTCGGAATACTCTTCTCGGTAGTGTGCTCCGCACGATTCTTCTCGATGGAGAGCATCGACACACATCGTTTGGGCGAGCTTGAGGTAATCCTCAACCCGAAGTGCGAGTTCGAGATCTTGATTGACGCGCTGAGCCTTACCCGTCACGCGGAGGTTACCAAGGTAGTTACGACGCAACTCGTCGACTTTCTCAATCCCATCAGTGAGCCCAGCGGCATTTCGAGAAACGCCGCAGTGCGCGTACATGAGTGAGCCTAGCTCGCGATGAATTTCATCGGCTGGAGTATCGCCGCGAGCGTCCATTAACTGTTCAATACGCTTACTCGAATCAGCCAGTGCACCCTGCGCGGCCTCACATGCTTCATCGGGACGACTCTGCCCAAGGATGCCAGCGAGATAGTCGGGAACGACATTGGGAATTACGAACCATCCATCGACACAGGCTGATAGCAGCGAGTTTGCGCCAAGCCGGTTTGCGCCGTGGTAAGCGTATGATGCTTCTCCTGCGACAAAGAGACCGGGAATGGTGCTCATCAAGTTGTAGTCCACCCACAGCCCTCCCATGGTGAAATGGGCTCCCGGGGCAATGCGCATGGGGGTTTCGCGCGGGTCTTCACCCGTCGCGTCAACATACATGTCAAAGAGGTTTCCGTAGCGCTCATTTAGCAACTCGACACCCAGTCGATCGATTGCATCGGCAAAATCGAGGTTGACCGCGTTCTTCATCGGGCCGACTCCGTGTCCGGCTTCGATTTGCTCCCGGGCGGCCCGCGATGCCACGTCCCGGGGGGTGAGATTGCCGAACGCCGGGTACTTGCGCTCGAGGTAGTAATCTCGCTCATTCTCTGGAATATCGTTGGCGGCTCTGTCATCACCCGGTTTCTGAGGAACCCAGATTCGTCCATCGTTGCGCAAAGACTCACTCATGAGCGTCGTCTTCGACTGCCACGGCGACTGCACCGGAAGTGCCGTGGGGTGAAACTGGATGAACGACGTGTTCGCGATGGCAGCTCCACGCAGGTGCGCACGCCAGGCAGCTGAAGCATTCGAGTTTTTGGCGAGCGTTGAGTAGCGGAATACGTTGCCGTAGCCACCGGATGCGAGCACGACAGCATCAGCCATGAGAATCGATAGTTCTCCGGTGATGAGATTGCGCGCAACGATACCGACGGCGCGTCCGTCCTCAACAATCAGATCAAGCATTTCATGGCGAATCCACAGTTCCACACGTCCGGCTTTGACCTGTCGCATGAGTGATTGGTGGGCGGCGATCTGAAGTTGCTGGCCGGTTTGGCCACGAGAATAAAATGTTCGCGATACTTGCACACCACCGAAAGAGCGGTTCGCCAACGAACCACCGTATTCGCGAGCGAATGGCACGCCGTGCGCATTCATGTGGTCAATCACCCGCGACGATTCTTCTGCCAGACGCCAAGCCTCTGCTTCTCGGGCGCGGAAGTCACCACCTTTCACGGTGTCTTTGACGAACCGATAGAGGCCATCACCGTCGACGCGCTTACCTCGCGCGGCGTTAATTCCTCCTTGCGCGGCTACCGAATGCGCCCTGCGCGGTGAGTCGTGATACGTCACTGCAGTCACCTGGTAGCCCAGTTCAGCGAGCGAGGACGCAGCTCCCGCGCCTGCCAGCCCGGTACCGACAACGAGAATGCGGAACTTACGCCGGTTCGACGGTGAAACCAAGCGAAGGTGTTGTTTGTGTTCATCCCACCGGCGCTCGGGCGCTGACGCATCTGGAACTGCAGAGCATAGCTCGTTTCCTTCAACGATATTCACTTAGACCACCCCCAAGTGAGCCGAGAGTACGACGGCAGAATCGCCAACGACTAACAAAAGCGCTAACGCGTAGCCAACGATCCGCGCGATTTTCAACAGTCGCGGCGATGAGCCGCCGAGATCGTTGACCGCAAGTTGCACTCCGTGTGCGAGATGCAAAGCGATGGCGAGGAGGACCGTCAGATACACGATTGCCATGACGGGCCGCTCAAGCGATGCCACGAGATTAGCGGCCGCGTGGAACTGGGGATCCGGGTGCTGGAAGCCCTGAGGGGCGACGAGTTTACCGACCGTGAGATCGAGAATATGGATAAACACGAAACAGAGAATGACGATGCCGGTTGGGAGCATGAGTTTGGCGAGCCAACCTTGCAGTCCACGGGGGCGCCCCACTCCCTTGTTGCGCCTTGAACGGGACCACACGGTGAAGGCTGCCCAAACGTGAATTAGAAGACAGGCGGCAAGAGTGAGCCGTGCGACCCAAAGGAGACCTTCGTAGGGCAACAACGGCTGAAAAGCTTCGCGTAGCCACCGGGAATAGGCATTAAACGATTCGTGGGAACCAAAGATTTTTAGGTTTCCCACCATATGTATGAAGACGAAGGCCGCCATAATGAGGCCTGTAACTGACATCGCAACCTTGAGTACCCAGTGGGGCGGGCGTGGCGGCGAGGTGTCGTTCGGACTCCAGACGCGACCGTGGATGGTCATCGTTTCCTCCAACGCTCAACAGAGTGCTCTCACCAACCACATTAGCCCGAGTTTTAGGGTGAAATCTGGGACTGAACGACCATGATGAGTTCCTTGAGGGTACGGGCAGATTCAATTTCCCTGTCAGGAATTTCGATAGACAATTCCTGCTCGATCTGGGCGATGATCGCGTACAAACCGATGGGGTCGAGGTCGAAGTCGTCTCGCAAGGATAGCTCAGGAGCAAACGAATCTGCGGGAACTATCGACTCTGCGAGCAACGCTTGGATGACAGCTTCTTCGACCTCGTCAACTGCCTCGTCTGTCTCGTCAGCATTTTTATGCGGAAGGCTCTCTCGTGCATCACGTGCCCCAGATTGAGTATTGGCAAAGTCCGAGTTATCTAGGGTAGCGAGGTCGTCCTCGGGGAGCTCCATTCCGAGCATTTCCGCGATCGATATTCCCACTGTTATCCCTCCTCCAGATGCCACGAAGGCTCACTCATGCATCATCTCACGGCTCACTCATGAAAGCGCTCTTGACGACTCATCCACGCGTGAAGGCCCACCCCTTCCCCGTGGGTGAGCCTTCACGAAACGGTATGAGTGAGCCTTAGCCGACTCGGTGTAACCAGCGCACCGGAACACCTGCTCCGGCGTAGCGGAACGGTTCCAGCTCGTCATCCCAGGCTTGCCCAATGGCGATGTCCAACGCCTGACGAAGGGCGACGAGATCAGTGGACGATGCCATAGCCGAACGAATCCGGTCTTCGGGAACGAGCATATTCCCACTCGCGTCCATCGGAGCATAGAAGATCCCCAGATCCGGCGTGTGGCACCACCGTCCGCCTTCATTTCCCGGGGTTGGCTCCTCGGTAATTTCGTATCGCAGGTGTTCCCAACCTCGCAGAGCAGAAGCAAACTTGGCTCCGGTTCCAACCGGCCCCACCCAGGAGAGCTCAGTGCGCATCATCCCGGGCGCGGCCGGTTGCTTAGTCCAGTCGAGATGCACATCGTGTTCAAGCACCGTTGCCGCATTCCATTCCAGATGTGGGCAAAGCGCGGGCGGTGCTGAGTGCACGAAAAGTACACCGCGGGTCTGTGTCCCGGACATGTTGGCCTCCGTTCAGTGTGAGGGTCGTCTTCCCCTACGTCCTCATCACTGGTTCACGGCCCCGGTACGGCGGTGTGAATACTTCTATTGTGTCGTAAATGCGGCAAACAATCCAGACGGTTCTATTGCTGAATGTTGCGGACCTCTCGCATAGCCTTGCGTCGAGTCGCTCGATCGAGACGATCGAGATACAACAGTCCCTCAAGATGATCGGTTTCATGCTGGAGGCAACGAGCCATTAATTCTTCGCCCTCGACAATCACTTTCTTGCCGTCGACGTCGATTCCTTCCACCCGCGCATACCACGCTCTTTCAGTTGGGAACCACAACCCGGGAACAGATAGACATCCTTCGTCGCCGTCCTGAACCTCATCTTTAGAGATTTCAACCAGCTTGGGGTTGAGAACGTAGCCGATCTCCCCTTCGATATTCCACGAAAAAGCTCTCAGTCCCACACCAATTTGATTGGCAGCCAGTCCTGCGCGCCCCTCTTCATCAACATTTTCGAGCAGGTCTTCGACCAGATTCTTGACGCGGTCGTCAATATCAGTGATCCACTCGCACGGTGTGCGCAGGACGGGATCCCCAATAATGCGTATATCGCGCTGTGTCATTTATTCGACTCCCTGTTACTGTCAAGCAATTGTGTTATTTCGTCGGCGGCAGTACCAACCTCGAGCTCACGCGATGTGTTTCCACGGCGGTCACGGAGTTCTACCACACCGTTCTTCAATCCTCGTCCGACAACGAGAACGTACGGCATTCCAAGTAGCTCAGTATCCGCGAACTTAACGCCTGCCGATACTTTAGGTCTGTCATCGTAGAGCACATCGAAACCAGCATCTGAAACTGTTTGAGCGATGCGCGCAGCCGTCGAATAGATTTCTTCTCCCTTACCGGCAGCAATGACGTGCAGGTGGAACGGGGCAATAACCATCGGCCAGGACAGGCCTTTGTCGTCGTGGTGGCTTTCAGCCATAGCGGCGAGGACGCGGGAAACTCCCACACCATAGGATCCCATGGTGACAACCCGTGCTTTACCATTCTGATCGAGGACGGTGAGATCAAGGGCTTCCGCATATTTGCGTCCGAGTTGGAAAATGTGGCCGATCTCGATGCCGCGCGCCAATTCTAGAGGCCCCGAACCGTCGGGAGCCGGGTCGCCTTCACGTATTTCGGCTGCTTCGATCGTCCCGTCCGCGGTGAAGTCACGTCCCATCACCAGGTTGTAGACGTGGTGGTCCTTCTTGTTTCCACCGGCAATCCACGTAGTTCCATCGACGACGCGAGGGTCGAGAAGCAGACGAATCGAGCCAGCGGGTTTTCCGTTCTCGTCATAGGTCCGTAATTCCGAATTCGGTCCACACGCCTGCGGTCCAAGGAATCCCGGTACAAGCTCGGGGTGGTCGGCAAGATCTTCAGCTGTCGCTATTTCCACTTCAGCGGGGGCGAGGGCGGCCTCAAGACGCTTCATATCGACATCTCGATCTCCGGGAATACCGATATTGACAACTTCGCGTTCTCCGTCGGGATGGGTAAGTGTGACGACAAAGCTCTTGAGCGTATCTGATGCCTCCCAGGGGCGATCCTCGCGCGGATACATCTCATTGGAAAGGTCGACGAGGTCGGCAATGGTCCCGGCATCCGGCGTTAGACGCAACTCGGGCGCGGGAACATCCGAAGCATCGACGGGCTGCGGCGCGGGCGTAATCACGGCCTCAGCGTTCGCGGTGTAATCTCCTGGCGAACGCACAAAAGTGTCCTCGCCGATCGGGCATGGATGCAAGAACTCTTCCGATCGTGAGCCTCCCATCGCTCCCGACATCGCCTCACAGATCACGTAGGGCAAACCAAGGCGCTCGAAAATCCGCTGGTAGGCTTGCCTCTGGAGTTCGTAGGATCGATCCAAACCTTCATCATCGATGTCGAAACTGTAGGCATCTTTCATGACGAACTCTCGTCCGCGGATCAGGCCGGCACGAGGACGCGCTTCATCACGGTATTTGGTCTGAATCTGGTACAGCGACAGCGGTAGGTCCTTGTACGAGGAGTACATATCTTTCACGAGAAGCGTGAACATTTCTTCGTGCGTGGGGGCGAGCAGGTAGTCAGACTCTTTCCTGTCCTTGAGTTTAAACAGCGTTGGGCCGTATTCCTCCCACCGATTCGTCTTTTGGTAGGGCTCGGCAGGTAGCAGTGCTGGGAAGTGGACTTCTTGACATCCAATGGCGTCCATCTCTTCACGCACGATGCGTTCAATACGCTTGAGGACTGCGAGACCTAGTGGTAGCCACGAGTAGATTCCTGGCGCGGTACGGCGAATATACCCCGCCCTCACGAGGAGGCGATGGCTTGCGACCTCCGCATCGGCCGGATCTTCACGGAGCGTTCGGACAAAGTAGTTCGTCATGTATTTCAGCACGTGATCCAGCCTAGTGTTTTCAAGCTAAAAGTGGAAACGAATGAACTGTGTGCTTCACAGTTCGGGCATGATGAGTCGAGCCCGCGTGTCGAAGACCGTTCGAGTGATGAGGCCGAGAACTGTGATGACGGTAATGGCTACGGAAGTGAAAATACCGATCATGATGAGCGCCTGATAGGTGACGGCAATGAGTGGTGGGGTGCCCGAGAGAACTTGCCCGGTCATCATGCCAGGCAGGAATACGATGCCCATTGACAGCATGGCTGTCGTGGTCGGAGTAACTGCGGCGGTGAGGGCCTCTCGCACAACCGGTCTGATTGCTATGCGCGGGGTTGCGCCAAACAACAGCGCTTGTTCGATGGTGGGGCGCCGGTCTTCGACTCCTTGAGTGAGGTTTCGGATGGCGAGGTTAATGCCCGTCATTGAGTTGCCTGCGATCATGCCAAAAATAGGAATGACGTACCGGGGGTCCCACCAGTTTTCGACCTGCATGATCCCCATGACAAAAATCATCATGGAAAGGAGCGTGCCGAGCATGAGGGAGCCTCCGATGAGGAGTTTCAGTTTACGCGTGAGAGAGCCTTTATGCTGTCCGAAGATAGTGAGGACGGCGAACCCTTCCATGATGATAAGGATGAGTAGAGTCCACCACGCAGAGGTGCCGGAGAAGAGGAAGTCGAGCACAAATCCAACGGCGACCAGCTGGGCTGTCATCCGAATACCAGCCCATAGGATACGAACACCGTTGCGCTTAGTCAGCCATTGCACAGCTGCGGCAATAATGATGAGGATGACTGCGGCGAGGATAATACCGGAGGATGGGATCTCAACAATATCGTTCACGATTCCTCCCACGGCTCACTCATGCGATTGTGCGGGTTTGAAAGGGGCTCACCTCGACGTTGCTCTCCCCTTTCTGACGGCTCACTCATGCTTTCAGCAGCTCGACTATCAAACACCGATGACGCATGGGAGAGCTTTCCGCACTGGAGCACAAGATGATGGTCAGCGAGATCGAGTAATCGCTCATCGTGAATGACGAAAATAACGCTTGCTCCCTGACTGCGTAATTCGCATAAGAGAGCCGTGAGGAAAGTGCGGGCACCTGCTTGATCGAGGGCCGCGGTGGGTTCATCGAGGAGGGCGAGACGAGGACGGGATAGGATCAGGCGCGCGGCTGCAAGCCGCTGCTGTTCGCCACCCGATAGCGTACGGGCATCGGTATCGAGCTCATGGGAGAGCCCAAGGGTGGTGAGCACTGTGCGCATCTCGTCATCGGACGGTTGCGGCTCATTTCGCCATTCTCCCAGCACAGCTAAAGACTCTCTGATAGTTCCATAGCCAACCCACGGTGCTTGCGTGAGCATGGTAACCGACCGTCGGTGTTCGACCGGATCAACTGAGGCGAGATCGTTCTCGAACACACGGATGTGCCCGCTCGAAGGATCAGTGAAACACGTCAGTAGGCGCAAGACCGTGGTTTTTCCAGCCCCGGATGGTCCGGTGATTGCTGTAATGCCTGGTGCGATGCTGAGATCAGCGGATAGTAGCTCCCCGACTGTAACCCCGTCAAAGGTCACGATGGGGGCTACGTCGGAGCTCATGCGATCACATCGACTTCTCCGGTGCCTTCCTCAAGCCCCATTTCCTCGGCGATGCGCAGTGCGTGCTCGATGAGAGTTTCGACGATCTGGTCTTCTGGGACTGTCGCAACGACCTTGCCCTTAATGAAAATCTGGCCTTTACCGTTACCGGAAGCGACACCCAAGTCGGCCTCACGAGCTTCACCCGGACCGTTGACGACGCATCCCATAACAGCGACACGGAGCGGAACGGTCAGATCTTTCAAGCCTTCGGTTACTTCTTCGGCTAGCGTATAGACATCGACTTGCGCGCGTCCGCACGACGGGCATGACACGATTTCAAGAGTACGCTCACGCAATCCAAGGGATTGGAGGATCTCAATCCCAACCTTCACTTCCTCAACGGGAGGCGCGGATAATGAAACTCGAATCGTGTCCCCGATCCCCTGCCGTAACAGCGCACCGAATGCTGTCGCTGACTTAATCGTTCCTTGAAATTGTGGTCCTGCCTCAGTTACTCCCAAGTGCAGTGGCCATTCGCCGTTTTCAGCAAGAATTTCGTAAGCCTGAATCATGACGACAGGGTCATGGTGCTTGACCGAGATCTTAAAGTCGTGGAAGTCGTGCTCTTCGAACAGCGAAGCCTCCCACATCGCCGATTCCGCGAGAGCTTCTGGCGTAGCTTTACCGTGCTTTTTGAGTAGTCGCGGGTCGAGTGAACCGGCATTGACACCGATTCGAAGGGGCACTCCGTAGTCGGAGGCCGCTTTCGTGATGTCCTTGACTTGATCATCAAACTTTCTAATGTTGCCGGGATTCACGCGTACCGCGGCGCAACCGCCCTCTATCGCTTGAAAGACGTATCGCGGTTGGAAGTGAATATCAGCGATCACGGGGATCGTCGACTGCTTGGCAATGATAGGAAGAGCTTCCGCGTCATCGGCAGATGGGCATGCGACACGGACAATATCGCAACCTGCTGCGGTGAGTTCGGCAATCTGCTGCAACGTACCGCCGATATCAGTGGTTTTGGTGGTCGTCATCGATTGAACAGAGATCGGAGAGCCACCGCCTACCGGCACATCACCAACATGGATGAGGCGGGTTTTCTTTCGTGGGAAAGGATCCTGCTTAACTTCCGGCATTCCAAGTGCAATTTCAGTCACCGTGACATTATCTCCCAGTTCTGAGCTGTGTGCGTCCTGACAGGTGTCTAATCCACCACGTTATAACAAGTGAATCGGTTTAACGACATCGGCAATAACAAGTATGACAGTCATTCCCAGGAGCAAAGTCACCATGGTGTAGGTCAGCGGCATCATCCGCGCGGTATCGGCAGCCCCGGGATCGGGGCGACCAGCGATCCGGTTGTAGCTACGCCGAATACCTTCCCACAGCGCGCCGGCGACATGACCGCCGTCGAGCGGAGGAAGCGGAATGAGGTTGAACACGAAGAGCGCCATGTTGAGCGATGCCCACAGTGACAGGAGAAGAACAGCGCGATCGACCATGCTGATGTCTTTGGTGTTGGAGGCCGAGGACGTTGTGGATGAAACCTCTCCCGCGATCCGTCCGACTCCCACGACAGACAGAACCGAGTTCGGATCTCTCGGCTCATCCTTGAACAATGAAGCGGCGGTATCCCACACGGCTTTCGGAAGAACCATGACAATAGAGGCCGTACCGGTGAACGTGCGCCAGGAGATATCAATGACGTCGGAGGGTGTGCCGCTCACTCGCTGAACCGCTGAAATAATACCGGCTTTGGGGTGGCCACCGATGAGGGTTGGCGTCACAGTGAATGAGAGAGTTTTACCGTTGCGTTCCACGACGACGTCAGCGGGGGTCGTTCCCCCGGCCTCTATGTGCGCGACGACGTCACTCCACGTATCGACGGGCGTCCCGCCCCAGGACGTGATGGTGTCTCCGGCGCGCAATCCCGCTTCGTATGCGGGTGAGGTCGGATGGGTGTCGCTACAGACTTCGTCGCCGATGCAATACGGAACATATTCGAGTGTCGTCGACGGCTTGTTGAAACCGATACCAAGGATGATGATCGCGAAGATGACGATCGACATGAGGAGATTGACGACTGGGCCACCGAGCATGACGGTCAGCTTCTTGGGAACTGACAGGTTATAAAACGCCTGGTGTTCGCGCCCTTCGGGTAGTTCTTCCGCCGAAGATCGTCTCGCCTCTTCGGCAAGAGTGAGCCTTCCCTTACGGTTGTGGGTGGGGATCCCGTCGCGGGCAGGAGGAAACATTCCGGCAAGACGTACGTAGCCTCCGAGCAAGATTGCTTTGATGCCGTATTCGGTTTCACCAATCGTCCGTGAGAATAGTGTGGGGCCAAAACCAACCATGTATTGCGGCACATAAACACCGAACTTCTTAGCGGGAATCATGTGTCCCAGTTCGTGGAAAGCGACTGAGATCATGAGGGCAATGATGGTCAGAATGATTCCGACGAGGTAACTCACCTAGGATCCTCCGGTGCGTTGTTGTGCCTGTTCAACCGCCCACTGTTGGACGGCAAGAATGTCGACAAGTGAAGGCTCTGTCATGCCTTCGTGGTCCGAAACAATATCACTAACCGTGTCGACAATCGCGAGATAAGGCAGTGCGCCACGCAAAAATGCATCGACGCACACTTCATTGGCAGCGTTCATCACGGTTGGGTGCGTGTCGGAGGCCGCGACTGCTTGCCGGGCAAGACTGAGTGCCGGGAAAGTTTCATCATCAACGGGTTCGAAGTCCCAACTCGTTGGCTGATCCCATACGCACGGCGGCTCAATGTCGTCCCATCGGTCGGGCCAGGATAACGATAGTGCAATGGGAAGGTGCATGTCTGGTGGTGATGCCTGTGCGATTGTTGCACCGTCGTTAAAAGTCACCATCGAATGCACAATCGACTGCGGATGGACAACGGCATCGATCCGGTTGGCCTCAATGTCGAATAGGACATGTGCCTCAATGAGCTCGAGGCCCTTGTTCATGAGCGTTGATGAGTTGATTGTGACAACCGGCCCCATGTCCCAGGTCGGATGAGCGAGGGCTTGCACGGGAGTAATATCGTGCAGGTCGTGTCGTTTCTTCCCACGGAAAGGACCGCCTGATGCGGTGAGGACGAGACGCGATACCTCGGTGAACCCCGTGACTCGCGTTGCGGTGAGCCCTCTTTCATGCCGTCCAGAGGATAAGCATTGCGCGATGGCAGAGTGTTCGGAGTCAACGGGAACAATCTGTCCTGGTCGCACACATGCAGCCCGCACCAACGGTGCTCCGACGACAAGAGATTCCTTGTTGGCTAGCGCGAGCGTCGCACCGGAGGCGAGGGCGGCAAGCGTCGGTTCAAGCCCGACACCCCCGTTGATCCCATTGAGTACCACGCCGTTTTCGTCGAGCATTCCAGCCGCTTCAACAATCGCTGAGAGCCCGACACCCACGTTGACGCCTGTGACTCCACGTGAGCGCAATGCGTCCTCAATTTGCGAAGGCTCTCCCTTGGCTACAGCAACGAAATGAGGCCGAAACTGGTCAACCTGATCGACTAGTAGTGAGATATTGGAGCCGCCGGCCGCGAGCGCAACAACTCGCATTCGATCCGGATGCGAGGCAACGATATCGAGTGCCTGTGTTCCAATCGATCCAGTTGACCCGAGAATAACGAGGTCGCGAGGGGCCATTGTTATTCCACCGCAAGGAGGATCTCGATGACGCGGGCAAGGTAAGCGTCAACAGTTCCTTCGACGTAGGCGTCTTCGGCCTTTGCAGGTTTAAAGGTCAGGCGACGTACTTCGTTTGCGGTGATTTTCTCTTCGTCGTCAAAGAAGCGCGCGAGACGATTAAGGAACGCGTCGACTTCGGTGATCTTATAACCAACTTCGCCTTTTTCTGGGTGCGCGAAACGTTCGGATTCGGGGCGAACCAGCCGTGGGTACAGGGTTGTCGCCCGGTCAGCTACGTGGTTGAGCCACGCTTCTTCACCGTTCACGGCGACGTGATTCGCGCGGTCGCGAGTGACGAACGCGCCTTCGAGACGATCGAGCGCCGCGTCAACGGAACTGGGATCGTACCCGCCGCGTTTGAGCGGGAACATAGCGCGACGTACTTGTTCTGAGGAGAATTCTTCAGCCGGAACACCGCCTTCGTAGGCCTGGCGTGCGCGCGTAAAAAACTCGTCAACGCGTTCGGGATGGTATCCCTTCTTGAAGAACGACGTAGTCGGGAATTTACTCATGTGTCTATTCTCTCTTCTGTCGCAACGGTCGTCGCTAACTGACCACAAGCACCGTCAATGTCTGATCCACGTGTATCACGAATTGTCGTATTGATGCCGTTATTTAGCAAGGTTTCGACAAATTCTCGCTGTGCTTCAGCGGTCGAAGCTGTCCATATCGAACCGGGTGTTGGATTCAGCGGAATCGGATTGACATGCGCCCATCCTTTGCCGCGTTTGTTCAGTTCATCCGCAAGGAGCTGAGCTCGCCACGGGTGATCATTCATATCCTTGATAAGCGCGTATTCGATCGATACTCTCCGCCCGGAGGCGACAAAGTACCGGCGCGCGGCATCGAGTAGTTCGCCGGTTTTCCACCGGGAGTTGATAGGGATGAGTTCGTCTCGGAGTTCATCGTCGGGCGCATGGAGTGACACGGCGAGAGTGACCGGAAGCCCGAGTGCAGCGAGTTTGTCAATAGCGGGGACGAGGCCGACTGTCGATACCGTGATATTCCGGGCGGAAAGCCCAAATCCGTGGGGCGGTTCATCGATCATGCGGTGGAGTGCCTGGGTAATTGCCCGGTAGTTCGCCAAAGGCTCTCCCATGCCCATGAACACGATGTTTGAGAGTCGCGTGGGGCCGCCGGCGAGGTCGCCGTCGCGACAGGCTTTCGCAGCGAGTCGCACCTGCTCGATGATCTCAGCAGTCGAAAGGTTGCGCGTTAGCCCCATCTGCCCGGTGGCGCAAAACGGGCATGCCATTCCGCATCCCGCTTGACTGGAGATGCACAACGTCGTCCGGCTGGGATAGCGCATGAGGACAAATTCGACTCGGGCGCCGTCGTAAAGCTCCCATAGGTGTTTGATCGTTTTACCGTCGTCGGCTGTCAGGGAGCGCACGGGCTTAACGAGTGTGGGCATGAGTGAGCTTTGCACGGCTTCAACCATCGTGCGCGGCACATCTGTCATGCGTTCGGGGTCAGCTTCGAAGTGATTGAAGTAGTGCCGTGATAGTTGGTCGGCGCGAAATGCCGGCAATCCCGCATCGGCGAGGACGCGTTTGCGATCGGTGAGATCAAGGTCTGCCAGGTGTGAGGGCGCTTTGCCGCGTCGCTTTGCCGTAAAAGAGAGGATTGGGCGGGCGTCGGGTGAGGTGGCGCCTTCGGGCGGCTGGTCGGTCGGCATGACCTGACGACCTCGCCGGTCTATTCGAACGGGTTTCTTCACCATTGCAATGCTACCCGCATCATGAGGTAGGCCGCGGGCGCGACCATCAGTAGAGAGTCCATTCGATCCATGAGGCCACCGTGTCCGGGAAGAATATTTGACATATCCTTGAGCCCGACATCGCGTTTAATGAGAGATTCGGTAAGATCCCCAGTGGTTGCGGCAATCGTGGTCAGCGTGGCGAGAACTATTCCCCACCACCACGGGCCGCCCAGCCAGATCATACCGCCGATCCCGACGGCGATGGACAGAAGAAGTGAGCCGGCAAACCCTTCCCAGGACTTCTTCGGTGAGATTCGCGGTGCCATCGGATGCTTCCCGATGAGCACACCGAGCATCCACCCTCCCAAATCGTTTGCCACAGACAGCGCGATATAGATCAGTACCGCCCATACCCCGTGTGGCGACTTGAGAATCAAAATGACGAATGAGGCGAGAAGCGGCACGTACAAGAGGACGAATATCGTCGCCATGACGTCAGTGACGGCTCGATCACTTGACGTGTCGATGAGCTTCCACAGTGCCACCGCGAATACCGTGAGACACAGTGCGCCCAAGACGGCTTCTAGTCCCAAAAACCACGCTGAAACGATCATGCCGACGCCACCGACCCACGCGGGTGCGAGAGCGATGTCGTAGTTTTTGCGCGCGAACGCACCGGCGAGTTCCCACAGCGCGACAACAACGAGCACGCAGACGAGGCCGATAAAGGCCGCCCGTGACACAAATAGGAGTGTGAGCGCCACCGCCGCCATCGTCACGCCAACGGTAATCGCAGCGGGAAGATTGCGCCCGGCGCGCCCCGATGACGGTAACGGTTGGTGGTTTTGAGTCGGACCCGGGTGGGTAATTCGTCGTAGATTCACAGTCAAATTCACTGACGGATTAGACCGTCATCAAATCAGTTTCCTTGGCTTCGAGCTCGGCATCAATCTTCGAAACGTACGACTTCGTGAGGGCTTCGAGTTCTTTTTCGCCGCGCTCGACTTCGTCCTCACCGGCATCGCCATCTTTCTTGATGCGGTCGAGTTCTTCCTTCGCCTTGCGACGCTCGTTGCGAATCGAAATCCGCCCCTCTTCCGCGCGTTGGCGGGCCTGTTTGACGTAGTCTTTGCGGCGTTCTTCGGTCAGTGCTGGCAGGGTGCACCGGATAACGTTGCCGTCATCGGTTGGATTTACTCCGAGATCCGCATCTCGAATCGCTTTAATGATGTCTTGGACTGAACCGCGATCGTAGGGGCTGACGAGCACCATGCGTGCTTCGGGAATCTGGATCGAGGCTAGCTGTTGTAAGGGCGTAGGCGCTCCGTAGTAGTCCACGAGAATGCTGTTGAACATTTCCGGGTTGGCGCGACCGGTGCGGATATTACCGAACTCTTTGCGGGTTGCGGCAACTGCTTTCTCCATACCGTCCTCGGCCATGAGTAGGGCATCTTCAATCATTTTTCATCTCCTGTGTGGTCTGAAGTCGACACCAACGTACCGATTTTCTCTCCAAGAAGAGCTGCCGTCACGTTGCCGGGCTCGTTCATACCGAAAACCCGCATATTCAAGTGGTTATCTTGGCACAGTGAAAACGCTGCCGCGTCAACGACCCTGAGGCCGCGTACGAGCGCATCATTGTACGTAATGAAATCAATCTTCTCAGCGTTCGGGTTTTCCCGTGGATCATCCGTGTAGATTCCATCCACACCGTTTTTCGCCACGAGGAGTTCTGAGCACTGAGTTTCGAGGGCGCGCTGAGCTGATACTGTGTCGGTTGAGAAGTACGGGAGTCCCGCACCCGCTCCAAAGACAACCACCCGCCCTTTTTCTAAGTGGCGGATAGCCTTGAGCGGAACGTATGGTTCCGCTACCTGACGCATGGTGATGGCTGACTGCACTCGAGTGGTTACGCCCTCTTGTTCGAGGAAATCTTGGAGCGCAAGCGCGTTCATCACAGTGCCGAGCATCCCCATGTAGTCGGCGCGGGCCCGATCCAATCCGTGCTGGGACAGTTGCGCACCACGGAAGAAATTGCCTCCGCCGACAACGACTGCGACTTCTACTCCTCCGCGCACAGCATTGGCGATCTCACGGGCCGTCGATGAGACAACTGTCGGATCAAGTCCGATTTTTCCCCCACCAAAGACTTCGCCCGACAGTTTGAGTAAAACTCGTCGATTCGGTGTTTGTGCTTTGGTCATCCGTATTTCCTCCTAAAGGCTGAGGCTACGCGACAGTTGCGCCCTCATCAATCGTACCCTCATCCGGCGCGCACTATGTATTTGTGGCCCCGCCTCTTGCGCGAGACGGGGCCACAAATAGTGATTCTAAGCGCCTACTTGGAAACGAACGAAGTCCGTGACCTTTGCGCCTGCTTCCTTGAGAACCGCGGAAACCTTCTTCGAAGGATCGCGCGCGTAGTCCTGGTCAACGAGGCAGTTTTCCTGGTAGAAGGCGTTGAGACGCCCCTCCACGATCTTCGGAACAATGTGCTCCGGCTTGCCTTCGGACAGAGTCAGCTTGGTCAGCGTGTCGCGTTCCTTGTCGAGTACATCGGCCGGGATGGAATCGCGGTCGAGGTAGTCGGGCTGGAAGGCGGCGACGTGCATCGCGATGTTGCGAGCAACCTCAGCGCCGGCCTTGTCGGTTGCGACCAGCACGCCCACCTGGGCAGGCAGATCCGCAGAGGTCTGGTGGAGGTAGAGGTCGACGTTCTCGCCCTCGACGCGCACGACCCGGCGCAGCTCGATTTTTTCACCGACCATTGCGGCGATGGAGTCGACGAGATCGGAGACCGTACCGTCTTCAACCGGGGCCGTCAGGAGGGCATCGCGGTCAGCGGCCTGGGACTCGACTGCGGCATTGAGAACCTTGTTCGCAAAATCAATGAACTTGTCATTCTTGGCAACGAAGTCCGTCTCAGAATTCACTTCGACCATGACGCCAACCGTCGAATCAACGACGGTTCCGGCGATCAAACCGGCAGAGGCTGTGCGTCCCTCGCGCTTGGAGAGGGATTTGAGACCGGACAGGCGAATAATTTCCAGTGCCTTATCCTTGTCACCATTGGCCTCGTCCAGAGCTTTCTTGACATCCATCATGCCGGCGCCGGTCTTCTCGCGAAGAGCTTTGACGTCCGCGGCGGTGTAGTTCGCCATTATTTGTCCTATCTTGTTGAAAGTTTGTGGTGACCTACTTGGCTTCGTCTGCGGCTTCGGCAGGCGTTTCCTTCTTCTCTTCGGTCTTTTCTACCGGTTCGTTGTCAGCTTTTTCCGGTGCGGGGGCTTCAGCTTTTTCTTCCGGCTTTTCTTCTGCGACAGCGTCGGCCTTCTCGGTGTCGGCCTTGTCGTCAGTCGCTTTCTCCGGGGTAGCTTCAGCCGCTTGAGCTTCGGCGTTTTCGAGCAGTTCGCGTTCCCATTCGGCCATCGGCTCGGCCACTGGTGCGGCCTCTTCTCCGGTGCTCTGACGACGCTCGGAGCGAGCCATGAGACCGGCGGCGCAGGCGTCGGCGACGACGCGGGTCAAGAGTGCGACGGCGCGGATGGCATCGTCGTTGCCGGGGATGCCATAGTCAACTTCGTCGGGGTCACAGTTGGTGTCGAGGATGGCGATAACGGGGATACCGAGCTTCTTCGCCTCCGCAATAGCAAGGTGTTCTTTCTTCGTGTCAACTACCCATACGGCTGACGGAACCTTGTACATGTCGCGGATACCGCCGAGGCTACGCGTGAGCTTATCTTTCTCACGACGCATCATGAGCAGTTCTTTCTTGGTGCGACCAGAGGACGCTACGTCATCGAAATCAATCTGTTCGAGTTCCTTCATGCGCTGCAGTCGCTTGGAGACGGTCTGGAAGTTGGTCAGCATACCGCCGAGCCAGCGATGGCTTACGAACGGCATACCGACGCGCTGGGCCTGCTCTTCAATCGCTTCTTGAGCCTGCTTCTTCGTGCCAACGAAGAGGATGTTGCCGCCGTGAGCAACCGTTTCTTTCACGAAATCGTATGCGGTATCAATGTCGGCGACGGTTTGCTGCAGGTCGATGATGTAAATGCCGTTGCGTTCGGTGAGGATGAACGGCTTCATCTTGGGGTTCCATCGGCGGGTTTGGTGGCCGAAGTGGACGCCGCTTTCAAGAAGCTGGCGCATGGTAACAATTGCCATGGTTATTCCTTCCGGTGCTCGCGCACCCTGGTGGCGGGTCGCTGGGCGATCCACCTGATTTCAGTTCTGTGCCCGAAGGCCCTAGCGTCTTGGTGTCAACGCCCTCCCGAATACGGGTGGGACTGGTGCTGACAATCCCCGTTCGCATGGCGCGAACGGAAAAGACGCGCGATAGTCACTTGCGAACAAGTGCCGGGTTGATTCTACCCGATCACCGGGTTTGGTGTGAATTTCCAGCCTTGTGACACCTCTCCCATGAAGGCTCTCCCATAATAGTTCTCCCTCAGGCTCCCTCCCGGTCGTACTCGCGCGTCGTCGAACGCGTGGTGCTCCCCGTGCAGTTATTCTTCATGAGTGAGCCGTCACTGTGGTCTGTGAGGAAGCAGAGGCCGCCTCACGGACACACATTGAGATATCTGTAACGTGACGTGTCCACAGGATTTTCGATCCACACTGAGCAGCTCCCCCCGTTTCTGGCCTCCTCGCCTCGTCGTAGCGTCAGAGCATGAATAGAAAACTCGTCGTAATCCTCACCGCTCTCGCAACTGGTCTGTTAATTAATCTGCCAACAGCGGGAGCTACCCCGTCCTCGGTCATAGCCCCAGGATCTGCTGTTATGGAAACCGGTGTACCCGTAGCTCACCCAGAGGTGACCATGTGGCAGGCCCCCGTTCCTCCACCGCTGATAGTCGGCCGGAAATTCGACCCTCCCGACGTTCGTTGGCATGCGGGACATCGCGGTGTTGATATCTGTCCGGGAGTTGGAACTGTCGTTCGAGCACCGCGTGCAGGCCTCGTGATCTACGCGGGGCCACTAGCGCATACCAACGTCATCTCCGTTCGTCATCGAGACGGATTGCGCACGACGTTCCAACCGGTCACTCCACTGGTGTCTCCTCGCCAGTGGGTCGCAGCCGGAACCGCCCTCGGCACACTCGAGCCCGGACACGAAGGGAACTGTCTGCATTGGGGAGTCAAAATGGGCCGCGACACATATCTCAATCCCCTCGTCCTGTTGGCTGGACAACCGGTTCTTAAGCCCTGGGATGAGCCTGACGCATGATGGCGGATAGCCGAGCAGAGTCCACATGGGTATAGCGTTGCGTTGTAGCCAACGATGAGTGTCCAAGCATGTCCTGAACTGCGCGCAGGTCTGCTCCGCCCTCGAGCATGTGGGTTGCCGCGCAGTGTCGTAACCCGTGCGGGCTGAGGACGGGGACACCAGCCAATACACACGCCCTTGCCAAGCGTTCTCGCACGGTCCGTTGATCAATCCGTTTGCCACGTACGCCCAGAAATAGAGCGTGTCCCGATTGCTCATATGCGACGCTCGGCCGCCCTTTTTCCAACCATGCGATGAGGGCTTCTTCGGCGGGGAGTCCGTAGGGCACAACTCGTTCCTTGCGCCCCTTGCCGAGTACGCGCATGGTGCGTTGAGCGTGATCGATGCTTTCCGTATCGAGTCCAGTAAGCTCACCGACCCGGATCCCACATGAATACATCAGTTCGAACATCGCGCGATCGCGTAATTCCGCGGCGTCTCCTTCGCTGGCGCGGTGTTCTAGCTCGGTAAATAGTTTCGATATCTGAGTGACGGTCAGAGTCTGCGGTAGGTGCTGATCAACCGAGGCGCTACGAATCTTAAGGGTGGGGTCGGACTCAACGATTCCTTCGTGTTCAAGCCATTGGCCAAGTAACCGGATACTTGCAGCGTAGCGCGCGAGGCTCGCCCTCGACTCACCCTCACGCGCCCGTTGTCCAAGCCACGCTCGAAAAGCACGCGGAGTGAGGGCGTCCGGAGTGAAAGCCTCGTGTCCTAAAATGAACTCAAAACACGCTGTCGCGTCACTGCGGTATGCGCGCACAGTGTTATCGGTAAAACCACGCGTGTGGGTGAGGTACTCGATCCACGAATCAATCACCGCATGAGCAGATACAGACAGATCCATGCGGCCTCCTCATACGCGTCGAATATGCTCGCCTTCGATGATGACTACACCTTTCATCGCTAGTGTAGCGGTCTCGCGCAGCACCTCTGTGGTGCCCAGACCGGCAATACTGGCAATCTTTGCCACGGTGGTTGCGCGTTTGACCGGAAGCGCATCGAATATGCGTCGCTGTGACTGCGTGAGTTGTGCGAGTGCCCCAGTGCCGGATGGTGATTGCTGATCGAGATCAAATAGATGCTCACCGATATCGTCAATGAGCTCACGCACCTCGGCCGCACAGGTTACAAGTGTCACGCCATTTCTAATCATCTCGTGGCATCCTCGTGATGATGCCGACGTGATGGGACCCGGAACGGCTCCCACGGGCCGATTCAGATCCATGGCGCGGCGAATCGTCGCTAAAGCGCCCGATCGTGTCGCTGCTTCGATAACTACGCAGGCGTGTGAGTACGCTGCGATCAGTCGGTTACGAGCGAGGAAGCGCCATCGAGCGGGACGCCAGTGAGGTGGTGACTCCGACACGACTGCACCGGTCTCGATAATCGAGTCAAACATATCGAGATGGGAGATCGGATAGAGATTGGCGACTCCTCCGGCCATGAACGCAGTGGTTCGTCCGGATGTCAGGGCTCCTCGATGCGCCGCAGCATCAATCCCGAATGCACCCCCGGAAACGATATCAATTCCTTCGCGCGCCAGCTCCCACGCAAAATCGCGAGCTGTGGAGTTCCCCAAAGCTGTCGATGCTCGCGCACCAACGATCCCGATCCTCGCAGATGCACTGAGTGATCCACGTACCCACAGTGCACTCGGCGCGGCGAATGCGAGATCGTCAAGTTCTGTGGGCCACTCGGGGTGGCCGGGAAGAACAACATGACCGCCGACTCGATCAAGAGCTTCAAGGTCTTTTTCGACGTTGAGAGTGTCGACACGAGGAAGCCATCGGTTGATTGCCTGCGTCCACGGACGAGGTCGTCCGGCCTCATCGAGCGCAATCGTGCTTGGCAGCGTGTCTACTGTGGGCTTCGACAAAATCCACTCCAATGCGCGCGCGTCGCCCAGTTGCTGACGGAGAATACCTGCGGCCTCATCACCGGGTTCGATAATCGCACTCCACGCGCAGGCAACGTGAAGAGGTGACGTGAGATCAAGGGGTGCCATGGTTCATTCCATTTCTGTACTGGAGAGCGAGCGCTAGATCATTCATGCTGACTTCGCTTCCTCGCAGGTCAGCTATCGTTAAGGCAATTCGGACCACCCGATCCGCTCCGCGCAAGCTGAGGACGCCGTTGTTGACGGCATCGTCCACACCGCGACCGATCCCCTCCTCGAGCGACCCAAGTAACGTGCGGATCGATTGGGAGGGAGCGTGAGCGTTCAGTGACCACGGTTCATTACGCCACCGGTGGCGGGACCGAGCTCGCGCTTCACGTACCTGAGCGCGAGCGTCAGCCGACGTGTAGGGAGGCGGTTCAGCGAGAGCTGCGGGCGTGGGTGTGCACATGGATACCTGAATGTCGATGCGGTCGAGAAGCGGTCCCGATAACCGATTGAGATAGCGCCGCTGCTGAATCGATGAGCACGAACACTGTTTCTTCCGACTCATTGCATGACCGCATGGGCAGGGGTTGGTGGCGAGGACGAGTTGAAAACGTGCCGGGTAGGTTACTCGGGCCCGCGAGCGGTGGATTGAAATCGTTCCAGACTCCAGCGGTTGTCTGAGCGAATCAAGAACGGATGGTGAAAATTCCGCGGACTCATCCAAGACGAGAACACCGGCGTGTGCAAGGGAGACGGCTCCGGGAACTGCCATCGCAGTTCCTCCGCCGATGATGGCTGGCATCGTAGCACTGTGATGAGGTGTTTGTATTGGAGGGCGGCGCATGAGCCCACCGGTTGAATCGAATGTCCCGGCAATAGAATGGAGAGCTGTCACATCGATAGCGTCGGTGTCCTCAAGATCGGGCAGGATCGTTGGTAATCGTTTGGCGAGCATCGTTTTACCCGACCCTGGTTCCCCGATCATCATGATGTGATGACCTCCAGCTGCCGCAATGATGAGGCCTCTGGTAGCAAATTCCTGACCGCGCACATCAGCGAGATCGACATTATCCTCGCGGGGACGTTGCTGGCGAGGTCGCTGATAGTGGTCGGCCTCAAGCGAGGCAGCAGGCTCAGGCATTCGCCCTCCGAGGTCGGAGACAAGGTCGCGCAAATGGGGGTATCCGTGGACGGTAATCCCGGGAACTAGGGCGGCCTCTTCTGTCGAAGAAGCGGCGACGATTACCCGCTCGATTCCCGCTTTCGCAGCGCCGATAACTGCGGGAAGTATGCCGCGAACGGGGCGTAAGGATCCGTCGAGTCCGAGTTCGGCGATGAACACGGTATCAGCAATAGCGTCTGGGGTGAGATAGTTCCGTGCACAGAGCATTCCCACTGCGATCGCCAGGTCAAAGGCCGACCCCATCTTGGGGATTCCCGCCGGGGAGAGATTGACGGTCACGCGACGCTCAAACCAGTCGACTCCGCACGATTGGAGTGCGGCGCGGACTCGTTCGCGGGCTTCTTTGACCGAAGCGTCGGGCAGTCCGACCAGTTTGAAAGATACGACTCCGGTTCCGACGTGGGTTTCGACAGAGACGATATGTGCGTCAATTCCTGTGAGAGCCACCGCGAGCGTGCGCACGAGGATGGTGCTCATGCGAGTCCTCGATGGTGTGTGAGGGTCGCTTGACTTCCTCGAATTTCTACCGTTACGGCATCGATGCGCGCCTGACGGGTCGTTCCTTTTTCGCCGAGCCACTTAGCGGCCGCGCGCCGCAGAGTACTGAACTTGTCTGGGGTGATGGATTCGAAGGCGCCTCCAGCACTCCGATTTCGGCGAGTGCGCACTTCGACAAACACGGTAGTCGATCCGTCCCGTGCGACAATGTCAATCTCAGCGCCCTTGCGTCGATAATTTCGCTCGAGGATATCCCACCCTTGAGATTCAAGATGCTCAGCGACCATCCGTTCGCCGAGTTGTCCCAGTTGATAGCGTGTGTTTGTCATGTGTGACCTCCCAGTCACACTGTGACGCTTACATCGCAATTTGACGAGGACAGCCGCACACGTTGTGGATAACGAGAAATCCCCAGGGTAAAAAGCCGCTAGGTGTCCCCAGATGGGATCACACTAGGGCAAGTCGAGCTCCGACTTCGACAGCTCTTCAACATTGATGTCTTTAAAAGTCATCACCCGGACAGACTTAATGAAACGCGACGACCGGTAAATGTCCCACACCCAGGCATCGGATAGGCGAAGTTCGAAGAAAACATCGTTACCAACCGGATGAACCTGGACGTCAACCTGGTTGCACAGGTAAAAACGTCGTTCTGTTTCCACAACGTACTTGAACAGATTGACGACATCGCGGTATTCCCGAAAGAGGTCGAGTTCAAGATTGTTTTCGTAACCTTCGATATCTGCGTTCACCGTTCCATCATGCCTTTTTTCGATTGCGTTGCGCTACTTCATCCGCACAGAGTTTCCATGTCAAGCGATGGAGTGGGCTCGCCCCCAGGTTGGTTATCGCACTGCGGTGTTGTTTCGCGGCATATCCTTTATTTGATTTCCACCCGTACCCTGGATCATCAAGGGTCTCCATCAGATGGTCTCGGCTGACTTTCGCCATAATCGACGCGGCGGAGACTACCGCAGACGTCGCGTCTGCTTTCACTTGGGTAACGACTCGGGGATTGCCCACCGCCGTAAAGCGTTCCACTCGGTCCGCGGTTTGGGCCGAAAACAGATCGTCGAGTGGAGTGAGCCAGTCATGCGGGCCGTCGAGGATGACGACTCCCGGCCTCACTCCGCTACGAACAATTGCTTCGAGCGCCCGAATACCTGCAAGTTGTAGCGCATTAATGATCCCGAGATCATCCACTTCGCTCGCCGATGCGAAGCACACCGCGACCGGCCACGTCCAAGAAGCGATAGAAGGAACCAACTGAGTTCGAGCCTGGGCGGACAGGTATTTGGAATCAGCGAGCCCTTCCGGCTGCTCTCCCACGGCTCTTTCATGCGTTAATCCGGACACGCACGCTCCCACTGCAACAGGTCCCGCAAGACACCCGCGCCCAACCTCGTCCATCCCGATAACAGGACCATGGTGGGAGAGAGAATGCTCCAGTTCGAGGGTGGGAACCGGCCTAGTGGGCATCAGGCACCGTAGCGAATGTGTCGTTATCGTTCGGATTCGACCAGTGTTTAATCGGCCAAGACACGAAGAGTACGCGCCCGACCACGGCGTCCTCATCGACAAACGGCCCGGAAGGCTCTCTCATGTGTGCGCGCGAGTCAGCCGAATGGTTACGGTTATCCCCCATGACCCATAGTTTTCCCTCCGGTACTGTCACATCAAACGGTTGGAGGGCATTGTCGGAACCGGGGGCCACATACGGTTCGTTGACCGATTGACCATTAATTTGTAGCAACCCGCTCGAGTCGCAACACACGACGTGATCGCCGCCGAGACCAACAACGCGTTTAATTAGGTGCTGATCGCCCCGCGCCGGACGTAAGCCGACGAATTCGAGCGCTGTATAGACATATTTTTTGACCCCCACCTGTTCGGGAGGAGCGTTCAACCATTCGAGCTCATCGTGGAACACGACAACATCGCCGCGGTCAATAGCAGAAACTGTTGGTGTCAGTCGTGATACCAGCACGTTGTCGCCGACCGCGAGAGTCTCTTCCATCGAGCCGGACGGAATCCAAAAAGCTTGTACGAGAAAGAGTCGGACACCGGCGGAAATGACAAGAGCGATGATAAGGATGAGGGCGTACTCGCTGAGACGTACGAGCAGAGAGCGAGGCCGCTCTTGAGCATCCTCGGACTCATTGTCGAGGGGAGCGTGTGTCGTTCCCGGAGCAATATGTCGCGGTCGATCAGTTACCACCAACACTCCTTCCTACAAGACCTATTGTCATCTTAGTCTGTTGCGCTAAAAACGTATCGGAGAGCCTTGCGGCTCGTACGCGAAAGCCCCGGACACCGAGCCCGGGGCTTTCGTAGTGGTTCTTAGTTTTCGCGCTTCTCGCGAATGCGAGCAGCCTTGCCGTGACGGTCGCGAAGGTAGTACAGCTTCGCGCGACGCACGCGGCCTCGGCTGACAACCTCGATCTTTTCAACCGTTGGCGTGTGGACGGGGAACGTACGCTCCACTCCCACACCGAACGACACCTTGCGAACCGTGTAGGTTTCGCGTAGCCCGTCGCCCTGACGGCGGATGACTACACCCTGGAAAACCTGAATACGCGTGCGGTTACCTTCGGTCACCTTTACGTGTACTTTGACGGTGTCACCGGCGTTGAACTTCGGAATATCATCGCGCAATGAGGGCGCGTCAACAGCATCAAGTCGTTGCATGATTGTTCTCCTCAACAGCATTGCCGCAGGTCAAAACTGTTGCCTTAGGCGAGTTATTCTCGCCGACTGCAGTGCGGGAAGCGGCGTGGGTGGCCCCCTGCGGCAGGTTGCACCACCGTTTCCAACCGCTCTATTGTGCCATAACCGACAAGACAGCGTCGAGATCGATGGCTCTCTCTTGGCTTAGGCGTTAGCAATCTCACTGATCGGCCGAATCATGACGACGTCTTCGTTACGAACGTCGCCTACCCAGAACACTCGACGCCCACTTTTTTTGAAACCGTGTCGCCTGTAGAAGTCGCGTGCCCGGCGGTTTGCCCGGTTGGTGCCGAGCACAAACTGTGTTCCGTGTGAGTGCGGTACGGCGTCAACTAGTGCGGCCTCAAAAATCGCGCCCGATAGCCCACTCCCCCGGTAGTCGGCGCTCGTGTAGCACTTTGACACATAGGTAGGGGCAGGGGCGATGTGTTTCTCGGGAACGTCGTCAGGATACTCTCCATCGGCATAGAGAACGATCATCGTGTAGGCCATGAGTGAGCCTTCGATATCGGCAACGAGGACGCGGTGGTTGTCTGACTCAATCCACTGCCTGACGGCTCTCTCATTCAAATTCTGCGCAATATGTTCAGCTTGCGCCTCGGGCCCAACCTCGGGCGGACAGGCATCTGGAAATGTCGTTGCGGCCAACTCGGATAATGCCGCAGCTTCGTCAATTCGGGCGGGTCGAATCGTCACTCGTTTCCACTTCGAGTCGGCACCTGCCACCCATCCGTGTGCGGCGAGGACTTCCCGATCGAGAGTCGATAGGGTTCCCGGCTCTATCGTGGGAATGAGATCCGGACGGCGTCGCGCCGTGCGTTCGAGGGCCCGTTGTCGGCGCCAGATCGCAATTTCTGCGTGATTTCCCCCCGTCAGGACCTCCGGTACACGAAGGCTCTCCCATACCGGCGGTCGAGTATAAGCCGGATATTCGAGAACATTACCTTCGAACGATTCTTCAACGAGAGACTCTGGATTAGACATGAATCCATCCCGGAGTCGAGCGACCGCTTCGACGAGGACGAGGGCGGCTGCCTCACCGCCGTTGAGAACGTAATCCCCGATCGAATACTCGAAAACCTCAATGTCAGTTTGCCCATAGTGCTCGGCTACCCGGGCATCAATACCCTCGTAACGGCCACACGCAAACACGATCTGATCCGCGTCAATGAGTGAACGTACGCGCTGTTGCGTCAGAACTCTTCCAGACGGTGTGGGAATGGCGAGGACTCGTCGGCCTTCGGCGCGCAACACGGCATCAATCGCGCGCCCCCACACATCGGCTCGCATGACCATGCCAGCTCCGCCCCCATAGGGCGTGTCATCAACAGTGCGATGTCGGTCCGTCGTCCAGTCCCGCAGATCGTGGATACCGATATCGACGTGTCCGGAGTCGACAGCTTTCCCCATGAGAGACAGGCCGAGAGCGTCGAAATACTTGGGGAAAATCGAAATCAGATCGAACCGCACGCTAGTCGACCTCCCCGTCAAACATTCCGCCGGGTGGGTCGAGGACGATGAATCCGCCTTCGATATCGACCTCGGGAACAATTTCGTACACGAAGGGGACGAGAACTTCACGCCCTTCGTATTCAACATGAAGGAGATCTTGAGCCTCACCAACTGTCAGTCCCGTCACTTCCCCCAAGGCTCTGTCGTGAGTATCGACGGCCTGCAAGCCGATGAGATCAGTGCGGTACCACGCATCGTCCTCCGGCTCAACCTCACGCGTATCAATGAGCAGGTTGGTCCCCCGAATTGCCTCTGCCTCGGTGCGATCAGCGATCTCAACAAACTTCACCGCGAGTCGTCCTTTGTGTACCCGAACGTTGTCGACGGTGAGGTTATTGAGATTGGAAGAGTCCGTGCGTAACCGGGCGCCAGGAAAGATTCGTTCATCGGGAGAATCGGTGCGCAGGTTAAGCATAACTTCCCCGCGGAGTCCGAAGGCAGAGCCTACGGTTGCAACGATCACATCCATGTGGTGCCTCCTGAAATGCTTGAGGCGGCGTGAGCAAACCCCACGCCGCCTCAAAGATGAAGTTCTAGTCCCGATCGGTGTCGATAACGTCAACACGAACCGGGCCACGCGTCGACAACGCTGACATGACCGAGCGGAGAGCTCGTGCCGTGCGGCCGTTGCGACCAATGACACGCCCGAGGTCGTCCGGATGAACCCGTACTTCCAAAAGCTGACCGCGGCGCATCGACCGAGATGACACCTCTACGTCATCAGGATTGTCGACAATTCCGCTGACCAGGTGTTCGAGTGCGTCGGCTAACATGCTCACGCTTCCTCAGACTCTGTTTCTTCAGCCGGAGCTTCAGCGTCAGCAGTTTCTGCTTCGGCAGCAGCCTTAGCGGCTTCTTCCTCAGCCTTCTTCGCCGCGGCACGCTCGGCCTCTTCCTTGGCGCGGGCTTCAGCAAGTTCAGCCTTACGCTTGATTGCCTCGTCCTCAGCGGCCTTGATGGCCTTGGCTGCGGCTTCTTCGTCAGCGGTCGCGTATTTCACGCGTGAAACAGGATCCTTGACTCCCTTGTGGGCCGCCCAGTCACCGGTAAGTTTGAGTAGCTTAAACACGGTGTTCGACGGCTGAGCGCCAACGGAAAGCCAGTACTGGGCACGGTCGCCCTTAATCTTGATATGCGACGGCTGACGCGTCGGATCGTAGGTGCCGATTTCTTCAATGACGCGACCATCGCGTTTCTTACGCTGGTCGACGACCACGACACGGTAGAACGGTGCGTGGGTCTTACCCATTCGCTTGAGTCGAATACGAACTGCCACTTTTGTGGATACTCCTCGTTATTGGTGTGGATTCACGCCACTGCTCGGGGGTTACGAGTCGTGATGCGAATCCGGGACACGAAGATCACCGGAGAGAGGGTCCGCCGTCTTCGGGTACAACGTTTCATTGTGCCAGAATTCCGCGTGTTTTCCCAAGCGGCAATTCCTCGCCTCCGTGTTTTCACTCGTGTGATTGCTCACGTCGCCACCATTCACAGGCTCTCCCATGGACTAGTGAACGTTTGTCGATACCGATCGCGATCCCTATTAAGGCGTATTTCGCGGTGCGAATTCTCATGAGTGAGCCTTGCTGAGGGCAACATGGGATGATTGAGCCGTTGACCCAGCACGCTCACGAGTTGCCTGAAAAACTCATGAGTGAGCCTTTGATTCTGTAAGGGAGAGCTATGAGTATTGAGCAGTTTCCAGTCGAAGCACCGAGGCTTCAAGCCCTCTCACCCGAGCACAACAGGTCGCTCGACGAGCCCGACCTCGCACATGAACTCGCACTGATCTGCCGCGCGGTAGCAAGAGTAGCCTCGGAGTATCTCGTCGATGCGCGAACTCTCGTGAGCTCGCAGACGACGAGCGAAAAAGCGAGTCACCACGACCCGGTGACCAAATTCGACAAGCAGGTCGAAGCCTCGGTCTCGGATATTCTTGCTCATCTCGTTCCCGGAAGCCGGAAACTCGGTGAAGAACACGGAGAAGAAATCCTGGTTCCACTCAAGACAGAGCCTTCGCTTCCGGAGGGAATCGTACTCCCCAATCTGCAACCGCACGTCGATGCTCGTTCGCTTGGCTCGAGGGTGCGCTGGATTATCGACCCGATTGACGGAACCTCCAACTTCGCGGCTGGTTTAACCGATTTCAACACATCGATTGCCGCTGAACTCGATGGCTCTGTCATAGCGGGAGCCGTCCACGTACCGTGTGCAAACGAAACCTTCTGGGCGAACCAAACCGAAGGCTGGCTTGAAACAAGGGACGGATTCTTCGCCCTCGATTCGAACGGTCCTACAGCGGAAAAGGACGCGGTTCTATTGACCTATTTCCCGACTGTTTCGGAACTACGTGCATACCCTGATACCGCGCTCGACGTCATGAGAGAGCTGTCGTTTGCATTTCGAGCCATCCGCAGACCAGGGGCCGCAGCACTCGACTTAGCCCACCTCGCAGCCGGCCGCGCCGGAGCCTTCTTCGCCACTTCGCTCAAACCGTGGGATGTAGCCGCAGCCGTCCATCTCGTCAAAGTTTCGGGCGGAACCATTGATCAAAAGAACCTCGGAACAGATGTTCCCGCCCATCTCGGCCCTGCGGTAGCCGCGAGCGCGGCCAGTTTTGACTCGCCAACACTCCGCCGCGTGCTCACTACGATTGAATCTGTCCGTCGAGAACTGTCGTAATCGGATCGCTGAGCACTGAAATGTCCTCTCGCGGATCGCGATCATAGATCACGAGGTCGGCGGGGGCACCTTCCGCGAGCGAGGGAAAACCAAGGTATTCTCGCGCTCGCCAGGTGGCGGCATCGATAATGTCACTTGGGCTCAGGCCCATGCGTGTCCACTTCGAGAGCTCGGTGGGCAGTTGCCCGTGCTGTTGATATCCCCCGGCATCCGTGCCCGGCAGTAGCTGGATCTGATAATCGCAGAGCATTCCGAGTAACTCGTCGTGCCTGCGTGCCAGCATCCGCATGGTGGAGCCGTACACTGGGTATTTGCTCCCGGCTTGATCGGCAAACTCGTTGAATAGGTCGACCTGCATCAGCGTTGGTGTCACGGGAATTCCCCGCTCGGCGGCCTCCTGCACGTGAGACTCCTCCATGCCCGCACCGTGTTCGATACAGTCGATTCCCCCCTCGAGCAATCCGTCGATCGCTTCACGCCCAAAGACGTGAGCGGTCACGCGCGCGCCGGCCTCATGCGCCGCCGCAATACCATCGACAAGTGCGGCAGTTGACCACAGGGGCTTGAGGTCGGAGTCCGCGCCCTCACTGCGGTCGATCCAATCGGCAACGATTTTTACCCACCCATCACCGGCCATGGATTGTTCCGCCATGATGCGCGGAAGGTCAGCTTCATTCTCAACCTCAATAGATAGTCCGCGAATATATCTCTTGGGGCGAGCGATATGACGTCCCGACTGAATGACTTTGAGCGTGTCAGGCCGATTAGTGACCGCAGAATTATCGACGGGAACTCCGCAATCGCGCGCAAGGAGGACGCCGCTTGCCCGATCCGTTCGGGCTTGGGCCAGCATCTGTTCATCCCCAACTGCTCCTTGGGGACCGATACCGATATGACAGTGAACGTCAACGAGACCGGGGAGGACCCATCCCTCGTAATCCGCCGAGGCGGGTGACGTTGAGCGGTAAATCCGACCATCGCGGATCTCAAACGTTCCGCTATCCCACCGAGGTTGCGCGCGACCGTCCTTCCCGGAAGGCGTTGCCGATGCCGACCAGAGGACGTGTCCGCGCAGGATCATTACATGCCTCCGAGCATCCGTTTGATGTCGTCGGGTAGGTCATCCATGGTGGGACGCGTCTCGGGTTCATTTTGAACACCAAACGCTGATCCGCGCTGCTTCTTCGGAAGCATGGCCTGGAGTTCCTGTTGGCGCCGTTTCGCGGGGTTACCCGAAACTTTAGAACGCGACTTTTTCTTGGATTTCTTCGGTTGGCGGGCTTTCGATCGTTTTCCGGAGCCGGGCATATTGCCTAGTCCCGGCATGCCACCCATACCCGGCATGCCGCCACCACCGCCCATGCGTTTCATCATTTCTTTCGCGGCTTCGAAGCGCTTAACCAAAGCATTAACTTCGGCAACGGTCGTTCCCGATCCGCGCGCAATACGCGAGCGGCGTGACCCGTTGAGCACTTTAACGTCGGCTCGCTCACCGGGTGTCATCGATCGCACGATGGCTTCGATTCGATTAACTTCGCGCTCATCGAAGTTCTCAAGCTGGTCTCGCATCTGCCCGATTCCGGGCATCATACCGAGGAGCTTCTTCATTGAACCGAGTTTACGAATCTGTTGCAGCTGGTTGAGGAAGTCGTCAAGCGTCAGCTCCCCGCTCATCGCGCGGGACGCGACTTCTTCCGCCTGAGCCTGGTCGATCTTCTTCTCGGCCTGCTCGATAAGAGTGAGAATATCCCCCATATCGAGAATGCGCCCGGCCATCCGGTCGGGATGGAACCGCTCGAAGTCCTCAAGTCCTTCACCTGTAGAAGCGAACAGGATGGGCTGGCCGGTCACTCCGCGGACAGACAGCGCTGCGCCGCCGCGCGCATCACCGTCGAGCTTCGATAAGACAACGCCGGTGAATCCCACGCCATCTCGGAATGCAACGGACGTTTGGACAGCGTCTTGCCCAACCATTGCGTCAAGGACGAAGAGGATTTCGTGCGGGTTGACGGCGTCGCGAATATCGCGCGCCTGCTGCATCATTTCTTCGTCCACACCGAGTCGCCCTGCGGTGTCAACGACGACGAGGTCGTAGCCGTTTTCGATCGCGTGGTTGAGGCCGGAGCGAGCAACCACAACTGGATCTCCAACCCCGTTACCCGGTTCAGGTGCCCACACGTCAACTCCGGCGCGCTCGCCGACGACTTGAAGCTGGGTCACTGCGTTGGGACGCTGGAGGTCGGAGGCTACGAGAAGTACGCGTTTACCTTCTTCCCGCATCCAGTGCCCGAGCTTTCCAGCCAGTGTCGTTTTACCGGCACCCTGGAGACCGGCGAGCATAAAGATGGTCGGACCGCGCTGGGCGAAATGGAGTTCCCGAGTTTCTCCACCGAGAATTTCAACGAGTTCATCGTGTACGATGCGCACAACCTGTTGGCCGGGGTTGAGTCCCTGAGTTACGGTTGCGCCTTTCGCTTTTTCGCGAACTTGCCGAGTGAATTCGCGTACCACCGGGAGTGCCACATCGGCGTCCAGGAGGGCGCGTCGAATATCCGATGCGGTGGCATCGATATCGGCTTCGCTGATGACTCCTTTGCCCCGCAGTTTGCGGAAAGAGTCGGTGAGTCGTGATGAAAGGTTGTTAAACACTGTGGAAACCCTCGTGTTCGTTGGTCGTTATGCGTCTACCTTAGCCGATGATGGCATCGACGAAGTCCTCGGGGCTGAATGGGGCGAGGTCGTCAGCGCCTTCTCCAAGTCCCACGAGTTTGACGGGTACTCCGAGTTCGCGCTGGACAGATACAACGATTCCGCCTTTTGCTGAGCCATCGAGTTTAGTGAGGACAACGCCGGTAATATCAACGACTTCGGCGAAGACCTGGGCTTGGCGCATGCCATTTTGTCCGGTGGTGGCATCGAGAACGAGAAGGGTTTCCGCGACTGGAGCTTGTTTTTCCATAACGCGTTTAACCTTGCCGAGTTCGTCCATCAACGTGGACTTGTTCTGTAGCCGCCCGGCAGTGTCAACAAGGACGACGTCAATGTCGCGTTCGATTCCTTGTTTGACGGCATCGAATGCGACGGAGGCTGGGTCTGCGCCCTCAACGTCGGAACGAATGGTATCGACACCAACTCGCTCCCCCCACGTGGTGAGCTGCTCGGCGGCGGCGGCGCGGAACGTGTCTGCCGCCCCCAGGATGACGGTTTTATCCTCGGCAACAAGCAGTCGCGCAAGTTTGCCAACGGTGGTGGTTTTTCCGGTGCCGTTGACTCCGACCATGAGGACGACGGCAGGCGTGGTTTTCCCCTCCTCCTCACCTCGCGTGAGGTTAAGACTGCGATCCATATCTGGGCTGACGGCCGCGAGGAGTTGTTCGCGCAGAATTTGCCGTACCTCACCGGGGTCGGTCGTTCCCTTCACTTTGACAGCGGTGCGCAGGTTACTCATCACTTCCTCGGTCGCGTCGAGTCCGAGGTCTGCCATAAGGAGAGTGTCTTCTAGTTCTTCCCAATCCGCTTCGGCGAGGTCACCGCGGGAAAGAATTGACAGTAGTGCGGCGCCGATCCGTCCCGAACCAGCCAGTCGCGACCGCAGTCGCTCCATGCGGCCAGCCGCAGATTCGGGTCTGTCGAGTGCAGGTTCGTAATCAGGTTCGACTTCCAGAGTCGATTCCTCAGCCTCCGGTTCGTCGATTGGTTCAGCCGGTGGTGTGGGAAGGGTGTCGACGGCGACTCCCGATTCGTCGTCCCGAGACGGCTCGATCTCCTCACGAGGCGTAGCGGGCGGTAGTTCGCGAGATTTCGTCGCCTTGGAAATACCGACACCTACGCCGATGAGGACGATCAGTGCGACAATTCCGGTAATTATTCCAGCGGTTGTCGAAAAGAAGTTGAGAATTTCAGTCATACGTCAATACTCCCCTATTTGGAGGACGAGAACCAAGCGCGCTCGAGACGTAATTAATCGTCAGTGCCAGTTGTGCGACTGCGGAGCTGATCGAGACTGGGGATTTCTTCTGCCGTCAAGTACGCTGACCCCTCACGAGATTCTTCATCGATGACCGTTGCGAGGCTGGCCCGTTTGGGCCGAATAACGGGTTGTTCGTCCTCTGCGTGGTCGCCGTCTTTCAGCTGTTTAGTCACCTGCGTCAAGTGCGTTTGCCAGTCGCTGACGGAACGACGCGAAACCATGACGGAAAAAAGCACGCCTACGGCCAACGCCAGGATAGCGAGCGTTGTGATGATAATGAAGATTGCGTTGGCGAGCACCTTTTAAGAATCTCAAAAATCCCCTGTTTTACCAATTGCGACGCGGCTAATTTACCGCTTTGTAACCGTGAAATTGCCCACCGTAAGTCTCAGGTCACGACCGCGCAGCTCCCGGTTCAACCCGCTTCGATCCGATCGGGGTGTTGATCTGCCTGTGCCTGCGAGGTTTGTGAAAGCTGTGACGAAACGACCTCCGACACGCCCCCTCGCATGGATACGCCGTAGAGTGCATCGGCAATCCGCATGGTGCGTTTTTGATGTGTGACGATAATGAGTTGGGAGTCTTGCCGAAGTTCGGTAAAAATCTTCAACAAGCGCGAGAGGTTGACGTCGTCCAACGCGGCTTCGACTTCGTCCATGACGTAAAACGGTGACGGTCGAGCTTTGAAAATCGCTACGAGAAGCGCCACGGCTGCCAATGAGCGTTCACCGCCAGACAGAAGCGACAGTCGGGTGATTTTCTTTCCGGCTGGTCGCGCTTCGATTTCGACTCCGGTATTGAGCATGTCGTTCGGGTCGGTGAGAACGAGTTTCCCGGTCCCTCCGGGGAAAAGCGTTGCAAATACGTGTGTGAATGCTTCTTGAGTGTCGAGGAATGCCTGAGTGAAAACTTCTTCGACTCGAGTGTCGACTTCGTCGACGATGCCAAGCAAGTCAGCTTTGGACTGAGTGAGGTCGCGCAGTTGATCGGCGAGGAACTGGTGGCGCTTGGATAGGGCCTCATGCTCTTCGAGGGCGAGTGGATTGATCTTCCCGAGCCGGTCAAGGTCTTTCTTTGCCTTACGTAGCCGTTTCTCCTGTTCAGCCCGGACGTAGGGGTACGGTTCCTCTGCTTCGACGAGGTTATGCGGCCCGTATTTTTCGAGTAGTTCATCGGCATCGAGGCCGAGCTCTTCACGTGCTGTCGCTTCGGTGTGATCGTAACGAAGCTGAATTTCTTGTCGAGCGATTTCATCCCGATGGGAAGCATCGGTGACTTCGAGCAGTTGTGTGCGGATCTCATCAACCTCACGGCGCGCGGCGGCAGCTGCTTCGGATGCGTCCGTTCGTTCATTTTCGGCCTCGGTAACCTGCCGTTCGGCCTCGCTCATCGCGTGTCGCGCTACGGCCAGCGGAGCGTGTATGCGTTCGTGCAGTTCGCGAATATTCGCCAGTTCACGTTGGCGTTCGGCCTCACGTCGCTGGAACTCGCGGTTTTCTTCTCCTGCGCGGGCCAACTGTTGGCGCAGACTTCGGGCACGGTCTTTCGCCCGCGCGCTCCGTTCCTCTGTCGTGCGCAGGTCAAGTCGTGTTTGCGTCTCCAGAGCTCGTGCGTCGCGCGCGTGCTTTTCAGCGTCGTCCGCTTGCTCGCGGGCGGCACCAGGATCCGCGACAGCCGGCAGATTCTGTGCAGCTAGCTGTTTGGTTTCCGCCTCCCGCAACCGAGCATGCGCGCGTTCGACACCCGCCTCAACTTTAGCGGCGGCGGCGGCAAGTCGGGACTCTTCTCCTTCTGCTGCGCGCAGATTCGACGTCGCTCTCGCCCGCACTTCGAGGGTTGATGCGCGCTGTGAATCAGCTTCGCGCATGGCTGTCAAAAGTCGCTTGGTTTCGATGAACAGCTCATCGTAACGCTGGCGGGCGGCTTCGAGTTGCTGTGAGATCTCAGCAAGTTCGCCACGAGCCTTCTCCGCTTCCGCACTGGCGCGCTCGGCTTCGGCATGTCGCTCAATAATCGACGCGTGTACCTCACCGGCCGTGCGCACAGTATGTCGCGTCACGACATCACCGAGTCGGGTAGCTACACGCTCGACTCCATCGTGGGCAAGGGCGCGCTCAGCCTCCGCGAGCGATTCGACGATAACGCTCCCGCTAAGCATTCCGCGGATGGTATCCCCGAGCGGTTCGCGGATGTCGACGACATCTGCAGCACCGACCAGCCCCGATGGAGTTGGTGCGGTCTGCGCCGGCGCAATCACAACCATTCTCTGTTGTCCGGCCGCTTCGCTCGACAAAGCGGTGGCGTCGCCAAGTGCTGAAATCACCGCCGCATCTGCGAACGGGTCGAGAAGTGCGCTCACGGCGTTTTCATACCCTGGCTCCACGGTAATGAAATGAGCGAGGGCACCCAAGATGCTGGGGTTTTCCTCGGCGAGCAGGTCACTGGTCGCGTCCTCGGGAGTGAGGGACTGGACGAGGGTGTCGCGGCGCGAAACCCACGTCGCCACGCGGGCGCCTGCGTCACGTTCTTTAACGAGCAAACTGTCGACGAGATCGCGCGCGTCATCACGGAGCCGAGATGCTTCCGCGTGTGCGCGTGAGGCCGAATCATCGGCCTCTTCTTCAATGTCACCGAGTTCGGCAAGTGCGGCGCGCGCGGCTTCGGTGCGCTCATGCGCATCGGTCACGGCTTGACGCATCCGCTGGTTTTCCTGTTCGGCTGACTCGACGTTTTGTCGAGCGGTATTGACATCTCCGATGAGGCGGGCGATGTGTTCACGTCTTGATGCCTGCTCGTTTTCGAGGTGCCGCACTGTCTCAGTTGCGGTTCGTGCCGCGGCTTCTGCCTGTTCGCGATCTTTTACGGTTTGCGCCAAGCGTGCGCCCATGTCATCAAGTTGTTTGAGGAGTTCGGCATCTTCCGCATTCGCGTCCTCTACCCGTTTTTCAAGATCCGCAATGTCTACCCGCGGCGCGATCAAGGGGGCGGACAGAGTCCGAGTTCGCTCTCCGGCGAGGGATGACAGAGTCGAAAGATTAGCGTGTAATGAGTTGATCTCTTGCCACATCCGCGTGAGTCGCTGAGTTTTCGGCGTGCCGCGTCGAGCAAGTTCTTCGGCTTCCTCTAACCGTTTTTTCGCTTCTGACAGCGCCTGTTCGAGCCCTTCGCGCCGGGTGGCAAGAGCCGCTTCGGAGGCTTTACCCGCGTCGAGCCGTTCTTTCAGGGTTTGGAGGTCGTCGGCCAAAAGCCGCGCGTGAGCATCACGCACTTCAGCTTGAATGACGCCGGCTCGGCGCGCAGTCTCCGCCTGCTTGGCGAGGGGGCGCAACTGTCGATGAATTTCATTGGTGAGGTCGCGGACACGAACGAGGTTCGCTTCCATCGACTCGAGTTTGCGCAAGGCTCTCTCTTTACGGCGGCGGTGCTTGAGGACGCCGGCGGCCTCTTCGATGAAACCGCGTCGCTCGTGCGGGCCTGCGGCGAGAATCTGGTCGAGCTGTCCCTGTCCGACGATGACGTGCATCTGTCGGCCCATGCCGGTGTCGGACAAAAGCTCTTGGATATCGAGCAGTCGGCAGGGCGTGTTGTTAATCGAGTATTCGGATCCCCCTCCCCGAAACAGGGTTCGGGAGATCGTCACTTCTGAGTAGTCGATCGGCAACGCTCCGTCAGCGTTGTCGATGGTGAGTGACACTTGGGCACGCCCCAGCGGAGCGCGCCCAAGTGTACCGGCGAAGATGACATCAGCCATCTGTCCGCCGCGCAGATTTTTCGCCCCTTGCTCCCCCATGACCCACGCGAGTGCATCGACAACATTCGATTTTCCTGACCCGTTGGGTCCAACAACGCAGGTGATGCCGGGCTCAAGGGTGAGTGTAGTAGTCGAGGCGAATGATTTGAATCCGCGCAGGGTCAGTGTTTTAAGGTGCATTCGGGAAGGCGTTCGGGTGTGTTATTTCTTGTCCTGCTCGTCGTCCCAGGTCAGTTCAGGGAACCACAGGCCAATCTCACGGTGAGCCGACAGCGGAGAGTCGGAGCCGTGCACGATATTCTCGACGTTGCCGGTTCCCCAGTCACGTCCGAGGTCACCGCGGATGGTTCCGGGTGCAGCCAGGGTGGGATTCGTGTTCCCCATGAGGGAGCGAACTCCTTCAATCACGCGGTCGCCTTCGACAACGATCGCAACGACGGGGCCGGACAGCATGTAGTCAAGAAGATCTTTGAAGAAGTGCTTTTCACGGTGCTCCACGTAGTGGCGTTCGAGCAGCTCGGGGGTTGCTTTCTTAATCTTCAGGCCCTTGAGGACGTAACCTTTCGCTTCGATGCGACGAAGGACTTCCCCAGTCAGTCCGCGGGAGAAACCGTCGGGCTTGACGAGGACAAGCGAGTGTTCCTTTTTCGAATCAAGTAAGTCAGGTGTAGGCATAAATCTTCCTTTCATTCAACGTCGTTGTCTGTCTGGATTCTACGGGTTTTTCGCCGGTTGCGAGAACTTCTCACGACTTCGAGAAACCTTCCCCCAGTTTTTCGACGAGTACCGCCAGCGCTTGTTCAGCATCTGGACCGCTCGCTTTGATCTGTACTTCGTCTCCCTGCCGCACAGAAAGCGACATGAGAGACAGGACGGAATCTGCGGGAGTGTCGTTAATAGTTACCTCAGCATCGAAATCGGTGACGAGTCTGGCAACCAGCGCGGCGGGACGAGCATGGAGGCCGTCGGGGTCGCCAACAGCCACCGTAGCTTCGAGCGCTTCGCCGGTAGCCGCCAGCTCATCTGCGCCTCCATCGAAGACGGCAAACGAGGCACCCGCTTCGGTGACCGCAGCGACCACTTCTGCAGCGGTCTTACCCTGCTGCGCAGCCACCGCCGCCGCAACGGCCCCCTCAACGAGCGGGCCGTCGGCGAAGTAGACGGGTTCGTCATCGCGAAACTCGAGCACGGATTCGACAGTGAGCGTAGCGGATCCGAGGTCGGTGAGGATGACAACCTCACCGGTTTCAACCAGCTCGGCAACAGTGTCATCGACGAGGTCGTACGACGTTCCGATACCGCCGTCAGCCGTGCCTCCGGCAGCTCGAATGGTGACATCGGGAGCCATCTGGCCGGCGACCTCAACGACGCCGTTGGCGAGCTGAGCTGAATGAGAGACGATGAGGAGGTGGACAGGCTTAGCCATTCAAGGCCTCCACCGCTTGTTCGAGCAGTATCGCAGACGACACAGCGCCGGGGTCGAGGTGACCGATGGAACGCTCCCCCAAATACGAGGCACGCCCCTTGGTGGCTTTCATCGGTTTGGTCGCATTGGCTCCCTCACGCGCTGCTTGGGCGGCGGCGCGGAGAGTGTCCTGCGGCGATTGACCTCCAGCCGCGGCCTTTTGGGCTGCATCAAAAGCAGGTGACCACGCATCGACCATGGTTTTCTCTCCGGTTGTTGCCTTACCGCGCGCTTGAATTCCTCCGAGAGCGGCTCCAATCATCGCTGCTACCGCGGGGGCATCGAGTTCGTCCGAGGTGCACTGTTTGGCGGCTCGTAGGTAGGCCGTGCCGTACAGTGGTCCGGCAGCCCCGCCGACAGTGGACATGAGCGTTTTGGCAACGAGTTTGAGCACACTGGCAATATCGGGAGTTTCCGACGTTTCTAGTGCTTTAACGACGGCGGTGAAACCACGATCCATGTTTTCGCCGTGGTCACCATCGCCGATCTGACGGTCGAGGTCAATGAGTTCTACGCGGTGCTCGGCGATCGCCTGTTGCGATGCACGGATCCACCGCAGAGCCCACTGGGTGTCGAGACTCATGGGTTACATCCCTTTCCGGTAACCGGGTGTATTGGTGGGCGCGTCAAACAATTCCAGCATGTCGTCGTGTACGCGCAAGAAAGTCAGTGAACAGCCGGGCATTTCGAGACTCGTGACATAGTCTCCGACAATCGTCCGCACCGGGTTGAGTCCGTCTTTCTTCATCAGTTGTTGGACTTTACGGTTGATGATGTAGAGCTCGGATAGCGGTGTACCGCCCATTCCGTTGACGAGGACGATCACGTCGTCACCCTCTTCGAACGGCAGGTCACTCGTCACCTTCTCGTATAGTTCGGTAGCCAGTTCGTCAGCTGTTTTCATTTCCGTGCGACGATAGCCGGGCTCGCCATGGATACCGATTCCCATTTCGACCTCGGTTTCTCCCAAGTCGAAGGACGGTTTACCGGCGTGCGGCACTGTGCACGGACCGAGAGCCAGGCCCATGGAGCGACAGTTGTCGTTGACTGCTTGGGCGATTTTAGCCACCGCGTTCAAGTCATCGCCGCGTTCAGCAGCCGCGCCGGCAATTTTCTCAACGAGGAACGTTCCTGCTACACCCCGTCGACCGGCGGTGTAGAGAGAATCTTCGACGGCGACATCATCGTTGACAACGACGGTTGCCACCTCAATGTCTTCCATTTCGCACAGTTCCGCGGCGGTTTCAAAGTTGAGGACGTCGCCGGTGTAGTTCTTGACTATGTGGAGTACTCCGGCTCCGTGATCGGCGGCTTTCGTTGCTTCAACGATCGGATCGGGTGTCGGGGATGTAAAGACGGCACCGGGTACGGCTGCGTCGAGCATTCCGTATCCGACATACCCGCCGTGCAGTGGTTCGTGGCCGGAGCCTCCGCCGGAGACGAGCCCGACTTTTCCATCTTCTTTCGGCTGTGCTCGAACCACAAAATCGGGATCGAAGTTCACCTTAATCGTGTCTGCATGGGCGGTCTCGAAACCTTCCAGAGACTCTTTGACGACATCATGGACGTCATTTACCAGCTTTTTCATCCTGACTCCTCAGCGTGACCTCTCATAAACCGGATGCGAGCATTGTAGCCGCAATCACACCTTCGATTGTGGCACCAATCGAGGTCCCTGACTACTCGTTGAGTAAGACTATTCGCCGATTAAATCCCGTGCTTGCCCGGCGAGCACCACGGAGCCAAAGATGACAACACCATTCGATGCCGCCGGATCCCCATGGCTCTCTGATAGCTCAACGGCGGTATCAACCGCGTCGATAAGTTTGCGTTCAGCACGAACTCGGTCCTCACCAAAAACGTCGCGAGCAATCGCTTCGAGTTCACTCAGTTCCATTGCTCGCGGCGAATTCATCGTCGTCACGACCACTTCTTCGAGCACTGGCTCGAGCTCGGCGAGGACGGCCTCGACATTCTTATCGGCCATCGCCGAATACACGCCCACTATGTGGGTATAGTCAAACGAGTCGGTGAGGGCGCGGGCGAGGGCACTTGCACCGTGGGTATTATGCGCCGAATCGACAACGATCGACGGAGATGACCGCACAATTTCAAGACGTCCGGGTGACGTCGTTGAAGCGAATCCTTCTTCGACAATCACGGGATCGAGCGCGCGTCCTCCGTTGAATGCTTCCATGGCCGCGAGCGCGAGAGCAGCATTGTCGGCTTGATGAGCGCCAAGTAGCGGCACAAAAATGTCGGAGTATTGCGCAGCCGGAGTGGAGATTGTCACCAGTTGCCCACCGACACCAAGCTGACGATCGATAAGGCGAATATCCTCTCCGAGCACGCGGACAATCGCTCCGACTTCGCGGGCTCGGCTACGAATAATGTCGAGGACTTCGGGTTCTTGCGCGGCGCTGATGACGATGGCTCCCGGCTTAATAATGCCGGCTTTCTCGGTTGCGATCTCGATGAGAGAGTGTCCGAGCCATCGTTCGTGATCGATGCTAATAGGAGCGATGACGGCCACGTCTGCGCTGATGGTGTTCGTCGCATCCCATGTTCCGCCCATGCCAACTTCGATTACGGCGGCATCGACGGGAAGGTCGGCGAAATATGACAGAGCCGTGACGGTGAGGATCTCAAAGAAGGACATCCGCGGATTATCATGGCGGGCGCTGTGCGCATCGACCATGTCGAGATAGGGTGCGACATCATCGAATGCGGTGACGAAATTCTCCACTGAGATCGGCTCATCGTTAATAGAGATACGCTCTCTCATGCTGGTCAGATGCGGACTGGTGAAGCGTCCAACTTTTCGCCCTGATGCACGTAACAGTGCCGATACCATGCGCGCGGTGGAGGTTTTCCCATTCGTACCGGTGATATGTACCGACCGATATGTGTTCTGTGGATCGCCGAGGATGTTGAGCGCCATCTGCACTCTCTCAAGGCTCGGCTGTACTTTGTGTTCGGGAGCGCGAGAGAGAATAGCCGCCTCGATTTGCTCGTAGCGAGCCCCCACATCCGAAGGCTCTCCCATAGATCCCGACGGCTCACTCATGGCCAAAACTCCGTCCTCAAGCGGTGGGACGTCGGTTTCATCGTCGTCGGTCTCCTCCCCAGCGGAAGGCTCACTCATGCGAATTTCGGCGAGGACGCGCCCCAGATCTTCACTCACATCCTGTTCGACAATGTCGAGTGGATCAAGGGCGTCCTCGAGTTCAACTTCGGGTTCAAAATCGTCGCGGTTCACGCGAGTTTCTCCACTTCGGCGGTGAGTTTGTCCCCACCGACCTCAACGACGATTTCGCGCGCCAGCGTCTCGCGGGCAATCATCTCTCGGTGCGTTTCCACATCTGCTACGTGATCGCTCGGTACGTGAAGCGTGAGCTTAATGCGGTCGGCTACGTGGAGTCCTGAGGCCTTGCGCTGGTCTTGTACAACCCGCACGGCATCGCGAGCGTATCCTTCCGCTTCCAATTCTGCATCAACCGTGGTGTCGAGGACGATGAAGGAACCCGACGCCAGTACCGTCGCTGCCTGTCCTTCTTCAGCTTCCACTTTGACTGTCAGGGAGAACTGACCGTCGCTCAAACGAATGGGAGAGCCGTCGTGTTCGACGTTGGGGAATACGATTGTGTCTCCATCAGTCTCCCACTGCCCCTGCTTCGCGGCCGCGAAGAGTTTCGACGTGAGCTTGCGGATTTCACCCGGGAATTCCCGCGGATTGAGGGAGAGGTCCTCGGTGGCCTTGAGGCCAGATTCGCTCGGGGTGAGGAATCGGACGCTCTTGACGTTCACCTCTGAGGTGATGAGGTCGGCGTACGGTTCAAGATCGCGTGCAAGTTCAGACACGACCGTCAGTTCGCGTAGCGGTTGGCGCACTCGGAGCTTGTGAGCCTTGCGCAGGGCATGAGCGGACGACACCACTGACCGTACCTCGTCCATCGCTTCGACCAGCGTGTCATCAGCCCAGGCATCACCCATCTGCGGGTAGTCCTCAAGATGGACGGATTCGCCATTGGTGAGCCCTCGCCAAATCTCTTCCGTGACGAGTGGCAACAGCGGTGCGGCTACGCGCATGAGAACTTCCAGCGCGGTGTAGAGAGTATCGAAGGCTCTCTCATCCTCATCCCAGAAGCGCTGACGCGACGTTCGCACGTACCAGTTGGTCAGCAGGTCGAGGTGGTCTCGCACCAGTGCGCATGCCCCCGGTATGTCAAACTTGTCCTGCGCCTTTTGCACCCCGATGGCAAGATCGCGGGTAGAAGCAAGCAGGTAGCGATCCATCACGGCCAGATCTGCCGTTGACTCGTCCACCCCGATTGCCTTCGCGAGATAACCTTCTCCCCCCTGACAGGTGCCGGCATAGAGGGAAAAGAAATACCACGTATTCCACAGGGGCAGAATAATCTGGCGCACCGTATCCCGGATTCCGCCCTCGGTGACGATGAGGTTGCCGCCGCGCACGATTGGGCTCGACATAAGGAACCAGCGCATGGCGTCGGATCCGTAGCTATCGAATACGCCGTTGACATCCGGGTAGTTCCGCAATGATTTACTCATCTTGCGCCCATCGTCGCCGAGGACGATACCGTGGGAAACGCAGTTGCGGAACGCCGGACGATCGAACAGTGCGGTGGCGAGGACGTGGAGCGTGTAGAACCAACCGCGGGTTTGTCCGATGTACTCAACGATGAAGTCACCCGGGTAGTGGTGTTCGAACCAGTCTTGGTTTTCGAACGGGTAGTGGACCTGGGCAAAAGGCATGGAACCGGAGTCGAACCAGCAGTCGAGGACGTCGGGGATGCGACGCATCATCGATTTACCGGTCGGATCATCCGGGTTGGGGCGAACCAACGTGTCAATGAATGGGCGGTGGAGGTCTGTAACTTCCACGCCAAAGTCGCGTTCCAGTTCTTCTACGGATCCGTAGACATCGATGCGCGGGTATTCCGGGTCGTCAGATTTCCATACCGGAATGGGTGAGCCCCAGAAGCGGTTACGCGAAATGGACCAGTCGCGCGCGCCCTCTAGCCATTTACCAAATTGTCCGTCCTTGATGTGTTCGGGCACCCAGGAGATCTCCTGGTTGAGCTCCACCATGCGATCGCGGAACTTCGTGACCTGCACGAACCATGAGGACACGGCCTTGTAGATGAGCGGTTGGCGGCAGCGCCAGCAGTGCGGGTAGGAGTGTACGTAAGAGGCTTGGCGCACGAGTTTCGCTCGCTCGTTTTCGGGACGGCGAGCCAGCGGCCCGGAACCGTCGCGCAGATCAACGGTAATCGGCTTGTTTGCCTCAAAGACCTGCATGCCTTCGTAATCGTGGACTTCCGCCGTGAAGCGGCCTCCGTCATCAACGGGAACAACCGCTTTAATACCGGCATCGACACAGATATTCATATCGTCTTCACCGAATGCGGGAGCAATGTGCACGAGGCCGGTGCCGTCTTCAGTAGTGACGAAGTCACCGGGGATAATGTGCCAGGCTTTGGGGCCGGGGGCGGCGTCTTCGCGGGAGAAGTAGTCAAAAATTGGCGCGTAGGAGCGGCCCACCAAGTCGGAGCCTTTAACCGTTTCGACAATCGTTGGATCCTCACCGAGTTCGCGCGCGTATGCCGAAAGGAGATCCTTGGCGATGATGACTTTCTCGCCCGCAAGATCGCCCTCCTCCACTGCAACGGTGACGTAATCGACATCGGGGCCTACAGCAATAGCCAGGTTTGAAGGCAGAGTCCACGGCGTGGTCGTCCACACCAGCGCTAGCTCGCCGGTTTCAAGGCGCAGACCAACTGTCACGGTATTGTCCTGACGATCCTGGTAAACATCGTCATCCATCTTCAGTTCGTGATTGGACAGCGGCGTCTGATCGTTCCAACAGTATGGAAGTACACGGTAGCCCTCGTAAGCGAGCCCCTTGTCGTAGAGGGTCTTAAACGCCCAGATCACCGACTCCATGTATTCCAGGTCAAGAGTCTTATAATCATTGCGGAAATCAACCCACCGCGCCTGACGGGTAACGTATTCTTCCCATTCACCGGTGTACTGCAGCACCGATGAGCGGCAGGTGTCGTTGAACTTGCCAATACCGATACCACATTCGCCTTCAATCTCTGACTTGTCCTCGATACCGAGGATCCGTTCGGCCTCAATCTCGGCGGGGAGGCCGTGAGTGTCCCATCCGAAACGACGCTCAACGCGCTTCCCCTTCATGGTTTCGTAGCGACCAACAATGTCCTTGACGTAGCCAGTCAGCAGATGGCCGTAGTGTGGGAGGCCGTTGGCGAATGGGGGGCCATCGTAAAAGACGAATTCGTTCGACCCGTTTTCACCGGCGGGGCGGTTGCGAATCGACTGGTTGAATGAGTCGTTTTCTTTCCAGTACGTGAGGATGTCTTCCTCAATAGCTGGGAACGAAGGGGATGCCTCAACGTCACCGGTGCGGTGTAGTGGGTAGTGCTTGGGTGTATCGCTCATTCTTATCGTCCTCATCACGTCACTGTCGAGGACGATACTCATCCGGTGGATGGGTACCGCGGTACCACCTCGCTTGCCTCACCCAGTGTTCGCCGGGTGGGCCGCTCGTTGTCGCTGTGACGGGCGAACCCGTTCGGTTCTAGTGAGCCCGGGGGCCGTTCTTCCGAAAGCTCGTCGGTGATATCCCCGCGAGGGGGCCGAGTCAACGCTGAAGCTAGTCTAACTACCCGAAGGCTCACTCATGAAATGAGAACTCACCATGTGAGTGTGCATTTAGTCTCGAAAGGCTCACTCATGCCTTTTCCAAGGCTCACTCATGTGTATCTCGAACCCGGCCGCGAGAGCGCACCTCCCCAGCCCGGCCGCGAGAGCGCGTGCCTACCGTCACTGCATCCGCTGACGTTCCTCGTGGGCACGCAGCCGTTGCGACCTCACAGCTCACCCATGCAAACTTGGCCACGCACTGAGGCAAAACAAAACCCGGACAGGATTTCCTGTCCGGGTTTAACCGGGTGAGTAACGGGACTCGAACCCGCGACATCCTGGACCACAACCAGGTGCTCTACCAGCTGAGCTATACCCACCATTGTGCGTTCAGCACGGATATGAACTTTATCAAATGCCCGTTCGTTAAGCCAAACGCGGCGACTGTCAGTTAACGCACAACTCAGATTTTTATCGGCGCGCCGGAGCCATAGGCATGAGTGAGCCTACGGTACGACGAAGGTAGCGGCCACCGGTGCTGGCAGTTTTCTCGAGATTTACCAGTGCGCGCGCACGGAGATAGCGTCCGCGAAGTTCTTCATCGCGTCGGGCGAACTGTCGAGGTACAGCTGGGCGTCTGTCAGACCAATCTCCATGACCATGAAAGAGCCTTGACCATCGGGCACGACATCCACACGGTTGAATAGGAACTGTTCGTCTCGTCCAATTCGCGCTTTGACATAGGCATGGAGCGCAGCGCGAATCTCTTCACCCCAACGCCATTCTTCGGGTGTCGCTTCACGGGCAACCGTCAACGTTTCATGCATCGATGCATCAGTCACGGCGGAGGGGTGAAGCATGGCCTTCTTTTCAACCGAGTGCGAGACAAGACCATTGAAGAAGATCAGTGAAATCTCACCGTGGGTATCAATTTCTTCGCGATACCGCTGCAACATGACCGAACGCCCCTGCTCCAACAGATCCATGACGTGCAAGATGGCTGAGCGCCGCGCGGCTGGATCTATTGCAGAATAGCGGCCAATATCACGCAGACCTGAAGACACGGCGGGTTTAATGACAAAGTCTTGAAGTGCGGGGAACCGCGAATGTACTCGGTGCTTCGAAAGGCTGTCCTTGGCCTCAATCCACGTGGTTGGAATGACCGGCAAACCGTATTCTTCCTCGAGTACTTTGAGATAGTGCTTATCGGTGTTCCAGTCAAGAATGTCCGGATGGTTGAGAATACGCGGGACGGTTTTGGTCCACGAGAGGAATTCGTCGCGTCGTTGCGCGTAGTCGGAGACGGACCGTACCACGACGAGACCTGCCTGCGTCCAGTCCACGTCTTTGTCATCCCAGAAACAGATCTGCGGATCGACGTCGCGGTCGGCGAGCATGTCGAGCAATCCTGCTTCGTCCGAGTAGAGGTTCGGCATTTCACGGGATGTCACAAGTGTTACGCGAGGTTTCATGGCTCTAACTCTAACGGGTTAAGACTGGTGGCGGGCTACTTCTGGGAGCAGGTGATCGATCGCGCATCTCTAGCGCAGACCAGCGCGGCGGTGCAGTGCGAGTTCGATGAGGTGGGTAATGAGATCACCGTAGTGCATTCCACTGGCTTCCCACATGGTTGGATACATTGACCACGGAGTGAATCCGGGAAGCGTATTGACTTCATTGAGAATGAGAGCGTCGTTTGCTTCGTCGTAGAAGAAGTCAACGCGCGCCAGACCTTCACATCCGAGGGCGAGGAACGCATCGACCGCAATCTCTTGGATGCGGTGCTTGAGATCGTGAGAAATATCGGCCGGACACGACAGTGTCACTGAGTCGTGTGCTTGGTACTTCGTCTTATAGTCATAGAAACCTGATCCTCTGACGGAGATCTCACCGCATTCTGATGCTTGAGGTTGTTTCCCTAAACCGTAATCGAGCACTCCGCATTCAATCTCTCGACCGTGTACCGCTTTTTCAACGATGACGCGGGGATCATGTTCGCGTGCGTGTTCGATCGCGTCGCCGAGAGTGTCGAGGTCGGTGACGTGCGTGATACCAAGCGAGGATCCGGCTCGCACGGGCTTGACGTAGAGGTCGGATCCCACGCTCATTGCTTGGGCAATAGCACGGGCTCGATCGCTTGTCCACAGGTGGTCCGTGATGAGTGTCCATCGTCCGACAGCAATCCCTGCGGCAAGTAGCACGGTCTTCGCTAGGTGCTTGTCCATACAAATGGCGGATGATGCCACTCCACATCCGACGTATCGGACCCCGTGGCTTTCAAACAGTCCTTGGATTGTGCCGTCCTCACCGTATGGGCCGTGAAGGAGCGGGAAAACAACGTCGATGTTTCCCAGGTCGCGGATCGCGAGAGGTTCACCGTCGACAATGCGCCCTCCTCTTTCAACGAGTGAGGACGTCCCGGCCCACAGGCTGACGCTTTTGTTTCCCGCTTCAATGACGGCGCCTTGCCCGGCGCGCATTTCGTAGAGTGACGGGTCGTCGGGCACACGAACCCACGCGCCGTCCGGTGTGATGCCAATGGGAATGACGTCGTAGCGATCGCGGTCGATGGAGGCAAGGACGCTTGCCGCCGTCGCGCAAGATACTTGATGTTCGCCGCTTTGCCCTCCAAATAGAACCGCAACGCGAGGTTTAGACGACCGTGTTTCACTCATGGTTTTACTCTACTGCACCTCGAGTCGGGGGTGAGGACGCATTCGCGGGGCGGTCAGATGAGTTCAATCTGCCAGCCGTCTTTCTTGCGTGGGCGTCCAAGGAGCCGCTTCCCCATGGCTTCGACGGTTTCTCCTTTAGTTAGCACTGATGCGACGGCTTCGGCAATGGGCACGTCGACGCCGAGAGAGTGGGCGTGCTCGGTCAGTGGGAGTGCTGTTTTCGCGCCCTCAACGACGCCGGTCGACAGTTCGTAGGCTTCGTCGACGCTTTTCCTTGTCCGATCCGGTATCCGAATGAGTAGTTACGGGAGAGCTTGGACGAGCATGTCGCGATGAGGTCGCCCATGCCTGCGAGTCCGGCGAATGTGTCGGGGCGGGCGCCAAGGGCGATGCCGAACCGAGTCATTTCAGCGAGGCCGCGGGTGATAAGCGTGGTCCGGGTGTTGGCTCCCCAACCGAGACCTTCTGCTGCTCCCACGGCTACAGCAATAACGTTTTTCGTTGCTCCAGCAATTTCACAGCCGATGAGGTCAGTGGACAAGTAGGGCCGAAAATATGCGTTGTGACAGGCTTGCGCAATGGCAGAGCCTATCTGTTCGTTCTCGGAGGCGATAACTGTTGCCGTTGGCTGACATTCAATAATTTCGCTCGCGAGATTCGGTCCGGAAAGAGCGGCGAGTTGATCGGCACCTATTCCGAGAGACTCACTGATGATGTCTGTGACGAGTTTGTTGGAGCCGTCCTCCAATCCTTTTGCGAGGGAGAGCACGGGAGTTCCTTCGGAAATAACCGGGCGAAACTGGGCGAGGGTGCCGCGAATCGTTTGGGTGGGTAAGGCGACAACCACGAGGTCGGCATCGGCCACGGCGGAGGCCGGGTCGGTGGTGGCGCTGATGGTATGACAGAGCCGTCGACCGGGAAGGTATTTGTCATTCGATCCACCGTTGATTTGCTTGACGGTTTCGCGGTTTCGTCCCCACATGGTGACGGTGCGTCCAGCGTGTGCGAGCACTTGCGCGAAGGTGGTGCCCCAGGCTCCGGTGCCGAGGATTGCCACTCGTAGGATCTCCATAATCAGACCATATCCCAGGTTCCTTCCCGTGTAGCTGAAGGCTCACCCATGGGACAATAGAGATTCACGCATCCGATTGAGTGAGGTTTAGTATGCGTCGAATGTCCTACGCTCTCGCGGCGCTTGTCTGTTCGGCTGGTGTCGTCCTGTCAGCTTGTTCTCCGACCCAGCCAAGTGAGATTTCGACACCGGCGCCAGAGAACTCGGCTCCTGCTAGCCAAGAGACTCCGTCCCCTTCCCCCTCGCCCAGTGCCTCCGACGACGCGTTCGCGCCGGAGATCGGTTGGGAGATGGGTAACTCGCAAAAACCCCACACACCTGGCTCTGTTCTGTTGGCCCATGATTTCCGCGTCGGTGTCCACGACGACTATTACCGCGTTGTCATTGAGTTCGTGGGCGAGGGCGAACCGGGCTGGATCGTTTCGTGGAAGGATGAGGCGGTGGAGATGGGACGAGGTGATCCGCTTCCTATTCCCGCTGGAAACGTTCTCGATGTTCACATTGAGGGAACCACTATGCCGGTGTTAGAAGCGCAGGCAGAACAGTACTATAGCGGTCCAGCTGATAAGCGACTCGATGAGAAGGCCATCGCGTGGTTTGACGGGTCCTTTGAAGGGCAAACACACGTTGCGATTTCATCGGATATTGAGCGCCCCTACCGAATCTTTACGCTTGAGGATCCTCAACGGGTTGTTATCGATCTCCAACGCTAGAGGTCGCTAGTCGTGGTTCGTCGGCTCTGAGTTTCCCGGCTCAGCAGGTGGGTATGCATTCAACTTGGGGTCCCACGGTTGCTCCGGCGCGGTTTCACCGCGAATTTCTTCAACCATCCGAGTGAGTGTCGTATGCATTCGCCGGGTCGCTTCGAGGACGGCTTCGCGGTCGTTTTCATCGTGATTGAGATCGGATAGGTCGATCGGAGGGCCTGCAACGACCCACGTATCGTGACGTTTTCCGAGTTTGGGGATCGAGTTCCTCCATCGGTGGAGTACCTTGTGCCCGCCCCACTGCGCGAGGGGAATGACGGGAGCGCCGGTGGACAGTGCGAGACGCGCCGCCCCGGTCTTAAATTTCATGGGCCACAGTTCTGGGTCCTGGGTGAGCGTTCCCTCGGGGAAAATGGCAATTGATTCTCCCTCAGAAATCGCGAGTTTTGCGTACTTGAGGGCGTCTCCAGCAGCGTTGGTCCCGCGGTAAACGGGTACCATCTTGGTCGATGTGAAGACGTGTTTGAGGAGCGGAACGCGAAAGAGACTATCTTTTGCCAGCGCCCGCACGGCATGTCCTTCATCAGCGAGGAAATGCATGATGACAAAGGGATCGAACTCTGTCACGTGATTGACAACGACGATAAACGGCTGGCCGGTGGGAAGGTTCTCTTGCCCCGACCAGTGCGGTTTGGTCAAAATCTTCGCGACGGGTCGACAGACCTCGATCGCGACCTTATACATGCCTTTTGGTGCTTTGCTCACGGCTTCACTATAAGTGAGCTGGAGTCCGAGTGGGTGAAAGTCCGCTCAGAGTCACACTTATCCGCGCTCGACTTGTGCATCCAGTCGAGCGAGCTTATTGAGGAAGTGTTCGTATCCGCGGGAAATGACGTCGATGCCGTGAACAATCGATTCACCCTCTGCCGCGAGCGCGGCAATGAGATAGGAGAAACCGCCGCGCAGGTCTGGAACTGTAATGTTTGCTCCGTGGAGAGGGGTGGGTCCTGAGATTACCGCTGAGTGGTTGAAGTTGCGTTGGCCAAATCGGCAGCGGAGGCCGCCGAGGCACTCGCGGTAGACCTGAATGTTCGCTCCCATTTCTCGCAGTGCTCTGGTGAAACCGAGACGATTCTCATAAACCGTTTCATGCAAAATGGACAAGCCGCTGGCCTGCGTGAGGGCAACCACGAGCGGTTGTTGCCAGTCGGTCATAAACCCGGGGTGTACGTTTGTTTCCAAAACGATGGGTTTGAGTTCTCCACCGGGATGCCAGAAGCGGATTCCTTCGTCGTCGATGGCGAATGCTCCCCCCACTTTGCGGAAGGTGTTGAGGAATGTTGTCATGTCGGGCTGGTGTGCGCCGCGTACATAGATATCTCCGTGGGTGGCGAGCGCGGCAGAGGCCCACGATGCGGCCTCTATTCTGTCTGGGAGGGCGGTGTGAGTGAATCCGGTGAGCTCTTTGACGCCCTCGATGCGGATAGTTCGATCTGTATCGACCGACATAATGGCACCCATTTTTTGCAAAACGTTAATGAGGTCCATGATTTCGGGTTCGATGGCGGCGCCGGTCAGTTCGGTCAGTCCGTCGGCCATGACCGCGGTCAAGAGGGTTTGTTCGGTGGCGCCGACGGAGGGGAATGGGAGATGGACTTGGGTTCCACGAAGCCCCTTGTCTGCGGTGATGCGGATTCCGTTGTCTTCTTTGATGACGTTGGCTCCGAAAGAGCGGAGCGTGTCGAGATGGAAGTCGATGGGGCGGCCGCCGATGTTACATCCACCGAGATCAGGGATGAATGCTTCGCCGAGACGATGAAGCAGTGGGCCGCAAAAGAGGATGGGGATTCGTGAGGATCCGGCGAGCGCGTCGATATCGGCGACGTGGGCGATTTCCACGTTCTTCGGGTTGAGGTCGAGGACGCCGGCTCCCTGGTCGAAGTTGATGTGGACGCCGTGCAGGCTGAGCAGTTCGGACACGACATCGACATCTCGAATCTGAGGAACATTCCGCAGTTTCGATGGTGTTGAGCCCAGCAGGGAGGCAACCATTGCTTTGGGCACGAAGTTCTTAGCTCCGCGTACAAAGATCTCGCCGTTAAGCGGTTTCCCGCCGTCCACGCGCAGAATTGAGTCCATGGTGACCTTTCGCTTCGGCTCGTGCGATAACTGAGTGCTCGTGTCTACTTTAGCCCGTTTCGCGATCGGGTTTGAAACCGTTAGCGTTGTGATTTGGACGAGTCAGCTCACAGGGTCTTTGCTGGCAAGGTGGTCGGCTTATAGGTCGGGCGGCTACTTTCGAATCGGGTGATGTGGTCTTCTTCGAGGAGCGTGAGAGAAATATCATCAAGCCCTTCGAGGAGGCGCCACCGGGTGTAGTCATCGATCGTGAATGTCGTGGTAAAAGACCCACATACGACGGTTTTTTCTACGAGGTCGACGGTGATTTCGGTGCCGGGTTCAGTCTCGAGAATCTTCCATAGAGTTTGACAATCATCTTCGGTGATAATCCCCGTGACAAGTCCCTGTTTCCCGGAGTTCCCGCGGAAAATATCAGCAAACTTCGGGGAGAGGACGACGCGGAAACCGTAGTCTTTGAGCGCCCACACCGCGTGTTCACGGGATGACCCAGTGCCGAAATCTGAGCCGGCCACAAGAATGGAACCGTGGCGGTAGGCGTCTTGATTGAGCACGAAGTCGGGGTCGTTTCGCCACGATGAGAAGAGGGCGTCCTCGAACCCGGTTCGCGATACGCGTTTGAGGTAGACGGCGGGAATAATCTGGTCGGTATCAACATTTGAGCGGCGCAGGGGAACGCCGATTCCCGTGTGGCTGGTGAACTTTTCCATGGTCGCTCCTAGGCTGGCAGGTCGGCTGGGCTCGAGAGTTTTCCGGTCACTGCGGTGCATGCGGCAACGATCGGCGATACGAGGTGGGTGCGTCCACCTTTGCCCTGTCTACCTTCGAAGTTACGGTTGGAGGTCGATGCGCACCGCTCCCCCGGCGCGAGCTGGTCGGGATTCATCCCCAAGCACATTGAGCAACCGGCGTTACGCCATTCCGCACCGAAGTCTCGGAAGATTTGGTCGAGTCCTTCGGATTCGGCCTGCAGGCGCACCCGAGCAGAACCGGGAACGACGAGCATGCGCAATCCGTCGGCAAGGCGTCGTCCACGGATAATATCGGCGGCTGCCCGCAGGTCTTCAATCCGTCCGTTTGTGCACGAACCGAGGAAAACGGCGTCCACAGCTATGTCTCGCATCGGGGTGCCGGGAGTTAAATCCATGTAGGACAGTGCATTGCTGGCGGCCTGTTTGAGCGATTCGTCGCCGAAAGAATCGGGGTCTGGCACTGTGGCCGACAGCGGGACTCCTTGACCGGGATTTGTCCCCCAGGTCACGAATGGTTCGATGTCGGAGGCTTCGAGAATGACTTCGGCATCGAACTCGGCGTCCTCGTCCGAGGCGAGGGAACGCCAGTATTCCACGGCCTTGTCCCATTCTTCGCCTTGCGGAGCGTGCGGGCGTCCCTTCATGTATTCGAACGTCGTGTCATCGGGGGCGACCATACCCGCCCGAGCGCCGGCTTCGATCGACATGTTGCAAATCGTCATGCGACCTTCCATCGACAGCTCTCTGATGGCTTGACCGCGGTATTCGAGCACGTATCCTTGCCCACCGCCGGTGGATATCTTCGCGATAACAGCGAGAATGATGTCTTTGGCTGTTGAACCGGGTGGAAGTGAGCCATTGACGGTGATCGCCATCGTTTTGAACGGTGCGAGTGGCAGCGTTTGGGTGGCGAGCACGTGTTCGACCTCGGACGTACCAATGCCGAATGCCAGGGCACCGAATGCGCCGTGGGTCGATGTGTGGGAGTCGCCGCATACGATTGTCATTCCCGGCTGGGTGAGGCCGAGCTGCGGCCCGACGACGTGTACAATCCCCTGCTCGACATCACCGAGTGAGTGCAGTCGGATTCCGAACTCTTTCGCGTTCTTTCGTAGGGTTTCAATCTGCGTGCGCGAGGTGAGGTCGGCGATGGGTTGGTCAATGTTAATCGTTGGAGTGTTGTGGTCCTCGGTTGCGATCGTCAGGTCTGGCCGCCGAACCTGGCGTCCTGCGAGGCGAAGTCCCTCGAAGGCTTGCGGACTGGTGACCTCGTGGCAGAGGTGAAGGTCAATGTATAGGAGGTCGGGAGCTCCGGCTTCGCCCGCTTTGACAACGTGGTCCGCCCAAACTTTTTCGGCCATAGTAGCACCCACAGTGTTCTCCTCCCTCTTATTGACTGCTATCCCCTAATGCAACTCGCTTCTATATAACCGCGATTTGCCATCTCAGCCATTGAGATGGCAATATCGGGTCATGGACGACAAAAACGTGACTAGTGGAGTCGGTGTATTAGATAAGGCCGCTTTGGTGCTTTCAGCATTAGAAGCTGGACCCGCGACACTGGCCCAGTTAGTGGCAGCCACCCATTTGGCACGCCCTACAGCTCATCGCCTTGCGGTCGCCCTCGAATTTCATCGGTTCGTGGCGCGCGACATGCAGGGCCGTTTTATTTTGGGGCCACGCCTGTCCGAGCTCGCTTCCGCCGCGGGTGAGGATCGTCTCCTCGCGTCGGCCACACCCGTACTCGTCGCTCTGCGCGACCATACCAAAGAATCCTCTCAGCTCTACCGCCGCCAAGGCGACCAACGCATTTGCGTTGCGGCCGCGGAGCGGCAGATGGGGTTGCGCGATTCGATTCCCGTTGGGGCCACGCTTTCGATGAAGGCCGGTTCAGCTGCCCAGGTGCTTTTGGCCTGGGAAGAACCCGATCGTCTCCACCGCGGCCTCTACGGCGCCTCGTTTAATGCGACGATGCTCTCTGCGGTTCGACGTCGCGGCTGGGCTCAGTCGGTTGCCGAACGTGAAATCGGCGTCGCATCCGTTTCTGCTCCAGTGCGTGGACCGGGAGGGAAAGTACTTGCCGCGGTTTCCATTTCCGGGCCGATCGAACGTATGGGGCGCCAACCGGGACGCCAGCACGGCCCGTCGGTGGTGGCCGCCGCAAACCGCCTGTCTGAGTTCTTGCGCCGCGCTGAGGAAATGGGCCTATAGCCCACGGCGATGAGAATCGCTCTTGTCTCCGACTGCTACCCTCCACGTTTGGGTGGCATTGAGTCCCAAGTTCAGGGGCTTGCCTACGCCCTCGCCGATGCGGGACATGCCGTCACCGTTTTAACGGCGACTCCCGAGGGTGAGGAGCGCGGCGATCGCGTGACTTATGACGGCTCTGTCGTGGTTCGACGCCTGACCATTAACCTCCCATTTGACCTTCCGGTCAACCCGTTTGCCAACCAAATCCTCCGTGCAGAGCTCCCCCGCTACGATGTTGTCCACATCCATACCGGGATCGTTTCTCCCTTTGCGCGCATGGCTACCGATCTGTGTGTCGAAGCGAGGATTCCGGCGATTGTCACGTGGCACTGCATGCTCTCCGATGCCCCCTGGTACGGTCTCGCAAACCCGGTGCGCCAGTGGGCTGAGGCCGGCTTGATCCTCACGGCTGTCTCGAGAGCTGCGGCTCGTCAGATTGAAGCGATAGCGGGTGAGGACGTGGTCGTCTCAACACTGCCGAATCTCATTGCCGATCAACCGTGGGAATCGACTCGCCTCCTCCGTTCGCGACGGCTCTCTCATGGGTCTGGGCCGCTGAAAGTTGTCACTGCTTCGCGTCTGACGAGACGCAAACGCGTCATGGCACTCGTGCCGATCGTTCGCACCGCGATTGAGCGTGGAGCCAATCTTGAGCTCCACGTGTATGGCGACGGCCCCTTGCGCCGACGGCTCTCCCTTGCAGAACGCACCCTGCCGATTTATCTACACGGCCGGGTTGAGGCCGCCGATTTAGCGCGCGAATACGGCGAGACTGACGTATTCGTTTCACCGGTCGTCAAGGAGGCGTTTGGGATTGCCGCACTCGAAGCGAAGGCGTCTGGACTGCCTGTCGTGTATCGTCACGGCTCCGGTATTTCGGATTTCATTTCTCACGGTTTAGACGGGTTGCGCGTTGGCTCGGATGACGAGATGGCGGCGGCTCTAACCATGTTGTCGAACCATCCGCGTCGGCTTGCTCGTTTACATAGTGGAGCCGTGCGCCCTCCGGCGCTGACGTGGACCCGTGGTCTCGAAAAATATCTCGACCTCTATCGTCACTAAGAATCGAAGGCTCACTCATACCCCACATAATGGGTCGGAGGCGGAATCCAAGATTACGTATGTGAGCATAAAAAGTACCCCCAACCGGATTTGAACCGGTGTCGCCGCCGTGAGAGGGCGGTGTCCTAGGCCGCTAGACGATGGGGGCAAGCAGTGCTCGAAGGCTTGTGGCCACGAACATCTGCCGTGAGCTCGACGGGTGAGTCGAGCTGGTACCCCCAACCGGATTTGAACCGGTGTCGCCGCCGTGAGAGGGCGGTGTCCTAGGCCGCTAGACGATGGGGGCTAGTGAGCGAATGCTCCGCACTATACAGTGTTTCGCTGGGGTACCTGGACTCGAACCAAGACTAAATGAACCAGAATCACTCGTGCTGCCAATTACACCATACCCCATGGTGAAAGCACCCTGATGAGCTGAAATACCGCGGGAAAACACGGTATTCTGCGCATTGGCGCCGATCAAAAACTCTACCGGAGATACGGCAGAAGTTTCAAATCATTATGCCGTGGCACTTCTCACGCCGGATCGACCAAGAGGTCACGAAGTCTCTCGAAACGCGCAATTGTCTGCTCTTTGCCGAGGATCTCCAACGACTCAAACAGTGGCGGTGAAACCTGCCGACCGGATACTGCGACACGAAGCGGACCGAAAGCGAGACGGGGTTTGATTCCCATTTCGTCGACAATTGTTCCGCGCAAGACCTCTTGCAGGTTGTCGGTCGAGAAATCGCTGAGGTCACGAACGACCTCCAGCGCCGCTTCGAGCACCTGTACCGCGTTGTCCTTCAGTTTCGTGACAGCTCTCTCATCGTAAACAAGCTCGCTCGTGTCTTGGTAGAGGAAGCCGAGCATGCCACCGGCCTCCCCGAGTGTTTGGATCCGCGTTTGAATAAGCGGCGCAGCGGCGTTGAGAATTTCTTGTTCTCGATCGCTCAATGCTTCCCACTCACCGCCGCGCACCAACTGTTCGCGGTGAAGGAAGGGAACGAGACGACGCTTGAAATCATCAGCGTCGAGTCTGCGAATGTGCTCGGCGTTAATGGCGGTACATTTCTTAAGGTCGAATCGCGCTGGGTTGGGGTTGACATCATGGATGTCGAATGCTGCAACCATTTCGTCTTGCGTGAAGATGTCGTTGTCGGGGCTGATCGCCCACCCTAAAAGCGCAAGATAGTTGAGAAGCCCCTCGGGAATCATGCCGTTATCGCGGTGAAGAAGCAGATTTGATTCCGGGTCGCGCTTGGACAGTTTCTTGTTCCCCTCCCCCATGACGTAGGGCAGGTGACCAAACTCCGGCATCTGTTTTGCAATACCCAGTTCGAGGAGTGCTCGATAGAGGACGATCTGGCGCGGTGTTGATGACAACAAATCCTCACCGCGGAGGATGTGGGTGATCTCCATCAGCGCATCGTCCACGGGATTAACGAGCGTGTAGAGTGGGTCCCCGTTGGCGCGAACGATGACGTAGTCGGGAATCGATCTCGGTTGGAACGTGATTTCTCCACGCACTAGGTCGGTGAATGTAATCGGCTCATCGGGCATGCGCATCCGCAACACGGGTTCACGCCCTTCGGCGCGGTACGCGGCCTTTTGTTCATCGGTGAGGTCGCGATCGTAGCCGTCGTATCCGAGCTTGGGGTCACGTCCGGCAGCGCGATGGCGCTCTTCAACCTCAGCCGGCGTCGACCACGACTCGTAAGCGTATCCACCCTCCAGGAGTTGACGGGCTACATCGCGGTAAATATCCATGCGCTGAGACTGCCGATAGGGTTCGTGCGGGCCGCCCTTGAGCACGCCCTCATCCCAGTCGAGGCCCAGCCATGTCAGCGAATCGATAATTTGGTTGAATGACTCTTCTGAGTCACGAGCCGCATCGGTATCCTCAATGCGGAAAACGAATGTTCCCCCGACGTGGCGAGCCCACGCCCAGTTAAACAGGCAGGTTCGAACCATACCTACGTGCGGGGTGCCAGTGGGAGACGGGCAAAAACGAACGCGGACTTTACCGCCAGAAACTGTATCCATGATTCCTTGATTCTACCCCGATGAAGGCTCTCTCATTCAATATGACTACCTCGGCCCACGAGACTAATCTGATATCGAGAACCCGATGAGAGGAATCGAAGTGGACTGGGATTTCGACGCATATGACGAGTCGGTGATGCGCCAGCGGCGCTCGTTGAAGTGGACGATGACTCCGCCCGACGCGATGATTCCTCGATCTGATGAGCCTTTTGCTGGCCACGGGGTTGCCGAAATGGATTTTGGGACAGCTCCGGTGGTGCGCGACGCCTTAACGCGTGCGATTGACGAGGGTTTCCTCGGCTACATGCCGCAGTGGTTGCGCGCAGAAACCATCGATGCGACGGCTCACTTTTACTCTCGGCGTTTTGACTGGGAGATCGATCCGGCGTCAATTTCTCTCGCGTCATCAGTACTTGATGGACTGAGAGCGATGTTACGCGGTATGATTCCACCTCACTCGACGGTGATTGTGCCGACCCCGGCATACAAGATGTTTCTACTGATCCCGCCGCGTCTGGGACACCGAGTTATCGAGGTCCCCTCTGTCATGGATGAGGCCGGATTGTGGCATCTCGATTATGAAGCCATTGATGCGGTAGCACAGGACGCAGAACTCCTCATTTTGTGTAACCCGTGGAATCCGGTGGGCAGAATTTTAACTGAAGACGAGCTGCGCCAGGTCGGTGAGATCGCTCAGGCACACGACCTGCTCGTTTTTTCGGATGAAATTCACTCGCCTTTGGTGCCTGATCCAGCACAGTTTGTTCCGTACGTGACAGTTGATCCGTCATTTGGGGCTCATACGGTGACGGCCGTAGCGGCGTCTAAAGGATTCAATGTCGCTGGACTGGCGTGCGCGCAGATGATTGTTTCGGACGACTGCGTTACGTGGGCCGAGGGCGCGCAACATCTCGGGTACCCAACTCCTCTTGGCGCATTAGCCGCGACCACGGCTTATCGCATGGGAGAGCCGTGGCTCGACGCCCTCAACGAGTATGTGGTGGGCAATATTGATCTCGTTGATGACCTTCTCGAAGGCTCTCCCTTGCATTGGACGCGTCCTGACGGCACCTATCTCGGGTGGATCGATGCCTCTGCCTTGGGTGTGGAGGATCCCGCTCGAGTCTTCTTCGATAGCACCGGTGTCATGCTCGATGCGGGCATTGTGTGCGGACAGTCCTATGAGCAGTATGTGCGGATGAATCTCGCGTCGTCGCGAGCGATCGTCAAGCGTTCTGTTTCTCGTATGCTCGATGTCGTGAAGGCTCACTCATAGCGTTTTGTGCGCGCAGTAGGTTTCGCTGCCCACGGGTCTTCTGGCCACGGATGTTTCGGGTAGCGTCCTCGCATATCGGCACGGACGTCGCGGTAGGAGTTGTTGAAAAAGTGCTCAAGGTCAGAGGTGATGGCCAGTGGCCGCCCAGCTGGAGACAGTAGTTCGAAGGTAATCAGTTTGCCAAGCACTTTGGGAATTGCTGACCAGCCAAAACACTCCTGGAGCTTAACGCGCACCGTGGGACCCCGATCTGGGTCAAGAGTGAGCCGTGCTCGTCGGCCGGTGGGCAGTTCGATTGATTCGGGCACGAGATCGTTGAGCTGGGCGGCTTTGTCCCATCCAATCATGGTCTTGAGGCCGGTGGTCACATCAACTTTCGTCAAAGGCTCTCCCATGCAAATTTGACCGAGTGTCCCACCCACGAGCTCTTCAACATGGTCGGCAAGATAAGCATGGGTGAGCCGTGGCCAGTCTGAGCGCTGGTCGGCAATATAGTTAATCATTTGCTCTAGTTGGCGCGCATTGTTCGAGGGCGAAAAGAGGTCGAGGCCGCTGCGGAGAACGCCTTGGCGAATGACCTCCACGGCTTCGGCCGCTTCGACTTGTGAAGGCTCTTTCTTGACTGGAATGGCCCCGACTGCGGTCGTTCGAATACCGCGCAAGCGGCCGTTCTCTATGGTGACTTCGGTCGATTCAGTCATGAGTGAGCCTACGATGAACGGTACCCAATCGGGGTTGAGCGGGGCCCCTTGACGCACGTAAGTGATTCCGTTGATGGTTTGGATTTCGCTGACGGCTATCCATTCGTCGGATGCCAAAGGAGATGAAGCATCGACCTCAAATCCGGTTCCTCCCGCGCTGATGAAGGATATAGTCCGCCGATCGGAACGGACCCGGCCGCGGCTGCGGGCAATGCGTTCGGGGAAGGCCAGTCCAATCGTCACCCCCGGTAGGTCGTGTCGACGAAGCGTTAAATCCGGGTGCGGATATTTTTGCGCGTAGGCTCTCTCATGCGTTTTCGCCAGGGATTCAAATCGTCGTACCTCTCGCTCGGGTACGGCGGCGAGAGCAAGCGTAATGTCGGGCTGGGATTGCCGATCGGTCGAAGCGAGATGGGCAACAATTCTCGAAGCATCTCGCGCCTTCGACCATGCGGATGCCAGTAAAAGTGCATGAGAGAGCCGTGGGTCTGCGGGAATGAGGGCGAGGATCGCACCCGATTCTGAGGCGGTTACCCCGTGGGGATCCGAAGGCTCACTCATCCCACTCGAAGGCTCACTCTTAACAGCCGACGGCTCTGTCATGCTCTTTTGATCGTGCTCCCCCTCCTGCCCCGAAGGCTCTCCCATGCGTTTACGCTCGCGCACTCCCGCGAGCGCCTCGATGGAATCGAGTACAGAAATCGCATGAGTGAGCCGTGGGGTGGGGAAAGGAGAAGGGAGCCGGAGCTCACCGGGTGAGCTCCACGCTGCGGCCATGAGTGAACCTTCAACAAGGTCGGATGATTCGATTTCCGGCACCGGAAACTCTCTCATGCGAGCGTAGTCCGTTTCGCTGAAACACCGGAAGACCACCCCGGGTCCGGTACGGTTTGCGCGACCAGCCCGCTGAATGACAGATGATTGCGAAGCCATGATAGTAACGAGTTCCTGGGCGTCTCGACCCGCATCGAAACGCGGAATCCTTGCCAACCCGCTGTCCACAACGCAATTCACTCCGGGCACAGTCACCGACGTTTCCGCGATGTCCGTCGCCACCACGATACGCGGCCCCGAATCCGCAAGCGCGGCATCTTGCTGTGCACTTGTCAACCCTCCGTGCAGTGGATAAACGGCCCGATCAGCGCCTGACAGAGCCGTGACGACAGTGGTGACATCGCGAATCGAGGGAACAAAAACGAGCGTCGACCCATGCTGTTCAAACGCTCTCGAAGCAGTTTCGGTGACGTGACTGAGAAACGCGGCGGTGGCGCCGCGTGGGCCTAACCCACTCTCGCGCGGGGGTACCCACCGCACCTGCAACGGGTATTTTTCCGCTTCAACAGCTATGACAGAGCCGTGGAGTAGAGAGAGGAAGACATCGGTTTGAGCAGTTGCCGACATCACTCCGAGCGCGAGGTCCCCCCGTAAATCGGCGACATCGAGGCCGAATGCGAGGGCGAGATCAGCGTCGAGGTGGCGTTCGTGCACTTCGTCGATGACGAGAGCACCAACATCGTCCAGATCAGGCTGATGTAATAGCCTCCGAAGTAGAGTTCCCGTGGTAGTGAACTCGATCCGGGTACGCTCACTCATGGCCCGTTCGCCACGCATCGTCCATCCGACGGTTGCCCCCGGTTCTTCACCAAGCAAAGAGGCGACATACCGAGCGGCTGATCGGACGGCCACGCGCCGAGGCTGGGCAATGAGCACACGTCGATCGTCTCCCACCTCTGCCAGCCACTGGCGGATCATCAGCGGGACGAGCGTGGTTTTCCCAGACCCTGGAGTTGCGGATAGGACAAAGCGTTCCCCGGAGTCGAGGACGCGACGCAACTGTTCTCGCGCACCTGCAACGGGAAACTCGCAGGCCGCGAGAGCGCGACCGATGGTGTCCACGATCAGCGGCGTACGACGTGGTTGCCGAGTGTTCCGATCCCTTCGATGGTGCACTCGACACGATCGCCGGCGACGATTTCTCCTACTCCGGCGGGTGTTCCGGTCAGGATCACGTCACCGGGCAACAGAGTGAATGCGGCGGAAATATATTCGATGAGTTCGGGGATTCGGCGCACCATGTCGCGGGTATTGCCCGACTGGACGGTTTCACCGTTGACGGTCGTCGTCACGGCGAGGTTATGTGGATCGAGGTCGCGATCGACGGTGATCCACGGTCCGAGCGGACATGAGGTGTCAAATCCTTTGGCCCTCGCCCATTGTCCGTCATTGCGTTGCGCGTCGCGGGCGCTCACGTCGTTGCCAACCGTGTACCCAAAGATGACTGAGTCAGCGTCCTCTGCTCGTACATCTTTACACAGGGTTTTGATGACGACGGCAAGCTCGGCTTCGTAGTGCACTTCCGTCGTCCATGCGGGTAGCACGATGGGATCGTCGGGCCCAATCACCGAGGTGTTGGGCTTGAAGAAAATATTGGGGGTGGCGGGCACTGTCCCACCCATTTCAGCGGCGTGGTCGTGGTAGTTTTTCGCCACTGCCACGACTTTGGAACGAGGGATAACCGGTGAGAGTAGTCGCACTTCGTCAAGTTCGAAGATCTCTCCTGACGGCTCGGCTGCCTGAAAGAGGGGGTCCCCTTTCAAAGCGACGAGTCGGGTTGAGTCGTTATCGAGGGCGGCGTATTTGGGGTCGCCGCCGGCGCTGAAGCGGACTACTCTCACGGTTACTCCTAGGATTGAAGGTCTATCCCCTCATTTTGTCGTTTTTGCGCGCCAATGCAATTGAGTCCTTCCTGGTGTCCGCATCCCAGACCTGCGAGGGGAGGCCGTCGGGGAAGAACTCGTTGTCGGTGACGACGAAGAATGGGACTTCGTTCGGGTTCTTCGCTCGCTGAGCGTTCCAGTCGCGAAGCGCCCCCAAACAGTATTTTGAGAGCAGGAACAGCGCAAAGATGTTGAGGATCGCCATGAGAGCCGAGGCGATGTCTGCGAGGTTCCACACGGAGCGAATCGACAGCAGAGAGCCGAGACCAACGGCAATGAGGATCAGCACTTTGAGTACCGTCTGGTTGGCGTTCATGCCGCGCAGGTAGTTGAGGTTGATCTCAGCGTAGGTGTAGTTACCGAGAATCGACGAGTACGCGAAGATGAAGATCATGATCGTCATGGGGAGCTGAATCCACGTGCCGAGCGTGTAGGACACGGATTCGACGGTGAGTGCTGCGCCGTCGTTGGCTGACATGCCGGGCTTGTAGAGGCCGGAGAACAGGATCATGCAAGCGGTAGCGGTACAGATGAGGATCGTGTCGACGAATACGCCGAGGCTCTGGATAAGGCCCTGCTGGACGGGGTGGCGAATAGTAGCCGTTGCGGCCGCGTTGGGAACCGACCCCATGCCTGCTTCGTTGGAGAAGAGGCCGCGTTTGGCGCCGTTGGTCATCGCCGCGATGAAGCCACCGACAGCGCCACCGGCTGCTTGGTCGAAGCCAAACGCGGAGCGGATGATCTCCCAGATTACGCTGGGAACAGCGGTGATGTTGATGCCGATGACGGCAATGGCAATGAGGATGTAGAAGATAGCCATCGCCGGTGCCACGTATTCGGCTATGCGAGCAACGGTGCGCAGACCACCGAAGATGATGGGCGCTGAGATGATGACGAGGGCGAGGCCGACGATCCACGAATCGATATTGAAATGTGCTTGCGCGACGTCGGCGATGGTGTTGGCCTGCACCATGTTGAAGGCAAATCCAAAGGCGAAGATGAGGAAGATGGCGAATAGCGCACCGAATCCTTTGGAGCCGAGGCCGTCACGGATGTAGTAGGCGGGGCCGCCGCGGAAGGATCCGTCCGGTCCTTGGAGTTTGAAGAGTTGGGCGAGTACGGATTCCATGAATGCGGTTGCCATACCGAGCAGGGCGATAACCCACATCCAGAAGATAGCGCCGGGCCCACCGAGCACGATGGCGATGGCGACACCGGCGATGTTGCCGGTGCCGACGCGGGAGGCGAGACCGATGGTGAATGCCTGGAAGGACGAGATTCCTTCTTCGGCGTCGCGTCGGGAGCCGAAAACGGCGGAGAACATTGCCGGAAGCATGCGGAACTGAACAGCTTTTGTTTTATAGGTGTAGTAGATACCTACTGCGAGCAGGAGATAAATGACGTTCATTTCCAACGGATTGGAGTACACGGCGGAGAAGAAGTTCGCGAGCGCTTCGTCAACAGTCGCAAACGTGTCGAGAAAGCCGCTGGGTTCGATTGGTTGAATCATCGGTTCCTTCTTTACGGTCGATGGAGAGACTGTCAAAAAATACGCTTTCGTTGGCAATCGGTCAAGGAAATTTGACTATATGGATACGTCGTCTTGAATAGTGTGCGTGGTCAGCATAAAAATAGTCGGGACGACCACGGGCCGTCCCGACTATGGGGTGGTAAGTCACTCGACTGTTAGCGAGCCATTCCAGATTTCTGCGTCGGCTTTGCCTTTGAGGTCGGGGTAACGCGACACGTCGAAAGTGAGGGCGCCACGCTTTTTTGCGTCGTCCCAGTCGGTGAGGATGACTCTCACCCATTTCGCCATGAAGATGATGGCGATGAGGTTGACGACAGCACCGAGACCGAGGAGGAAGTCGGATAGGGCCCAGGCGACCGGGAGCGCAACGACGGCGCCGTAACCGGCGAGGAGGACGGCGAGCAAGCGGAATCCGTAGGAGATGTACTTGTTGGCAGTCAGGTGGTCGAACGCGACCTGGCCGTAGGAGTAGGCTCCGTAGGCCGAGGTGTAACCGAAGATGAAGATGATGGTCGACATGGGGAAGGCCATCCAGTCGCCCAGCACACTGGTCACGGCCGTGGCGGTCAATGAGCCTGCAGCATCGGGGTCCATCCCCGGATCGTAGACTCCGGAAATGAGAATGAGCAGGGCGGTTGCGGTACACACGACGATGGTGTCGATGAACACGCCGAGGGATTGGAGGAATCCTTGCTGGGCGGGGTGCGCCACGACGGCGGCACCGGCCGCGTGCGGGGTCGTTCCGAGTCCTGCTTCGTTGGAGAAGAGGCCGCGGCGAGCACCGTTGACGAGGGCAACGAATACTCCGCCGAGGACTCCGCCTGCTACTGGACCGAATCCGAATGCTGATTGGACGATCCATACGAGTGCGTGCCACGCGGCGATGGGGTTAAGAATGATGACGACGAAAGTGATGATGATGTAGGCGGCAGCCATGAATGGCGCGAGGTATTCCGAGGCGCGCGCAACCGAGCGTATACCGCCGAGAATAACCGGCGCGAGGAGCACGATAATGACGATCGCAGTCGAGGACAGCGGCACATCGTGGCTGGCATGAAGTGTTGAGGCGACGGTGTTGATCTGCACCATGGGGACGGCGAGGCCGGAGGAGATAACGGCAATGATGGCGAAGATCGATGCCATGGTCTTCCAGCCGAGGCCGCGCGCGATGTAGTAGGCGGGCCCGCCGCGGAAGGTACCGTCCGCGTGGCGAACCTTAAATAGCTGGGCGAGCACGGTTTCCGCGAATGATGTCGCCATGCCGAGCAGTGCGATAATCCACATCCAGAAGATGGCGCCGGGACCACCGACGATGAGGGCGAGGGCGACACCGCCGATGTTTCCGATGCCGATACGGGTTCCGACTCCGACGGCGAAGGCTTGGAACGAGCTGATGCCTTGGAGCGCGGAGGTACGCGAACCGGATAGAGAGGTGAAGATGTCTTTGGCGTGACGGATTTGCGGGGCTTTGAGGATGATCGTGAAGGCGATACCGATTCCTGATAGCAGGAATACGAGTACCCACGAGTACAGCATGCCGACGGACCAGAAGAGTGCGTCTGTGAGGGCGTTGGTTAGGGAGGTCAGATCCATTTCAGTGTCCTAATGTGTGACGAGACAGGGACTTGTTCGGATTCTAAACTGATTTTGTTCACTTAATGGATACTGTCCGAATAGCTGGACGAGAGGAAAGTTTGAGACAATCGTCGTATGGTTGCGTCGCTCAATGTTTTACTTGATGATCTCGAAGATTCTGGGCTTCTGGAGGACGTCGACGCCCTCTACGATCTGTTCATTACGTGGGCACGCGAATCCGGCCGACCGCTCTATCCGCATCAAGATGAGGCCCTCATTGAACTCTTATCGGGCAACCACGTCATTGCCGCTACGCCGACGGGGTCCGGAAAGTCGATGATCGCCCTCGCTGCTCACACGATTTCTCTCGCGCGCGGAGGCCGCTCGTACTACACCGCCCCACTGAAGGCTCTGGTATCGGAAAAGTTCTTCGATCTCGTTGCACTTTTTGGCTCTGACAACGTTGGCATGGTCACCGGCGACGCGTCGGTTAATGCGGATGCTCCGATCATCTGCTGTACGGCGGAAATCCTCGCCAACCAAGCACTGCGCAAAGGCTCTGCCTTGGACTGCGACATGGTCATCATGGACGAGTTTCACTTTTATGGCGACGAAGAGCGTGGCTGGGCATGGCAAGTCCCGCTACTGGAGCTAACTCGTTGCCAGTTTGTCCTCATGTCGGCAACGCTTGGCGATGTCTCGTTCTTCGTTGAGGACATGACAGAGCGCACGGGCAGGGACGTGTCGGTGGTGGAGGGCGCCCAGCGGCCGGTGCCTTTGGAGATGGCTTATACGCTGTTGCCGTTGGCTGACGCTGTCGCCGATCTCATTGAAACCGGGAAGTACCCGATTTATATCGTCCATTTCGGCCAAAAGGCTGCGATGGAAACCGCGCATGCACTTGCCACTCCGACGCTCATTTCGAAGCGGCACCAGGAGAAGATCAAGGAGGCTACGGCGGATTTTCGGTTCGGTAAGGGGTTCGGTCAGATTCTTCGCCGCCTCGTCCACCAGGGGGTTGGTGTCCACCACGCCGGTATGCTCCCGCGCTACCGACGCTTGGTTGAGCGGCTAACCCAGCGGGGTTTACTCGCGGCGATCTGCGGCACGGATACGCTCGGGGTAGGTATTAACGTTCCCATTACGACAGTGCTCCTCACCTCTTTGGTGAAGTTCGATGGGCGACGCGAACGCGTGCTTTCTGCCCGGGAGTTTCACCAGATCGCCGGCCGCGCTGGCCGGGCGGGGTTCGATGAGGTCGGGTGGGTTGTCGTCCAGGCGCCGGAGCATGTGATTGAGAATCGGCTGGCCGAGATTCGCGCGGGCGAGGACCCGAAAAAGCGTAAGAAGATCGTGAAGAAACGTCTCGCTGAAGGCAAGATTGGCTGGTCGGAGGGCACTTTTAACCGTCTTGTTGCCGCTGATCCTGAGCCGCTCCGGTCGCAGTTTGGGCTCTCTCATGCGATGGTTCTCAACGCCCTCGCCAATCCTGCCGCACCGTCGGAGCACCTGTGGCGCCTCGCGACCGACAACCACGATCCCCGGCGCGAGTCTAATCCGCATGTGCGCCGGCTCGGACAAATCTACACTTCACTTCGACAGGCAGAAGTCGTTGAAAAGCTACCGTCAGCGGTGGCGGCGAAAAAAGGGGGCGATCGACTACGCTTGGTGCGCGATCTTCCGGATGACTTCGCACTCAACCAGCCGCTCTCCCCTTTTGCGCTGGCGGCTCTCGATCTACTAGACCCCGAGGCCCCAACGTTTGCTCTCGATGTGGTTTCGGTGGTGGAGGCGGTGCTCGAGGGCCCTCGTCCTCTGCTGTTTGCTCAGCTCGACGAAGCGAAAGGTGAGGCTGTCGAAGCGATGAAAGCCGCCGGCATTGAGTACGCGGAACGCATGGAAGCGCTCGAGTCGGTGACGTGGCCGAGGCCGCTTGCCGAACTTCTCGAACCTGCCTTCGCCATGTTTGCGTCGTCGAATCCGTGGGTCGATGAGCATGAGCTGTCCCCCAAGTCAGTGGTTCGTCTCATGGTGGAAAACGCGATGACCTTCTCCGACCTTATTTCCCGCTACGACGTGGCACGAAGTGAGGGCGTGATCCTGCGGTATCTGTCGGACGCGTTCCGCGCCCTGCGCCAGATCGTTCCCGATAGATTCCGCGAGGGCGAAGTCGATGAGATCATCGAATGGCTCGGCTCTCTCATTCGCTCGGTCGATTCGTCCCTGCTTGACGAATGGGCGTCACTATCCGACCCGCAGGCTCCCCGGCAAACCGACTCCGAGAGCGCGGAAGTCGCGTTCGGCGCGGACGAGGCCGGGGTGGTGCGCTTCAGCGCAAATACGCATGCGTTCCATCAAGCGATCCGCCAGGCGGTGTTTGAGCGCGTCGATCGTTTCGCACTGGATGATTTGGACGGTCTCGTCGCGTTTAACGATAGTGATGGTCTCGAACCGTGGGATGGGCCGCGCTGGGACAACGTGCTGCGACGGTTCTGGGCCGAGTACGACTGGTGTGGTGCCGGTCCGGAGGCTCAATCGAAGGCTCGTTTTTCTTTCACGCCGGACGCGACGGTGGAGGATTGTGTGGCCGCTGGTATCAGTGACGCTTTGATTGAGGCGAATGAGGACGTGACAGACCCTCTACTTGTCAGCTACGTGTTTGAAGACTCTGAGGGAGATGGTGACTGGCGTTTAACGACGCTTATCGACGTCGCAGCGTCGAACAGGGATAATGCTGTTGTCTTGCGCCTATTGAAAGTAGCTCCCGTATGATCGTTGAACGACTTCCCATCACGCGTCGTTGGGAAGCGCGCCGACAGCGCCGCCTCATTGAGGGACTGCGTTTTCTTCTTGTCGGAGGCATGAATTACGTCGTTGATGTCGGAGTATTCAACGCCTTACGCGCGACCGTCATGGCAACGCAACCGGTGAGTGCGAAAGTCATTTCAGCGACGGTTGCCACCCTGTTCTCGTGGGTCGTGAACCGTTCGTGGACGTTTTCGACTCGGGCGAGGCGACGGATGCTCCACGAGTTCATCGGTTTTATGGTGATTAATGCACTCGGCCTCGTACCGCCGGTCGTGTGCCTGTGGTTCAGTCACTACGTGCTCGGTTTCGAGTCCCAGCTCGCCGACAATATTTCCGCGAACATTATCGGGGTTGCTCTCGGCACTTTGGTGCGATATCTCGGGTATTCTCTTGTCGTTTTTAATCCGAAGCCGAAGTCAACGGATTAGTTAGCATCGGGTTGGCAGAGTAATCTCCCCACTGGTCCATTCTTCGTGTACGCACGTCCCGTCTGGATAAATGGTTGATGAATCGTTACTCGCTATCTCAGCACAGATCGGATCATTGGACGTGATGTTGTACGAGTACGTGACGGGCGGGAAGCAGGTGACGGTTCCCGTTTTATCGATGAAACGCAATGCCCTGTTGTCGTAGTGGTTCACGTAGCTACCGGAGAAACGACGCGGGGCTCGAAACACGAGAGTTCCGTCCGTCCCGCCGATCACATTGGCCGTTCCGTTCTCGACGTCATTGACGGAGATGGTGATCTGGGTGCGCGATGGGAGACGGCTGAAGTCAACCAGCGGAGCATGGTCGTTACATTCGAGGTTTCCCGGCAGGATGTCGCGAACGGCGGTCCATGTGAAACGAACGAATCCTTGTTGCGACATATACCATTCGCCGGTATGAGTCTGACGGGTGACGAGCCAGTCTTCACTGGTGTTGACAACACTGGGCGCTGAAAACCAAGCGGATCCACCGACATCGCTACTATCGCACGTGAGCGTCCAGGTGAGTGTCGTCCCAGCTTTGATGGGTTGGCCGGTAAGACTGGTAATCCCCTTGGGAATTTTCATGCTCTGGATATCCGGCGCCCCACTGCCGGGAAGCTCAGGTTGCAGACGTAGGCGCGGATGGGTTGGGATGAGGCCGCGAGCGCGGGCGTCACTGTGGCAATCGCGACGGCTGGGGCCGGCCCATGCTACACCTTTGGCGACGGTACGCCGAGAAACATAGATTGCATGATTTTCTCATTGGGAGGAGGTCATTGATCTGTCTTTCGCGTGAGGGAGCCTGAGGGCTATAAATTGTGACATTAACTGCACCGTAGCATTGACCGAAGTTTGATCATTGGATTTTGTATTGATAAGAAGGCGTTCACTTCTTTCACATCTCATGAGACCGAACGGAGTAAACGGCTAATAGTTACGTCCCTTCACTGCTATGCCGACGAGATTTTTCGGCTGCCGCTTTAATTCTCCTCAAGGTAGTACCGTCCACGTGATCTACGATCATGCTGCCGGGAGGCCCTGGATACAAGGGGCGTTCAGCATAGAACAACTTGCTATGGTGGAAATCGACAATGGAACGATTGTGAAGATGCAACTTGGACTCATAAGTAAAAGCTCCGAGCACGTCATCGTCGGCGACATACTTGTTGATCCACATGTACGGTGAATGCCTCACTAACTGACGATCAATAGCTCTTCCTGTAAAAGCAGCGACCCAGTCAGCAAATTGGATGTTTGAAGAGAGCCTACTGTCGAGATGCATAGGAGGCTCGATAATCACCTTCATCTCCTCATGCTCTGCGGCTCGGGCAAAAATGTGCGCATACATTTCAGCAACACGGATGACACGAGCTTTCTCATTGACCGAATCCATGAGAACAAACACTTGTTGTCGCTGTTCCTTCGCATACGTCGCAATCCTATTGAGAGTTTCCATCATTGCTTCTCGTTCTCGCGTGAGGGGTTCTATGCGCGTTTGACGTTGCGTGCCGATGGGTTTTTCATCCGCGTAATAGAACAGTTTGCCGTCACGCTTCCGCAAGTTTCGAACGAGGGCACGAAACACTCGGATATTTTGGGGATATTTTGTGTCCGTCTCCTTGCGAAACATTGAGGAGCCTTTTGCCTCAAATTGTTTACCGCTGTCATCCCTCTTGAGCAAACTTGGGTGACTCGAGAATAGTCGTTTCTTCTCGTAGGAAAACTGTGCACCAAAGTCCCGAGCGCGGCGAGCAGGAATGATAAAACCCCCGTAGCCGAAAGCGGGAGAGGTGTTATACCGTTCGTGAGTGATATCAACAAATGCGCCGGGCTCGCCTATTTCATCAATATAGGCAATCAGCATGGCAAGATTATACTCATGCACGAATAGAGCCCGTGATCTATTTAGATCACGGGCTCCAGAGCGATCGGCGCTCGGGGATCGGTGTCCCTAGCTACCTACTGGTAAGTATACAGCCTAAGTACTACCCGTGTATACATGCAGATTCCATGCTCCAGCCTCTTTCACTGGTTCTTGGGTGCTCCAAATACTCTAGTTCGCAGATTCTGGATCAGATGAACTGATCGAGTACCTCATCGCGGATGGTCCGCAGATCTTCGACATCAACGTCATTTTGCACAATCCACTTTTTGTGCGCGCGCTCAATCGATTCGGCAAAGGTACGTGCCCAACGCCCGTTTGATCGCTCTGACGCGGGCAGTTGCGTGTATCGGGCGGCAGCGATCTGAGCCACTTTGTCACCGTTGACGTCCCATCGAGCTTTCAGTCGATTCGCGACGATTCGCCCGACTTCGTCCGCGGTGTAATCGGGGAATTCGATGTAGTGGGGTATCCGCGAGCGCAGACCGGCGTTCGCGTCGAGGAAGCGTTCCATGTCGGCGGTGTATCCGGCGAAGATTGCGACGAATTCGTTGCGATGATTCTCTAACGCGGTGATCAGCGTTTCAACGGCCTGTTTGCCGAAATCATTCTGCGACCCTTCGGTGACGAGTTGGTAGGCTTCGTCGACGAAGAGAACTCCTCCTAAAGCGGTTTTGATCGCCCGGCTGGTGTTTTCTTCGGTGTGTCCAATGTATGCGCCGACGAGGTCGGATCGGTCGACCTCGACAACCGTGGAGTGCGCAAGAATCCCGAGGTTGTAGAAGAGCTGAGCGATGATCGTGGCGACGGTGGTTTTACCAGTACCGGGATTGCCCGCAAATACCATGTGGTAGGTGGGCATCTCACTCAGATTTCCCATCTGCGCCAGTTGCTGATCGGCCTCGGCCTGCATGACGAGATCGTGCACGAACGTTTTGACGGACGTTAAACCGATGAGTTCGTTCAGTTCAGCGAGTAGCTCCTCGACTGCTTCTCGCTTGGCGTCAGTGTCGCCCCCTACGCACCGATAGACGTCGTCTTCGGTAATGGTTTGCGCGTCCGCATCCGGGTCGGCGACGGCTCGCGTCATCATGACGCGCACCAACTGGTCGTTGAAGTTGCGCGCCCAGCGTCCATTACTGCGGTCGCTACTACTGCGATATTTGCTCGCCACGACGCGCTTGTAGAGTTCTTCGTCGATAATGTAATCGTCATTAATCAGCGCACGGTACCCGATGTCAGCGATTTCGTCCGGCGTGTAGTCTTCAAAATCAAACCGATTCGATACCCGGGAGACAAGTCCGGGATTCATTGAGAGGAAGTCCTGCATTTTGTCAGTGTATCCGGCAAAAATGACGACAATATCGCGGCGATGATCCTCCATAAATTTCAAAATGGTATCCACGGCCTGCTGTCCGAAGGCTCCGCCGGTTTGTTGGTAAAGACTGTAGGCTTCGTCGATAAATAGCACCCCACCGAGGGCGCTTTCGAGCACCTTCCGCGTTTTAATAGCTGTTTCACCGATATTGGCTGATACGAGATCTTCTTGCCCAACTTCAACAAAAGTATCTGAGCGAATCACCCCGGAGTTAAACAGTGCTTTCCCGAGCAGTCTCGCCACCGTCGTTTTCCCGGTACCGGGATTACCCAAGAACAGTGAGTGCATGGTGAAGCCGGTTTCTTTGAGGCCGCGCTGACGCCGTTTTTCGTTAAATTCTGCCAGGGCGGTGAATTGACGAATCTGCTCCTTGACGGTGTGCAGCCCGGTGAGGTTATCAATCTGGATGAGAGGATCAACGTCGGCGTGCGCTTCGCTATCGTGATTGTCTACGTCGAAACTACCGGGGGGCGGATTATCCGCGTTTCCGTCGCCGCCAGCTGTATCAACTTCTCCGGCCTCACCGACCTCCTGTGCTTGCGCGGTGGCAGTCGGTTCGTAGATTGTCGCAAGTTCGCGCGGAATGTTAAGTATCGCTTTGTCCCCGTTCACGACGACGAATTCACTCTCGCCGGGTTTGTCGAGTGTTTCGATCGAGAGGACGGAGTTGTCGACGTACACTTCGGCGTATTGCTCGGTCAGTGTCAGGGTATTGAATCTGCCGATACTGTCGTCTTGCACAATGATGTCGCGCGTGGCTTGATAGGTTCCGTGGGCTACAGCGAGGTCTTCAGATGTGATGAGCGTATGATCTTTCGCGACGATGGTGGCAAAGCTCGAGTTTGCCAGGCGCACTTCGCTCTTATTGGTGGCTTCGATCGTGCCCGCGTAACTATCGCGAATCTCTACTCGAGCACCATTGCACACGACTAGTTCGTAGCGTATCTGCTCTGTGGGAGCGCATTTCAGGGTGCATCCGGTCATTGTGAGCGTCCCGGCTGAGCAGTATATCGACGGATACTTCGTTTCGATGAACGGTTCGATGATGACGTTGTCCATCGTGAGGTTCTGACCAGTTGGCATATATATCGTGTTGAGATCATGATGCCCTGTCAACGTGAGGTCGCGGATACTCGCGGTAGCCTCGTCAGGAACCTGGAAATGTGCCGACAGCGTTGTCTCACCCGTCGTTCCTTGCCCTACGATTGTGAAGTTGAGGAATATTTGATCGGGAATAACGTATTCCCCAGTTCCTAACACGAGGGTGTCGTTGGCGTTAAGTTGGCGTTGGATCATGTCCCACGTTTGTTCGGTGGGATTCATCCATTGCACAGTTTGAGGCTCTGATGGTTCAACTGCCACGGCATCGGGGTCAATAATTGTCAGGCTTTCGCCGGGGATATCAATCCGTGCCCGATTTTTCTTATAGACCGTGAGCGTACTGCCATCGGGAGTTTCCAAGGAATTGATCTGGAATAGGCTTGCTTCGACATATGCTTCGGCGCTGGGAGAGTGGAAGATGGCAACCGGCATCATGCAGGCCGTTTCTCCTTCCAGGACGACCGCGCGTCTGCGGTGGGAGTTGCCGTCTATCTCAACTATTCCCGATGTGAAGATCTGTGCGCGATTCTTGCCAGTCACGTGAGTCATCCGCACGTTGTTCAGTTGCGCTCGAGAGGCATCGACAGACACCCATCCGACAATAGAATTGCTCGCATTGAGTTCGGATCCCGCGGTCATCATGATTGAGTACGCGACTGCGTCATCGACGGCGGGCCCGGAATACACCTCTGAGTTCACCATCGTCATGGTCGCTTCGGCGCAGTACACGGCCGGGTACGTGCCGCCCGGCTCACCGTGGATAATCACTCGATCGGTGACGACTCTCGAGGACGCACCGCTGACATTGATGCCGTTCTTGTACGGAACTGTTTGTACGGTGAGGTTGGTCAATGCAAGTGAGCCGGTGACAACAAAATGAGTCTGCAATACGACGTTCTGAGGCTTGCCACGCCCCTCAATCTTCACATTCTTAATGCTCACTCCGTTAGGAATCGGATAGAGCCCTTCGTCGAGCAACAGGGTATCCCCGGCTTGAGCGCGAGAAAGCGCGTCAAGAAAGTCGCGTTTACCAAATCCGCGCCCAACCCGATGCACTGCCATCCGCGCCCTCCTCTAGTCTGCCGTCACCGCGCGTGACGGACTGCTGTCGATATGGTCCCTAGAATAGTGTGTCACCGCTGGGAACGATGGTCTTGCCGAACGGGAACGCCGTGATCGGTATGAGTTTGAGGTTAGCGATAGCCAACGGCAACCCAATGATGGTGACGGCTTGCGCGGCCGCGGTCCCAATATGCCCGATGACGAGCCATAGGCCAGCGACGAGGAACCACACGATGTTCATGAACACGGATCCCGCTCCGGCTCCTGGCTTGTCAACAACTGTGCGGCCAAAAGGCCAAATCACAAAACTCGCCATGCGGAAACACGCCACCCCCGCCGGAATGGTAATGATGAAGATGCAGGCGATTGCACCGAAGAAAATATAGGCGATGAAAAGTGGGATACCGCCGAGAAAGAACCATATGAGATTGAGAATAGTACGCATGATCGCCCCCTTTCCATCTCATTATGTATCACGAGTCACGGACAGCTGCGTTCTGGCCAGCTAGTTTTCCCCCACGAAGTAGACCTCACTATAGTGGCGGTGTGAGTAGTGATATAGCTTCGCGCGTCGAGTCCGCCCTCTCCCAGATTGCGCACGCCTGCGAGCGTGCCGGGCGCACAGATAACGTTGAACTCGAGTTGGCGATTAAGACTCGCTCCGTATCCGAGTGCGAGACGGCAGCCCGCACCCTGGAAAACTTCGATCAACCGATTATTTTCGGCCAAAACCGCGTGCAAGAGGCCGAAGTGACCACCCCCGCCCTCCGCGTTCTTGGTTTGGAGAATTTCCGTCCCACACTGATCGGCCCGCTCCAGCGCAATAAGATCAATAAGGTTCTGCGCGTAGTCGACGAGATTGAAACCGTCGATTCGCTGGTTCTTGCCGAAGCCATCAACCAACGCGTTGAGGACGACCGCGTGCTCGACGTCCTGATCCAGGTCAACACGTCGGGAGAAGAAACGAAAAGCGGTGTTGCGCCGGCACAGGCACTTGACCTCGCCGATCAGATGGCGGCTCTGCCCCGACTGAGGGTCACGGGGTTCATGACGATCGGCGCCCACACTTCTAACGAAGCGCTCGTGCGCAAATCGTTTGCCGACCTGCGCGAGATTCGTGATCAAGCGATCGTTCGTCCCCACCTCGCCCAGGCGCACACGCTGTCAATGGGAATGAGCGGAGACTTCCCCCTCGCTATCGCCGAGGGGGCAACGCGCATCCGGCTTGGTTCTTCGATATTCGGGCCGCGCTCGTAACTTCATTTCTGCGCCTCTCTGCTTCGTGTAGCCTCGCTTGGCGTGGAGCGCGACGCGCGAAGGGAATTAGGGGATGCGGTGGGTCCACTCGGGAGTGGAGAACTTTTCCGTTGCTCGTTGGCGCGCCACTGTGAGGTCAGCCTCGGTGATTTCTCCATCACTGGCACCGTACTTAGTTCGAAAATGGTCAAGGAACACTTCGACAATGGCTTCGCGGGACATGCCGGTTTGCGACCTCATGGGATCGACGCGTTTAACGGCAGAGCGGGTGCCTTTATCCTTGAGCTTCTCTTTCCCGATGCGAATACACTCCATCATCTTGTTCGCATCAATGTCGTAAGACATGGTGACGTGGTGAACCATGTACCCGTTGGCGAAGCGCTTTTGCGCAGCCCCGCCGATTTTCCCCAGCTCAGACGCAATGTCGTTGAGCGGGACGTACCGGGCTTTGACCCCGCATTTTTCAAGAGCTTCCATACACCACTGGTCGAGAAAGGCATAGGACTCTTCAAATGATAGGCCGTCGACGAGTGCGGTCGGCACAACGAGCGAATAGGTGACACAGTTCCCCGGTTCCATGAACATCGCTCCCCCGCCGGTGATCCGTCGGGTCACGGTGATGCCGTATTTATTGATTCCCTCCTGATCGATTTCGTTGGAGTACGACTGGAACGAACCAATCACGACCTGCGGACCATTCCATTCCCAAATCCGCATAAAGGGTTTGCGCGCTCCGCGAGCAACGTCTTCGACGAGCGTTTCGTCCATCGTGCAGTTCAGTTGCGGGTCCACGGACGGGCCGTGGATGACGTCAAAATCTATGTCGTCCCAATCCACTGCCAGTCCAACCGCTCGCCGCACCGCCATGGCTACTGCGTGACTGGTTACCCCAAACAGCACGTCCCCGACCCTGAGATTATTGTCGATAGCGGTCGCGATTTCGGTCGCCGAGGATGAGGCCGGGAGGCCGTCAATGGCATCGCGTATCCGCTCCAGCGCGGAATCGGGTTCAAGGAAGAAATCTCCAGACACTGTGACGTTAGTCAATCGGTGGTCCGCGACATCGAGGTCGACGACAACGAGTTTTCCGCCGGGTACTTTGTATTCACCATGCATAGTCGTATTCTAGCGCGGGGGTATCGCGATGCGGTCAGGCAGTCCCGGTTTTCCCCTTCTTCATAGACTGGGTGTCAGATAGTTGAAGGGAACCATCATGTCTATTCCATTGAGGTCGCGCACCTCCACGTCGGGGCGCAATATGGCGGGAGCTCGGGCTCTCTGGCGGGCTACCGGCATGGGTGATGATGACTTTGGTAAGCCAATCATTGCGATTGCGAATTCATTTACGCAGTTTGTCCCCGGCCACGTCCATCTGCGCAACGTCGGTCAGATCGTTGCCGATACGATTGCGCAAGCCGGTGGCGTGTCGAAAGAGTTTAATACCATTGCGGTCGACGATGGTATCGCAATGGGCCACGGCGGTATGCTGTATTCGCTTCCGTCTCGCGAGGTCATTGCCGATGCGGTTGAGTACATGGTCAATGCGCACTGCGCGGACGCCCTCGTGTGTATTTCAAACTGTGACAAGATCACGCCGGGCATGTTGCTCGCGGCGCTTCGCCTCAACATTCCGGCAGTCTTCGTCTCAGGAGGCCCGATGGAAGCGGGCAAGAACATTGATCCGGCTACCATCATCGGCGATTCGCGCGATGGGCACGGCAATCTCATTACGGTGATGAATGCGACGGCTGACGACGCGATTTCGGACACGAAATTAACGGAGATTGAACGCCTCGCCTGCCCCACGTGCGGGTCGTGTTCAGGTATGTTCACCGCGAATTCGATGAATTGTTTGACGGAGGCGCTCGGCCTTTCTTTGCCGGGCAACGGTTCGACTCTCGCCACCCATGCAGCGCGCCGGAGCCTGTTTGAAGAGGCCGGCACGCGCATCGTCGATCTGTGCCGCCGCTATTACGGAGAGGGTGATGAGTCCGTCCTACCCAAGTCAATCGCCACGAAGGACGCGTTTGAAAACGCCATGACCCTCGATATGGCAATGGGGGGATCGTCAAACACGGTGCTCCACCTGTTGGCAGCGGCTGTTGAGGCCGGGGTGGATTTCGATCTTGCCGACATTGGTCGGATCGGCGACTCAGTGCCGTGTCTGTCTAAAGTGGCCCCTAATCACAATGATTACCACATGGAAGATGTCCATCGCGCCGGCGGGATTCCTGCTTTACTCGGGGAGCTGAACCGCGCGGGATTGCTCAAGCATTCGGTTCACTCGGTCCATGCCGAGTCTCTCGATCAGTGGCTTGCCGATTGGGATATTCGCGGCGGGCAGGCAACCGAGCGGGCGATTGACCTGTTCTCGGCGGCGCCGGGTAATGTCCGCACCACCGAGCCATTTTCAACCAATAACCGCTGGAAGAATCTCGATACTGATGCCACGGGCGGATGTATCCGCGATGTTGAGCACGCCTACCTCCAAAGCGGTGGCCTGACTGTTTTGCGCGGCAATATCGCTCCCGATGGTGCCATTATCAAAGCGGCCGGTATCGATCCGTCGCTATTCCGCTTTGAGGGGCGAGCGATTGTATTCGAGTCTCAGGAAGAAGCGATCGAAAAGATCCTCAATAAGACAGTGGAGGCCGGCCACGTCGTCGTTATCCGCTACGAGGGGCCTTCGGGCGGGCCGGGAATGCAGGAAATGTTGTATCCGACGTCGTTCATTAAGGGCCGCGGACTGGGTAAGGATGTCGCGCTCATCACCGACGGCCGGTTTTCGGGCGGCACGTCTGGTATTTCGGTCGGACATATTTCACCCGAGGCGGCCGCTGGCGGCGTCATTGGCTTGATTGAGGACGGCGACCGAATCGTCATCGACGTTAATGAGCGCCTGCTTCATCTCGATGTCAGTGAGGAGGAGCTTGCGACTCGGCGCCAGCGTCAAAATGAGCGGCAGAGGCCGTGGACTCCGTACACCCGCGATCGTGTAGTCTCGCCAGCTTTGCAGCTGTACGCCATGACGGCAACGTCGGCTTCCACCGGTGCGGCCCGCGATATCTCACTCATTAGTCGTGTACGGGACGAGTGACCTCCTCTTCACTGCACCAACATGCTATAACTGCGGTTTGAAGTGGTGAGTCCGCGTGAGCTGGGGTAAGCTCATATTGTAACTTACTGTCGTTAGTTTCGGCAGGTAGTCTGCCGAGCACGTGGAAAGGTGATGTCATGTCCGCTGATGACAAGATTGAGAACAAGGCCGAAGAACTCGGTGGCAAGGCTAAAGAGGGTTTTGGCAAGCTAACCGATGACAAGGAACTGCAGGCTGAGGGCAAGGCCGACCAGGGTTCTGCCAAGGTAAAGGAAGCTGCGGAGGCCGTGAAAGATAAGGCTGAGCAGGTTGGCGAGGACATCAAGGCTGGTGTCGAGAAGCTGAAGGATAAGTTCACGAACTAAGCGCTAACGTTTCAGGGCCGGCTCAGTGAGCCGGCCCTGTTTTTTATACGATGCGGTAGGTCCACCCATACGGGTCGGGAGCCAGACCGTTTTGGATCGATACGAGACGGTCGTAGACCGTCTGTGTGAATTCTGTCTGGGGAAGTTTAACGTCAAAGTCATCGGATGCGAGGTGCCCGATGGGGGTGACCACCGCGGCGGTTCCGCAGGCAAACATTTCAACGACGTCACCTGTAGCAATGTCGGCGATGAGACGGTCGATGGCAATCGTTTCTTCTGTTACGGGGGTGCCGTGATCGCGCAACATCCGAATAATGGCGGAGCGTGTCCCACCTTCGAGAATCGTTCCCGTCAAACGAGGAGTTTGCACCCGCCCGTCAGAACGCACGATAAAGACATTCATTCCCCCGAGTTCTTCTAAGTTGGAGTTCGTTGCAGCATCAAGGAAACACACCTGGTCGAAGCCACGTTCAGCGGCAACTTCTTGTGGCAGAAGAGAGGACGCGTAGTTTCCGCCGGTCTTAGCGGCTCCGGTTCCACCTGGGCCGGCACGATGGTACTTCCGGGTAACCCAGATTGACACTGGTGCGAGGCCGTTAGCGAAATACGGCCCGACGGGACTGGCTATCATCATGTAGGTGATTTCGCGCGCCGGGCGCACGCCGAGAAACGGCTCGGAGGCGAACATAAACGGACGCAGATATAGCGAGGTGCCCGGATCGCGCGGAACAAAACGCTCATCCGCTTGAACGACAGACACGATGGAACCGACAAAGTCTTCGACGGGCAGTTCGGGGAGACCCATGCGCCGGGCGGAGGCATTGAATCGAGCGGCGTTAAAGGCAGGACGGAAGGTCCACACCGACCCATCGGCGTGACGATAGGCTTTGAGTCCTTCGAAAACTTCTTGGCCGTAGTGGAGGACGGCTGCCGCCGGTGACAGTTCGATTGGACCAAAGGGACGTACCTGTCGATCGTGCCATCCTGTTCCGGAAGTCCAGGTGGCAACAGCCATGTGATCGGAGAAGCGAGTGCCGAACTTCAGCTCGCTCATCACCTGCTTCCACTCGGTCTCCGGTGTGGGGTTCGGATGCGGTTGGATGCAAAATCGACCGCGTAGTTCGGCGGCAGGAGGAAGCGCGAGACCTCCGCGTTCCTCGAGATCGGTAGCCGTGTGCTGTAGGCCGTCGTTAGCCATGAGTCCTCCTTGCTATTGCTGTCATTCTAGGACTTATCGTTATCTTCGTGTCACACGTCGGCGACGATCGCGTCGCGCACCGCGTCAGTGGTGACGGGGGCGTCGGGATGGTGTGCGCGGTAGTCCATATGACGATCCACAGCTCCCCGCACGCGTTGAGCAGCATCATGATGTCCGAGGTGGTCAAACATGAGAGCTACGGAAGAAATTGTGGCGATCGGGTCGGCTGTGCCCGTACCCGCAATGTCCGGGGCCGAGCCGTGGACCGGTTCAAACATCGATGGGAATTCGCCCGTTGGGTTGAGGTTCGCTGATGGCGCTAGGCCGATTCCTCCGGTGACAGCTCCGATTTCATCGGTAATGATGTCGCCGAAGAGGTTATCGGTGACAATCACATCAAATCGCGCGGGGTCTGTCACCAGGTAGATGGTGGCCGCGTCGATGTGGTTGTAGTCGACGTCGACGTCGGGGTACTGCGTGGCGACCTCGTCTACGATTCGTCGCCACATGTCGCCGGCGTGAACGAGGACGTTGTGTTTGTGTACGAGAGTGAGATGTCGTTTCGGGCGGGAATCCGCCAATGCGAACGCGTACTCGACGACACGTCGCACCCCCATCGCCGTGTTGACCGATACTTCGGTGGCGATTTCGTCTTTCGTACCAACGCGCACTGCTCCCCCGTTACCGCAGTAGAGGCCCTCGGTTCCTTCTCGAACAACGACGAGGTCGATGTCTCCGGGATGAGCGAGTGGACTGGTAACTGCCGGATAGTATCGTCCCGGCCGCAGATTGACATAGTGATCGAGGGCGAACCTCAATTTCAGTAATAGTCCCCGTTCAAGAACGCCTGATGGCACCCGCGGATCGCCGATGGCACCAAGTAAAATGGCATCGTGTTGCTGGAGTGCTTCGAGCTCGTTCTCAGGTAGAACGCTTCCGTCGTCCAACCAGCGTTCAGCGCCGAGCCGGTAGTGGGTTTCGCGAATATCGAGGTCGGAGCCGGCCGCGACGCGAGCGACAGCGAGTGCTGCGTGTACGACTTCGGGCCCAATTCCGTCGCCGGGGATTACTGCGAGATCAATCGTTGAGGTCATGCTCCTATTGAACGCGCATTGTCAGCTCTCGGCGGAAAAGTCCGCCATTCGACACGCCTACCAGACCATTGATCCGAGCTTCGGGTAATCGTCCTGGTTTTCGTCGAGGAACTGCTTAAGATTGTCCTCTTTCCACGCGTTCATCAGGGGGCCAAACTTGTCGTAATCGAGATTGACAATGGACTGGCGCCCATCCGGTGACCAACCTGTGCCCGTCCACGGTGCGGTAATAAAAATGACGTTGTCTGGACGAATATTGCGTGCTTTCTTTGCGTACTCCATCATCTGCGGGATGCCAAGTGAGTCGTCAACAGCGGTATCGGATGCAACCGTCTCTATCAAACCAAGCGTCTTCTGCGGATCGTACAAAACGCCCTCATTGAATACTTTACTCATGATGGCTCTAATCCATTCTTGCTGTCGCAGGACGCGGCTAAAGTCCCCATGTTCAAGCGATTGCCTTTCACGGACGAACGCCAGTGCTTCTTCACCGTTGAGGGTTTTCATTCCGCCCCAGTACACGGCATTGACGGTCACTCCCCCCAGTTTGTCCGTCAGCCTCTTGAAAGTAGTGAAGTCAACGAGCAAGAAGTGATCAATCCGCACCCCCGTTACCGTCTCGACCGTTTCGATAGTGAGCTTTGGCCCTCCGTTGGCGTAGGCTGCGTTGATTTTTGCCATTCCCACACTCGGCACATCGACCCACGAGTCGCGAGGAATCGACATCACGGTGAGAGTATTGTTCTTTTCACTCAACTGCGCGAGGATCATGGTGTCAGTGCGCTGCGCGTCCTGTTCCCAGTACGTTGGGTCTCCTCCCGAAATGCGGGAGTCAGAGCCGAGTATGAGGAAATTGACTGTGTCGGTTTCTTCTTCAACGGCGGGGCGTCCTTCAGTTTCAGGGAAGGGATCGTCCAGCGTGACGAGTTGACCGAGCACACCTACCCGGATGTAGAAGAATAGTGCGACAACAGCCGCCACGAGAATCAATGCGATAATCGCGAGTACAATGAGTGCTTTTTTTAATCGCGACATCGGCTGCTTGTCGTCTGCTTGTACATGGGCCAGATTCGTTGACATTGATCGCCTTTCCGAAGCGCATAGCTGCCCTTGATTCTAGCGATTAGAAATCCACGGTGTAAGCCTGCACAGGTGAGCGTTTATCCACATTTTTACCGGTGGTCTATCATGGGCTGAAGTGCCATGCTCATCCTGAGCGAAAGGATCACCATGCTACCGACGCCTGCACCTGTCTCACCTACCACCTTTTTAGTTCCTCGCGGAGTCGATCTGTTTCGCTGGTGTGTGGTCGCGGCCGATCAGTTTAGTTCCTCACCTGAGTACTGGTCTCGCGTTGATGATCTGGTCGCGGATGCACCCTCCTCATTGCGCATGATTGTTCCGGAAGTATTTTTAGGCACCGAATCTGAACAGCAGCTAGCCGAGCGCGTCGCAGCGACACATTCTGCGATGTCCTCGTATCTCGCGAATGTCCTCGTCCCCCACTCCAACTCAGTTGTTTACGTGGAGCGAAGAACGTCCCGGGTTGAACGACGCCGCTCCTTGGTAGTGGCTCTTGACCTCGAACAGTATTCGTATCGACCGGGAGATGAGGTCGATGTGCGCGCATCCGAAGAAACTGTTCTCGAACGGATTCCTGCGCGCGAGGCGGTGCGTTCGAATGCATCCCTTGAACTACCACACGTGCAGGTTTTATTTGATGATCCGTCCGATAGAGCATTCGGTCCGATTGAGCGGGCGGCACACAGCGGCGCTCTCGACCAGCTGTATGAAACTGATCTGATGCTTGATGGAGGATCCGTCAAAGGGTGGAAACTTGAGGGGTCGTCACCATTGTGGGAGGCGGCATCACAGGCACTTGATCGACTGGACGTTGCCGATCGGGGGTTCCGTTTTATTGTCGGTGATGGCAACCATTCGCTCGCGGCTGCGCGCTCACATTGGGCAAGACTGAAACAGAGTGGTGCTTCGGACAACCATCCGGCCCGATTTGCTCTAGTTGAGCTTATTGAGGTTCACGATCCGGGGCTGGTCATGGAGCCTATTCACCGCTGGCTTCGGGGGATCTCATTTGATCAGCTGAAGGCTGCGTTTAACGCGTGGAACGCTGAGCACCCGGATATGTCTCGCGAGAAGGTAACGCTCGTGACTCCAAACGAAGCGGTCGAGTTCTCGGTGGCGCAACCGGGCACTCTTATTATCGAGGCCGTACAACACGTAGTGGACGGTCTCCTTGACGAACTTGCCCTCGATCCCGCGCACGCCTGCGAGTACATCCATGGCGAGGACGAGATCCAGCGTCTTGTGAGCGCCGACGGTGGTATTGGTATTCTACTCCCGTCAATCGATCGATCGGCGTTGTTTGACTACGTGGCTGAGCGCGGAACGATGCCTCGCAAGAGCTTCTCCTTGGGCGAGGCCGAAGAGAAACGCTACTACCTGGAGTGCCGAGCAATAACCGACTGAGAAATGCCCGGAAGGTCCGATTTACGGTGTCTGTACCTCGGGAACCGAGTCCGAGATCCAGACGTCCCTTTCGAGGTCGGCGACCTCATAGTTGAGGCAGGTGCCATCAGCTCTCAAGACAGCGTTCCAGTACAGTAGCCGCGTCTTACCGTAGCCGCAATCAACTCTTTCCCCATTACGAAGGAACTCGAACCAAAACGGAATACTGACCAGAAGTGTCCACTTCTTTCCCTGCTCCTCAAAATGTGAGCAGTTGTCTCTCCAAGGTATGTCGCTCTCGAGATCGCCGATAAAAGTCTTCGACGATCCTGCAGCAAACAGATCAGAATTCGGCTCGGAACCCTTGACTACTTCCCCGTGCCACCGCCAGTCTGGACCATTGTATTCGCCAGCCTAAAATATCCTTTCGCCAGGATTACCGTCATATACGTCCGGATCGATTGAGTGATATATTACCGCCCAGTTGGTCTTGAAATTGGCGCGATACCCGCTAATGCTCTGCGCATCGTACGGTGCAACTGTGTGGAGGTCGAAACCCCATTCCCCAAAGTAGCTGAGTCTAACTTAAATACGTCATCGGACCCGCCCTTCGAAGCCGTCCATCGAATTGGGCTACTATCCAAATTGTTTGTGATGCGTATCGATGGCTTCTATCGGAACATTGCACAGAGGGTCGGCGATGCCGCCATTTCGGGTACTGAGCTGGCAACAACCAGTGCCGGAGTCGCCCATGCCGCACCTTTGACGACTGTCCGTCGTGATGGAGACTGTGAGTTCTTCATGAGTGAGAGATCCTCTCATCCATTAGCCATCGTCACCGTCGAGATGGCTAGAGTTAATAACCACACTATACAAGACGAGAGGCGAACATGTTCTCACGGCTAAGCTTTCACGCCAAATCGCAACAAACGATGCTTGCCCCCAACATGTGATCAACAGCCTGAATCGTGCCGTTCTTTCTTAGACTCCCGGACCGAGATACCGTGAGAGGGTGGCGCTACCACCTCAGTAGCAACACCACACTCTCACGGAGCTTGTCACGTTAGGGGCGAGGAATCGCGACTGAGGTACTACCGTCGAGAGTAGGTAGCCCCTTGGTCACGAATGTTTCGAGAGCATCACCCAGGTAGGTGACGCCATACGGCCCGGACCGAAGCACAACGTTCCAGTGGTAAGCATCTGCACCTTCAGGCTTCGAAGAGAGAACGGCGGAACCCTTGTCGTAGAAGGAAATACCGAACGGAACAGAGACGAGAAGATTACGGTACGCCTCATTCTTTCCTACCTTGCAGTAGGCGCGACGAATCGAGTACGGCATGGTTGATTGAATGGAACCGACAAAACCGTAACCGACCTTCGCCGTGAATACCTGGTTAGCCGGGTTCTGAGCGAACCAAGCAGTCCACTCGTTATTGCCCGCTGCATCAACGGGACCACGGCTCAAGACACGACCATTATTCCACGCGATGCGATCGATAGACGCGATACGAATCTCGTCGCGGTAGTTCCACGAAACACTCGTTTCACAGTTCGCGATTACCGGATCATTGAAACGCCAGAATCCGAGACGGAGGTCGAAGAAAGACCCGCGTGTTCCCGAACCAAGTCCTTCACGGGTACCGATCATCCGCGTCCACAACAGATTTTCACCTATCGGGCGTCGAAAGCCCAGGTCGTCAGCAACTTCGGCATTTTGCGCTCCGTAAGCCACAGAAGGAAGAATTATTGCGGCAGGCGCTCCAATAGCTAATCCCTTCAGCAGGTTCCTGCGGGAAACTGCACCGTGTTGATTCGACATATATCGTCCTCTCCAGTTGATACTGGCCGCAGGCGCGACCTGTTCTCACTATAGGACTTTAGTCTTCCGTTTTAAACGCAATTCCCACCGCTGGTTCGACTTTTGAGATATACCTGCGTAGGTGCTATTAGCCAATTCTTCAATTGCACCCAAGATACTCCAAGAAGACCCGTGAGAGCACTGTCCACAGATTACAAAACACGGAATTAGCAGCCATTTTGACCATCCACCTCAGACCCACTCACTTTACTCACGGCAGGTTTCGAGACTTAAATACCCGATCGCCAGACCACCACTAGCACCCACTTAAACAATGCTGTTATATAAATATTTAACTTCGCATGATATATTGAACGGTCCAACTCAGCATCGTCAGTAAATTCACATTCTGCAGAAACTGAAAAGACTGATAGACCTTTACCATCTTCCAAAGCGGATACTGACCCTTGTTCAATCTCTGCGAAAATCATAACTCGGTTGATCTGTAGTGACTTTCTCCTGGCAAACCATTACTCGTCAAAACACGTTCCACAGTTTCCACTGTAGTTTTCAGATCCTGTCTATACTAGGCACCTTGACTCGAAGTACTGTCTAGCCTCACAGCCAAAGCAGTCGCTGAACGATTACAACGATAACGGTATTAGAAATAATCATCATCACCGACAGTAAATCGCGAAGCAATTTGATCCAGGAATATCCCTACACTTGCGCCGAAAATAATTGAAATCAGCGCAAAACAATGTCGTTACCTACGAACCACACTATGACACGCGCGATAAGGATTCACCAAAGCGGTCGAATAGATAGCTAAAATAATACTCTCTATCTTAACGACGATATAGGAAAAAGAGCCCGCTAACAGCGCTCGACGCCACTCAAATGGCAAGCCCGTCCACGGAGACCTGCCACACGCTTGAATCAACGGACTGTCAAGCCGATCCGGCCACCATATCGATCCATCTTTCCAGTTATACGACTTATAAACAATCACGTCAACTAGTGCCATCACTAACGAGAATGCAAACAGAACAAAGAGTGTGTTAGCAGGAAGATTTCCGACTGCGCACTGAGCGAATGCCAAAACACAGATCAATCACAGACTCTCTAGGGTCTACGCTTCGACGAGTAGCTAGAGCGCAAACTGAAGCAGTTCTTCACTATCCCAGTTACCACGTTGCCTGGCATTGAAGCGCTAGCAAGCAGCACGGTTACACACAGGGGGCAACACTACGCCAGCGAACGAAGATCGCCGAGAAAGGCACCTAAACGACGAAAGCTCTTTCAAATTGAATGGGTAAGCTAAAGAAGCAGTAATACAAGTTAGTTGAAATGCTCCTCACGTCACCAGGTCAGAGCCGATCACAAGCGACCATCATTCAGCTTGACGCTCCAACGCCCAGCAAACGCCTCACCATCACTCGGGCCGGATGGCCCTGCGACGAGCAGGCCATCATACTCATGCATTTCCGAAACCACGGCACAAATTACAACGGGAAGACCATGCCTCCAATTCCGCTACATAGAGCATTCTTTTGTTTGGCAAATTTCGGGACGCATGATACTTAAATAGCCCTGCCCCAAGCAGGTATCAGAGAAGGCAGCCTTTCCAGAAATAGTCAAAAGGGATGGAATCTACCTCATTACTCCAGGAGATAGCGCCAGTTTTATAGCTGTATTGCTCGTGCTTATCAGCTTCGAATTCACTGAGGTGGTCATTGGGAGATGCGGCCATTGCGGGCACGAAGTTCGCCGCGACAAGCCCCGGCGTGAAACTCGTGACACCTTTGACGATCGCGTACTGTAAGGGCTATATCGATTTCGTCACGAGAAACGCACCAGGTATCCGATCGCTAGCACGATTTGGATACGGCCTAAACGACTGGGATTCTGCGCCTATAAATGGTGCAGAATCCCAGCCCAAATAAGGACTAAAGTAATGAGCCTGATTTGCGACAGTATCGGACTAGGCCTTTGGCGCAATCTCCGGTAGTCCAACCGAGACCCAGTGAGTCCTCTCATCGCTCGAGTAGTTCGAGCAAGTGAGACCTGAATACATCACTGCATTCCAGTAGTAGATAGCACCGCACACCAGTTCAGGCTGCGGCACCCCCGACGGGTCTAGCCCTCGGATGAACGTCACCGAAAATGGAATTGATGCAAGGAAACGCCGAGGAAACTTGTCTGGACCGCACGCGAGGTAGCGCGGGAGCGTCGTCTGAATGCCACCGTCAAAGAACAAACCGGAAGCAATATAGAGCGGATTTGCATTCGGCTGTTTTGTAAAGCGGCCTTCGAATTCGCGGTTACCTTCAGGATCGGAGGGCCCTTCAACTAGCTGACCACCGTTATTCCACTCATCAATATCGATCGTACGAAGCTTAATCGGATGACCAGGGTTCCAGTTGATTCTATATCCAGTAATATTCTGATTTCGGAATTTTGGATTATTGGCAATACCAAATTGCCACGTTCCCATACGGATGTCGTAGTACGTGCCCTTCATCCCAGCGATGGCCGATTCATCAGTTCCTCTAAACGAGGTCCACGAAACGACATCGGCCCCCTGATTGTACCAGTTGAGCTCATCTGCACTTACAGAGCAAAGTTCTTCGTCATTCGATGCAGCCATTGCGGGAACTGCACTTGCCACAACGACTGCTGGTGCGGTCCATGCTGCACCCTTAACCACGGTGCGACGTGAAGGGGATGTTGAGTTTGTCATGATTGGAAGGAACCTTTCATCTGGTTTCCCCACCTCGAGAATCGAGGTGGCTGCCGGTGCTAACAGACTGTGTTGATCGAGAAGATCGTGAACGAGAGAGGTCAACCGATAGGCGCATCTTCAGTTCCGACGGGACGTGAAGACTCACTATTAGGCGACAACTCACTTTCGTAGCCACCACACTAGCAGGTTATTACAGGTTTTCAATTACCTTTCAAGCTATTTGTGACTCGTTCCATCTTTTAACTATGACACAGGAAGGCGTCAGTACGTCCACCCACAGGTCAACAAGGCAGGTACGTCCCACCCCGCAAAGCGCACAATAACTTCGCGAGCGATTGCATTCCAAGCCCCTTAACTGCAGACTTACCCCCTCCTCACTCACCCGAATTGCAACCCCATCAATACGACACCCACACTACAGTTCGGCTCATCAAAAACAGCCGACCAAACTACTCCTTCGTTATCTGAAATATCTAACCGTTTGGAACTTGAGCGAGTATCTCTTTCAGGTTTTGAGCGTTCCGCTGGCCAATGCTCCTCACCTGATGTCACGAAACCGTCCACATACAGCCAAGCGGGGCACCCACGTGAGAATCATCAGTCAGGCCGACAAGTACACCCGCCGAAGACCTTGGACACTAATGCCTCTCACTCAGCTCACTAAATGCTCTTTGAACTGACCTAATGCGAAAACTTTGAGCGAGTCAGTGTCATAAGCAATCCCGCAAATTGGTACATAAAAAGCGGGGGGATCATATGATCCCCCCGCTTTATAAGCGAGTTGCTAACTCACTAGTTGCTTACGACCAAGTACCCGGCTCGCGGCGCGGCTCGGCATCGGCCACGTTCCAATCCGAGTGCTTGAACCAACCAGTCTCAGATGTGCTGACGTGCTGCTTATCACCGTTAGCCTCAACTGTCATGCCCAGCTCCATGTAGAACGCATTCGGACCTGCGTAACCAAGCTGGAAGTGGAATGTCTCCCCCGGGGCGATACTTGATCCCGGAACGAGACGGTATACCCAACCGACCGTACCTGGGCGAATATGTTCGCCATCGCCCGCCTGTTCACGGGCAGTATCGAGATTGGTCTCGCGAACGTAGAAGTTCCACGCGGATTGTTCGACCAACGCATTACGGGACGAACCATCCGGGAACCAAGGATCCCACGCACGCTCAGATGCACCCTTCGGGTACGTGCCATTAGTGTTGAAGCCGTAGGCTCCGGCCTCACCTTTTTGAGCACGCTCAAGGATCGCCGTGCGCGGCTGCCTCCACGGTTCGGTCGGACCACCAGTGAGAACCGAATCGCCAGAGGTGAGCGTTGTGATATTAGGATAGTCAAACGAGGTAATGGTTGACGCCCCAAGATTCCCCTTGTAGTACGCGTAAATGCGAATTGTCATCTCGGTGATCGGCGCATCAGACGTATTGGTCACGTGAAGACCGTTGATCCCAGCCTGTCCGGGGGTCATGGTGTTGTTTTCAGTAATTCGAAGTCGAGTGACCGCGGTGGGCACAACAGTCAGAGACATCTGTAGCGCACAACCGACATTCTGGTCGGTTGTGTATTGAACCATGATTGGGAAGGTGCCAGTTTCATAGGTAACACCAGTAATGCGCTTGGTTGCGCTGTCGTAGGAAAGTCCCGCAGGTAGCCCGCTGACCGCGACAGATTTGAGAGCACCCGTACCTTCCTTCGGCGTAACCTCAAGCGGAACGTTCGTCTCGTTAGCACTGTCGCCCTCGGGAGTGCGAATTTCCGCTGCAAGCCCCTGGTATATGCTGTACGTGGCAGGCCAAGACATGCTACTGCCTTCGCAGAGCTCCTCAGGCTCTCCAATGGTGACATCAAAAGACACCTCATGTTGCTTTCCGTCATCACCTGTAACAACAGCAGTCACAGGCACAGTGCCGGCGGGAGTGTTGTCAGCAACTACGCCAACGATAGCGAAAGTTCCATCCTCCTTCTTAACAATCTGAACGCCGTCGGGAAGTCCGGTGACATTGGTAATTGTTTCAGGGGTGAAAACTTCACCTTTCTCGTCCGTGATAACGAGCGGTTCATCAGCAGGTTGCCCCGCGCCGGGGATCGTCACCGGCGCAATGTTCGGTACGCGACCCGACACTGCAAGAGCCGGAGCGGTAGCAGCAATCGTCACTGCGGGCACGGCCCATGCGGCGCCCTTCACAACTGTTCTACGGGATGGGGAGTGCTTCTCCATGTGTTTTCCTATTCTGAGAATCGGTTAAGTCTCATCGGTGACGCTTCGAATGAGCACCGTCCAACGAGAACCGTCGACTGAATTGACGAGCGGCTGTTGACTGAATTTGGTCAGCAGTCTCTAACCGCGGCCTGAAAAGACCTTGTATGAATAATAGCTATGTTCATTAGAAATAACAATAAAACGATCAGCACTATTTCATTTCTTAAGAGCGTAAACCTGATTCCAACAGCCTAAATATCATACGGATTTTGAACGAGCTCTCTTAACACCTGCCGCCACCCCTTATTTCGTATGCACCTACGGTAGTCAAATACCTGAACTACCCCACAGCGATTCGCCGAAGCTTGACAGCATGTGGCTTTCACTACACATTACCGTTCACTCCTTGAAGCACTCCCCCATTCCCCCAAATCCCCACCGCACGCCAACAAGCCCCTCTCAGCCCTACGTCGGCAAAAACAAGGGGGTTTTATCGACCCAAATTCAGAAATTGTCAAAAATGGAATTGGGCAGAACTCCAAATGCTTTTCTTTCAAGTTTTGAGCCATTAAAATCTTGCGTTACTTAGCGGGTTTCGCCAATGGCTTTGCTTTCACCCTTTGAAACAGTTTCTGTGAACGGAACCAGGTTTCTTCCCTTACGACTCCCCAGAGAGTCCACAGGTAGCAGAGCTATCAACACAGCCTAAGGGGCCGCTACGTAGTCGTAGCGACCCCTTGGGGAGCGAGCGAAAACGTCCGAGGATTAGCGGGCTGCAGAACCGTCCGTGTAGTCGCTATCGCGATCAGTCCAACCAAAGCTCTTGCGAAGCTCGTGACCGGTCTTTTCGATCGGGTGGGATTCTCCCTTGGCGCGTAGTTCCTTAAACTCCGGCGCTCCAGCTTCCTGATCGTCAATGAAACGCTTGGCGAAGGTGCCGTCTTGAATATCAGCCAGCACCGCCTTCATGTTCTCCTTAACATCCGGCGTAATGACCCGTGGCCCGGAGACATAGTCCCCGTATTCTGCGGTATCCGAACACGACCAGCGTTGCTTGGTCAATCCGCCCTCGTTAATGAGGTCGACAATGAGCTTAAGCTCGTGACACACCTCAAAATAGGCGATCTCCGGCTGGTATCCCGCCTCAGTCAGGGTCTCGAATCCGTACTGAATAAGCTGTGAAACACCGCCACACAGAACAGTTTGTTCCCCGAACAGATCAGTCTCAGTCTCTTCTGTAAAGGTGGTCTTGACGACGCCTGCGCGCGTGGCCCCCATTGCCTTGGCATACGACAGCGCAAGCTCCCATGCCTGACCGGACGCATCGTTTTCCACCGCGACAATGGCGGGAACGCCGCGCCCTTCCTCATACTGTCGACGCACCGTATGGCCGGGGCCCTTCGGAGCAACCATGCAGATATCGTGGCTCTTCGTTGGCTCGATGTAACCAAAGCGGATATTGAAGCCGTGCGCAAAGAACAGGGCCGCGTCATCCTTCAAGTGCGGAGCGATTTCCTCAGCGTAAACTGTGCGCTGCACCTGGTCGGGGGTGAGAATCATGACGACGTCGGCCTCAGACACAGCTTCAGCAATCGATTTGACCGGCAATCCCTGCTCGGCCGCTTTCTCAGCCGACGAGGAACCTTCCCGCAGGCCAACGACGACTTCTACGCCAGAATCGCGCAGATTGAGCGCGTGCGCATGCCCCTGCGATCCGTAGCCGATAATTGCTACCTTTTTCCCTTGAATGATTGACAGGTCGGCATCGTCATCGTAAAAAATTTCAGCCACGATCCTTCTCCTTTAATTGGTCGGTAATAGAACGGGGGCCACGGCCGATTGCCACAGACCCTGACTGGACGATTTCGCGGATCCCATACGGTTCGAGAGCCGCAAGTAACGCATTGAGTTTATCGAGATTGCCAACAGACTCAATGACCACTGACTCGCTCGTCACGTCAACAACGTGCGCGCGGAACAGCTCGACGATCTGCAACACTGCGGTGCGCCGCGAGTCATCCGCCTTGACTTTGATGAGCATCAGCTGGCGTTGCACCGAAGCCTTTTCCGACAGATCAACGATCTTAATCACGTTGATGAGCTTATTTAGTTGCTTCGTCACCTGTTCCAGCGGATGATTCTCTGCCTCGACAACCACCGTCATGCGAGACACTTCCGGGTGCTCTGTCTCCCCCACCGCGAGGGAGCGAATGTTAAACGCTCGGCGCGCAAACAGTGCAGCAACACGGGTCAAAACACCCGGCTTGTTCTCCACGAGCACAGACAGCGTATGGACGGTACCCATGTCACACATCCTGTTCCCACTCGGGCGCGAGGCCGCGAGCGTAGTTGATCTCGTTATTTGACACTCCCGCGGCCACCATCGGCCATACCATCGCATCTTTCGATACTCGGAAGTCAATGAGGACGGGGCGATCATTGATCGACATGGCCCATTCGATAGCCTCATCGACCTCCGATTCCTTCCACACGCGGCGAGCCTCCATCCCGTAGGCTTCAGCCATTTTCACAAAGTCGGGAATCTGAACATCCTCAGTGGCGAGGTCGGTGTTGGAATACCGCTCGTTGTAGAACAAGGTTTGCCACTGCCGCACCATTCCAAGCACCGAGTTATTAATCAACGCGATCTTGATTGGAATCTGGTTAATCATGCAGGTGGCGAGTTCCTGGTTAGTCATTTGGAAACTGCCGTCCCCGTCAATCGCCCACACCACTGTATCGGGATTACCCACCTGAGCACCCATAGCTGCCGGGATACAGAACCCCATGGTGCCGAGTCCGCAGGACGATAGGAAATGGCGCGGCTTCTCATACTTGATGAACTGCGCAGCCCACATCTGGTGCTGACCGACACCGGTCGTGTAAATCGCCTCGGGGCCAGCAATCTCCGATAGTCGCTCGAGGACGAACTGGGGTGCCAACATTCCGTCATCGGTCGGCGTCCATCCAAGCGGATAGGTATCTCGCAGACGGTTAAGGTAGGTCCACCAGCCAGAGATATTAGGGACGCCGAACTCATCAAAGGCATCACGAACGGCTCGCACGAGCGCTTTCATAGTCGGGTACAGATCGCCAACGATGGGAATATCCGCCGTCCGGTTCTTTGAGATTTCCGCCGCGTCAATATCGACGTGAATCACGCGCGCCCGTTGCGCAAACGAGTCTAAGTTGCCAGTCACACGGTCATCGAACCTCGAGCCGAGCGCGATGACGAGATCGGCCTTTTGGAGGGCCCCCACCGCAGCTACCGTGCCGTGCATGCCCGGCATACCGAGATTGCGCGGGTCAGAGTCGGGGAAAGCTCCGCGTGCTGGAAGTGTTGTCACCACCGGAATATCAGTCAGCTCCACCAGTTCGGCAAGATAAGTGGAGGCTCCCGAACGGATCATTCCGCCACCGACGTAAAACACCGGGGCTTGCGCTTTCGCGATCGCTTTCGCTGCCTCATTGACCTGCTTCGGATGTGGCTTTCCAGCGGGGCGGTAGCCCGGCAGATCAAAAGTTGGCGGCCACGAGAAGTCCATTTCAGCATTTTGCGCGGACTTCGTAATATCGACAAGCACAGGACCGGGGCGCCCGGTCGAGGCGATATGGAAGGCTTCGGCGATCCGGGCTGGAATATCCTGCGGATCAGTAACCAAGAATGAGTGCTTGGAGATCGGCATCGATGCTCCAACGATATCGGCCTCTTGGAACGCGTCGGTTCCAATAAAAGACGCACCGACTTGGCCAGTAATGATAACGATCGGCACCGAGTCGAGATTAGCGTCCGCGAGCGCCGTCATCGTGTTGGTTGCCGCCGGGCCGGATGTGACAATCGCGCACCCGACTTTGCCGGTCGTAACCGCGTATCCTTCGGCTGCGTGTCCGGCCCCCTGTTCGTGCCGAACGAGAATATGGTTAATGGACGAATCCATCAACGGATCATAGGTGGGGAGGATCGCGCCTCCCGGCATACCAAAAATATCGGTGACACCGATCATTTCCAGGCTCTTGACAATTGCTTCAGCACCCGTCATACGCTCTGTCTGCGGTGCAGGGCGCTCACTCGTCTTGCGAGGTTTCGGTTTAGCTGAGCCGTACTGACTCATCGCTCTATCTCCCGTTCGTGTCTCATGGGTGAAGGTATGAAAAAACCCTTCACACCGATCCGGTTCGGTGGAAGGGAGGCGTGCGACTCACCCGCGCTCACACGGCAGAATTCGCACGCCCCGGTACAAGGACCAGGACGACAGGAATAATCTGCGCGATCGTGAACATGATTCGACCTTAAATTGGTAGAGGCGGTTCGTTCTAATCCGTCCGTTTTAGTCTCATATATTGGATCTGACGGACGGTGATCCCCCATCCCAGACGTGAACGTCTATTTGGTCACATCCACCCGCGCTATGGGACTCTTGAACCCCGCTGTTTCTATCTTCTGCTGACATACTAGGCAGTGTCAGATGATGCCCATCTATCCGCATCTTTCCCTTTGAGGGCTTTCCGGTGCCCGACGTAGCAGGAGCAAGCACTTTCGTGACTTCGTTATTTACCTACCTGGCAGAGCAACCGATTCTGCTCGTATTCTTCCTCGTTGGTCTAGGCATGGTATTCGGCCATATCAAGATCAAGAGTGTTGGCCTTGGGGCGGCAGCCGTACTCTTCGTCGCTATCGCGCTGTCAGCGTGGGCCAAGACCTACGGAATTGAGATTAAACTCGATCCTGAACTCGGTCACTTCGGACTGGCAATCTTCGCCTTTGCCATCGGGGTAAACTCCGGTGCCAGCTTCTTCCACAACATTAAGACTGCGTTAGGTCCCATCGTGGCCACGGTCGTCCTCTACATTGTTGCCGCCGGAGCCGCGTACCTGGTCGGCACCTACGTCTTTGACATGGATATCGCACTGATTGCGGGAACTTACGCGGGAGCACTGACCAACACGCCAGCTCTGGCCGCCGCAGGAACTTCCTCCGGCAATCCCGGTTTGGCCACCGTCGGCTACTCCATCTCCTACCTATTCGGCGTCCTCGGAATGATGATCGCCGCACTCGCGGCGCTCCATTACGGCAAGTCAGACACTGACGCGCCCTCCCCGCTGGCTAACCGCACGATTCGCGTGGAACGTTCCGATCGCCCACTCATCGGGGACATTTCCGAAATGATGGGCGAAAAGGTGACTTTCTCGCGTATTCGCCGAGGAGAAACCGGCCCGATCTCTAAGCCGGCAATGTCGGACACCCTCAATAAAGACGATCTCGTAACAGTTGTGGGACCACGCGAATTGGTTGCTCGCGTGGCAACGGAACTCGGACACGGTTCTTCCCACTCCCTCATGCATGATCGCTCATACCTCGACTTCCGCCGCATCACCGTGTCGGATCCTAAGTTGGCCGGCCACACCGTTGCCGACCTCGACATGTCGAAGAAGTTTTCCGCCACAATTTCCCGAGTTCGCCGTGGCGATATCGACATGGTGGGAGAACCCAGCCTCGTACTCCAGCTTGGCGACCGCGTGCGCGTCGTTGCTCCAACGTCAAAGATGAAGGATATTACCAAGTTCTTCGGAGACTCGGCGCGCGGACTGTCAGACATTAACCCCATTGCCCTTGGTCTCGGCATGGCACTGGGCATCTTCATTGGCTCCATTCCGATCCCTGCCGGAGGCGATACCTTCAAGATCGGGGCCGCCGCCGGAACGCTCATTGTGGGCCTCATCTTCGGCAAAATCGGACGCATAGGAAATGTCGTCACCGCAATCCCGTATACAGCGGCGATGGTCTTGTCGGAATTCGGGTTGCTTGTGTTCCTCGCCCAAGCGGGCACGGTTGCCGGTGGCCAGATTGGTGAAGCATTCACCTCGGGTTCGTGGATCGATATTCTCCTCCTGGGAATCATCATCACATCGATCATGGCTGCTGGCCTCTACGTCATCATGCGGTGGATGTTCCGCATGGGAGGCACACAACTAGCGGGTTTCCTCGGCGGCACCCAAACTCAACCCGCCGTGCTTGCGTTTGCGAACTCGCGTACGAACATGGATCCACGAGTCGCACTCGGCTACGCCCTCATCTATCCTGTGGCGATGATCGGCAAGATTCTGGTGGCTCAGATTCTTGGCGGCCTATAGATACGTGGGGTCTGCCACGGTCTGAAACGGCGCGGCCTAGAACCTCGCCGCACATGAGATACTGGCATGGTGTGTGATTCTGAAGCATCGGTACTACCGAGGTACGCCTACTCAGTACTAGCCCATTTGGAAGTCCAAAAGCTGGCGGACGAAATCGGAGTTCGCCTGTTGCACTTCAAAGGGCGGATCGGGCAAATCGATTTCCCCGATCGCGGGGGTTCTGCGTCCGATGCCGACATCCTCGTTGAGCCGGATCGAGTACGCGATCTCGCAGAACACATGGTCTCCCGAGGGTGGACACTTTCCGATTCGAATCTCGACGGACTGTCCGGGCACGGTCAAGCCCTCCGCCATCCCCTGCGCGCGGTGGAGGTCGACCTCCACCACTATGCCCAGGGTATGCGCGCGACCTGGGCCGACGGCTTCGAGAAGTTGTGGGACTACCGTCGAACAACGAGGACGTCTTCACCACATTACTGCGCCCCATCTCACTTAGACCACGCGATTATCCTCTTAGCAGACTCTGTCTCCGATGCGGTGTCTACGGCCGGTACTCGCGCGCATCGCCGCCAGGCAGTGATGAAGGATGCTCTGAGATTCGGTAAACGAAAGCTCGCCGCACGCGCAGAAGCACTCGGGCTACTCACTCTCATCAATGATGGTTCTCTCGCTCCCCTGTCACGTAAAGAACAGTTCCGGCAACGTCTGGTCATGGGACGACATTCATCCTCTTTGCGTGGACTGTCAGTGTGGACGCTCCGCATTATTGATGAACCCAGTCTGCGCGGTAAAGTGCGCGTTTTTACTGATTCTATTTTGTGGGGATCGGGCAATGTCCCGGCAACAGGTCGCGTTCGGTACGTCGTCAAGCGGTTTGCACGCACTGCGAAACACATTCCTCTCGCACTCAACGAAGCCGCTCGCGCGGCTCTTGGGCGCCCCTCGAAAGCGCTTGAACAACCACCGTACGAATCCGTCTGCAATGACGTAGCCAACGATACTGACGAAACGGTCAGCACTCCCCCGACCGCCCAACCTGAGAATGATCTTCCAGCGGATACCGGTGTTTCAGGGCCTCCTGAGACTCCGGAAATTCCCACTTCGCCGTCCTGTTGGGACACGGGAAACACGGTGTGGTTCCTCGACAAAAGAACTGTCTATGCGCTTGACCTTGACTCGAAATCTCCCGCCCGACTCGATGGCGTCGGATTCGAGGTATGGCGGGCGCTGGCGAACGATCAGACGCATCGTTTTGACAGCATTATCGACGCCGTTTTAAGCAGTAGCGATGATGCCCCCGACGACGGCGATCTCATTACCCGCCAGGTGCTCGACCAGCTAGTATCATTACGGCTGATTAGTGCGCCTGCAGATTAGAATTACCGAAGATCACATCATTAAAAAACCGCTCCGGATCAAATGGCTCGGGTTCCGGTTGCGGTTGTGGATCACCTATCTGCGAAACAGCTTCCGCCAGCGACTCAATATCAGTAACGTCATACCCCAGCAGTGCACGTCCAGCTATTTCCCTGTTCTGTTCGGTATCTTGACCGAGAAGCCACCGACCTCCCGCGCGCGCCTCAGCAACCGGATAACCGAAAGACTCATATGTGGTTGGAAAATACACCGCTTGCGCCCGGCCGTACCAGGCATCCATTTGCTCATGCGTCTGGCGTCCGATACAAGTCACTCGCGGCAGAAGCGCAACCTTAGGCAACTCCTCAGGATTGCATGTACAGATTATAGTTGCGTCCTTTCCCACCAATTCAATAGCGTCATGGAGACGTTGTACGTGAAAAGCAAGCGGCTTGTAGCGTTGCGGAGTTTGCGGCAATAGAATAACTGTCTCTTCTTTTGGCTCTGTACCGATCCATGCAGGGGGCGACAGTGGTAGGGCCTTCACTTCAATTCGATTCTGGGTCGACGGAAGAGCTCGTGAAACGCGCTTGAGCATCTCAGTCGTAGGGACAATTATTCGATCTGCCCGAAGGGCACCTGCACGAATAATTGGGACTTGGAGTCTCATGCGAAGAGACGGCGAATAACCGATTGACTTTTGTTCCGCCCGATTGGAAAAGTGTATAACGTTTTGGAGGACAACAGTCTTTTCCCCGCCTGGGGCAACAAAACTAGCATTGTTTAAGGCAATTTTCTGACTTGCTCCGGCAGCCCGGACTTCTCGTTCAGCAAGCCACTGTGGGGTGAGAAAAGTATGTAAACCGATGACTTGAAAAAGCGATTCATGTGCGCGTTGGGTGTAATCGACCAACTCTCGACGAAACCTTCCAGCTCCGCCGTGCGGTGAGCCAGCTTGATCCACAACGATCCGAACCATGCGCCTACCTTTTCAATCAACCTATCGCCCTATAGCGTAACTGTTCTTCTCGGGTATCGTCCATCAGGTGTGTATTCTATATAGCAAACCTGCGGGAGGTTTAGAGGTGGACGTGTATGACAAACCGAAGTGGTTACGTGGGAATTTACCGCTAGCGCGACAGGAAAATCCAAAGGAGCAACAGAGTATCCTATTTTTTTGTACGGCCAATATCTGCCGATCACCATTCGCCGAACAGCTCCTTGCACATTATTTGTCGCAAACTACTTCGATTACAGTCGATTCTGCTGGAATCTATGCCTTAACCGGACACGGTATGGATCCGCTGATGCTCAAAGAGTTGCAGTTACGTAACGTCACAGTAAGGCCGCACCATGCCAAACAATTAACTGGACGACTCATTGAATCAGCGTCGCTACTCATCACTTTTGAACAGCACCACCTGCAGTGGCTACTGACGGAAAATCCCCGAGCACGACGAAAAACCCTCATCCTTGGCCAGTTAGAAAGATTGCTACGGGAAGCCCCTGCTCCGAGGACTCTAGACGAGATCGTTATGGATGCCTCTGGCCTTCCCATTCTCGACTCGGATGTTCTAGATGACCCTTTTAGTCGGGGTACAGAACAAATCCGCCTGGCAGCAGGCCGAATCGAACGAACTCTTGAGTTATTGCGCGAAACATTACAGAACAATTAATGGTACGCGCCTTTTAAAAGGTTGTTCGTTAAGAATCAGTTGAACACCACAGTTCTGACTATTCTCAGCTCCTACCTAACCTGAGTTACAATAATTCTTGTTGTTCCCTATCTGAACAAGGAAAGCGATGCAACCACACAAGTTCTCGAAGCCACCTGCAACGGTAGCATTAACACTACCAGCATGTGCCGGTACTTTACACTTTGAGTCGAACCAGCAGGTTTTCCCCACAATGAAGCTGAGACACAATCTCTCATCCTAGAGAGCATGAAACATGCCCATTGACTCCTCTTTTTCTTATCACCAGGCTAGTTGCTATTTTTTTTAGATTTCTGGTGCCCACTTCACGCAAACGAACTGTCGAAGTTACGGTCGCGGCCGCAAAAAAGAGATAACTAATGTCCCCATTCTTCACCAATCATCCAATTATTGCCTTTGGTATTCCCCTACTGATATTGAGTGCCATCCTGCCGATAGTTCTTCGCCCAATCCTTCATCAGGCTGGACGCTACGACATACCTAACGATAGGTCGTCACACCTCGTTCCAACACTTCGCGGCGGCGGCGTTTCTAACGTTCTGATTGCGATCATCGCCTGGCTCAATCTTTCATTTTTCCTGCCTACTGGCCTGCCCTTTCAGGCTCACGTCATCATCGGTTTTTCAATCGCACTCGGAATCCTTGGAATCATTGAAGATTTTCATCCAATGGCAGCGATAACCCGATTGCTCGCCCAGTTTGCATTGAGTCTTGTATTCACCGCCCTTATCCTTATCCTTAACAGTCGCGAATACGCTGGAGGACTGCTAATAGTTGCATTGGTTATCCTCTTCGGTTGCGTATGGACGATCAACGCCGCAAACTTCATGGATGGAATCCACGGGGTGTCCTCGATAACAGCTATCCTGGCGGCAATTTACACACTTGCAATAACAGGCTCGAGACTCGATACTGCTATCGCTCCTATAGCATTGATAGTGTTGACGTCATTCGCCGGATTCCTGCCTTGGAACTTCCCTCGTCCACAACTGTTTTTGGGGGATTCGGGTTCCTATTTTCTTGGTGCCGCTTACAGTGCTATCGCCACGTATATCTTCATTTCCACCTGGTCAGTTACATTGGCTATCGCCCCAATGCTCATTACTCTTACTGACTCTACATGGACTCTTGCCCACCGTTTTATTCGCCATCAAAAGATAATGACGCCACATAAGGAGCATGTATTCCAACGTCTGCAAAGGCGATTCGCTTCCCACACTGCAGCCACTTTTCTTGTCTTCTTGTTCGCAAGTATTTCCGCACTAATTGGGATAGTGCGTCTTTATGGGCCACTGCCCGAAGCTATCTCATTATCAATGCTTATTTTGCTCGCGTTCCTCTACTGCATCCAACCCATCATTTTTAAGGCTGAACGGATAGATTGGAAGTCTGCTTCGTGAAGATCGGAATAGTCTGTCAGTGGTACGAACCAGAAACTGGATCCGGTACCGTCACAACATCCATAGCTCATAGTTTCAGACGGCTCGGGCACTCAGTCCGCGTTCTTACGGGCTTCCCTCATTATCCCACGGGGAAGATTCACCCCAACTATGCGGACAGCGTCCCCAAACACGAGATTCTTAGCGGAATTGATGTTCGTCGCACCTGGGAGTATCCCAGCCATGACGATTCTATGCTCAAGCGCGGTTGGACTTTCGCATCTTTTGCTCTATCCTCGGCAGGCAAAGCTCCCTCGATCCTCGGCAGCGCCGACGCCGTGTTGCTCTACTCCACTCCGGCAACCATCGGGCTTGCTGGAATCGTCGCCCGCCTCAGACACCGACTACCGATGGTGCTATACATACAGGACTTATGGCCTGAGACACTGACAGCTTCTGGTATGTTACCCCCATGGTTATCTCCACTGGTAGTACCGCCTATTAGGGCCTTCTGCCACGCGGTATACAACGCCTGTGACCTCATCTGTGTGACCTCTCCCGGGATGGCTACTGCGCTCGAGAAATCGGGCGTCCCTGCCGATAAGATTCGGTTTGTTCCCAACTGGACAACCGAGCAATACATCTATGAACTTCCGCAACCAGCCAATACGGACGGCCTCTTCCACGCTATGTATGCGGGCAATATTGGAGTACCTCAAAACGCCATGATGCTTGCCGACGTTGCTCTACATTTACGTGATGATCCGTCGATCGTTATCGACATCGTTGGTGACGGGACTGAGCGAGAGCGGCTCGAATCTCGCGTGCGAGAACTCGGTCTTGACAACGTCGTATTCCACGGGCCTAAACCAATCGAAGAAATGGCACAGACAGTTTCATGGAGTCATTGCCAGCTCGTCATGCTACGCGACGATCCTCTGTTCGAAATTACTCTTCCAAGTAAGATTCAAGCCAGCCTTGCGTTTGGTCGCCCTATTGCGGCCTCGGTTTCTGGCGATGCAGCAAAGATTTTGCGTGAGTCCGGTGCCGCACTGGTCACTAATCCGAATGATCCAGCTGGATTAGCGAACTCGATTCGCCATCTGGCGCATCTTTCGGATCCTGACCTTCGCTCAATGGGTAAGCAGGGACGAGACTTCTATGACTCACATCTGAGCGAGAAAAACGGCGCATCTGCCCTCATCGACGCTCTCCAATACGCAATTGAGTGTCAAGGCTAAAGGGCATGACAAGGTATTTTAGTCCCCGCGCGATCCCCTCCTCACGTATCCCACGACTATCCTCTGTCTACTCGCGAGATAGGTTACTATCTCCGGTAAAGGATTCTCCCTCGCGCCGGGGAACGCGTACAATTTTCTCATCTAGTATTCCATCATCGAGTAAAAGGAACTGACAATGACTTCCATTTCGGACATGACTGTCCTCATCACCGGAGGAACCGGGTCTTTTGGCTCGAGAATGGTGAATCACTTGCTCAGCCAAGGTTGCCAGCGTATCCATGTGCTTTCTAGAGATGAAGAAAAACAAGATCTCATGCGGCACCGACTCAAGGATGAACGGGTACGGTATTTCCTTGGAGATATTCGTGATTATGACTCAGTCAATCGAGCTGCCCGCGATACCACTCATATTTTCCACGCGGCTGCACTCAAAGTTGTCCCCTCCTGCGAGTTTTTCCCGATGCAGGCCGTCCGCACAAATATTCTTGGCTCACGAAACGTCATTGATGCGGCTGAAGCCAACGGAGTTAAATCAGTAGTCTGCTTATCCACAGATAAAGCCGTCTATCCAATCAATGCGATGGGCCAATCCAAAGCGCTCATGGAGAAAGTCGCTCAAGCGCACGGTTTGGAATTCGCAGATGCGAAGACAACTGTGTCCATCGTTCGCTACGGAAATGTTCTCTATTCACGCGGTTCCGTGGTTCCTCTCTTTATCCGACAAATTAAAGAGGGAAAGAAACTGACGGTTACAAATCCGAATATGACGCGGTTCCTCATGACACTGGATCAATCGGTTGATCTTGTTCTGTACGCCTTTACTAACGCTGAACAAGGCGATCTCTTCGTACGTAAGGTTCCCGCATGCACAATCGGCGATCTCGCCATCGCAGTCAGCGAGCTATTCGGCGGGGACCCTGATTACACCGTCATCGGAGATCGCCACGGCGAAAAATTATCGGAGCAACTCGCCACTCGCGAGGAACTCATGCGGTCGACAGATCATGGCAACTACTTCCGCATTCGCGCTGACAAACGCGACTTGAACTATGCAAAGTTCTTTACAGAAGGTACGGCTACTCGAACCAACTACTCTGATTACGATTCGCACACCGTCCCCCGTCTCAACGTGGAACAAGTTAAAGAACTTCTCCTCACCCTGCCCGAAGTCCAGTACGAACTTGAGCATTGGGGTTGAAAATGACTCTCCTTGTGACTGGAGCCAAAGGGTTTCTTGGTCGACACTTGCAACTGTATTTGCGAGCACACGATATCTCCCATGTCGTAGCAGATCGCGACGAGTGGCCTGACTTAGCGAACTACACTCGCGACTGCACTCAGGTCATTCACTTAGCAGGAGTTAATCGCGGAACTGATACAGAAGTCGAAAACGGTAACTCGCAGTTGGCGCGCGATCTGATTAATGCCTTTGGTGATCAAACCCCCGAATGTCTCGTGTTTGCTAACACAATTCATGCTGATCGCGATGACCCCTACGGTCGAGGAAAGTCGAATTCTGCCACGATACTGAAGCATTGGCTCGAATCTCAAGGGAAAAAATTCGTTGATGTTCGGTTGCCCAACCTGTTCGGCGAAGGCGGAAGGCCCTTTTATAACTCCTTTGTTGCCTCATTTATTGAGCTCGTCGTAACCGGAGGAACGCCTCAGATTAACGAGGCGACAGTGCCACTCCTGCACGCACAAGATGCCGCTAAGACCCTGTTTGACAGCTTAACAAGCTCTGATTCACTCATCGCTCCAGCCGGAACCCCGCGCACTGTCCAGCAGGTGTGGGACATGCTAGTGAGAATGCACGCCGATTACGAACAAGGAACAATCCCAGTTCTCGAGTCGAAATTTGAGGTCAACCTGTTCAATTCTCTCCGGGCTCGTATGTTCACGGACCGTCCATTCATCACGTTGGTTCCACATGCAGATAACCGAGGCCACTTTGTTGAAACAGCTCGTGTTAGGAGCGGTGGAGGACAGACATCGTTTTCAACCACAGTCCCTGGTATAACAAGGGGCCAGCATTACCACCTTCGTAAGATAGAACGTTTTGTCGTCATGGCAGGTGAAGGAACCATGCGACTGCGCCACGTGCTTGACGACAAGATTGTTGAAATTGTGGGTACTGGAGACAATCCAATTGCCGTGGATATGCCTACAGGCTGGGCTCATTCAATTACCAACACAGGGTCTGAGACTTTATTGACCCAGTTTTGGATCAACGAACTATACAACCCTTCAGATCCTGACACGTTCGCACAGGAGGTATAGATTGTGGCAGGCCGCCTAAAGATTCTGACGGTAGTTGGTACACGTCCGGAAATTATCCGCTTGGCTTCGATTATCCAGATTTTCGAACGATACTCGGATCATGTCCTCGTCCACACAGGCCAGAATTACGATTATCAGCTCAATGAAGTATTCTTCAACGATCTAGGCTTACGGAAGCCCGATCATTTCCTCAATTGCGATACGTCGTCCTTAGGGTCCGTGTACGGTGATGTTCTACGTGGCACGGAAAAGGTATTGCGCGCCGAACAACCCGATGCGATGGTTGTCCTGGGGGATACGAACTCGTGCGTATCGGCTCTCATGGCGCGACGGCTAAAGATCCCCGTATATCATCTCGAGGCCGGTAACCGTTCATTTGATCCCAACGTGCCAGAGGAAATCAATCGTCATTTGGTTGACCATATTGCTGATTACAACTTGGTCTACACAGAAAACTCTCGAAAGAATCTGTTAGCTGAGGGAATTCACCCTTCTCAGATCATTATTATGGGATCACCAATGCGGGAAGTGCTTGAGCAATATCTCCCGCAGATTCGCCAATCGGATATTCTTCAGCGTCTATCTCTAGAGCCAAAGAAATACATTGTAGCTTCCGCTCACCGCGAAGAAAATGTCGATCATCCTCAACGCTTGGAGAAAGTGGTTAATTCGCTGGCTGCTGTAGCCCAGCATTTCGCCTTTCCAGTCCTGGTATCGACGCATCCTAGGACACAAAAGCGACTAGAACAATTCGGTATCGACACTGACGCTGATGTCCGTTTTCATCCTCCGCTTGGTTTCCACGACTACAACCAACTCCAAATTAATGCGGCAATTGTCATTTCTGATTCTGGAACGATTAGTGAAGAGTCGAGCATTCTCGGGTTCCCGGCAGTAACTTTACGTGATGCCATTGAACGTCCGGAGGCTATTGATACCGGAGCAATCGTGTGCACCGGCTTGGAGCCATATGACGTTATCGATGCGTGTACGACGACTATTGACGAATGGGAGCATTTCGGCCCGTCAAATGCCCCGCTTGATTACCAAGTTACCGATTCGTCTCGGCGTGTTTACAACTTCGTGCGTTCAACAGTACAGACCCACCATGACCGTAATGGTATTCGAGTAATCAGCAATAAGGAGCAGTCACCATGAGCCATCTTGCGTTGGAGCGTGATCTCGGCAGTGATAGCTCTCCCCTCCAAACTCTATCTGACCGGAATCGCCGGATCCGCCTAGCGATAGTGTTTTTTGTAACTGGATTTCACATTTTTCGAAATCTATCGCTAAGCGTCTATATGATGATATTTGGATTGATCGCGCTGATGACGATGGTTGACTACTTAAGCTCTCGATCAATCTCACGACGTACAGCCGGCCATTACGTCTCCATAATGACAATCTGGCTATTCTTCATAGCAATTGGATTCATATCGTCAATCGGGCAAACCTCCACTGCCGGATTAATAACGGGCACAACCCGTCTTCTATTCTGGATTCCATTTGGAGTTGCCCTGATGACGTATATCCGCGATCAGGATGATTTTCACTTTCTGCTCAAGTTATTAGTCGTATACTGGGCAATTAATTCTCTATCTATCCTCGTGCAGTTTGCTATTGGTCCGATTCCTTTTTTCGCAAATGAATCGCTTCGCGCGGGCTTCACACGATATGCGCCACTTTCAGGTGCACTTCCCACCATTAGCTCATTCGGTATGGTACCCGTACTCGCAGTGCCGATTGCGTCTCCACTTATCTCATTCCTAATAGTCATCGGTTTTATCGGTTCAATTGCTTCTCTGTCCAAAGCTGCCATTGCAATAGGTTTTTTAGGCACAACTTATTATTTCTTTCGGACCATTAAGTCCATTAACCTGTTGACCTGGATATCTGTTGCAATATTAGGAGTGCTGACATGGGCTTTGCTACAAATCCAGGATATTTGGAATCGCCTCGCAGCGGTTCTCCTCTCATTCGGAATAGAAACTGAAGGCTCTTCAACCATCCAGAACTGGGACGTCAGTGTTGAACGAGGGGCCCTCGAACGGATTACAACACTGCCAGAAGGAACACTAAAGAGCTTGTACGAAGCGAACGTGGACTTATTCCCACTCTTAGGTGGTGGATACGGTTATGCATCCACAGCTCTCGTACCAAATAACGATTCACTAGCAGTTATGGCACATAATCAGTATGTCGAGGTTTGGGCTGTTTTTGGAGTGTTCGGCATGCTCGTATTCGGCATTATCGTACTATTGACTCTAATTAATCTAACCAGGATCGCGGTAGCAGATTCTAAATCGGTGCATATGCTACTTGCTGCCATTATCTTCTTCATTTCAGCAATCTTCGCCAACGGAACCATTTATCAGCCAGTGCACGCGACAATATTTGCAATCATACTCTTTGCCGCTTTTGCACCACCAGAGACGTGCTTCGGTGTCAACGGACGCACTTCAACTATCGAGGTTAGCTGATCAGAGCACTTCACATGGATCTCGGTGTAAGCTAATGAGTAGTAGCTTTCGACTACTACCTGTCATTCGCAAAGGAGATGCTGTGCATCGCGATGGTTCTCATTCTGATACACTTCGCAGGATTTCTGTGATCATTCCTATCCATCGACGGCAGGAAGGTTTACGCAATCTGCTCGAGGACTTAACACAGCAAACTCACCTACCTTCCGAAGTTATTTTAGTCAATTCAAAACAAGGCATTTCGGCCCAAGATTTAATCGAAGTATACAAACAGCGACTACATGTGCAAGAAGTCTTTACTGACAATTGGATCGGTAAAAAACGCACTATTGGAGCCGCCCATGCAACTAGTGAGCTTTTGGTTTTTCTTGACGACGACGTCCGAATTAAACCTAAGCATCTGGAGATATTTTCTGCCGCTCTGCACCAAAACCCTCAAGCAGTCTACTGCGGAGGAGTTGTTTTCCCTCCTGAGTGGGTAAAACAATCAAACTATTACAAGTATAAGTTATCGAGGCATTTCGCAAATTCGCCCGGTTCTCGTGGGGTTAGAAAGACGTTACCCGGGTACAACTTCGTCTCGATGAACTTTGCTATTATGAAATCCGTTTGGAACACTATAGGCGGTATGCGCGAGGAATTCAAGCAATATGGCGATGAGGACTTAGAGTTTGGCTACCGGACGATCCGTAAAGGATTTACCGTATTCCTTGTTCCCGAAGCTGAATGTGTGCACGAAGAAGTTAAAATGACGATCTCTACGTTTGTGGATAAGATTCATCTCACCGCCGGAGAGAGCTCTCGCCTGCTTCAGAAATTTGCTCCCGAATCGCGGGACTCTTTGTTGCTCAGACTAACAAGAGAGGAAATCCGCGATGTTCCAGTTCATATCAAGGTCGCTCGGCTCGGACTCAAGCTACTTGACAAAGCCAACGTGAATCACTGGCTAGTCCGCTATCTCCAAAAAACCGATGGCAAGCCACAGCTGTATTCACCTGCGTTATACAATGCTGCTGTGCTTTTGGCCAACTCACGACGACAACAGAACTAATGGACCTGGCATGGCAAAAATTGGAATTCTAACGATAGAAGGCGACGGCAATTTCGGTAACCGCCTTCAGAACCTTGCGTTGGTTGCAGCTCTTGACGACATCGGATATGAAGCAGTCACTATACGTAACCAATCGCTGGGACCGACGCCCAGTAAGCCGGTTAGAATAGCCGATTTACTCTGGTCATTTGGCGTCAAGGATGCTTTCAAACGTACTAAAAAGAAGCTTCAGGGTAGTCCTTCTAGCTATTCAGACACTATCATTAGCGCGCGAAGAGTGGCCGGTCGGATGTTTTCTGAGAGATTTCTTCATGAGACTACAGACATCGCAACTACCGTCACTGATTTAAAACGAATGACAGAGGACTGTAGTCACATAATCGTTGGCTCTGACCAAGTATGGAATCCTCTATTCATCGGCGCCGGCGATCTCGCTTTTCTACAAGGCCTTCCCCAAGAAAAACGTCTGGCATACGCAGCGTCATTTGGAATAGCACAGTTACCACCGTGGTATCGGCGCACCTATACGGAACAACTTGCTAGTTTTGCTGAAATCACCGTTCGCGAACCGTCCGGAGCTGATATCATTCGAGATCTTACCGGACGTCACGCTGAGGTTGTCTTAGATCCAACTATGCTGTTTAACCGTAACCGGTGGGAAGAGTATGCAGATCAAGCGACTGTGCAAGTTCCTAAAGAACCCTATGTCGCGCTTTATTTCCTTACTCCTCCCGACGAGAGGATTCTTACTGAAATCCGGTTAGCTGCAGAAAACCGCGGTGCCAAAGTGATAGATCTGATGAATCCGCAGAAAGAAGAATTCATCGGAATATCCCCACTCGATTTCATCGCTCTCATTCGTGGAGCCGATCTGGTAGTATCCGATTCATTCCATGCCTCTGTCTTTTCGATTATTTTCCAACGTGATTTTGTAACCGCAGCCAGAGCCGCTACGAGCGTCCGCGTCCGCGATTTACTTGATCAGACCAAGCTCTCGAGTCGATTTTGGTCAAAAGAAAGTGCAGATTTCTCACCGATATCCTCTGCCCAGTGGCAAGAGTGTTCGGCGATTTTAGATGGGTCCAGAAAAGCTTCATTGCAGGCCCTCAACAATATGCTCAAGGTACATAACCAATCTCTAACAACAAGCACTACTGCGGTGGACATGAAATCAAAAGAACCTCAATCAAGAGACAGTGCCATTCATCGACTGAAAAGCCTCGCTCGCGATCTTGCTCGTAGCGCCCGCGATGACGCCATCAATACTCGAGATGCTATCGCTGATCTTCGACTGTACCGAAAGTACAGTGACGGCGGCCTCGGGGCGAAGTATTCGAAGACTCGTCAGCTCCTCATCCTCATGGTTAGTCATACCATCGAAAAAGGTTTAGCTCACAAGGACTTCCGGCCGCGTTTTAATGAACGGAACAATCGCCTGCTTGCTGATGAAGTGAGAAAGATTCAGTCGGACGATTTAGATACGTACCTGCGAGACCGAGGAAATGCCGCCCTCGTAGAGTACTTCAATGCAAATTTTCAACGCGGTGTTGATGTCAAAGACATCATAGGAGAGCCGCCTTCATTGGAATCGGCCGTTGCCGTAGGAGTAGATGAATACGAGACCACCGCACTCGATGATACCGGTACACTCCCATTCGAACAGTTCGCTCGTTCACGTCGATCTCTAAGGGCAATGGACGGAGAGAAACTCCTGCCTCTTTCCGACAGCGAATTACAAGCAGCCATAGAAACTGCAAATACTGCTCCTTCTGCGTGCAATCGACAAGCGACCCGCGTTCACGTGGTCCGAAATAGGAATCTTATCGGAGAAGTTTCTCGGCTTCAGGGCGGTAGTCAGTCATTTGGACCTTCTGCTTCAGCAATCATTGTCTTAACAACTGACTTACGGCTCTACGGAAAAGGCGAGCGTAAAATGCCGCTCCTAGACGCCGGATTATTCGGCATGAATCTTATCTATTCTCTCCATGCGCAAGGTCTAGGTACATGCATGTTACACGGCTCTTTACCCCCTACCAGTGAAAGACGGTTAAAAGCCATCCTTTCTATACCTCAGTGGGAAGATCTAGCAGTATTTTTGTATGTGGCAAAATTTGCCGAACCAGAGACACTGAAAGTACCAATTTCTACCCGGCGTTCGGGGAATGACATCACCCGTATCATCGACTAACGTTTCAGATCTAATATGAATCAGCGGAAACTGGGGGTCATCCTCACCTATGCGACAATGCTTGCCGGATTCCTCGTATCCATGGTCTATACACCGGTTATGCTCCGAGTATTGGGGCAAGAGGAATACGGCCTCTATACCTTTGTATTGGCTGTAGTCTCCTACCTGACACTCTTTTCATTCGGTTTCACAAATGGGTATATACGCTTCTATTCGCGGTTTAAAGCAGTAGGTGATGAAGACGGTCTGGCAAGGCTCAATGCCTTGTTTATGACCATTTATTTCGCCATTGGAGTTTTAGTACTAATCATCGGCGCTATCTTAGTCGCGAATAGCGATGCGGTGCTCGGCTCGAAGTATTCGCCCGAGCAACATCACCTGGCAAAGTTCTTGTTCGCGGTTCTCATTCTAGACTTGGCTTTATCGTTCCCCATCTCAGTGGCCACCGCCTACATCATGGCTCACGAACAGTTTGTTTTCCAAAAATCCATGGTGTTTATCCGCCAAGTCATTGGACCACTGGTCATGATACCGGTGTTACTGCTCGGTGCTGGTTCACTCGGTCTCGTCTCGACGACGCTATCTGTCAACGTGATTGCCGGATTCTGGACATTTCATTTTGCCGTCAGACGGCTAGGATTCTCTTTTAAATTCGGCCAGTTCCAATGGGAGCTGACTCGCGAGATCTTTATCTTTTCTTCGTATCTCTTCCTTGGAATGATCATCAATCAGATCAACTGGAATATTGGTAAGTTCATTATAGGTCGAATGAACGGACCGACAGATGCTGCTATCGTCGGCTTGGCAGTTCAACTTGTCACATACTTCCTCGCACTTGGAGGAGGCATAGCCGGCGTCTTCATCCCTGAAGTTAATCGATTAGCGGCGGAAAGACGTCCAACAAGTGAGCTGACGGCTGTGTGGACTCGAATCGGACGCATCCAGTTCATTTTGCTCTGGTTGACTATCTCAGGCTTTGTCATCTATGGCGCCCCGTTCATCGAACTATGGGCAGGTCCCCAATACCATGAAACCTACCCGGTGGCAGTGATCTTCATAGTCCCGCTGATCGTGCCGCTCTCCCAGAGTCTCGGTATCGAAATCCAACAAGCCCAAAATCTCCATCAGTTTCGCTCCCTTGTTTACCTCGTCTTTGCGGTATTGAATATCGTCTTATGCATTCCGCTCGTCAGATTGTTTGGACCTAACGGTGTTGGATATGCAACCGCGTTCGCACTCATTTTTGGCCACGGTATTGCAATGAACTGGTACTACCATTTCCATATGGACATGAACGTCGTGAGATTTTGGCGCAGTCTTCTGAATCTTTTGCCATCATTCCTTCCTGCTGGAGTCGTCGGTCTTCTGATGTGGTGGTATTTGCCCCTCGAAAAACCTCTGGTGCTACTCTCCTCCATTACGGTCTACACCGCTGTCTTCGCCCTATTCGTGTGGAAGTTTGGCATGGGAGAATACGAAAGGAATCTCGTGCTTTCAATAGTCAAACGAAATAGTTAAATCTGCGTTCCTTTTACACTCTTGTACTCACGTCTCGCGGGATAATAACCTACCTGCAAAGTCTCCTACATTCTTCAGTATCTGCGCCCGTGTCCTTTTAGCTGGATAGCTGACAACATGGTTATTTTGACGCTTCAAGTCACAAGAAAACCCCGTTCACACCTTTAAGTATGAACGGGGAGAAAGTCATAGATGACTTGCTAGCTGTCGCCCATAATATCTTTCCATTCAGTCGTCTTCAAAAACCTCGGACGTCCTTGCGTTTCACTCTGTTGCGTGGGAGCAGGAACACTCTCCGATGACGATACCGCTCTCCGGCGTCGCACTGGCGGCTGCGGAGGCTCGCCTACGGTGGGTCTCTCTAAAACAGATGCTGGAGAATCAAAGCGTTTGTCTTCAGAATTCTCAATTGCGATACTCCTGGGACCATTTGCACTTGCTTCGTCTGGCAACTTATATTCCTTGTATTTCTTGTACTTGCCGACTCCAGCACTGTAACCATACTCAGCATCACCGTAGGCAATTTGGCTGAATCGCTTGGTAGATGCTCGATTCAAGACAGTACCGATCACGTGTCCATCAATACCGTCGACTGCACGAATAGCACTACGAGCCTGTTCAAGGGTAGTTTGTCCTGCAGAAAGGACTATCAGAGCTCCATTTGAAATTCGTGACAATAGCGCTGCATCGGTAACCGGTAAAAGTGGTGGTGCATCTAAGATAACGAAGTAGTCTTTCGCTAAGAATTCGACAAGCTCTTGCATCCTTCGAGAACCGAGAATTTCTGAGGGATTCGCGGGAACTTCGCCTGCTGGCAAGATCGACAAACCCTGGACTGAAGTCTTCTGAATAGCTTCGCTTAGAGAAGCAATTCCGGCCAACACCTGGGTTAGGCCTACAGAACCATCTGCCTGAAATTTGTCGGCCACAGTTGGGCGCCGCAGATCAGTATCGACCAATAGAACTTCCGAGCCTGCTTCGGCGAGCACTACTCCGAGAAAAGCGGCGACTGAAGATTTACCATCATTCATGGTAGGAGATGTGATAACGACACTTTGCATCTGCTCATCAATATTGGCGTATCGCAAATTCGTACGTAGCTTACGCAACGCTTCACGAGCACGAAAATCATCTGCAAGCGTGAAGTCCAGATCTCGTATTCCATCAGATTCTGGAAGAACACCAAGTACTGGTTGCGATACGCGCCCCTCAAGATCCTCGCTGGTACGAATCCTGGTGTCATATCTGGCGCGAAAATATGCCACCAAGTATCCTAGGACAATACCAACGAGCAGGCCGGCACCAATGTACCGCTTTGGATCCGGCGATACCGGCGTGGAGGAAAGCTGTGCCGAGGAAACCTTGGTGATCTTCGTTGTTGAATCTCCCTCAAGCCGCTTCATTTCTTCTGAAGTCGCGATAACAACCTCATCTGAGATTGCCTGCGCACGCTCAGGGGAATCAGCACGCGCCGTAATCTGCAAAGTAACAGTATCTTCTACTCGACGAGCCGTGATACGTGAGGATAGCTCGGATGGAGTGTAATCGAGGTTTAGTTTTTCGATAACTCGTTCTGCAACTGATTGCGAAGTAAACAATGGGACAAACGATTTGACCTTAGTTTGAGCGAGAATCGAGTTACTGTACTCGTTACTAGATGCGCCCGCTCCGGAAGAGCTTTCACCCGCAGTTACGTATGCGGTTGTCGAGCCCTGGTATTCAGGATTTTGTATAAACAGAGCCCCTAGGCTCACCAGCAAGGAGAGCACGATACATGTAGCAATCGTCCCCAGGTATCGAACAGTTATCTTGAGGAGTATGTCAAAGGACACGGCTTAGCCTACCTATCGAATCATTTGAGGTACTCACACATAGTACCGCGTTCAATCACTCTACTTAAAGATTCTCATGGTGATTACTATCCTAAATTAGAAAAAGGAAAACTAGGGTACTCTACTGTGCTCTTGTTGAGTACGTGCAAGGATTAAACAACCCTCACCCCCGCAAATGGTGCTGTACCCAGCTGGTAGGAAAACTGTTTCTCCGCGACGAAGTCGTTCTCTGCCGACGCTAATCTCCCCTTCAATGCAGGTAGCTACCGTATCTCGGTCTGTGCTAAGTGGAGCGTCCCGTCCACCATACTCATATAGCTCCATACAGAAGTCTGGAACCGGTGGCCGATAGATAAGTCGTCGGTAGGTATCAAATTCATGGATTTGTGGCTGAATGAATTGCGGCTTTGAAGGACTGAGATCGGCCGATGCTAGAAAAGAATTCGTATCAACCCGCTTTCGAGTTAATCCAGCACGAAATACATTATCCGAAGCTGTCATAAGCTCAATGCCAATTCCACTGATATAAGCATGGATCGTCCCGACCGGGATGAAGAGCACTTGCCTCGGTTTTAGGTGGACGATGTTCATGAGGGCCCCCATAAGCACCCCGGGATCAAGGGGAAAGTAGCGATTTAGATGACAAACAAGTCGCGCTTTCTCAGAAATAGTTGCGTTTGCAGACTCGGATAGCTCCTCACTGCGTTTGATCAATCTCTCTATGTCCGCAGCCTGGAACCCAGCCTCTCGTTGCGCAATTCGTTTGAAAAGCCGCTTTTCTTGACCTGAGTTGAGTAATTCCTCCACCTGGTGCCCGAGAGGCAGATGAAGTGCCCTTAGAAACGGCCTCAGATTCGAAATATCGCACATTCCTACGAGTGCTTGCCAATTGGAGAGTGCGAAGAGCATTTCGGGCTTTTCGTTAGCATCTTGGAAAAGTTGCTCGTGACAGTTGTTTGCGACGCTATCCGAATCCCGCCTAATCAGACTCTCATTTATCACGTAAAGATCTGGATGTACTTGGATCGAAAGCGGAGTAGCTGGGGCTATGTATTTCATCAAATACGGCAGCTGAGAATTATTTCCCGACTCGATGTTGATGTTTAGGTAGGACCCTAATAATTGACCGTCTTGAGTATAGGTATGTCCAGCCGGGTGGGTGCCAAACCACACCTCAGCCAAAGGACGCGATTGTCTTTCCCAGTTCAGTAACCGATAAAGTGCGTCGGGATCGCCCCAGTCATAATATTTGGGATAGCCGCGCAGACGCTTTGCATCCAGTTGCACGCGCGCCTCCTTATAGGATAATCGCTTACCAAGAATATACCGGAATGCTTCCCTGCCGTCACCTCCTCGTCACTATCGCTCCTCCCACTAGCGCTATAGTTTTGATTGCTATACTCAGTGTGTCATGCTCGTTTCCGGAAGGAACTCACCGTGAGAATACGCGCGCTCGGAGTAGAACTCGAAGTCGACCTAGAGGCATTGTCTCTCGAGCAGCGAACCGAGATTATCTGTGAATGGAACGAATGCCTGGTCACCGATAAGCACTCGAGTAACATAGACGCCGACATCATCGTCCCAGGTCCAGGAAACGAGCAAACCAGCTATGCCCTCCACCGCGATGTCACGCAATTTGCTATAGCGAAACAGATCGGACATCTCCACATGTTTCACGCTTGCGCCGTCGCTGATGACAATGGCTCGGTCGTAGGATTTGTGGCCCGATCAGGAACTGGGAAAACGACTGCTGCGCGAAGGCTGGCGCAGAAATACCACTATGTCACAGATGAAACTCTCGCCTGTGATTCGGATGGAAATGTATTCCCCTTCCCAAAACCTCTCTCAATTAAAAGCACGGATCACACAGGGAAAATCGGACGAAGTCCTGGAGATGCTGGCCTCCGCACCCTGAAAGCAAATCAGATACTTATGCTACACGCGCTAGTCCTTCTGCAGCGCGAGCCGGAGCGGGCTACACCTCCTGAGCTTGTCCCCATCCCCGTCCACGAGGCTATCGGTCACATAGCGCCCGAAACATCCAGTTTGCTCGCTGTTCCGAATCCGTTGTCGGCACTTGCCGGACTCTTAACGCGTTCTGGTGGGCCGTGGCTTCTGCGCTATCGGGATATTGCCGACTGCGATTACCTCATCGACAAACTATTCGAGCAACTTGATTCGCCGTCAGATGAAGCATCAGAAGAGGACACGTGGATCGAACTTGGCCCCGGACCAATCGCTGACGCCGTGAGAGACAAGCTCATCAAAACCAATCAGCTCTCGCGCTACGGAACGCTCAATCGACCAACTCGCATCATATCCCACAGTCGGATCCAACGCCGTCCATGGTCGGATGCGATCAAGTTTTCCGACGGCTACTACGTGATTTCGACCGATGCATACACGTTGGTTCTTTCGTCACTCGGCGGATACCTCTGGGAACAATGTGAGCACCCCATCAGCATTACAAGGCTGACCTCTCTTGTTCAAGAAGAGTTCGGCGAGAACCCCGATGCTGAAAAGCACGTCATCGACGCGCTGCAGTCCCTATTCGACGCGGATCTCATTGACGAGGTTTCCAACACGTGAAGTAGTGAAAAACTAATCCCCCTTCGAGATATTTCTCGGCATTCATCATGCGCATGAGCGTTCACGAGCGAGTCTGTATAGCAAACGGGCCCAGGGTTCTTGTGTGATCCTGGGCCTGTTTGTGTGTTTTGGTTG
>JAUNVP010000030.1 GCA_030537615.1 Actinomycetaceae bacterium | reverse complement strand
CCTTCAGCCCCATGGTTGTGGCCTTCAGCCTCATGGTCGTGACCCTCATGGTCGTGTTCGTGCTCGTCAGCTTCGTGTTCGTGGTCGTGACCGTCCTCGGAGGTTTCAACAATCTGCGCGGCCTCAGTTACGTCGAGCACGTGTGCTGGACCGGCTTCCTTCACGGCCTCGTCTACTGCCGACTGGAAGCCTTTGAGGTAGACCACGGCGTCAGATTGCGACAAATCCGACACCATCTTGGGGGATAGTTCGAGTGAGTGCGCGTCGGTTCCTGGGGGAGTGAGTGAATCGACGGTGACGTTTTCTCCGCCGATTTCTTCAACCAGGTACTGCAAGGGGTAGAACGAGGCTTTGACTGTAAGTCGACCATCGTTTGAAGAACTGTCCGAATCAGTGGTGGCATTTGAGCCTGCCTGAGAGCAACCAGCGAGTGCAAAGGCGCCGGCGGCGGCAACAGTGATAAGTTTCTTGCTAATGTTCATGACAACCATTATCACTTGGATAGGGTGGGTTGCGCAACGCGGGTGTCGTGATATGTCCCACGCGCAAGCACGGCTCACTTGCGGAGTGAGTGCTCACTCATTAGTGTGGGTCCTGTGAAAAAAGCAGTAGACGAATCTCAGGCTAAGACCAAGGCAATGCGCGCTGCCCCGATGTCTCCAGAAGATCGCAGACAGTGGATTGCAGTTGAGGCAATCCCGCTGTTCATCGAGTATGGAACATCGGTGACGACCAAACAGTTGGCCGATCACTTGGGGATCGCCGAAGGAACTATTTTCCGCGCCTTCCCCGACAAAGAATCACTGATTAAAGCCGTTGCGGAGGCATTTTTTATTCAAGCGCACGAAGCCGTCACAGCGGATCTGCTGAGCAACCACACGGACCTACGGGAAACTCTTCTCACCATTATCCGCGCGACACGAGAATTCTCGCGCGGAGTGTTTCGCATGCTTTCCTTGCTCGACCACGATGAAGCTCACGAAATCATCAAACATCAGGACAACCGATGCTTCGAAGATACAGTCAAGCAAGCCCTCGCTCCGTATTCCGTTCAACTCAATCTCCCATCCGATCGCCTGGGAGTCCTCATTAAACTCGTCGTCGTCGCCGCCTCTGCACCGCGTCTAAGTAGCTCGGTGCCACTGAGCGACGAAGAAATGCTCGACTTTCTCCTCTATGGCATGATCGGCCAGACCGGGAGTGATGCGTAATGCTATGGACCCTTCTCAAACGCTATCTGAAACCAGCATGGCCACTGATGATCGCCGTCGTCGTCTTCCAACTGTCGCAGTCCTTCGCGTCGCTTCTCCTGCCAACCATGAACGCCGACATTATTAATAACGGTGTCGTTACCGGCGACATCGACTACATCTGGAGGACCGGCGGTCTCATGCTTCTGGTGACACTCGTCCAGGTGACCTGCGCAATTGTTGCCGTGTACTTCGCCTCCCGCTTAGCGATGGGGATGGGGCGAGATCTGCGCGAAGCACTGTTTAACCACGTTGTTGACTTCTCCCAGCGCGAGGTCGGCGAATTTGGGCCGCCCTCACTCATTACGCGCAATACGAACGATGTTCAGCAGGTGCAAATGCTCGTGCAAAGTGGCTCTGCGCTCATGGTATCCGCCCCTATGTTGGCGATCGGCGGCATGGTGATGGCGCTACGCCAAGACGTCGGTTTGTCGTGGATCATGGCAGTCAGCATTCCCGCACTCCTCATTGTCGTGGCCCTCATCATCGTGCGCATGGTGCCAGCGTTTAAGCTCATGCAACAGCGCATTGATGGCCTCAACCAAACACTGCGTGAACAGCTGACCGGCATCCGAGTGATTCGCGCGTTCGTGCGCGAAGAGAACGAACGCGAACGCTTTGACGATACGAGTGCGGGCGTGATGGAGGTCGCGATTCGAGCCGGTAATCTCATGGCATTGACTTTCCCTGCCATCATGCTCGTCATGAACGTATCGAGCATTGCCGTCATCTGGTTCGGAGCCTCCCAAGTGCAAGACGGGAACGCACAGATTGGCACGCTCTTCGCATTCTTGCAGTACATCATTCAGATCCTCATGGGCGTCATGATGGCGGCATTCATGGTCATCATGGTTCCACGCGCATCGGTGTGTGCAAAACGCATTGGTGAAGTATTGGAAACGGCTCCGTCCGTCACCGCTCCCAACAGTCCAGTCATCCCTCGTGCCCAGCGAGGCAGCGTCCAGTATGAGTCGGTGGAATTCACCTATCCCGGAGCGGAAGAACCCGTCCTCCACGACATTAACTTCAAGGTTGCCCCAGGAACCACTACCGCAATCATTGGCTCAACAGGATCCGGCAAATCAACTCTCATCGGCCTACTACCACGCCTATTCGATGTCACCGGAGGACGCGTCCTGCTCGACGCAGTGGACGTTCGTGACCTGACTCCTGACCAACTGTGGAAACACATTGGACTCGTCCCGCAGCGAGCTTTCCTCTTCAGCGGAACCATTGCCTCCAACTTGCGGTACGGCAATGAGGATGCCAGTGACGAGGACCTATGGCACGCCCTCGAGATCGCGCAGGCCAAAGATTTCGTCGAACAGATGCCCGGCGGTCTCAATGCAGAAATCTCCCAGGGAGGGACGAACGTATCAGGCGGACAACGACAGCGGCTCGCCATTGCGCGCGCCCTCGTTAAGAAACCGGAGGTCTATATCTTTGACGATTGTTTCTCCGCGCTCGATGTCGCTACCGACACCGCGTTACGCAGTGCGCTCGCGGCCGAACTACCCGATGTCACGCAGATCATCGTCGCCCAGCGCGTCAGCACCATTCGTGAGGCAGACCAGATCGTCGTGCTCGATCACGGGACCATTTGCGGTCTCGGCACGCATGACGAACTCGTGAAAACAAATGCGACCTACCGTGAAATTGTTGAGTCGCAAGAGACTGTGGAGGCCATCCAATGAGCAACCAAAGTCGGAAACAAACGTCGATGTCTGGCCGCGGAGGACGAGGACGCGGCGGAATGGGCCGCGGTATGCCCGGTCCGAAGCCGAAGAACTTCAAACAATCGGCGAAGCGTCTGTTCTGGGAACTGCGAGACGACGCGGCGAAACTCGTATTCGTCGTCATCTTGGGTGTGCTGAGCGTCGGCCTAACCGTGATCGGACCGAAACTTCTCGGTGAGGGAACGAACATCGTATTCTCGGGATTTATCTCCAAGAAGTTTCCAGCTGGCATCGACCGGGAGATGGTGATCGACCAGCTTGTCGCCGCCGGGCACGCGGATCAAGCCGACATGCTCCGAGCGATGGACTTCGTACCTGGTGCCGGAATCGATTTTGGCGCACTCGCGACGATTCTTGCGCTGACTCTCGCTGTGTACGTTTTTGGCAGTGTCTTCGGATACATGCAAGCGCGGGTGCTTAATGTCATCGTCCAACGCGCGATGCACCGGCTTCGTCTACGAGTTGAGGACAAGATTCACCGGCTGCCGCTACAGTACTTTGATCAGATTCAACGCGGTGAACTGCTGAGTCGTGTCACAAATGACGTCGATAATGTGGGGCAAACTCTGCAACAGACGATGGCTCAAGCGATCACTGCGTTACTGACGGTTGTCGGAGTGCTCATCATGATGCTCTCCATTTCGCCGCTACTCGCGCTCATCGCCCTCGTCACGATACCTCTGACAATGCTCGTCACCGTGCTCGTTGCTCGCCGTTCACAAAGACTATTCATTGAGCAGTGGAAACAAACCGGCATCCTCAACTCCCGGGTAGAAGAAACCTACTCCGGTCACGCCATCGTTAAGGTGTTCGGTCACCAAAACGCGGTGAAAGAAGCATTTCGAGAAGAAAATGAGCGAGTCTATCGCGCCAGCTTCGGCGCTCAGTTCGTCTCCGGCATCATCATGCCGAGCATGATGTTTATCGGCAATCTCACCTACGTGGCCATAGCTATCGTCGGAGGTTTGCGCGTGGCATCGGGGCAACTGTCGATTGGAGATGTGCAAGCATTCATTCAGTACTCGCGCCAGTTCACCCAACCCCTCGGACAACTCGGGTCGATGGCAAATCTCCTGCAGTCAGGTATCGCCAGCGCCGAACGCGTGTTTGAGCTCCTTGACGAAGAAGAAGAAACTCCCGATGACGCAGATTCACACACTGTTCCGGCCGGAGCGAATCGCCTTGAGTTCAAAGATGTGTCCTTCCGATACGAGGCCGACAAACCACTGATCGAGAACCTCAATCTCACCGTCCAGCCGGGAACGACGATAGCGATAGTCGGGCCAACCGGCGCCGGAAAAACCACGCTCGTCAATCTCCTCATGAGGTTCTACGACATCGACTCCGGAACGATTACACTCGGAGCCGAACCCGATGGTTCAGATGCTATTGATACTCGAACCATGACGCGGGCCGATCTGCGCTCACGCACCGGAATGGTTCTCCAAGATACATGGCTATTTGGAGGAACCATCCGCGAGAACATCATGTACGGCAAACCCGAAGCCAGTGAAGAAGAAATGCGTGCGGCGGCCCGCGCCGCCTACGTTGATCGCTTTGTACACTCGCTACCCGACGGATACGACACGAAGTTTGACGATGAATCAACAAACATGTCCGTAGGAGAACAACAGCTCATCACCATTGCGCGCGCGTTCTTGTCCGATCCGCAGTTACTCATCCTCGACGAGGCAACATCGTCGGTTGATACCCGCACGGAACTTCTCATTCAGCGGGCGATGACTCGACTACGTAAAGACCGAACCGCCTTCGTCATTGCGCATCGCCTATCAACTATCCGCGATGCCGACCTGATTCTCGTCATGGAAAACGGGGCAATCGTCGAGCAGGGAACGCACACTGAGTTGCTCGAAGCGCGTGGAGCGTACTGGAGACTGTATTCGGCGCAGTTTGCAGGACCGATGCGAATGGCACAGTCGAGTGCGATCGAGAACTAAGTGGCGTTCGAACGGGGGCGGTAGTAGACGCTACGGGTTCTCGACCAGTTGGTGTGCGGATTATTCGTAGGGCGGATACGTGATCGCGGTTCCGTCAACAACTGCGAAGCGGGTGAGTTTATGGGCGGGGGCTTTCCCAGGTCCCATAATGTCGCGAGCGGTAATGCCCCGGACCAGCAGAGCATCACCGATAAGCGAACGATGGCAACGCCAGGGGACAGCCTCTGCACACATAATCGCCACGGTTTCTGAGCGGGCGCGTTCAATAAGCTTGTCTAATCCCCGCTCAAAATCTTCGGTTTGCATGTAGTCGGCGTAGCCGCGAAACGAGGCGTTGCGCCACCCCTTATTCGGTGAGTCATCAGAGGTTTTACGAAAACCGCCGAGTTCTTTCATTCGCTCATACGTGATGTCGTACTGAGGAAGCGATTCGTCGAGGGCACCCTTCCCGTATTGCGGATTGCGGCGCGAACCCGCAGCGGTGCGAATATCAATCACCCGAGTGACACCGAACTCGCGCACGAGTGCGACGAACTCTTCGAGACTGCGGGTTGAGTGGCCGATGGTGAAGATAGTGGGAGAGCTGGTCATGAATCCATTGTCGCCCTCCGGGCCGTGGGCTGCTAGTTCACTGGTGTGAGCTTGGAGATAGTGCGAGTGGCTGAATATCTGCGGGTGTGGATATCTGCGGGGAGTTGGAGGGTGTCGTGTAGCGGGTCTTGTGAACTGACGGAGCTACCCGACGGGTCTGAAGACCGGCGGATTATGAGTCCCTGCCTCTGATAATTCTGTGCCTGGGGTATTCCGT
>JAUNVP010000004.1 GCA_030537615.1 Actinomycetaceae bacterium | reverse complement strand
TCCTCATTGGTGCTGGAGCCGTCTACACCAGCGGGCGCCGCGACTTCGCCACCGGACTGATTAGAGAATCTGACCGGTCACATCGCCTGCGATCGGTGAAAAATCTGCGTCAGCTCGTGGCAATTATCGACCGCGGAATGCGGCGAGGATGGTGGAGCGGAATCATCGCTATGGGTGTTTTCGTTGGTTCCGTCTTAACACTTGTCGTCAAAATGATCGACGAGCAAGAAGGTATCCGAGAGATGATGGAATCACTACTCGAAGACAATGTCGCACTTGAGGAAACCTTCACGGATTTTTTTGCTCTCCTCATCGCGGTACTGATTTTCGCCTATGTCGCACTGATCGTTTTGAAGGCCGGCACATTAGAAATCGAGGGTTTCAATGAGCTGATTGTCGCAACGGGTAAGCCGCGCAATGCGGAACTGCTCCAGCGCATCCTCACTGCCTGTTTCCAAGCTGTCATCATCACTGTCGTATCCGCGTTGATGTATGCGACCAGCGTCTATGCGACAACGGAATCTGTCGACTATGCGCACAATGCAATGTGGGCCGTGATTTATCACCTCCCGGGCGTTCTTGCGGTCATTGGTCTGACAGCTCTCGTGGTCGGTGTAGCTCCGCGACTGCGGCACGTTGTGTGGATTATTCCGATCTACACCTGGGTCATTTCTTACTATGGGCCTTTGCTGCAAGTGCCGGAGTGGATGGAAAAGACATCGATCCTGTACTGGGGTGAGATGTCCGAACCTCACGTCATTGCGTGGATTGTCCTATGTGCCATTGCGTTCGGTGGAAGTCTCATCGGTCTCACGGTCGCCAAACGACGCGATCAGGTAATGTCTTAGCTTCTTGACGCCAACGTCGTCACGAGGTGAGCGCACCGCCCGTGCGTAATCAGGTCCTTTAAGCTGTGGACTGAAGTCCTACAGTGGTCATACGCCTCGCAACCTCGATCAAGATCACACTGTGTAGAGGTGGGCAACTGTGCTCATAAACAGACGAATTTGTTAGGTTATTAGCGCCTCCACAGTCGTCGAAAAGTTCCTCATGACACAATCACGCTCACTTACACTGCTTGTTACCGGTCTCGCGCTCTTTGCTATGTATTTCGGAGCGGGAAACCTCATTTTCCCCGTCATGATTGGCATTGAGTCTGGTTCCGCAGTGACGGTTGCAATTGCAGGATTCCTCCTGACCGGCGTTCTTCTTCCGGTGCTGGGAATGGTGGCCGCCGCGACTGCCCCCGAGGGAGTTGAACAGATTGCTGACCGCATCGGGCATCATCCGGGCATCGTGTTTACGGTGATCATTTTCCTGTCCACCGGAATGCTCTACGCGATTCCACGAGTGGCGACAGTCAGCTACGAAATGGTGCTCGACCCCGTTTTATCCGCCGACTTCGCATACCGCTGGATTGCCGAACCAGTATTTCTGTTCATTTTCTTTGCCGTCACCTACCTACTTGCAGTCAATCCCAAAGGCATGCTTGATCGCATTGGCGGATACCTGACTCCACTCCTCCTACTGTTTTTGTTTATCCTCATCATTACCGCGGTGCTCACGCTTCCGCTCGACATGGGAGCAGCGACCGGAGAATATGCCGATACTCCTTTGGCGACCGGCCTCATTAACGGCTATTTCACGATGGATGCGATTGCGTCATTAGTGTTTGGAATCGTCATCATTGAGTCGCTACGGCGGCGTGGTTTTGAAACGAAAAAGCAGCTCTTCTCTGGGACAGCGCTTGCCGGTGTCATCGCCGGTATTGCACTGGCGATTGTCTATCTCGGACTGGCAGCCATTGGTTCGCGCCTTGGTACAGCAGGAATGTCCAATGGCGCGGAAGCCCTCGCCTACGCGTCAACCGTGCTGTTTGGTCGCGGAGGACAGCTCATCTTCGGTGTCATTGTTCTACTCGCTTGCTTGACGACTGCAGTTGGTTTGACGGGAGCATCGACTCAGTATTTCCGCGGTCTCTTCCCGGCGGTTCCTCGCGTGCCGATGGTGATATTTCATGTGGCGGTAGCCTTCGCCCTCGCCAATCTCGGACTTGAAGCAATCTTGCAGGTCGTGGCACCGATCAATCAGCTCATCTACCCAATCGTCATTTGCATCGTGTTCATTTCTATCCTCGACATTTTCGTGCCGGGTGATTTGAAGTGGACGTACCGACTCGCCACCTGGTTCGGCGTTGCAGTCGGCGCTTTTGAAGCACTGTGGTCAACTCAGTTGCCGGCTTTCGCGAGTCTTCGTTCGACACTCGATGCTTTCCCCCTTGGTGCGGTACACATGCCGTGGGTGGGACCGGCTTTAGCCGGCTTCATTATTGGTTTCATCATTGATGCCGCTACCCGCAACGTCCTTTCCCGTAGCCTCACCACCGCCACCGCTTAGCCGTAGGCTCTCTCTAACGTGCGTAGGCTCTGTGTAGTGTGGTGGCCGCGAGACCACATGCCCACCGTCACTGCTTTCGCTGACGTTCCTTGTGTGCATGGGGCCGTCGCGGCTACTAGTTCCTGCGTTCGTGGTGCGTAGGCTCCCTTTAACGATCGTAGGCTCTCTGTAGCAGTCTCGAAACGACTCTAATCGCAACGCTTAGTTACTCGCTTCCCAGACTGTTTTGCCTTCTTTGATAGTGGCGAGCACGCGGATGTCCTTGATTTCGATGGGATCCACGGTGAGTGGATTCCTATCGAGAATTACAAAGTCGGCCAGCTTGCCCGTTTCCACAGTGCCCTTACGATCTTCCTCAAAATACTGGTACGCGGCGTTAATGGTGATGCCACGCAGAGCCTCAAAGACAGAGATCTTCTGGTCCTCGGCTAACTGAACTCCGTCGCGGGTTACGCGATTGACCGCACACCACACGGTAAACAGCATGTCGCAGGGAATGATTGGAGTATCGGTATGCAGGTTGAACGGTAATCCAAGGTCGAGCGCATCCCCGACCGGGCTCACCCGCAAACCACGTTCCTCACCGAAGTTCTTCAAATGAACGTCACCCCAATAGTAGACGTGTCCGGCAAAGATTGAGGGAATCATGCGTAGCTTAACCATCCGCTCCAACTGGTCGCGACGAGCAGTCTGGCAGTGGATCATGACCGGACGCAGATCCATCTTGTCCGCGCGAGTTGAACGTTCGAGTGCCTTCTCATAGCAGTTAAGGTACTGCTCGGCAGCCGCGTCTCCATTGCAATGAGCGAGAACTTGATATCCCCGGTCGATGGCATCGATGAGGTCGGTAATAAGATCATCGTCCTCCCACTGCGGGTATCCACAATAGGCCGGATCGTCGCCCTTCGATACCACTGCGTAGGGGGCCTGCATCCATGCGGTACGCCCCTGCGGGGAGCCGTCAAGAATAATTTTGATACCGCCAAAACGGTAACGCCCCCGATAATCACGAGAAACATAGTCGCTGTGACGAGCGAGCGTCTCGTTCCGATCAGAGTCGAAAAGCGTCACTGGGTAGCTGATAACGTCGATGTCCCACAGTCCCTTTTCAGCACATGTCACGGCCTCGTCAGCGAGGCTAGCCAAGGTAGCGCCATCCTGGCAGGTCGTCACCCCGTAGCGCGTGTAGTAGCTCTGTAAGTCCTCAACGAGACTGGGAAAATCTACCGATGTTCGTGGCTCAACAACGTGAGTGTTAATGGGAGCTAGGGCCGCTGGCTCCTCCCACGGGCCAAGGGGCGTACCGTCCTCTTCACGTAGCCATTTCCCACCGGTGGGGTCAGGAGTCGAAGCGTCGATCTGCGCCAACTCGTACGTCAAGGTATTGGCAGAACCGACGTGACCACTCATATGAGTGATAATGACCGGAATCTCGGTCGTCACTTCGTCAAGCACATGACGATCGGGATGGCGTTGTTCTGCCAGCAAGTTGTGATCGTAACTATTGGCCTGGACCACGTCGTCCGGACCCAGGCCGCGCTCAGCAATAAACTCGCGAAGAATCTGCTGAATGTCCGTAAAACTTCGCGCATCAGACAGATCGGCGGTGAGGGCGTATGTCGTAGCGGTGAGCACGTGGCTGTGCGGATCAATAAAACCGGGAAGAAGTGTTTTCCCTTTCAGATCGACAACGCGCGCATCCGGGGCCATCGAGCGGGCGCGGGCTTCACGCCCGGCGAAGGCAATCATGCCGTCTTGAACAAGTAGAGCCTCGACTCGGTCGTCTTTTCCCGTCATTGGAACGATGTCGCCACCGACATAAAGAGTCTTCATAATCTACCTCCGCATCCTGTTTTCTCCCAATGTACCCGTATCCGTCTGCCGCGAAGGCTACGACAAAATGAAACTACTGACACGTACCTGTACTGACATCACTCAATAGCAAGCGAAGCAACTACAGTGCGATGGATTGAGGTCCCGAGATTGCGGATCTGACAGTCGGTGACGGCGAGATGGAGCGAGACCACAATGTGATCGATGGGAGTGCCATCGCAAGGGGGGAAACCGGCGGGCTCAGTGCCGTGCTTCGCTATGGCGCAAACTTCGGCTACATCTACGCGATGGATACGGTTGGCCAAAAACCGATGTCGAAGCGTCGCATCACAATGGCCCGCGATAAAGGTTGGGATTCCGCACTCCGCGAGGACTTGCTTAACGCGGGAGATGGTCGCGCCACCGAGGCCTGAGTGAGGCGATGGTGGCGAGCACACGATGATGTCTTGCCTGTCGATTCCCCATTTCACTCTTTGCGAGCGTGAGTTTCACCCTCGCAAAGCAGGGTCAAGCGCCCAGTAGGTGAGGACCAGGTCGGCGCCGGCTCGAATAATGCCCGTCACAGACTCGCGAATCACGCGCTCGCGGTCCAGCCAGCCGTTAGCCGCGGCTGCCTCAATCATGGCGTACTCACCGGAGACCTGGTAAGCGGCAACCGGTACCGGCGACATCTCGGCCACGTCAGCCAACACGTCGAGGTAATAGCCGGCCGGTTTCACCATCACCATGTCCGCGCCCTCATCAATATCGAGAAGGGTTTCGCGCACTCCTTCACGGCGATTGGCGGGATCTTGCTGATAGGTTTTGCGATCCCCCTGCAATCCGGAACCGACCGCTTCACGGAACGGTCCGAAGAATGCGGAGGCATACTTGGCGGAATAGGCGAGGATGGATACGTCCTCAAATCCAGTGGCATCGAGAGCTTCGCGAATGACTCGCACCTGGCCGTCCATCATGCCGGAGGGCGAAACGACGTGTGCTCCGGCACGTGCTTGTGCGACCGCCATTTTCGCATACAGCTCGAGCGTCGCATCGTTGTCGACTCGACCGTCGTCGGCAAGTGTTCCGCAGTGTCCGTGGTCGGTGAACTCGTCGAGGCACGTGTCGGCAATGACGACGAGATCGTCACCAACCTCATCGCGCACAGCAGCCAGTCCGCGGTTGAGAATCCCATCCGGATCCCACCCAACTGAACCGTCACCGTCTTTGTCCTCATCGAGCGGAACTCCGAACAGATCGATCCCACCGATACCGGCGTCCACGCATGCGCGCGCGAGTTCGCGCAGAGTTTCTTCCGTGTGTTGAAATTGCCCCGGCATTGAGGAGATCGGATTTTTCTCCCGAATACCGTCTCGAATAAACGCGGGAAGAATGAGCTGCCGAGGATGGACTCGGGTTTCAGCCACCATCTCGCGCATGGCGGCAGTAGTGCGTAGGCGCCGCGGTCGAATGAATGGAGTCGTGTGCATGATTAATCCTCGTTGTTGAGAGCGGCTACGATGGCGGCGATAATGCCGTCGGCATTTTGGGTCGGGGCAATGGCGTCGACGTGCAATCCAACCTCAGTGGCTACTGCGGCTGAGGGGGGCCCGAATGTCACAATACGTGTCGACGTGGCGGGAATTCCGAGCAATTCAACTGCCGCTCGAGCATTCGAGCCCGCGGTAAACACGACAGCATCAAAGAGCCCAGCTTTCCAGCCGGCAGCAATGTGCGGGGGAACCTGATCGATCGGTTCGGTACTGTACGCGGCCACCCGGTCAACCACCCAGCCTAGATGTGCTAATCCGTCTGCGAGGACGGGGCGGGCAAGTGCGGACGCAGGAATCAGGGCGCGTGCATTGTACTGGCAGGCTGGTCCGGAGGTGAAAGCCGCGAGCAAATCTTCTGCCGTGGCGTGCTTTCCGACAGAAACTGCGGGAGTTGCCCCCACTCGCTCACACGCGTCAACCGTTGTCTGGCCAAGAGCCGCGAACTGGGTTCCGGATGCCATCGCGCGGGCAATAATCTGCCGCAGGGGTTCGTCGTTGGGGTGCGCAGAATAGGGTTCGTCAGCGGCTGCCGCCGCCAGTGCAGTGATAGTGCGCGCAGAAGTGATGATGATCCACGTGTAGCTCCCGCGCTCAATTTCCGCCAGTGCATGTTTCACGTGAAACATATCGCCCAGAACCGTGCGTGTGAGCGGATGAGCGTGAACGTGCGCACCGGCAGCATCGAGAGCGGCCGTCAGATGGTCATCGACAGCCCGCGGCAAGAAAACCGTGCGTCCCACGAGAGGTTGCGTCTGGGTGTCAATACCGAGTTGGGGGCCGTCTGTTCCCCAGCGCGTGCGCGCGGAACTGGTGGACGAGGATGCACTCACAGACGGAGGCTCATGTGAGCTACGGAGCTCTTTAGTGGCGGATAAATCTGCAATCTCGCCGGCTCCAGCGTTGAGGAGTGCCTCGGAGAGCTCAAGTCCCAACTCACGGGCTTCTTGGCCGAGCGCATCGCGGCTACCGTTGATTGACAGTGCCGCTAGGAGTTTGGACGTTGTCAGTTCAACCTCGGCCTGACCGTCGAGTGACAGCACCCGTCCGGTGAGAGCCAGGGTGCCATTGACAATTGAGGCGTGGGTGCCAACCGGGGCGGCGCATCCGGCCTGTAATCCTTCGAGAACCGCGCGTTCAGCGTAGACGCAAGCGCGAGTATCCGCGTCGTCGAGGCGAGCGAGGGCGGTGAGTAACTCGTCATCGTCCTCACGCACTTCGACAGCTAGCGCGCCTTGCGCTGGAGCTGGCAGAGCCGGTAGCGCGGGTGCATCTGCCCATCGGGAGCCAAGTCGTGCCAGACCAGCCCGGGCAAGGACAACCGCGTCAAGATCGCCGGCACCATCGGGATCGACACCTGCAACCCGACCAAGTCGTGTGCCGACGTTTCCGCGGATATCGACAATTTCGAGATCCGGGCGCAAAGCAAGGAGAGAGGCCGCGCGCCGAGGAGACCCGGTGCCGACGCGCGCACTCGTCGGAAGTGTTTCCACGGTCAGTCCATCACGACAGACGAGCACATCGGCAACATCCGCTCGCGGGGGCACGGCGCCAATCGTCAGTCCGGGCACCGGAGCTGTCGGCAAGTCTTTGAAGCTGTGGACGGCGACATCGCAATCGCCAGCTAATAGTGCCAGACGCAAGGCGGCGGCGAACACTCCGATACCGCCGAGCGATTTAAGAGAAGCCGGATTGACATCTCCCTGAGTATGAATGGGGACGACTTCGACGGTCAGTCCGATTTGGCGCAACGCATCCGCCACCGTTTCGCTCTGGGTGAGAGCGAGTGCGGACGAGCGTGTACCGAGTCGAATAATGCGTTCGCCCGGTACATCCGGTTTGGACATAGGATCATGCTCGGGATCAGCCGGTTCACCTGGGAGTGATACGGTCGAATCGGGTTGCGTTTCTCGGTGGAAGGCCCGCGAAGGAGTTGGCCGCGGTGCGGTGGGCGTCAAATCTGAAGTTGTCATCAGGCCAGTACTTTCGCTGCTGCCCGGCCGTGTGGCACGACGGCAGCAAATCCCGACCCGGCCACCCACGCTCCGGTAACTTCAAGACCCGTGTAGCAAGCAATCGCCTCTTGGAACTCAGCGACTTTTTCGCGATGCTGGGGTGTTTGGGGAGCCAGTTGCCCATCCCATCGCACAAGCATTGAAGCCACGACGTCGTCGGTACTCATATCGAGGTCGAGCAGCCGGTTCGCTTCTTCCAGCGCTGATTCAACGGTGGGGTTCGGGTACTCTTCACCGGCTCGCCCGTACGATATCCGCAGAATATGTCGTCCCGGCGCGAGAACTTCTCGCATCCATCCCCACTTGTAGGACAGATGCGAGAGAGCTTTAGCGCGTATCGGCTGATCCACTCCCTGCGGGGACGTTACCAGCAGTCCCGAACCGCGCGGCCCATCGTCGAGTCCGTGATGGTCGATCATGAGGACTTGGTGAGCAATCGGGGCACCAATCGGTAGTTCCCACAGAGGAACTTCAACGACTCCATCGAGTAGTTTCATCGCCAGTGGGCCGGGAAGCGCAACGACTACGCGAGACGTTTCCAACACGTGGGCCGGCCCCGTCGGAACCGGATCGGCTGCCGGGTCGGCACCTCGCTCGGTGGCTTGTACGGTGACCTGCCACCGCTCGCCCTCATGCGAAAGAGCAACGGCAGCATGGCGGAGGAGCATGGTGCCGCCACCGGTCACTACTTCTGATTCCAGCGCTTCGATGAGACGGAACATGCCGCCACGAGTCTGCGCGACTTTGACACCGGGGTTGCGCTGGGCAAGAAGGGTGGCTGCGCGCAGAAGCGATCCGGTTTCTGCCATTGCCGCACGCAAGCCGGGCGTGACGGTATCAGCCGCAAGCTGAGACGGGTCGGCGGTATGAATCCCCCCGGCGACGGGACGAACGAGATGGTCAAGGACGGCCTCACCGACGCGCTGGGATACGAGCGAGGCGAGGTCTTCGGCATCGGCAGCCACGTGCGGGCCCATTGTGAGGTCTTGCTTCGCGCGGGTAACGCCAGCGGGGCCGATGGCTGCAAGAACCTCGGGGGCCTCGATATCACTGGGGAGGCCGAGGGTGCCTTCGGGAATCGGATAAGCGCGGTGTAACTGCTGATTCCACACCCATGATCGGCCTGTTGGATCGGTGCGCTCAAGTCCCAGTTCATCCACTAGGTCACCGACAACGGGGCTACGAGTTGCCCACGACTCGGCTCCAATATCGAAAGGAACACCGGCGAGTTGAGCGGACGCGATGAGTCCACCGGGGCGTCCGCGGGTCTCAACGACAACCGGTTCGAGTCCCTGTTTGACGGCTTCGTACGCGGCGCTCATACCGGCGAGGCCGCCTCCAATAATGACAATATCCGCTTCCATTCGTGCCCCCTATTACCCAATCAGCTTATCGGTGTCGAGACTGTGGAGATACGCAACGAGTTCAGTCAGTACCCCGGGATCGGTGGTGGGGGGCACTCCGTGACCGAGGTTAACGATGTGGGCGGGTGCGGCGAGTCCGCGACGTACGATGTCGAGCGCATGAGCGTGGAGGGTGTCTGCGCCGGCGAATAACAGTGCTGGATCAATATTGCCCTGGAGCACGGTGTCAGGGACGATGCGGGCTGCCTCATCCAGTGGGAGCCGGTGGTCGACGCCGACGGCCTCAACTCCCTCAGCCATGAGGTCGAGGAAATGTGCTGTATTGGTGCCGAAGTGAATGCGTGGAACCGTGACGTTCTCCAAGGCCTGCGTCGAGTAGGGCAGGACGTGGCGGGCGTAGGTTTCGCGTGAGAGTGAACCGGCCCATGAGTCGAAGAGTTGGACGGCCTGGGCGCCGGCATCGATCTGCACGTGGAGGAAGAGATTTGAGACGGTAGCGCACCAGGTGAGTAGCTTGTCCCAGGTGTCAGGATCGGAGTGCATGAGGGCGCGTGCCCGCAGGTGATCTTTTGAGGGGCGACCTTCAACCATGTAGGCGGCGAGAGTGAAGGGGGCGCCGGCAAATCCGAGGAGTGTTTTTTCTGGAGTGAGTTCGGCTCGAATGAGGGAAATAGCCTCGGCAATCATGGAGGCGTCGTCAAACGTGGGGGCGGGGAGTGCGGCAATATCGCGGGCGGTGCGCACCGGCGAGTCGAGGACGGGCCCAACGCCGGGTTGAATATCGACACCGACAGCTGCGAGTCGCAAGGGAACCATGATGTCGGAGAAGAAGATGGCTGCGTCAACATCGTGGCGGCGGACGGGTTGAAGGGTGATCTCTGCGGCGAGTTCTGGCATGAGGCACGAGTCCAGCATGGCGATGCCTTCGCGTGCTTTTTTGTATTCGGGGAGGGAGCGTCCGGCTTGGCGCATAAACCACACGGGAGGAGTGGTGGAGCGCTGGTGATTAAGGGCATCGAGAATTCGTTGCTGCACGAGAATTACTCCGATATTGCGGGGGAATAGTTCACCGCCGATTATGCCTGAATTCATTGCGTAATGCTGGTTGGGACCTCGATAAAGAATTCAAATTATTGTGACGACAGCGTGTCAGAAAACATTATGACTAAATGTCACAAAAAGGTCTGGCTAAAAGAAGATATTCCCAGAAATATTTGGTTTGATTAATGAACTGTGGGACTCAAACTTTTCAGCATTAATCACCGCGATCATGACTTGCGCGCGGTCGAACGACTGAACCCTTTGGTCGGTGACGACCTGGAGACTCGACTCCACGCCGAGCCTCACATTTACGGTGCTCTTGTGTTAGCCACCTGCAATCGGATCGAAATTCTTGTCGATACCAACGATGTTGAACAGACTAATCGGACAGTTCGACACCTCGTGGAAGCAGCTACTTCGGTAGGCCCTTCAACCCCGATTAAGCCTACGGAATACAGTGGAAATGACGTTATTGAACATCTGTGTGCACTGGCTTGCGGACTCAAGTCCATGGTGGTTGGCGAGCGAGAAATTACCGGCCAATTGCGTCATGCTTTGCGCCGAGCGCACAACCGGAATACTGCGTCAGGACCAATCACAACTGCGGTCGATACTGCGTTGCAAACGGCAAGAATTGTCGAAAGGGAAACAGGTTTATCGGGCGTTGGGCGATCAATTGCGGCAATTGGTCTTGACCATGCGAGCACTATTTTAGGTGATTACCGCAACGTCACCGTTACGTTATTCGGCACAGGATCGTATGCTGGGGCCGCAGTTACTCATCTAAAAGAACGCGGATGCGAACGCATTTTTGTGCATTCTTCTTCGGGAAGAGCTCAAGCATTTGCCGAAGGCCGTGGTCTCACCGCCATCACCAATCGCGATTTACCAAAGGCGCTCGCCGCAACCAATCTCATTATTTCGTGTCGCGGTTTCGGAGCCACAACGGTCACGGAAGAACATGTGCGGCTCAACATGGCTCGTCGCCACACAACGGGACCACTGGTTGTGCTCGACCTCGCCATCGTTCGAGACGTTGATCCAAAAGTCGCTGAGATTCCCGACGTGACATTGATTGACCTCGATACGGTGCGCACGCTCGTCCCCGAACTGGAACCGGCACGGACTGCGCGCGCTCACCACATTGTTGAAGAGGCGACCCGCGCCTATCAAAAGCGGCAAGCCAGTCGCACACTCGATCCCGTCATTATCCGAATGCGCGCACACATGACTGACCTCGTCGCCGAAGAATTGGCTCGCGTCCCCAACCGTGAACTAGACAGTGCCGATGTTGAACGAGCACTCAATCGGTTAGCAAACCGAATTCTCCACACCCCAACCGCTGCCGCACACGCGGCGGGCGCCCGCGGAGAAGAAGCCGAATATATGCGTGCCCTGTCCATACTGACTGGCCAATCGATGAACGAACAATCGGAGGAAACTGCGTGACCGTATCGACTGATCCCCTTGCTCCCTATGATGCTGTACTTATGTGTACCTACGGTGGTCCCGATGGCCCCGCAGCGGTTTTGCCGTTCATGCGGAATGCAACCAAGGGTAAGGGTGTCCCCGACGAACGGTTAATGGAAGTTTCGACCCACTATGACAGGTACGGCGGCGTCAGCCCCATTATTGCCCGCAACCACGATCTGCTCAACGCGTTACAAAGAGCGATCCACGAGGGCGGTTCTCAGGTGCCGATCTACCTCGGAAACCGAAATTGGCACCCGTACTTCACGGACACACTTCGCAGAATGATTCACGCGGGTCATCGGCGAATCCTCATGATGACGACATCCGCTTACGCTTCCTATTCTGGATGTCGCCAGTACCGCGAAGATGTGTGGAATGCGCGTCAAGAACTTATTGATGAGGGCGTGGTTGGAGCGCAGGATGTACAGATTGAGCGTGCGCCTATCTACTACGACGAGCCGGGTCTAATCGAAACCAATGCAGACGCTCTGGCCCGCGCATGGAAATCACTTGAAGACGAAGGATTTGAACGTCCTCTCGTCATGTTTGTCACCCACTCCATTCCATTGGGAATGCAAGCGGCCTCCGGTCAGCCCGGACACGATTACGTCGCGCAACATGAGGAGCATATTGCCGGGGTGCTGGCAGCGCTACCGAATGAGATTCATTCAAGCGATCATCCCATCGAATACGAGTTGACCTACTGCTCGCGCTCAGGTCCACCCCAGGCGAAGTGGCTCGAACCCGATGTCAACGATTCGATTGAAGAGGCCGCCGAACGCGGAGTCAAAGCCGTTATTACGGTTCCCATTGGATTCATTCAAGACCACATGGAAGTTGTCCACGATCTCGACCACGAGGCGGCGGAAACCGCAGAAAACGTCGGGCTCGGGTTCGCTCGGGCAGATACCGCCGGGGTGGATCCCCGCTTTGTCTCCATGTTGAGAGACCTGCTCTTTGCTCGCGCGGACGGAGCGCGCACCGGACTACCCGCGGAAAAAACCGGGCTCGGCTGGCACGATGAGGATCCCGATGGCTGTTGCGCCGCGTATCCAGGCGCAGCCCTTCCCGGAGCAATCTCACAAAAGGAAACGAAAGAGGCAACGATGACGAATACACACGGCCACCCCGGTGGGCACCCCGGCAAGCATCCGGGAGGACACCCGGGTGGGCGCCCTGGCGGACATCCAGGAGTTCACCCCACCGGCCACCAGGAAGGTCCCGCTGATCCGCGCGATCATACGGTAGACCCCGACGAAGTGAATTCGAAGGATCACTTCTTTCTCTACGCTGTGTTTGGTGACAACCGCGATTACGATGTTTCTCAAGCTCAGGAACTTGCCGCTGAGGTCGAAGAAGCTATTGCTCATACGGGAACGACCGTCCGCGGTTACTACGATATCGAAGGTTTCAAACCGAATGCTGACTTGATGATCTGGTTCTACGCTGACTCGGCGGAGAAAGTCCAGGCCGCTTACCGCGCGGTGCGACGCTCGCGACTGGGGAAGTCCCTCGTACCTGAATGGAACGCCATGAGTGCGCATATCCCGGCCGAGTTCGATGCGCGGCATCTACCGGCATGTATCGGTGGAGCTGCTCCGCGAGACTGGATTGCTGTCTATCCATTTGTCCGCACGCTCGACTGGTACTACCTGAATCCGATGCGGCGACAAGCGATGTTGCGCGAGCACGGAATGAACGGGCGCGACTACCTCGACGTCAAAGTGTCGACGCTTGCCGCTTTCGCCCTTGGCGACTACGAGTGGACGCTCGCGCTTGAAGCCGACACCCTCGATCGCATTATGGGGGTTTTGCGCAAGCAGCGTGAGGTCGAAGCGCGTGTCTATACGCGCATTGACACGCCGTTCTACACCGGCCGCCGCCGCTCTCTCCAGGAGTGGATTGAACGGTAGATTTTCTTATACGAATGGTCCGAGAGCTTAAGCTCTCGGACCATTCGACTAGGTGTCGTTCACGAAGTGCGCGCAGTCGCAGTCGATTAAGCTTTCTCAGTTAGCGCTCGGAAAGCGGCAATCAGTTGCTCGTTATCATGTGTTGAGCGCACGGCTAGGCGAATGTAATTGCGCCCCTCGAAACCGTGTTTCGGGGAGAGGTCTTTGATCAGCAACTCGTCCTCCAATAATTGCGTGGCGAGGGTCGCGGATGTGAAGGGTGGGAGCACTTCGCACGTGATGAAATTAGCCTGTGACGGAATTACTCGCAGGTACGGTATCGTCGATAGCTCCCGTTCGAAAGCCTTCCGCACGTCGCGGATCTTGTCGATCGCCACAGCGTAGTGTTTCTTGTATTTTTCTTCTATCTGGAGATAGAACTCGGCAAATGAGTTGATATTCCAGATCGCGACAGACTTCTTCATTCGTTTGATGAGGTCGGTGTCTCCACTGGCGAGGATCCCGAGACGCAAGCCCGCGACGCCAAACGACTTAGAAATTGACTTGACGATGACCATGTGCGGGTAGCGTTCGAGGATTTCTTCATCGAGGAGCGAGTTGTCCTCACCGTCGGCGAAGTCGATAAAGGACTCATCGAGAATGAATCGCGTCTGTGTCTGTTCGGTCCACTCGGCTAACCGGAGGACGTCAGACTGAGCGATGAAGTTCCCCGAAGGATTATCGGGATTGATGAGAATGAGGGATTTGACCGGATTCTCACTGAAGAACTCAATGAGGTCGTCAGCGCCGTAGGAGAAATTCTTGTTGTCCGCATAGAAAACAACGGGTTCGTCGTCGCGGCGATTGGGATACTCCTCGAAGGTCGGGCGAATGATGCCAAACGGGGCGGGAAGTTCCTCCATCAGCGCTTTGATTAACTCGGCTGCCCCATTGCCAACGACGACCGTTTCAGGAGTCAAACCAAAGTTCTTGGCAGCGAGAAGACTGTTGACCCGCATCCCCGAGGGATAGTCGACTAGAAGACGATCGAAGCTGGCGCGCATTTCATCTTTCATCCGCGCAGGTGGGAAATACGGATTAACGAGGTAGCAGAAGTCGAGGAGTTTCGGATAGCGCCAGTATCCGCCGAACCGAGACTCAAACATTTCTCGACGAATGAGCGGATCCGGATGGAAGATCGAGGACGCGATATCCAGGTCCTGCACGTCGTCAATCTCGTACCACTTTTGTCCCGTCAGCCGTTTTGCGAGAATCGCGGGCTCATCGAGCAGGGTAATGACTCGTAGCACCTGTTCGTAGTACTCATTGCGCCCGAGTGCCTGCGTGTAGGCGTTGAGGAAGGGAAGGTAGTGGGTCTTGCTGAAATCACGAGAGAACTTATACAAGTTCACCGTCTTGTAGTACTGGTCGGCTTCGGTGTAGGTGAAGTGGGTTCCGGGGATAAACGCGCGAATGTGATCATTCTCGTCAAGCTTAATCACGGTGCCATCCATCCACGATTCATATTTATCGACCAATGCGAGAGTTTCGCGCGGGTCATCAATGAGCGAATCGAGTACGGAGTCTTCAAAAATGAGGTCGGATTCAAACAGAATCGTGTCATCCTCAATCAAGTAATCTTGCGCCAGGGCAAGAGAATAGATGTTGTTCGTCTGGTCGTAGATTTCGTTATGTACGTAGACAATCGGTGTCGAAATATTGAGGGTGGCAATGAAGTCACGGAGCTTTTGCCCCTCGTATCCGGTAACGATCACGACACGAGAGAAGTCTCGTTGGTCGATTTGACGCAACATGCGTTCGATGAGCGTCACACCATTGACTTCAACCATGCATTTCGTGTTATCAGCCGTCAGAGCCTTTAGTCTCGACCCCATACCAGCTGCAAGAATGATCCCCTGCAATTCAAGCCTCCTCATGACGGCACATGTATTTGAACCTAGTCTAATCAACCACGAACACTCTTATTGCAAACGAACCGCTTATGCGCTCAGTACGGGAAATCAGCGGATGGGAGAAACCTCCTATCCCGGTAGGATATTCCTGTGACGAACATCGAGATGGACCGAGTCGGGGAACTGCTTGTGAGGCGTATCCTTCCCGCCCTCAAACCACGGTCTTTTGTTGGCACACTGATCGCGATTGTGTTCTTTGTTGTGTCTATGTCTCCGTCACTCCTACCGCGAACGTGGTGGTGGCAGGGGGTTGTGTCTGCGATTCTCGTCGTCGGCGGTTACACTGCCGGAGCTGCGGTGGGAATATTGCTCCAATTGATCAAGGATCTTGCTCAAATTCGTCTTACTGCTGACCCGATGTGGATCAAGTGGGGACTTCGATTCGTGACGAGTGTTGCCGTGCTGTGGGCTTTTTGGTCGCTCACTCGTTCGTACTACGCGAACGTCGAAACCGGCCGACTCGTCGGAATGCCACCAATGTTGCCAAAAGACTACATTCTTGCGATCACTCTCATGATTGTGCTCGTGATGATGACGCGGCTAGTCGTCCGTATCGGGATCTCGGTGTGGACAATCATTGATACGTATGGCCGGCGGATTCTCCCGCGTTTTGTGGCCGGAGGTTTAGCGACCCTTATTGTTGTCGCGCTGGCAGTGTTCATCTCCTCCGATCTGATCTTTAAGGGGGGAATGGAGTTCGCCTATCGCAAAGCAGCTGAAATCAACCAGAGCGAACCGGACGGGATCGAACAACCGATAAACCCGTTGCGCTCGGGATCCCCCCAGTCACTGTCGCACTGGGACGATATCGGCATTTACGGTAAGGAATTTCTTTCTCAGGGCCCTGACGCGCGAGAGATTGAGGATGTGACCGGCCGTCCAGCGATTGAGCCCATTCGGGTTTACGCTGGCTTACGTAAGGATCGCGATTTACACCAGGCCGCGGACCTCGTTGTCGCAGAGCTTGAACGCACCGGAGCGTTCGACCGCTCCGTCCTCGTGCTCGCGACCACAACCGGTACGGGATGGTTGGAGGAATGGAGTATCCAACCGGTTGAGTATCTGACTGGCGGTGATTGTGCGATCGCCGCCATGCAGTACACGTATGTTCCCAGTGCAATCGCTTTTATCCGTGAGTTCGATAGCCCGCTTGTCGCTGGGCAAGCTCTTTACGACACTGTCATGAAAGCCATTAACGAACGGCCAGCCGAAAAGCGCCCCGCCGTTTATCTCACCGGCGTTTCGCTCGGTTCTCTTGGTTCGCAGGCACCGTTCGCCAATGAGGCGCAAATTATTGAGGGTGTTGATGGTGCGGTATGGGTGGGTACCCCCTATAGTTCACCACTGTGGCAAACCCTGACGAATAATCGCCACAAGGGTACTCCGCAGGTGGCTCCGGTGGTGTCCAATGGACACCACATCCGTTTTATCAACCGAGTCTCTCACGTGCGTACCGACGTGTACGGCAGAGAATTGGGAGAGTGGAAGTTCCCTCGGGTCGTCTACCTCCAACATCCGTCCGACCCGGTCGTCTGGTGGTCGCCGCGGTTGTTTAATCGAGAGCCGGACTGGTTGCGCGAACATGCTGGGAATGATGTCAATCCATCGATGCGGTGGACGCGGGGCGCCACGATGGTGCAGGTCATGGCTGATACGCCGCTTGCCGGTACGGCACCGGACGGTCACGGGCACACCTATCATCGTGAGCTGGTGCCCGTGTGGAAAAACGTTCTTGGACTGGTGGAGGACGGGATGAGCGGATCGAGCCCGTACGCACATGCGGAACCGTGGGTGACACCTCAGATCGAAGCGCACATCATGACAGCGATCGAAAAGCAGCTCTACGGATGACGACTAGATGAGGACGAAGAACGTCGCTGAAAACAGAAACTGAGCGCCTATCGGAGCCCACAGCGTTGTAAACATGCGACGCAGAGCGAATAGGAGCGGTGACATGATCGGACCGATCAGGATGAGCACGAGTGTCCGAGTGGGAGTCGAAGCTGTCATTGCAAGTGGAATCATCCACGGGATTGATAGCAACATTGACATTGCGATTGCCCAGCGGTCACGGCGGGCAAGGCGCCGCATTTCAGCGATAACGAGGCCGCGGAGGAGGAACTCTTGCGCGTAAGCCCAGGTAAATGTTGCGATTACCCCGACGGTGAAGCCAATCGGAGTGACGTGAATGTGGGTGATTCCGTAACTGATGGTGAGGAGTGCGCCGAGACTGATGAGTGCGCCGAGTAGCCACCACAGACGCGAGATCCGCGGCTGGACATTGAGTGTGTAGAAGGGTTCTGGTTCTGAGGATAGTGCGGTTCCCAAGAACAGATCATCGTGAGTGTCCAGTGGGGGCGCATAGGTTGGTGCTTTCCCGCCGTCTTTGGGGGAGACAAACTCAGGCTCGCGCCACACGACGTGCGTGAGATGGCGACGCTGAACGATGAAACGAGTGACGATGATGGTTGCCACCATCGGGATGATGATCTGGAACGTTGAGGCTAGTGGATGCCGGAGTTTGAGAAGAGCCGGAACGTCCCCGTTGTGAAAACGCACGGTCAGGAAGTAGCCGATCGTGCCGATCACGAGCGTAACGAGCATGATGGCGGCGAACTCAAGCACGATGCGCGCAAGTCCGCGCATCCGTTTGCTGATCACGTCAACGCCTTTCTCGTATGATCACAACGGCCAGTATCGTGATGATCGCTATCAAAGCGAGGAACAATCCCGAGGGTACTCCGGAAACGGCCGCCATGATGCGTGATTCGATCGACACCTGCTGAGAACCTGATAGAAGTGATGGCAACCCGATATATCCACCGAAGAATACCAAAATCGCTCCGAGGAGGAAGAATAGGAGTCCGGAAACGATGTTCATTCGTGTGGTTTGTCGCCCAAGAATCGTTATCGGTCGAGGTTTCAGCCACGATGTTTGAGAGAGGTTGAGAGCGTCCCATATGAAGGCGAGGATCGCGACGGGAAGGATCATCCCCAGAGAAAAACTCGTCATGAGGAGCGCTCCGCCAAGGACCGACCCCCCGAGGGTGACGAAGGACAAGACGGCCCCGAGAATCGGGCCGGAACATCCGACGCCAGCGAGGCCATAGCCTACACCGAGAGCAAATACGGCCGGTGCCGACGGTTCCCCCGTCCGGGGCGCAGAGGCGAGTGCGACGCGGCTGGCAGATTCAGCTGTCACCACCGGGGCTTTCACCTCTGTCTCATGTGACTCAGCAAGCCGATGATGCGCGAGGGATGGGGTAGGGAAAGTGACCGCAAATAGTTGGAGCACACCGAGCACCATCACGGCGATCCCAGCGACGAGTGTCACGGTTTGTGAATGGCTTCGAATGAAAGCGCCGAGGGTCCCGGCAAAAGCTCCCAGCGGCACCATAATGACCAGGAGCCCAAGGAAGAATACGAAAGTTCGGACAGCGAGTGTGCGTCGCGAGGTGAAGGCGTAGGCGAAGAACGATGGAAGTAGCATCGCCGCACACGGAGCGAATAGTGTGAGTATTCCTCCGAGAAATGCGGCGAGATAGCTCACCTGCACGGTTTATTGCCCCGCTTCTTCGAGTTGTTTATCAATCGTGTTCGTCATGTATTCCACCGGGAGTGCGCCGGTAATGACGGCCTTATTGACGATGAAGAACGGTGTACCTTGAATGCCGACTTTCTGCATGGCGTGCGCAGATTCAGCATTCACGGCTTCTGCGGTTTCTGGCGAGTCCATTGTTTCGCGGAATTTCTCGAGGTCGGGAACTCCGGCTTTCTCGGCTATTTCAACGACGGACTCCGCAGTGTACTGCGGGTGATTTCCTGCTCCGGCAACGCGGTAGGCGGTTTCGACAAACTCCCAGAACTTCCCTTGTTCAGCGGCGGCTCGAGAACCGTGAGCGGCAAAGTTCGAACCGTAGTTCGGGAAGATTACGAGGTCGTGAAACTCGATTCGGAGCTTCCCGGCATCAACGTATTCTTTCAGATGGGGGTACGTTTCGAGGAAGAACTTTGTGCACATTGGGCAGGAGAAATCTTCGTATGCAACCATGACTACGGGAGCGTTGACATCGCCGAGTGCCCGTGGATCGTCTGCATCGCGGCGAGGTTGCTCAGTGAGTAGCCGGACGAGGTTTTCGTCTGTTTGGGACTCCGAGTATGTCGGTTGATTCGGTGCAAGAGCTGCTGAATCTGGCGTGGCCGATGAATCAGAGTCTGCCTGGTCTATTGACGAGGGGAGCTCAGAACCGCTATTCGTCGGTGCGGTTGCGCGTCCGATATAGAACGCGATGACCAGTGCGAGGAGCATAGCGACGGTAGCAAGCACGAGCTTGAGGGGGCGCGACGAAGAAGTTTCCATACGGGACAGAATGGCACAGTTAGTGCAGGGTTGCTAACTGCATCTCAGATAAGGTCGCGTTTTTGCATGATTCGCAGGGCGATCCACCCGAGCGGAGCACGACCGTAGAAGGTGACGAGACGGTAGAGCAACGCAGTGGAGATTGCGACGCCCGACGGGATACCAGCAAGACTGAGGCCCGCGGTCAGGGCAGCTTCCACCGGGCCTATACCGCCGGGGGAGGGAATAACTGAACCGAGGGAGTTGGATGCGAGGTATGTGATTGTCAGGGTAGTCGGGTCCATCGAGTGTCCGAAGGCAGCGAGTGATGCGGCAAATGCAAGAATAAAAGACACGGTCATCAAGAGGTTGCCACCGATTCCAATGAGGAGACGGCGCGGATGTCCGAGAGCCCACACGAGCCGCTGCCAGATCTGGTTCCATGACGGTTCGAGCCGTTTCCAAATCTGGTTACGAACCCAGGGCACGGCCAGTGCGCTGCCGATAATGACGGTAACTGCGCCAACCGCATAGAGGATCTTATTGGAGGGAAGTTCAATCCCCGTCGAATGCCCGGTGACGAGCACGATGAGCAAAAGCATGACAACGGTTGTCACGAACTGAGTGAACTGGACGAGTGCGACGGTGGCGAGCGCAAGCGGAGTGTTGACTCCGCGTTTGTTGAGGAAACGGAGGTTCAAGGCCGCCGGGCCGATGCCGGCCGGAGCAACCAGTGTGACTACTGAAGCCCCCACCTGGACGAGGGTGACATCACGCAAGCGAAGCTTTTCCGGTGTGAACGCCACGAGAGGCAGTGCCGCACCCAAGTAGGTGAGCAGACCAAAGATGAACGCCAGGAGAATCCACCACGGATTCGCCCCGCGGACCGCCTGCGCGACCTGCTGGAAATTGAGCGAGCCAAGAACCGCCCACAGCGCCACGACCGCAATAACGGCCATAATGACCGTCTTAGGAGAAAAGCGTTGGAGATTAGGGTCGGGCAGTTCTTGGGGAGGAAGCTCGCCAAGCATCTCCTGACGCAAATCGGGAAGTACATCACCGGTGCGGCGAAGCTCCCGACGAATCTGGAGAGGCATAATAGCTTTTTGTAGCACGGGAGCGGCGAAAGTGATGAGTTCTTCGTCGAAGACTTGCCGAGCCGCAGCGAGCGAACGGTCGGGGCCAACTTTGAGTGCGAGAGCGGTCAGCATCTGCGCAAAATCGATGCGGCGATTGAGGCCGGACGTTGCCACTTGCCCCTGATCCCAATCGGTAATCCACGTGCGATCTCCAGTGTCGAGAGCCAGGGCATGATGGTCGATATTGCGATGCGAAATACCGCGCCGGTGAGCGATTTTCAGCTCCGTAAAGAAACGAACGAGGATGTCATCAGTCAGTCGATCGGCGGGAAGATCCGTCAGGTAGGTCGCAGAAGCGATCGGTTTTTGAACTGTAAACACCGACCCCCCTGCCGAGGTAATAGCAACAACTTCAGGGGTGGTTACCCCGGCCTTGTGTGCCTCGATCTTGACCAGGGCGCTTCGCTCGGCTGACGCCTGGAGAGAGGGTGCGAGCCAGCGGCTCAGGCCGCGCAACCGGATATTGTTCCACAGGTCATGGAGCAGTCCCGTCACCTGCGTATCGGGGTCGAGCACGATGAGATCATAGGTGGTGCCAGCCGTATCCCAACACACGTAGTGCCGAGCAGTTTCGGACATGGATGGTTGGAGAGTGTCGACGACGACCTCGTCCTCTCCCAGAGAGGTGGCCGCCTCGGTGTCTTCGACAAGTGGAACAAAAGGACTTGCCCACGTGCTTCGCGACTGCGATTCCTCCCTGACATACACCGCTTCGAGTGGGATATCTGTGGTGACAACATCCGTGCGAACAATCTTCACGGGGGTGATTCCGACGTGGAGCAGTCCATCGACGAGATCAATAGCATTGGCTCGGTCATCGCGGAAACCAAAAGCGTAACGGCCCGCAGTACCGATGAGGCGGCCGAGCAAGATAGAGATCAGAGCCGCTGGAAGTGTAATTGAACCACGCAAAACGTAGAGCATCGCGAGGACGAAAACAAACACCCACGAGTAGCGAATCGCCCTCATCTGACTGGCTTCTCCGGCGACGGTAAAGAAAGCTGCGAGAGTGGCGATCAGGAGGTCGACCACGATGATTTTGCCAACGGATGTTGAAATGGTCAAAGGTGTCGTCACGATCGTGGGTAGCAGAGGGAGCAACCACACGATGATCGACGTCAGAATGGCCGCGAGAACCCCGGTCAGTATCGCTTCAACTATGGTGCGCAAACGACGCCGTAAGGCGAGTGAGATCACGATAGAAATCGGGGCAGCGAGAACAAAAATGGATTCAAAAAGCGTCAGTGGAAGCAGGAAAATTTGACGCAAAACACCACCGAGAGCTGAACGCACATCCTCAGTCACGCCGGACGTTGTTCCGTGCGCATAGACTCCGAGGACGAGGACGAAAGCAATCGCCGCGAGAGAAATCGCGAAGTCGACGATGTCCTCAGTGCGGTGGGTGCGGGTTGTGGAACGATCGCACACCAGCACCGGCTCTGCCAATCTAGACAGTGGTCTGGGTGCGTGTGATACCGCCTGCTCGTCGGACATGCTTTAAGCTTACGCATTGAACAGTTTTTTGAGCACCTCGCGCGCCGCAAAACCCGCTGACAGTAGTAGGCTAACGGCAGAGCCCCTCATGGAAGGACACCACGTGACTCCCGTTTTAACCGACACGGCCCTCGTAATGTGGGTGTCGTGGCTCGAAACACTGATCGGCTGGTTTAAGGACCCTGAATCACTCCTGCTTGCCATGGGGCCGTGGGTTCTGCTCGGCGTCGCAGCAATTGTCTTCATTGAATCCGGCGTTCTGTTCCCGGTACTTCCCGGAGATTCACTCGTCTTTTCCGCCGGACTGCTCCACACGCAACTGGGACTCAGCCTGTGGGTACTTGTCCTCACCATTACGATCTGCGCGATTGCCGGGTCTCAGGTCGGGTACTGGATCGGTAAACGCTTTGGGCGCGGACTTTTCTCTGATGATGCGAGAGTGCTGAAAACCGAATACCTCGTGCAATCGGAGAACTTCTTTGCCCGCTACGGGGGGCGTTCGCTGGTGATCGGACGGTTCGTTCCCTTCGTTCGCACATTCGTTCCCATCGCGGCGGGGATCGCCGGATATAACCGTACCCGCTTCACTTTGTGGAATCTTGTGGGAGCGTTACTGTGGGGGACGGGGCTGACCATTCTCGGAGCTGCACTCGGCGGGGTTGCCTTCATTCACGACAACTTGACCGCTATTATCCTCCTTATCGTTTTCGTATCGATCCTCCCCATGGTCTTTGAATTCGTGCTCCACAAGGTTCGCGCCCGAAAGGCGTTTGAGACCGCTGACCAAATCGCCGATATGACCATCTCTGAGGACGCGCGCGACGACTGATGATGACCTGGATCGAACTGGGCCCCCGCCTCGTACTCATGCTCGCGGCTGGATGGATACCCGGTCTCGTGTGGGTGGGGGCGGTTTCCGGATTTGTCGCTCGCTCCCGTTACTATCCGCCTAAATGGGCGTGGAGTGAAGCTCCTGAACTTAATTCCCACACTCCGAGCATACTCGTACAACTGGCGCTAGCGCCGGCAGTCACATTCGGAATGCTGACTGTTGCGGCATTCGTTTTTTCACCAACCTCTCCGCTCGGATTCTCTGGGCTGACCTGGAGCGCATCAACTGGTGGCACCTATCTCGCAGCTTCGACGACGTTAGGATTAGTTGCGCTGGGGATCGCTCGCGGTAGACGAATATGGGGGATACAACGGCGAGTGGCTATCTTCGTCACAGCAGGTGTTGTCCTTGCCACGCTCGGGCTACTGCGGGTTGATCTGAACAATCCGCTCCAACAGTGGGACCCCGCGTTTCATGCGAACGCCGTGTGGCTTGTCGTCACCGGAGCTGACGCGAATCCTCTCAATGCGCTCTCGCCGATGTTCGGAGCATCCGCTAGCGGCATGTTCTACCCGAGCATTTGGCACGGATTCGTCGCTCTGTTCTCCACCGCGTCAACAGTCATTCCGATGATTAACCTGTCCTCCATCGTCCTCATCGTGTGGTGGGTAGTTGGCATTGCGGCTCTCGCTCACGTCACCTGGGGGGAGAAGGAACGAACTGCGCTCGCAGCCGTTGTCGCGGGCCTCACTCTGGCTTTCCCCGCGGACTTCGTCTCGATGTACGCGCAGTGGCCCAACGCTATCTCGATGGCCTTCGTGCCGGGCCTTGTCGCGGCGATCATGGTTGTCGGAAGACGGTTTATCCGCGCGCTTTACGGCGCAGAAGGAAACGGTGCGCTGGCGGCTTTAATCGCGGTGGTGCTCCTCGGATGCGTGGGGGCTGTGGGAGCGCATCCGATTGCATTCTTCAACGTCGGCGCTCTCACGGTTGTTATGACAGTCTCCAACGGAACGCGCCTGGTCCGCAGCATGTACCGCGCGGGTCAACGGGGGCGTGTGGGTCTCCTGTTGGCAATGGCGCTAGCCGGAGTCGGGGTTTTCGCCGCCGTTCTCGTCCATCCCGTCACCCGAGCAACCGCTCATTTTGAACGCAAAACCTCGTGGATCGACGCACTTTTCCATCCGTTCACCCCGTTTCCGCCATTCCCATTTGCCCCCGGTTTCGTACTCTCGCTCGTAACGATGACCGCACTGACCGGTATCGGACTGTGGGTGATGGTAACCGGTGTTGACGCGGCGACTTCGCGGAAAGCAACGTGGGTACCGGCCACCTGGGCGATTTTTGCCGTGCTCGTATTCCTCGCCTACGCCCCGAACTTTGGGCTCAAGCTTCTGGTCGGCCCGTGGTATTCCGATCCGCGCCGACTGATGGGAATCATGCAGGTGGTGATCTGTCTGCTCGTTACCGCTGGTTTGATGTATCTGGGTCGCCTGATCCGCGCGCGGTGGAGTGAGTCCGAACCGATCCCGGAGCATCTCGAAACCGCGTGGGAGGCCGCTTCGCAGTGGCGCGTGGGAGAAACCAACTGGCGCCGCTTCGATGTTCCCGAGAAACCTCGACGATCGTGGAAAATATGGTTGCGCGCCGTCACCTGGAAACAATGGCTCATTACGGCTAACAGCACGATGCTCGCCCTCGCCCTCGTCCTCGCGACAGGATTCGGAGCAATCGATGCGCGAGTGCTCGCTCTGCGCACGGTCTACGACCCTGAACACGTGGGGCCGGCCGGAATGGCGAATACCGCGGAACTCGATCTCATGCGGTCGGTCTCCGACTATCTCCCGTCCGATGCGGTCATCATTGGCGATCCAGCGCAGGGCACGGTTTATTTTCAAGCACTCGGTAACCGCCGCGTCCTCTTTCCACAACTGTCGATCGTTGATGCGGATGAGGACGTCAACTTGCTGGCCTGGCGTTTTGTCCATATTCACGACAGCCCGGAAGTGTGCACGTTGCTGAACAGGGAAGGTGTCACCCACTTCTGGGCAAAACCCGATTCGTCGTACTACGGTACGCCGCGCAGCGAAACCCTTCCCGGCTTCTACGGTGTCGACGTGACCCGTGGGTTTACCGAGGTAGCGCGCGCCGGAAACGGAACGCTCTACGAAATCACCGCGTGCCGCTAAGAAGCCGTACGCAGACGGAGCGAGTTCGTTACCACCATGACCGAGGAGGCTGCCATCGCAGCCCCAGCGATCATCGGATTGAGTAGGCCGGCCATCGCGAGCGGAATCGCCGCCACGTTATAAGCGAACGCCCAAAACAGATTTTGTTTGATAATCCGCAGTGTCCGACGTGAAATCCGGATCGCCTGTGCAGCTGAACGCAGATCGGATCCGACGAGGGTAATGTCGGCAGCCTCAATTGCTACGTCTGTTCCCGATCCCATCGCCATACCGAGACCGCGGGTTCCGGCCTGGGCAAGAGCTGCGGCGTCATTAACACCGTCACCCACCATGGCAACGACTTTCCCGTGTTCTTGGAGTTCGGCAATCACATCGCGCTTCGCATCGGGAAGCACCTGAGCGCGAACGTCCTCGATCCCAACTTGTTCGGCAACGTGGCGGGCCGCGCGTTCGTTGTCACCGGTGAGGAGCACCGGTGTAATGTCGAGGGCGCGAAGTTGTTCGATGGCTTCGCCGGAGGTTTCTTTCACCTCGTCGCTGACCCAAAACACTCCGGAGGCCACCCCGTCGCTCACCTGTGGATTGTGCCAGCGCACTGTATCCGTGGGGTGCGCCGCAGACGCGGTTTCCTGGGATCCAGACTCAATCGTGTGACGGCCTCGAATACTTGCCGTATACCCGGCTTTTTCGACAACGGAGATGAGTTCTTCGTTCGAAATGTCGTCGTCGAGCAGGACGTGAGCGCCTTCGGTCGCGAGGTTGACCTCGGCTTTGACTCCGGGGAGCTTGCCGAGCTTGCGTTCGACGCGACGCACACACGAGGCGCACGTCATCCCACCAACTGCGAGTTCAACCGCCCACCGCGCGGTTTCTGCCTCGCTCGTAACTTCGGTCGATTGCGGCGTTGGTGCTTCTGGTTCGGTCGACAGCACCGAGTCGAGGGGGGCCGCGGCGACGACAGAGATCGTGGCTCCCGTATCGAGGCCGCGCTCAATCGATTGCGCAACCGGGTCGAGGGAAAAGCCGATACTCTCAATCCACTGGGGTTTGCCAACAAATACCCGCTGGTTATCCACCGTTGCGCTCACCCCGTCGCCGGCGTGGTTGACGAACTGGGAGGCCGTGGCGGAGCTCGGAATGGCCTCAACAATAGCCTGTGCAACCGGGTGGGAGGAGCCGGCCTCAACCGCTGAAGCTGCGGCCAGTGCGTCCTCTTCTCCGTCGTGGTGGACCACATGCATCTGAGCTTTGGTGACGGTGCCGGTTTTATCGAGCACGATGGTGTCGATCTGCCGTGTCGATTCGAGAATCTCGGGGCCTTTAATGACAATGCCGAGTTGCGCTGCTCGCCCCGATCCAACGAGCAGTGCGGTCGGAGTGGCGAGGCCGAGTGCACACGGGCAGGCGATAACGAGGACGGCGACGGCCGCCGTGAATGCTGATTGTAGGCCGGGGCCAAAGATTAGCCACCCGATGAGGGTGAGAATCGAAATCGAGATGACGGCGGGTACGAACACGGAGGAAATCTTGTCGGCCAAACGTTGGACCGGAGCTTTACCGGCTTGTGCCTGAGTCACCATTTGGCCGATGCGGGCCAGCGTTGTATCTGCACCAACGCGCGTTACCTTGACGGTTAGCTGTCCATCGGTATTGATAGTGGCGCCGGTGACTTCATCGCCTGGAGCTACCGCCACGGGGATCGATTCACCCGTCAGCAATGACGTATCGAGCGCGGCATGTCCGGCTTCGACTACCCCGTCGGTGGGGATCTTCTCACCCGGTTTCACGACCACCCGATCATCCACCGCAAGATCATCCACGTCGACGAGTTCGACTCCGCCCTCGGGTCTGATCCGATGGGCTTGTTTGGCGCCAAGTTCGAGCAGAGAACGCAACGCGTCCCCGGCTCGATAACGCGTGCGCGCTTCGGCGTACCGTCCCGCGAGCAGGAACGTTGTCACCATGGTGGCGGCTTCGAAGTACAGTTCTGGGCAACAGTTGGTGGCGGCATTCATAGGCAAGAACGTCATGTTCATTTTCAGGCCGAGAATTCCCGCCCCGCCGAAAAACAGTGCCCACAGCGACCACAGTGTTGAGGCAATGACTCCAAGGGATACAAGCGTATCCATCGTGGAGGAGCCATGTCGTGCCGCTCTCAAGGCAGCCGCATGGAATGGCCAGGCAGCCCAGATGACCACCGGCATTGAACATGCTGCGACTACCCACTGCCAGCCGAGAAATTGCCAGGCGGGCACCATCGATATCGCCATAACTGGGAGGGCGAAAACTGTGGCGACGATGAGCCGCGCTTTGAGCATGTGGGCTCGCTCGCGGGTCTCCTCGCCGATTGATATGGAGGTGGTGGTGTTATCGCGCGTTGTACTCACTCGATTAGCGTTCGATCGAAACGAGGTCGTATCCGGCCTCGGCTATGGCATCGCGCAATGCATCGTCGGTGACGACGCCACTGGTAGTGACGGTGGTCTTTGACACCTTGTCTTCGCCAGCGTTGAGGTCGACTGATACCGAATCAACACCGCGGATTTCGCTCAGTTCTTCGGTCACCGAAGCGACGCAATGTCCGCAGGTCAGTCCTTTAACGTTGAGAGTTACCGTACTCATTGTCTTCACTTTCTATGATTTGACCAGTCGCAAGATTGCGAGTATTTCTTCGCGGATCTTGTCTGCTGGCGCGTCGTCTGATTGGTGTTTGGCTTTGATAACGCAGTTTTTCCGTGTTCTTCACCGGATACGATAGCGACGGTGTCGAGCTCGCGATCTTCGATACGGCGGAGCCGGACTAGATACTAGTCTGTGGAACACGTGTCGCTCGCTGTAATCACCACTTTCGGTTGAAACTGCGACTGTCTCCGTCCCAAAATATACCCCGCTGGGGTGTTAGTGTCGAGAGATGCGGGCAGGATAAAATCTGCTGGTAGCACAGGTGAGAGGGGTTGAGATGGCGCGGATAATTCGGGAGATGATGGCGCGCTTTCTTCCCGTCGAGACTCGGCCTTCCGAAGCTCAACCGGACGCATCTAATCCCGCGTTTTCGGTTTCGCGGCGAACCTATCCGATGTACTACGGGGCGCGGCGAGTTCCAGAAACCATGTGGCTGTTTGATGCTGTCGATGTGCTCGCTCCGGTGGTGACAGCGCTCGGGCGCAATATTGCGTTGTCGCTGGTGGCCGAGCATGTGCCATTCCCGCCCTCCGTGCGTTCAGCTTTGCAGGCTCGTGCCCGCTCCGACGGCACCGCGCTGGTCGAACAGGCGCAACGGACATTCTTTGACGAGCCGGGTCTTGACACCCTGGTCGTTCAAGCAGCGTGCCGTGCCGCCATGGGATTGACCGCACTTGGCCGAGGGTACTTGCACGCACGTATTAAGCTCAAACTTGACCCGCGCGGTATCGCTGCGGAAACCCTTCCCTTGGTTCCGCGCCGCGGCTACGAATCGCTCATGGCCAGCTACTTGGCGATTGGAACTGCTGTCGGATGGTTTCGCGGCGGCCGTGTCCATGTTCGCCCGGTGGTGAAAAACGGAGAACGGATCGAAGGGCAGGAGAGTACTCGACTCAATATTCGCCGTCTAGGAGCCCCGCATACCCTGGCAGATATGGCGGCTGATATTGACGATCTCTACTGGGCTAAGGCGTGTGGTGCTGCCGTGAAGATCACGGCAGTTGGAACGGGTGCATCACGACGTTGGATTGTGTCAGTCCCCGGAACCGATCATGCTGATCCACAATCGACTCCGAATCCTGCCGATACGGAAACCAACGTGCGGGAAATGCTCGGCCTGCCTTCTGCGATGCGTCTCGGTCTGGTTTCCGCGATCCATCACGCGATGCGTTCCGAAGGGGTGAGCGAGCGCAATCTCAATCGCGAACCTGTTCTCATCATGGGACATTCACAAGGAGGTGTTGTCGGCCTCGCTCTTCTCGAGCGACACCCGCGGCAACTGAACGTTCGTGGTGTGGTGACGCTCGGGACGCCGGGTCGGCGTCTGCGCGTCCCCCGCGATGTGACTGTTATCGCCGTTGAACACGATCAAGATATTGTGCCTTCACTGGATGCCCGCCCCCGGCGTGGAACGACAGATCGAATCGTCATTGGTCGCTTCCTGAACCGACCGCGGGTGGGGCCGCTGTACTACGCGCACTCATCGGCGACTTACACCGAGACGGTTGAACTGATTGAGAGGCGAGCTGGGGTCGCTCCCTACGGCCGGACCGGACGCGCGGTGCGATTCCTCAGCGAGTTCTTTGCTGAGGAGGAGGACGCGCACGTGGTGTATATATATGAAATCTGGCAAGACATTGTGACTTGCTCAGCACCCGCTATTGAAGACAGCGTAGATTTTCTCTCCGACGTACTAACCCCCGAGGATCTTCCGATTCCGGGATTCCCATCCGCAAGGAGCCGATGATGACGTCTTCATACGATAAACGCGAAGCGCTACGGGGTGTTTTCCGATCAATGCGCGAACGACTACCGGTGAACAAGTTTCCTGGCAAAGGGCGGGTGTCGAAACAAATGCCTCGGATTGATAATCCAGTGATTATCGGTGGCTTGGGGGCGATTGCCGCGGGAGGTGCTATCGCCGTCAGACAGTTGCGTCCTTTTGAGAAGGATCGACGCGATGAGCGTTTACAAAATGTGCTCACGGCAAAACTCGTCTCAGTTCCCGACCTCGTCGAGATTACCGTCGATACGCACGAAGCTTTCGGTAAACCGGCCCTCGTGACTGCGACACTCACCTTTACCCAGGCACCGTCCTATCCCGCTGACCTTCTCGATCGGGTGCTCAAAGTGGTGTGGGATCACGGTCAGCCGGCTCCGGTTGGGGCATCGGTGGTGATTATCGATCAGTCCGAGTCGGGTGCCGAACACCCCTCAAGAGAAGGGGAGGTACTCGATGAGCACGCTACCGGTAGCGGTGGGAGGTGGACACTGACAGAGCTCGGTTATGCCGATGAAGTTGCCCGTCCTCACGATCTCTATGATCGCTACGGCGCCCCCGCTTCAGATCCGACGTGGAAACCGTAGGGTGTGCGAGGAAGTGACGCCTACAGGTGTTCCAAAAGTGCGGAGGCAATACCCGTGTAAGTCGCTGGGGTCAGGTTGAGCAGGCGCCTTTCTACTTCGGCTGGCAGATTGAGGCCGGCAATGAACTCGCGCATCTGATCACCAGAAACGCGATGGCCGCGGGTTAGTTCCTTTAACCGCTCATAGGGATCTTCCATACCGGTGGCTCCGGCAATTGACGCGGCTCGCATCGCCTGCTGAACGGCCTCCCCGAGCACTTCCCAGTTGGTATCGAGATCGCGAGCCATAGCGTCAGCATTGATATCGATACCGGCGAGACCGCGGATGAGGTTATCGAGAGCGAGGAGTGAATGGCCGAGCGCGGTGCCGATATTGCGCTGCGTCGTCGAGTCGGTGAGGTCACGCTGGAGGCGGCTGGTCACTAGAGTAGCGGCCAGGGTGTCCAGTAGCGCACTGGAGACTTCGAGGTTCGCTTCGGCGTTTTCGAAGCGAATGGGATTGACCTTATGCGGCATGGTCGACGATCCGGTGGATCCTTGTGCGGCGAGATTCTGGTGGAAGTATCCCAGTGAAATATAGGTCCACGCATCGGTGGCAAGATTGTGCGCAATCCGATTGAAGCGGGAAATATCCGCGTATAGCTCCGCTTGCCAGTCGTGGCTTTCGATTTGCGTGGTGAGGGGGTTCCAGCTCAGCCCCAGGTGCTCGACGAATCCGCGCGATACTGTCTGCCAATCGACGGACGGAATGGCCGTGACATGTGCCGCGTAGGTGCCCGTAGCGCCGTTCATCTTGCCGAGGAACGCGGTCTTTTCGATGCGTTCAATTTGGCGTCCCAACCGGTAGACGAATACGGCTAGTTCCTTCCCCATGGTTGAGGGCGTAGCGGGCTGGCCGTGCGTGCGACACAGCATCGGCACATTGGCGTTAGCTCGGGCCAGTTCGGTGAGGTCGGCGCGCAACTGGCGGGCTGCGGGGAGCCAGACATCCTCCACTCCGGCCTTAATGACGAGAGCGTACGAGAGGTTATTGATATCTTCCGAGGTGCAGAAAATGTGAACCACTTCGTGCAGCTGGGGAAGGACCGTGTCGGGGATCTGATCAGCGGCCGCATCGAGTTTGCTCTTGAGGTAGTACTCGACGGCCTTGACGTCATGGCGGGTCACGGCCTCTGTTTGTGCCAGTTGAGCGATTGCGTCGCCATTGAACGTGGGCGTGAGGGCGCGCAGGTAGTTGCGTTCGTCCGCGGATAGGCTCGGCGCTCCGGGGAGGACATCGTGATCCAGGAGATAAATGAGCCACTCGACCTCAACAAACACGCGAGCGCGGTTGAGGCCGGCTTCAGAAAAGTAGTTTGTCAAAGGGGCGACGACGCTTCGGTAGCGCCCGTCGAGGGCGCCGAGGGCGATGGGCGGTTCCAGGGTTGCAAAATCGACGTGATGTGCCGGGGGAAACTGTTCACTCATGGCACTATCGTCGCATATCGCCAGCGGTGAGGCCGAAGCGTCCACACCCCGCCCCGACCTGACTTGTCCCCGGTTAGTTCTATCCACAACTAGTGATGAGCTGGTCGCCTGTGATTGGAGACCTCGATACCGTGACCGCAGGATTTATTCACCAACACCTCACGTCGACAGCGCGGTGCGAGAACTCGATCAGGCGATCACCCTCCTCGCGGCAATCGACATGCACTGGAGTGGAACTTCTTCGGATATTGCACGCGCCCGCATTGAACATCTGAAATCATTTCTTGCGCATAGTCGCAATGAAGCGGTGGCTACGCGGGTGCTGTGCGCAGCGGCTGAGACGGCTGAACGGCAACGACTGGTGGCGGCCTTAGCGGGGTGGATATGAGTCGGACGATCACCATTGATTCCGGTCCCGTATTTGTTGATACGGAAAGCCTTCGAGGAACGGGCGCCATACTCGAATTTGCCCGGTGGGCACTTGAACGGGCTGTTGCGGAACTTAATCGTGCGCAGGTAATTCTTGCCGGAGCAGTGAGTGCGGAGGCTCTCTATGCGAGCAGTGCACTGAGCCAGATACTGTGGCAGATTGGTGCTGCTCACCTGATCGAAGAAGCGAAAGAATGCGCAGAAGGACTGCGAGTTGCTGCCAATATCTATGACTACTCCGATCACAATGCCGCAAACACAGTGCTCTCGGCGCACGTTGATCACATGAATGGTCTGTATTTTCAACATCGCTTGAACAGCGTGGCACAGGCGCTATACCCGCAGATACGCGGTGCAGATATCCTCTATCGGCTGAGCGAACACAGAGAACAGATTCTTAGCGGCTGCATTGATGAGAACACTGTGAATGTGCCAAAAATTATGAGAAATCTCGGAATCTGGGCGGCTGTAGCCGGGGTGACTCAGGCGCAACTCATGCGTCGCGCAGATACTCCCCTTGAGCGTTCGGCAGCACTACTGTCGAGACATTATCCACGCATTGAAAAATGGGAGGGCAGGTATTTACCGATGCTTGCCGTGCGCGGCTCGAACCCGAGAGGCACGCACATTCACACCCGCGTAGAACGCGATTCCTATCTGTTCGGACTGGAGCACTACGCAACCGAAATCCTTGCCGTTCCTGCGGTTCATCGTCTGGTTGCGCCGCGGGATGCGACCTCGACCCCGCACACTCCGAGCGCACTCATCACTAAAGTTCAGAGGCTTCGAGATGAGCCGAGTGCGCCGTCAGCACGAACTACGGCGAACTCAGCTCCTGCCAGCGGTGAGTTCGAAATTGAGCGACATGAAACACCGGGGGCACAGCGCCCCACCTGGTCAGTTGTCGTCAAGGGTACGCAGGAATGGTTCCCGGGCACTTCCAACCCTAAGGACATGCAGTCGAATCTCGCGTTAGTCGGGCGAGTGCCTGCGGATGAGGAGGCGGCGGTCGTCTGGGCGCTTTCTCAATCGGGCGTTCAACCGGGGGATACCATCGAGTTTGTCGGGCACTCGCAAGGGGGAATCGTAGCAGCATCACTGGCCGCAAGTTCCGCGATAACCGACCACTATACGGTGGCAGGAGTCGTGACCGCTGGATCTCCGATTTCCGGGATTGAGTTACCCGAGACCACCCCTGTACTGGCGTTTGAAAACACCAATGACATCGTGCCCGCCCTTGACGGACAAACAACCTCCACGTCCGCTACTCGAATAACGGTGTATTCGACTGGGGAAGGGAGCCCTCATGATCTGGGTGGATACATCGCCGATGCGAAGGATGCGGAAAAGACCGGGCATTCTGAATTTGATCGTTGGGTGCGGAAGCGTCAGATCGCTCTCGGTTTGACCGACGACACGGTGACGACGAGCCAGAGATACGCGATAACACGGGTAATGCGCCAGTGACTAGCGTCGTGACGTCATAGAATCGAGTGCACCTCCGAGCACCGCGGCAACGAGTGCGGTGATTACGCCGCCAAAGAGCGCGGGCCAAAATCCGGTTACTTCTAACCCGTATGAGGTGTGTTGGGATAGCCAGCCGGTCAACATAAACATCAGTGCGTTGACGACGAGCGCGAACAATCCGAGGGTGAGGATATAGACCGGGAAAGTCACGAGTTTAACAACCGGGCGGACGATCATATTAACTGCGGTGAAAATGATGCCGATAACGGCGAGGGTAATGAGAAGCTCGGTGGGCTTCTCCGTGGGTGGCAGAGTGATCCCGTCAATGATGACGGAGGCCAGCCAGATGCCGAGCATATTGACAATGAGCTTGATAATGAACTTCATAGAACTATCGTTGCAGGTTTATCTACGCTCGGGAAGAGTGACGCGGATGATGAAGGCGGCGGTGATCGCGGTAGCGTGGCAATCGGTGGCAAACAGTGATGTTGCTTGCTCAAAGGCTGACATGATTGAAAATGTGGGCCTAAGCTGACACATATCGGGTTAACAAGGGGGTTAGTCATGTCGGAGTCGAACCACGGTATTAGCGAAGCTGATCGTCCAAAAGCTACGAAGATTCCCAATAAGGTCTATGAGGCTGAGTTGTACCGGCTCCAGGGGGAGCTGGGAAAGCTTCAGCGATGGGTTAAATCGACCGGTTCCCGTGTCATCATTATTTTCGAGGGGCGCGATGCCGCAGGTAAGGGCGGCACGATTAAACGAATCACCGAGTATCTATCCCCCCGCGTGGCGCGGATCGTTGCGTTGCCGACGCCGACAGAACGGGAAAAGACGCAGTGGTACTTCCAGCGCTATATTCAACATCTACCGGCAGCTGGGGAAATTGTGCTATTTGACCGCTCCTGGTATAACCGGGCCGGAGTGGAGAAGGTGATGGAGTTCGCCACCCCACAGCAGGTTCAGCAGTTTATGCGGCAGTGCCCGATTTTTGAACAGATGCTTGTTGAGGACGGTATTCACCTGCGCAAGTACTGGTTCTCAGTGTCGGATCAAATGCAACTCAAGCGTTTCAAGAAGCGCCTCGACGACCCGTTGCGCCAGTGGAAACTGTCCCCGATGGACCTGGAGTCAATCTCGCGGTGGGAGGACTATTCTCGCGCTAAGGACGAGATGATGGTGCACACCGATACGGCGTATGCCCCGTGGCATCACGTGCTCTCCGATTCAAAGAAGCAGGCGCGGATTAATATGATTTCGCATCTGCTGGAGTCGCTGCCCTACCACGAGGTCGAACCTGACGAAAAAGTGGTGCTACCAGAGCGTCCGAAGTCCACTGGCTACGTGCGCCCTTCGGTCGCCATTTCCAAGTATGTGCCCGACCACGCGGGCAAACTCGTGGAGGACGCAAAGAAAGGGCACAAGCCATCGCATAAGCATCGCGACGACGAAGACTAGGTCACCACGGTAACGTTGCCAGCACGAAGAACGACAAGAGCACCTCGGGCCAGCCGATAGCTTTCGGCTTCCACGGGGTGCCGCGTCGTTTGGCAATGAGCGGCATCGCGATAGCGCGTCCGGCAATCACCACCCACACCGCCACGTGCCACCAGTTGACGAGGCCGTAGGTGGCGGCAATCGCGATACCGAGGAGAACGAAGAGGTGGAATACGCTCGATCCGATCAGCCAGGGGCGCGAATTGCGCTCGCGGATCAGGGTCTTGACGTAAGGAACAGTGGAAATGAAATAGATGGCGATCAGTGCCATCATGATCCACGATTGTTGTGAGACCGCGCCGGCTTCAAACCACGGTTGCCCGGATGCGAGTGTGGCTGTGACCGGCACCATGAGGGAGGACGCAAGGATTGCGACGGTGCGCGAGGCGAGTTCGCGCTCGCGGTGTTTCCAGGCCCGGTGGGCGGAGATGGCGACGAGAGGGAGGAACAGCGGCGCCCACCACAGGAGTCCCGGTTGGAGGGCGATGAGGATGAGCACGGCAATACCGCTAATGGTTGCGTAGGTGATGAGGGGCTGACGGTAACGGGGTTTGAACCGGTATTTCAGCCACTTCTCGGCTACGGAAAATAGGAAGAAACCAGCTGTCCAGGCAACAAAAAGCAGAATGAAGAGGGGAGTTTTGTCGTTAATGATCATTCCGATGAACAGCGGGAAGAACCCCATAGCCCAGGAACCATGCTGATCGGGAACCCACCCGTTAACCATAGCTTTCGATTTGCGCCGACGTTTCTTCATGATTCCCATCTTAGGCGTGCTACTAAGGAAACATTCCGACACCTTGTCAGAATCATCTGCGCGGGTCAAGCAACTCCCGCGCCACTTTTCTGCTCACCGTGACTCCGGAGCCTCTCCCTCAAGGTAAGTAGTTTTGGCTAGGCTCTCCCCGGCAAGCGTAGGCTCTCTCTAGCAGCACCCAAATCCGCAAGGCAGAGCCTACACCCCCGGAATTTACGCTTGGGCAGAGCCTAACCCCCTGTAGGCTCACTCCAGCGGCCAAAGGTTCTCTCTGACGACGGTATCGTTCCTCTAGCGGTCCTCACCGTACGTTCCACCTGAAGGTAACGAGCAACCGCTGCTTCCAGAAGATTGCGGATTGTCGAAAAAACTACTACGGCAGACCTAACTCTTTAGCGTTATAGTGGCTATAAGACATATACGAATGAGACGAGAAGAGAGGCTAAGCATGGCTAAGCACGTAACCGTCATTGTTGGAAGTTTACGCGGAGGCTCCTACGCCCGAAAGATTGCGAAGAATGTCCTCACGATGTTCCCCGAACGATACGATGCCACGATCGTTGAGATTCGGGATCTTCCGCTCTACAACTTTGACTATGACGACCCGGAAGTCACAGATGTACCGACGCCGGAGGAATACACCACGTTCCGTGAGACGATTAAGAACTCGGCCGGTGTCCTTTTCGTGACGCCAGAAAATAACCGGACAATTCCGGCATGTGTCAAGAATGCTGTGGACATCGGTTCGAAGCCGAACGCCGATGTTGCATGGAAGGGCGTTCCCGTAGGAATTATGAGCCACTCGGTTGGGCGCATGGGCGGATACTCTTCTCAAAAGAATCTGCGTCTCGCACTGTCCTACTTTGACATGCCAACCGTGGGCCAACCGGAAGTATTCCTGTCCCAGTCGCCGACCTACATCGACGAAGAAGGAAATATCACCCGCGAAGACACGGTGAAGTTCCTCCAGGATTACGTTGACCGCTTCGTTAAGCTTATGGACGAGGTCGGACGCGGCTAGTCTTCACGTACTTTTGAGCCTTCGAGGCCGTATCTGCATTAGGTGGTAGATGCGGCCTCGATTAGTGTATTTGGCCACCCGTACTGAGCAGAGCGCTCAACCGTGAGCAAGCTAGCGTCCATCAGACAGAGCCTACGTTGGTAAGAGTGAGCCTACCTGGGGGTAGGCTCTGCCTAACGTTGTCTTTGGGGGTTGTAGGCTCTCCCTTATGAAAATGGGTGCAGTTGGAGAGAGCCTACGGTTGCTAGACAGAGCCTAGGTGGAGTGTCGGGGAGGATATATCTTCCCCGAGTGGATACGTCCCCTCACTGTCGCTGTAAGCGTGGATATGAAAAAGCCGCTGAAGCTCAGTTTCTCTGAGCTTCAGCGGCTTTTACCGAGTCGGGGTGGCGGGATTTGAACCCACGACCTCTTCGTCCCGAACGAAGCGCGCTACCAAGCTGCGCCACACCCCGGTGTCTCAACGACTTGTCCAGTATAACGATCAGCTCTAAGCCAGCCAAAACCAACCGAACATGAAACGCATGACACTTCCGTAATCCGGCACCTCAGCAGTGCGTGCAGAGGCGAGACATCACGGCGTACAACCCCGAAATCACATGGTTGTTCGTAGCGGAAATCCTCATCGTCGCTGTGTCAGTGTTACCAGCGATGCCTCGGGGCGGCAGGCGAACCGAACTGGTGAGAAGAGCGACGTGCCGAGTCCAGCGGAGACATGTAATGATGCAGACAGTCCACCAAAACCCCAGGTGTGCATGCCCGATGCGTATTCGCGTGGCAAATCGCAGTTCGTCACCAAGGCACCGTATCCCGGTACACACAGTTGCCCACCGTGCGTGTGCCCGGCAAAAATCGCATGCGTACCAAGGGAAACGAACTCATTGAGAATGCGTTGATAGGGAGCATGCGTTACTCCAATGCGGACGATGTCCCGGTCATTCCAGTTGTCAGGAGTGTCTGGAACGTGGTCGCGGTGGATGTGTGGATCATCGACTCCGATGGAACCAATCCGCTGAGGTCCGGTGGCCGTTGGGATCTCGAAAACCTCAACTTGATTAGACAAGTCAATCCAGCCGGCTGCTGTCCACCGATTGACGAGGTCAAGCCACGGCAGATCAGGTTCGGTGCGCGACGGCGCCTTTGACCTCTTCTTATGCAGGTACGACGACCACGGCTTGTAACGTGGAGAATAATAGTCATTCGAACCGAGAACGAATACACCGGGGTATTCGAGGAGCGGGTCGTAGGCTTCGATAGCTAACGGGAGACCATTCTTCGATCCCAGATTGTCTCCGGTCGAGACGATGAGGTCGAAGTCGAGGGTGGCTAAATCGCGCATAAAGTCGATGAGCCACCCTTGCCCGCGGAAAAAATGCGGATCGGATACGTGGAGGATAGTGAGTTTATCGCAACCGACTGGTAGATCCACTGCGACGCTGTATTCGCGCAGAGTTGGCCAGCGGCGTTCGAATTGAGTCCAAGCCCCAATCGCTACACCGGAAGCGACGGTGGCCGCGGCCCCGATCCCAAGGAACGTGGCGGACTTCTTCGCAACTCTATGCCAACGCGTGGTCGCCATTACGAGCTCCTAATCGTCGTCTTCGTCATCCGAGACAGGGGCCGGTGGAGGTGGAGCCGAGCCCAGATTCCCCTCGCTGAAACTCTCGACTGAGTAATCGGACATTGCATTGCGCATGAACTGTGACCACATGGGGCCAGAGAACGTTCCACCGTAAAGAATGCCGTAGTACGTTCCGTTGATCGTCTGGTAGTTCATTGAGGTCGTGGACGCGTGGGCAAACCCAGACCACGCTGCCGCGATGACCTGCGGGGTGCCACCAACCATCCACAAGTTCGCGTTGTAGTCGGTCGTGCCGGTCTTGGCAATAGCGGGACGTCCAATACGAGTGTGGCTGTACATTCCGGATTCAGCGTTTCGACGGAGTACGGCCGTCACCTTCATCGCGGCATCCCGATCAACGGCTTGGTGGCAGGACGGCTCGAACTCGTGAATAACGTTGCCGTCCCGGTCGGAGATGCTGAGCACGGACATTGGCTCACAGAAGGTTCCCTCGTTGGCGAAAGCGCCGTAGGCTCCGGCCATAACCAGGGGAGTGACGTGCGCGCCGATAATGTGTGAAGGGCGTGGCAAGATTGGGTCACCGTTCGGTTGTTCGATTCCCAGGGCCTGCATTCCGTCAAAGATTCCGCATAGGTTGACTTTCGTCGCCATGTCGGCGAAGGCGCGGTTGACCGAATACTCAGTGGCTTGCAGAATGTTGAATGATCCGTCGTGCCGGGTCGCTTCTCCGACCTTCCAGTCGTCGGCATATCCGGGATTACACGGAATGTTCCACTCATGTCGGCTAAACTGCGGTGACCGGTCGGCGACTCTCTCCCACGCGGTGTGCCCCTCCTTAAACCACTGCAGGAGGGTAAACGGCTTGAGTGCTGAACCACCCTGGAAGCCGTCACCGCCGCCGTGGGCGGTATCAACATTGAACGAAGTCTGTGTAGCTTGCGGATCAGACTCGGTTGGAATGCCGTACCGGGTGTTCTGCGCCATGGCTAGGATCTGCCCGTTGCGGGGGTCTCGCGCCACAATTGCGCTATTGGCTCCGGAGGGATCGTCGACTGGAATGCGAGTGATGACGGCATCGTACGCGTAGTCTTGCAACGTCGAGTCAAGCGTCGTTCGAATGGTGAGGCCGCCGCGCAGAAGTTTCTGCTTCCGCTCAGTTTCGTCCTTCCCGAATTCTTCGGACTGCATGAGGCTCGCAACAACGTAGTCGCAGAAGTAGGCAGCATTTCCTGCTCCCGCACAGCCTTGCACAGGATTGGTAACTGAGAGCATATCCTCAACACTGAGGGCGATTGCCTCGTCAAATTCTTCTTGGGTGATTTTCTTCTGAGCGAGCATTGTGCCGAGCACAGTGTCACGGCGCTCCTGAGCCGTTTCGGGGTTGTATATCGGATCGTAAGCGGCTGGCGATTTGACGATGCCGGCGAGCAAAGCACCTTCGGCGACACTCATTTCTGCGGCCGAGTGAGAGAAATACAGCTGAGAAGCCGCCTCCGCTCCGTAGACATTGGTTCCAAATGGGGCGAGGTTCAAATACCCGGCGAGAATCTCATCTTTGGACATCTTCTGTTCGAGGGCGAGGGCATAACGGGCTTCGCGTAGTTTACGGGGAATCGTCTGCTCGGTAGCCGACTCAATCAGGTCTTGATCCCCCTTTTGTAGCCCGGTTTCAAGCAGGGTATTTTTGACGAACTGTTGGGTCAGCGTAGAGCCACCTTGAGTGGCATCGCTATTGAGATTGTGAATTGCAGCGCGGGCCATGCCTTCTGGGTCAATCCCCTTATGTTCGTAAAATCGCTTGTCTTCGACGGCCAGAATCGCATTCTGGAGGTTCTCAGAAATCTCTTCGAGAGGCACGACGATTCGGTTCTCAGCGTAAAACTTGGCTAACTCGGTGCCATCTGATGCCGTGATCGTCGATGCCTCGGAAGGCGCGAGCATGTCGAAATCAGTTGGCAGAGTGTCAAAAACGCGAGGCGCAGCCTTCACTCCGATACCGGCAATTCCAGCGGCGGGTACAACTAGCCCCGCTAGGAGGATTCCGGCGAGGACGCTCGCAACGAGGAACGTCCCGATGAGTGTCAGAAACTGACCTTTACCGACTGAACGTGGATTAACCTTTGGCATGCTCTAAGCCTACGACGAATGTGCCTCAATAGTGCAGGTGGTTCATGTTATTTGCCGTCTCATTTCTCGACCTTGATAGTCTCTGGAAATAATCGGGTTGGAAAATTTGATCAAATGTGTGTATGGTCACACTTGATAAAGGTATTACATACCTTGTTGAACCAATGGGGTGATTATGACCTACGGATGCACCGATAAGGATCAAAGTTGGGCGGCGAAGGCGCTATGCGCTACTGAGTCTCCCGATGCACTCTTTGTGCAGGGGGCCGCTCAGCGGCAGGTGCGTTCCCGATGTCTCGCATGCGAGGTCCGTTTAGAGTGTTTGGCTGACGCTCTGCAATCCGAAGCAAATTTCGGAGTGTGGGGTGGCTTGACCGAACGGGAACGGCGCGCCATGTTGCGACATTACACGGACGTAACTGACTGGCGGGAATGGATTCTCGAATCTGAAGATCCGCTCGCTGAGGAACTCCGCACGCCAAAGATCCCGCGGGTACTTGCGCGCGTGCGCAACTAGCCGTAATCGACCGGCGCCCTCGCATGGGGGGCGCCGTCTTTGTTTAGGATGAAGACATGCAGAAATGGGAATACGCAACGGTACCGTTGCTGATACACGCGACAAAAGCGATTCTTGACCAGTGGGGCGAAGACGGATGGGAACTCGTCCAGGTTGTGCCGTCGGCACAAAATCCGGAAAACCTCGTTGCCTACCTCAAGCGACCAATCGCGTAGTAGATACAACATAGGAAAGGGGGCTCACGCCAGTGTGAGCCCCCCTCCTTTCTATTCGCTAGCGCGCACGGCGAGCTAGGCGATCGAGGTCGAGCAGGGTCACTGCTCTCCCTTCGAGCTGGATCCACCCGCGCGACACGAAGTCGGCGAGGGATTTGTTGACGGTTTCGCGAGATGCCCCAACGAGTTGCGCAAGTTCTTCTTGCGTCAAGTCGTGGGGAACGTGAACTCCGTCTTCTGTGGGAGTACCGAAACGATCCGCGAGGTCGAGCAGTGCCTTTGCTACGCGGCCGGGAACGTCGGAAAATACCAGGTCAGCCAAGGACTCATTCGTACGGCGCAATCGGCGTGCGAGTGCGCGCAACATGTGCTTGCCCATGGTGGGATTGGTATCGAGTATTCCGACTAGATCGACGTGATCGAGATGGAGCAGTGTCACTGGAGAAACAGCGGTAGCCGTCGTCGAACGCGGGCCCGGATCAAATAGAGTGAGCTCACCGATAATCTCACCGGGGCCAAGCACAGCGAGAAGATTCTCTCGGCCGTCCATCGAGGTATGACCGAGCTTTACCTTCCCTTCGGTGATGATGTAAAGGCGGTTACCTTGATCCCCCTCTTCGAAAAGGACTTCACCACGACGCAGGGTTGTCTGTCCCATTTTGGCGCGCAATGATCGCTGCTGCTCTTCATCAAGTCCCTCAAATAGGGGAACCTGGCTTATGTAGTTGCCTTCCACGGTCACCTTCATTCTCCGCCGGTCGGCGGGTACGGATACATCTTCGAGAGCGGAGCTCCGCTCTAGTAGCCTTGTCACCAGATGAACTTGTGACTTCGTTCACCAGCTTATCTGTTTTATCATGCGCAATGAGGATTTAGCGTAACTTTCATCGATTCAGTGACGTAGAGGGGAGGCAGGGAGCAGTTGATGGATCAGCCGCATGCTGTGGCAAAGGAGCTTGAATATCTGTATCCGGATGCACACTGCGCACTCAATCATGACGGTCCGTTCGAGCTCTTGGTCGCAACCGTTCTATCCGCTCAGACTACGGATGAGCGTGTCAATACAGTGACTCCCATGTTGTTCACAACCTATCCGGATGCGTGGGCAATGGCCGCTGCTCAGACGACGGATATCGCCGATATCGTGCGTCCGCTCGGTTTCCAAAACCGACGGAGTAAACAACTCAAAGGACTGGCCGAAGCTCTCGTTGCAGATCATGATGGGCACGTCCCCGGTGAGCGAGAATCCTTGGAAAAACTCCCCGGAGTAGGGCGTAAAACTGCCCACGTCGTGCTTGGGAACGCGTTTGGTATTCCAGCTATTACGGTCGACACCCACGTGGGCCGCCTGGCGCGTCGGTTGGGGTGGTCGACGGGCAAAACGCCGTTGGCCATCGAGAAGGATATTGCGCGGCAGTTACCCGACGTGGACTGGACGATCCTGTGTCATCGTTTGATTGAACACGGTCGCCGCGTGTGCCACTCGCGCTCACCCGAATGTGGGGTCTGTGCCCTGAGTGACCTATGCCCATCGGCCAAGGTGTAATCGTTACGAGCGCGCGTAATCTCGCAGGTGGTTGAGGACGTGATCGGTGACGACATCCGGTGCTTCTTCGGTAGCGAAATGTCCACACCCTGGTATGAGGTGGGAGGTAATCGGCGGAAATACCCACTGCTGGTCGCGCATAAAAGCAGCAGGAGGTCGAAGGGGGTCGTTCTGACCGATGATGGTCGTAACCGGACATTCAATAACTGTGTCAATGCGTTTGCGGGTTTTGGCGGTCAAAGCGTTTGCCCGAATCGTGGCTTCGAGAGCGAGCCGTGCAGCGTACGGCCGAGAGAACGCATATTCGTAAACCGGATGGTCCGCACGTACGGCATCGAGGTTGGGGGAGTAGGTCCACGCGGAGGTTGTTTTTTCGATGAGATTTCCGCTTCTCAGTGCGCGGATGTTGTACCACGGAAGCCGTGTGGCCGCGACGGTGCGTCCTGCCGGAGAGAACGGCGACGGCCACGACCCGTGCAATGACAGAGGATGTGGCGCGCAGACGGTGACGAGGCTGGAAACTACCTCGATATGCGTTGCCGCAAGAATCCAACCGAGTTTCCCGCCCAGACCTGCTCCAACGACGTGGGCACGGCAGGCTCCCATTGCGTTAATGACGGCGGCGATGTCTGCTGACATGCGAAGTGGATCCTGACCGTAGGGTTGCAGGTCCGACGTGCCGAATCCCCGCAAATCCATCGCGGATGCGCGGTAACCGGCTTTGCCGAGTGCGACGAGAGTGTGCCGCCACGAGTACCAGGTACGCGGATAGGAGTGGAGGAGGACGATCGGTTCACCGTCGGCTGGACCGCACTGAGCGACGTGGAAATTCACTCCTGCGGCATTGATCGTGTCATGTTCCCACTCGCCGTCGGGGAGTAAAAGTGACCGGCCAGCAGTATTCGATACCGCTGGCCGGCGGGAAAACTTTGACCCCTTCACTACTTCCGGCGACCCTTCTTCTTCAAGGTCCCCGGTGCCATGCGCTCAATCTGAGTGCGGATTTCCTCTTCCTTGCGGCCGGCTCGGCGAGCTGTCTTTGTGACGATGCCAAAAACGAACAGGAGCAGTCCGGAAATGAAGATCACCCCGGTATAACCGGTCCACATGAGGTGGTGAGCGACATTCGCGCCGAAATCATTCCACGAAATGAGCCAATTGTTGACCGGCTCCAAGTATTGCTCGGTCAGTTTCGGTACGGCAAGGAAAAATGCGCCGCCAACGGCTGTAAGGAAACCAAAAATGATAGCGCCGAGCGATGAGCGAGCGGCAAGCGCAATGAGAATGATAGCGACGATGAGGCCGCCTCCCAGCTCGATGAGCGCTGCCGGATTGATTACCCCAGTCACCATCGGATTGCCCGTGGCGAGCGTCAGACGTGCTGCCGCGTCGGAGAGCAAATACCAGGCAATAGGAATTGCGAGGAGGGTGAGGAAAAACGACCAGACTCTCGGGGCAGCGTGGGAAGGGAGATCGGGGACGACGGTAGCCTCATCAAGGATCGCTGAGTCCACTTCCTGTTCCGTCGGAGATTCTCGCGGACGCCATGAAGCGCTAACTTCGGCATTCTCAACTCCTTCTTCTCGGTTGAGAAGCGATTGCCGACGAATCGTGGTGGACTCGACGTCGTCTTCATCGAGGGACGCCACCGGGCCGGGAGCTCCCGCTAAACCGGCGCCAACCGTGGTTGCAACGACAGTTTCTTCCGGATTCTCATCACGCGGATCGAGGGGATCGATCCGCGTTTCGTCCGGCTCGGACGGAGTGCTTGGATCGAGTCGGGAAAGATCGTATTCTCGGCGTGGTTGATAATTCTCTTCGGGTTGTTCACGACGCTCAAGTACATCGTGAGGAATATCGTGCTCGGTTGCGTGAGGCTCGGTGTAGAACGGCATGCCGGTTGGCTCAACGCGGGCATCGCTTTCGTCGTTTTGCGTCAAATCGGGATCGTCTGAGGCGGGAGTATTGCCGATAATGTCCGAGGTATTGTCAGTTGAGTCAAACGGATTCACTTCATCGTCGGAGAAGCTCAACCCGTCTGATTCTTCGCGCGATTCTCGATCCTGTTCATCGTCTCGATGGGGATCGAATTCGTTCGGTGTCGGTTGAACGAGATCCGTGTGGTTCTCAGTACTGTTGTGTTCTTCAGGCACCCACGCGGGGGACTGTGATTCGTCCGCCCGTGATCCCTCAGTATCGTCAAAATTTCGTTCTACCATATGAACCTCCTCATTTAATCCTAACGGTAACCGGAACCGCGATTGAAGTCGCGTTACCGGGCCGGTTGCGTCTGGATTGAGACCTGTGAATCCGGTTGCTTTAGCGCTTGTGCATGAGGGCGATCCCATGTGTCGTTACTGCGATCACGAGACCAACCACACCGGCAACGGGCATGGTCATTGCTAGAGCAATAGAATCAGGCTGTCCCGGTGTGGCAATCGCCCCGCTCAGCGTGGTGATCAGCGGCACGAGAACGATACCGGGAATCAGGAGAACGATCCAGGCGGCAAGCTGCACACCCAGAACAGACCGGGTAGCCAACCAGGTGATGACGAATGCAATGAGTGCTATTCCTGGCGCAAGTAATACCGTGTTAGCTCCTGGAGGGGACATAAACTCCGGCGTGCGAATAATCAGTGGAGCTACTGTTCGCGGAGCAATGGCATACAGCAGTACGAGGATCGCGAATGACAGCAAGAAAGCTGAAATGGTAATCATCAAACCTTCGTACTTTGAACGCGAACCGCGCAGTTCCCCGTGTTCGCGGCGTCGCCGGACAAAACGAGTCGCTAGTGTTGCTGCACAACAGATGAAGAACACAATGGTTGGCAGCTGTGACCACTGCAGCAACGCTTCGATCTCAGACGGGCTTTGGGAGGAGGAACTCCAGGTTTCATACATGAGGACGACAGCGAATGCACCGGCCCAAAAAGTGAGGGCGGCGGGACCGATAGTTGACCATCTCGACGAGTGGGAGATCAAGGCGATGAGAATTGCTGAAACTAATAGTCCCAGTTGACCGCCCGGCGACCCGAGCGGCGTGCCCGTTGCACCGACGGCTTGAAGCAGGCCAACTGAGTTGTAGAGCAACGCGAGAGCAACGGGAGATAGGAGTGCGGCTGCAATGAAAAGCGTCCGACGACCGAATTCGATTTCACCGACGGACCGGCGATGGGAGCGACCTGGAGTCACATGGGAGGGCGTGGTAGCCTGCGGTTCCTCTAAGCGTGAGCGTTGCGTCGCATTCATGAACCTACTGTAACAGCGGTGAGAGCGTTGATGTCGGTAAGCTGAGAGCGTGAGCGTTGAGCCAAACTGGTACGAATTGAGCGAGGCCATAGCGGCCTCTTCTATTGACGAGCATATCCGCCTCATTGACCCCGCACTCATTGATCTGCGCTTCACTGAGGGGCTTCGACGCAACTGGGAAGCGGCGCGAGCGGAGACAAATATTCAACTGGCGTATACGGATGCTGCGTTGGACGGTGCTCGAGTGAATCTCAACCATCTGCGTTTGGCGTCAATCGGGCGGGCGGAAACGACGGATCCGGGAATCGCACTCGCCGTGGACTACTGGCGTGCTCATCTGTGGATCAGTCAGATCTGGAATCCGCTCAATGCTCGTCGGCCCGTAAAGAAACATGAGCCTCCCTTACCGGTCATTATCGCTTCGGTTCACAAACTTCTCAGTGCCCGCCTTGTGGGAACACAGGTATCGAGCAGCGAAGTTGCGATCCCCTCAGACCCAGCACGTACTCAAGTATTTATTCGGCTACTGTCGTCCTCTTTACCAGCCGCCGTTCGGTGTGCACTTGCCGTGGCCTGGGCACACCACAACCCGTTTTTCACGCGCCATTGTGACGAGGTAGCGCGGGTGGTTATCCGTCATCTTCTCGTCACGTCAGGATTCGAGCCGACGGGTACACTCCTCCTGACCTATCCGTGGGTGGCTCAGATAGATCGCACCAACGCGGTACTCGATGCGGTGGATTGGCACGATCCTGAGACCGTTGTGCGGTGGGTAGAGCGGTGGATCGAGATGCTCGGAGAAGCTGTGGATCCCACCTTGACCATGATCCGGCACGTGCAGGCTGGCACCCCATTTGATACGTGAGTGCAACTCGCTAGCTTTTGACTGCGGAGCGCAGAGCGAAGCCTGTTGCGACAACGCCGAGGATACCGATGACTGGGCCTGCCACTTGGGAGCGTCGGAGTCGGACGGTGCGAGAAAAGTGTCGGATCGGCCAGTTGCGTTCTTTCGCCAGTTTTCTCAATGGACGATCGGGATTGACGGTCACGGGGCGGCCGACAACTTCCAGCAAGGGGAGGTCGGAGATCGAGTCGGAATAAGCCCAGCACTCGGCAAGATCCCAGTTTTGTGATGCGGCGAGTCGCTCAACCGCGAGAGCTTTTACGCGACCGTGGTTGAAATCGTCCAGTTCTCCGGTGAGGCGGCCATCGACGATTTCCACTTTTGTCGCGAGGACGAAATCGGCATTGAGCAGTGCCGCGAGTGGCTCTACCAGTGGTTCCGGTGACGCTGAGGCGATGACAATAGCGTGCCCGGCCGCTCGATGAATAGCGATTTCGTCAAGCGCATCGACGTAGCACCGGGGGTGAAGTGCTGACTCAGTGGCTGCATTGACGATTTGGCGAACGAACTCGACATTCCAACCGTGGGAGATACGGCCGAGTTGAGATTTCATCATGGCGTTGCGCTGATCGCCTTCACCAATTAGGAGATACGGCAGTTGGACAAGGGTTGAGGTGAAGGCATCGGACCACGATAAGAGGCCGGCGCGGCGAAGGGGGCCGTGCATGGCGAGCGCCGATGAGGTGGCGAGGATCGTCTTATCCAGGTCAAATATCGCGGCAACTGTCGCTCGTGCCATCAGACCTCCTTAGGTTGTGTTCTCAGTGTGTGCCGAGAAGAACTTGTCCACAACCGTGGTAGCTCTACTTTTCTGGCGCGGATACGCCGTGGTGCAATCGCGCCATGACAATACATCTTGCTATTGACGATACCGCTCTGCGCGCATATGTCGAAGAACTCTTTGAACTGATCAGGGTTCGACCGGATTCTCGGGACGGAGTTGGTGCGCTCGTGATTACCGATGGGTTCTCTCCTTCGATACCTGCAGCACGCGCAGTTATTCGTCTTGGCACCGACCTCGAACTTCCTCGTGACGATGAGCTATTTCTCGATCTCGTTGCACGTGAACTCTGTCGTGAACCGGTGCGCCCCAATCCGATTGTCGCGGTGGCGGGAGCGAGTGGTACTAGCCGAGTGAGCTCATTGGCGGGGCGAGCATGTGGGCGTTATCGGGGCGCCCGTCCCCTCGCAATCGTGGATCTCGGGGACGATCCGAACCTCCGGGCATCGGTCGCGCGAATACCGAAACTTCCGCAGATCATCACCTGGAAAGATGTCGCCGTTGACCAGCCTGTCGTCCCAACCCGCCTGGGAGAGCGTGCTTTGGCGGTGTTGTGCGGTTATGACAGTCCACCGCCGGACAATCCCGTGCCCTGGATTGCGTCGCTCGCTCGACGCGGGCCCGTCCTTATTGACGCCGGTCGCATCACCGCGTCCTCAGCGCGCCTCGTATGCGAAGTCGCCACCCACGTGTTCGTCGTTCACCACAGCGCTACGTCGCTACAGGTTCGAGCGGCGATTGAACGCTTATCCACGGGGGCGTGCGAGGTGGTTGTGAGTGGTCGGCGTCCGCACGCGTCGTGGGCGCGACAGGCGCAATGGCGTCGCTTTGGTGCCGTTCGGTACATCGCACACCTTCTCGAAGGAGATGATGATGACTGAGGTCGCGCATGCTCTCCGTGCCCATCTTGCGCGAGGAAAGACTCCGACTCAAGCGGTCGCAGCCGCGTTGCCAGCCACTGCCTCAACCCGGGAACTCATCGCGCGTGTCCGCAGTGTTCAAGCAAATATTGCAGGCCCGGGACGAGTTCTCGAGCAACTGCTCAATGAACCGGACGTGACCGACATTCTCATCAATGCGACATCGGTGTGGGTAGAACGAGGTGGACGCCTCGAGCGCTATGACGTGGACATCGGAAGTGAAGGACAGGTGCGAGCTTTAGCGGTCCGTCTTGCCGCGGCTGGAGGCGTGCGTCTCGATGAGGCCAAACCGATTGTGGACGGTCGATTAACGAATGGGACGCGCTTTCACGCCGTGCTGAGTCCACCTGCTGTTGGTGGAACTCTCATTTCTTTGCGAACCCATCGTCGTCAACGTTTAACCCTCACTGAACTTTGCGATAACGGCATGATTGATGGTGACGCTCGCGAATTGATTGAACGACTGGTTGCCAAGCGGGCGAACACTCTGATTTCGGGGGCGACCGGGAGTGGGAAAACGACGTTGCTTTCGGCGATACTCACCACCGTCCCAGCTACTCAGCGGATTATCACGATTGAGGAAGTCGCCGAACTCAATCCCGATCATCCCCATACCGTGACACTGGCAACCCGAGAAGCGAACGTCGAAGGGGAAGGAGCCGTGACGCTGACCGATCTGGTCCACGCGGCCATGCGTATGAGACCCGATCGGATTGTGCTCGGAGAGTGCCGGGGGCCGGAAGTCCGCGATGTTCTCACCGCTTTCAACACTGGACACGATGGCGGATGGTCCACTATTCACGCCAATCGGGCGAGTGACGTGCCCGCCCGTCTTGTCGCACTCGGTGCGCTTGCGGGGATGAGCGAGTCGATGGTGTACGCCCAGGGGCTCGCTGCCCTCGATGCCATCATTCACCTGGGTCGACAAGCCACCGGCCAACGAATAGTGGAAGAAATTGCCGTGATCGCTCGGGAACCGCCGCTGAGAGTGTTGAGCGTGCTACGGGAGGGTACGCGCGGGGTGGGCTGGAGCGTGTTGGAAGGCAGACTCAGTGATCGGTGAGAGTTTCTTGACGGCGGGAGCTGCCGTTGCGACGGGGTTCGCCGCGGCTTGTGTATTGAGTATCCGCACGGTGTTGAGACAGCGCGAGCGGCGCGTGGGAGGAATGTGGTTTGGAACTGAGACACTCCCACCTTCCGCGGGTACCGTCGATGTTGCGTTTACCATTGGGGAAGTTGCCGCGCGACTTCGAGCGGGGGCTACCGTTGAGGCGGCCTGGACGCAGGCCTTGCAATCGCGCGGGTTGCCAGCGGGAGACATTGACGAGGACGGGATTCCTCAAACGGTCGTAACACATCCTGATTTTAAGGCTACTTCAAGCGCGTTGCGTGCCGGAGGACGAATGACGCGAGAGACCGGTATTCCGCTCGCGAATATCCTGGAAACTGTTCTGCAATCGCTTGAGGATGCGAATGCCGCTCATGATGCACGGAAAGTTGCGCGGGCAGGCCCTGAATTGACGGCGAAAATGCTCACGTTCCTGCCGTTACTCGGTATTGCTTGTGCGGCTGCGTTCGGTGCCTCAGTGCGAGAAGTATTCTTCACCGTGCCGATTGGACGGGTCGTTGGTCTGGTCGGAATATTCCTGTGGGGGAGTGGCTACCTGTGGATTCGGCGCATTGTCGCGACTGAAACACGCGATGACGCCGATCCAGTGGATCCGCTCGTCGTTGTCGATCTTGTCAAGGCTGCTCTCGATGCGGGAGCGTCGATTCCACGAGCGTTGGACGCAGTTTCGATGGCGACCGGCGATGAGCGCTTTGAAGCAGTAGCCCGCGCTCTTGTCCTGGGTGCCACATCTTCGGAGTTGAGACACTATGCGGGTGCACTGTACGGGTGTGTCGTTGATGCCGTGTTCCCGGCGTGGACTTGCGGGGTCTCTCCTACGCCGCTACTCGAACTCGCGGCTCAAACGATCCGTAGAGAGCGGATGACGGCAGCAAAAGAAGGATCGGAGCGACTGGCTATTCGACTGACAGTGCCGGTGGGATTGTGCTTGCTTCCAGCATTTGTGTGCGTCGGAATTTTCCCCGTAGGAATTCTATTTTTTGGATACTAGCATGCAAAGTCAAAGATGCTCTAAAACCGATTAAATGTTCGATCGGCAATTAAAAAGGTGAGGACTCCACCTGGCTCTCCCTTCCAGGTGGAATCCTCATTACGCTCTTCAGTAACATCACTGCTCTTTTGAGCGCGTGAGTTTAGAATAGCATCTACCTGCATATATGCACAACTAGTTATCAAATTTGAAAATTGTTGCGCCGGGCAGGTGGGCGCGTGAGCGGATGTGCAGGGTCGTTGGGTGGCGAAGTGCAACGATATTGTGTTGTCCTATCAAATAAATTTCTGCATCCACAATTGTGCATTCTGAAATGTGAACTTCATTGGCAAGTGCAACCTCACCTGCAACGACACACGGGTCATGTACTCCTTCTTCGGACATTTGTTTGCCGATAGTTCGAGCCCCTTCCAAGGCCGCCAAGTCGAGAGCGGACTGCGCGCGAGTCTGAAAAGACTGCGTGGAAACAACCACCGCAACTGTCATCGCTATGACGAGCGTGGCGCTGATAATTGTCAGAGAAAATACTGTTCCCGATCCGGTTTCCTCCCGCACTAGCGATACCGCTCTTCCCGAATGGTGCGAAGCGTGCAGCGCGGGGTGGGTAGATGGAGGAACCCGGACGTTATCTGAGCGGTGACGATAGTAAAACGGCCATCGTCGGTAGCGGATATAACGAGTGGGCTCGTAATGGCATGATGTGCGCTCGCCTTAGCCGTTGCACTATCGACGCCAGCGGTGATTTCGCGGGCGAACACTCGAGCAGCATGGCAGGCATCGCCGTGTGCGCTGACATAGTGGATGCTACCTATTGCGAGACTGAGCACGATAATCACTGCGGGTATGGTGACCGCGAACTCGGCAGTCACCATACCCGCCTCACGAGGATTCGTCATGAGATCGTTAGTGCGGCTTGAATGATCGCAGCCAACGCGGCTTTGACCGCGTTCGACTTAACAACTGCGAGGAGTACACCGGCAAAAGCAACCGCAGCCATGATGCCGACGGCATATTCGGCTGTAACCAACCCGTCTTCGGCGGTGTCGATCGACTGTTGCTTCACCAGTGTTAGATCATGGTCTGCGCGGGGCTCGGTTTCAGTGCGGGAGTGTGAATGCGTCATAATTGCTCCTTGAGATTGGTAATGATTGCCGAGTGCAACCACCACTCCCAGAGTGAAAGAATGTCTGCGGAAATGATATGTGTGCGGCAAAGGCTGTGGATAGGAATTTCTGAGGGCAGGCAGCGAACGTTGACGGCCCTTCCGGACGCAAATCGTTAAGATATTAAGGTGCGAGAGGCGGACGGTGAGCCGTCGCGTGGAATAGGGGAAACCAGTGGACTTTGCCGATCGACCCAGTGCGTTAGACGCCATGGCGCGTGCGCATCGGGAAATTACGACGCGTGGATACACCGGGCAGCTGTCCAAAGTGCGTCCGTTGCGCCCAACGTTCGATGCGGTGAATGAGCGGATGATTGCCACCGGGCATTTTCAGGTTCACCAGTACATGCCAAAGAACGAGGCATATCGTCCGGTGTCGGGACTGTTTCTTGCAACGGGGAAAATCGGCCTCATGCTGACCGCTGCCGTGATGGGTACGCAATATGTCGTCAATCGTCGCCGGAAAGCCCGTGCCATCGAAGAAGCGCGCGTGAAGTGGCGTCTGATTGGTGAGGGTGTCATCACTATTTCGACCCACGGATTTTATCTAGAGGACGAAAAGGGTATTTATCACTGGTCGTGGAAGGGGATTGCCCAGGCTGAGCTGACTGCCCCGGGGCACTTCATGATGGTGACCAATGAACAACCCGTTCCCACTCGTTGGATTATCGCAACCGAATGGGCGGAGCTATTGCTACTCCTATGGGCCCACCATCGTCACCCCACCCACCCGCAGTACGTCAACTATCAAGCGCAAATTACTCGCGGGCACTAGGACTCGTGCGCGTAGTGGTGATGGTTCCCAGGTCGCACGAGGTTCGTGGAGATTGCGGGCACTCGAGTGAGATCAATCGTTCGAAAATACAACCCCAGACACAGTTAAGGGCCGAGCTAGCCGCCCGGCCCTTAACTGCATCCCATCAACACAGTGCGAGTTTTCCCAGAATGTTCCTCTGTAATAGCCTGTAAAAACTCTGTCTCCGCTGTTTTCCCAGCGAAGATGTCTCTAATGTACAGAGCAATTCTGAGTAGGCCTTGAAACGAACCTTACGGTTAGCTGGGAAATTTGCTTCTGGGGTTCGCTGTACAGTTATTTGGCGTCACTGACACCAATGTCGGAGGGCGGACAATGCGTGGCGAGAAATCGTAGAACGGTCAGAGCTCCAGATTTAGACAGAGGCTCATTGCGGTTGCCGCACTTGGGTGACTGGATACACGAGGGACAACCGGCTTCGCAAGCGCATGAATCGATGACTTCCACCGTGGCGTTAATCCAGTCGCGTGCATGATTCCATGCGAACTGGGCGAAACCGGCGCCACCGGGGTAGGAATCGTGGACGAAAACGGTCGGCCGATGAGTCTGCGCGTGGTCTGCGGTCGACAGTCCTCCGAGATCCCAGCGATCACAGGTAGCTAAAAGTGGAAGTATCCCAATCGAGGCGTGTTCTGCCGCGTGGAGTGCACCGGTGAGATCGGCTGGCGCCACGCCCAGTCGCAGGGCCGTTGATTCGTCGATTTGCCACCACACCGCGGCCGTCGGCAGAACCGAGACCGGAAGGTCGAGCTTGGTATTTGATACGAACTGCAAGCCGGGAAGCCGGAGGGTATCGAAATCGGTCACCTGCGATTCGACCTCAACCTCTCCAAAGCTCCACCGCACGCTTTCATCGGGGGCAGTCCACGAATGAATCTCGTGAATGATATTCACGCTGGAAACCACGGTCGGACGGGTACGTAACTGGGTCACGACCGGCTGGACGAGTGCGACTCGAGCTCCTCCCGACCCGATCGATGTGGCAATACCGCCGGCAATGCGAGGCTGGGCGGTCAGTTCGATTACTTGGAATGTGCGACCTTGATGCACGTAAATTGCGCCCGGATGGACCTGCGAGTTCGCCTGATCCGCACCTACCGTACCGATGACGATACCGGCCTCAGCATCGACAACCTGCACGTCGCCATTGGCTCCGCGCAATGTGGTCAGATCGTGAGCTCGCATCGGGAGGGCGACATTCCAATACCAGCCAGACGGACGTTTGCGCAGGTATCCTTGCTCGGCGAGGGCATGCAAGAACCCGGTGTCGGGAAGCCCGAATGTCGGTAAATCATCATCGGTGAGAGCGAGTTCTGCGGCCGCGGCACACAGGTGAGGTGCCAGGATGTGGGGGTTTGAGGGATCGAACGTCGTTTCCTCAACGCCGGACAGGATCATGTCGGGGTGGTGAATAAAGTAGGAATCGAGAGGGTTATCGGAGGCAATGAGGACGGATACACCGGATGCTCCCGCACGGCCCGCTCGGCCGATTTGTTGGAAGAGTGAGGCTCGCGTGCCCGGCCATCCGGCCGTGATCGTCGCGTCCAGTCCCGATACGTCGACACCCAGCTCTAGAGCATTCGTCGTAGCAAGTGCCCGCGTAGTCTTGGTGCGCAACGCGGTTTCCAACGCTCGACGTTCCTCCGGTAGATAACCACCCCGATAAGCGGCAATCTGAGAGGTCAGTTGCGGGGCCATGCGGGAGAGTTGGTCGCGAGCTTGGGATGCCACTGTTTCGACTCCGGCCCGAGAACGAACAAATGTCAGTAGGCTCGCGCCGCGTTCGACCATGGCAGCGGTGAGCGAGGCTGCCTCCGAGGTTGCCGAGCGGCGTTGCATGTCCACTGTCAGCACCCGATCCTCGTCGCCGGCTCCTTCAATAGCTCGGAGGAAATCATCGATAGGAACATCGTCGGGAACCATAAATGCCGGTTGCCATAGGACGAGTTCCCGTGGACCGGCAGGAGAGGTGTCTTCGACAACAGTGACGATCTCGGCGGGGTCAGCTCCGATGAGTCGGGCTGCTGACTCGGCGGGATTGGACACGGTGGCCGAGAGGAAAATAACCGTCGGGAATGCCCCGAGATGGCGAGCAAGACGGAGCAAACGACGTAGCACTAGTGCGATATGCGCGCCGGTGACACCGCGCCAATAGTGCATCTCGTCGACAATGATGTACCGAAGTCCTCCGAGGAGACGAGTCCAGCGTTCGTGTCCGGGGAGGAGGACATGGTGGAGATAGTCGGGATTAGTCAAAATGATATCTGCTTGCGCACGAGCCCAGTCTTTCGCTTCCCGACTGGTATCACCGTCCGCCATTCCAACGCGGGCGCGTAGCGGTTCACCGGTTGAGTTGATGAGGCCGCGCAGCGCAGTGAATTGGTCAGCCGTTAGTGCTTTTGTTGGCGCCAAGTAGAGCGCGGTGGGACGTCGTTTGACCTGTGATAGCCGTGTGGAGGTGGCTTCTTCAATACTCGTTAAGACCGGAAGCCACGCACTGAGGGACTTCCCCGATCCCGTGCCGGTGGCGAGAACCGTGTGCCACCCCTCGTGGATAGCGTTGGCTCCGCCGATCTGATGTTTCCACGGTAGGTCGACTCCCACAGCGCGGTAGTGGTCGATCAGTTGCGCAGGAACCCAGGACGGCCACTGTCCCGTTTGCTCGTCTCGGGCCGGAAGATGAATCGTCGTGACGTGCTGGTCTGTGCCTCGGGCACGTGTGTGCAGCATCGACAAAAGGCTCGACGCAAGTGAGGCCGTCTCAAGGGGGGCGTTGTCATCACGTGTCATCGGGGGGACCTCCTACTCCAGGTTAGACTCCCGCAACGCCGCAGAAGGACGGCATGGATACGATTCTAGATTCGCATAGTGAAGCTGTGCGCGCAGAAGTGGGACACCGAGATTCTAGTACCGTCGATGCGGGCGGTTTTCGCCACAACAGACAGTACCTGCTCGGTGGGTTCACCTTCGGAATAGGGTTTCTAGTCCATCCTCTGGTGCGTTCAAAGCTGTTCTCTTTGGACTTTCTCGTCTCGAGGCAGGCACTCTTCGCCCGACAAGGCTCGTGGCATCCACGTCTTCAATTCCTCGTCATGACGCTCGTCACCGACCTGGCTGAATCATCCGTTACGTTAGTGACACGGATAGCTAATCCGCAGTGTCACAACTCATGACTGCACTGAATTTGTTGATGAGGAGCAAATTGACTTTGCGGGTAACTCCGTCGGTAATCAGCGGATAATTGACTGCGCTGCCTGGTGCATGTATTGAATCGCATCGACTCCGGTAGCTACCCCAGCGGCAACGTTGTCGAGTAGTTGCGCATCGGTCTGGCCGCAGTCGATATCGCAGATATAGTCTGCGACCACCTGAATCATGTCGTCAACGAGCAAATTGTAGACGGTGGGGAAGTACTTTTCCCGATTCCAAGAATCGGCGGCCGTGAAAAACGACATCAGACGTTCAGCGGATGCCTCCAAGTCGGTCGCCCAGATCGCGCGCACCGAAAGAAACTTGTGGTTTGACGCGAAGCTAAAGAGAAAACGCACGCCGTCAAACACGGCCAGACCAGCCTTGCCGTTTTCAGCGGTTTCCATCGACGCCCCCAAGTGTTCGATTACTCCTCGGATCCGGTCGAGAGTCACGGGCGTGGGTGAACTCGGATCGTCGGACACAGCGTATAGGGGAGTATGCACTAGCTTTCCTTCCACGTGACGAGCTGTGGGAGGGCTTGCTCGACATCTTGAAAAAATCCAAAAATCATTGTTAACGCGGTCTCGTAAAAGCTCACGAGTTGTTGTTGGGTGGCGCCTTTAGAAACGATGAGATTAAATTCAGCTCCGAGGCCGAAGGCCAGCGGACCATCGGTTGGAAGCAGGTATGCTTTGGGGCCTGATCGCTGCACGTTGCACATCTGCACCTGGCGCGCGAGTTCCGCGAAGCTCTCATCGTCAACAGTAACGCCGCGCCACTGGCCGCGAATTTGCAAGATGTTCGGTGACGACATGTTGACAAAAATGACGGCTGACTCCGAGGGGTAAGCCAATTCGGATTCGCGGTATTCGCGGAAATCTAATTTCAGCACTGATGAATCAAGATCGCCGAGGAACTTCCGAATCCGCTGAGAATCAACCGGGGTGGGCATTCCCATCAGACATCAACTCACTTCAAGTAAAAAGAACCATGAGCGGCTACTCACGGTGTCTATCACATTGTACCCAGGCTAATGGAGACATCAGCTCGGCGCGCGGTGAGTGTGGTCGTGGTGAACATCGTGAGATAATTGCCCGGCACGAGCCATCGTCCAACGCTATGGAGAATTCGAGTTAGTGACTGCATCTGAGACCTCCCCCGCCGACGCCTATCCTGACGTGAATTGGCGTCGCTTTAGTCGTGTCTTTTTGGTGTTCGCGGCCGTTATCAGCTTGATCGTGCTCGCGCTGGTGACACTTCATACGACCTCCGGGCAGGCACTCGACCAACTGGTTCTCGAAACAGTCCGCATTGCGGCTAACCGGGTGACGCCACTGATTGACCTGTTGAAAAGAAGCGTGTCGTACCTGAGTGTGGCTGTCGCATGCGCGGTTGTGATGGCTATCGCGATGGCGCGAAAACGGTACGCTCTTGCTATCCGGGTCGGAGTGCTCATCATTGGTTCGAATATCACGACCCAGTTGCTCAAAACGTGGATCCTGCAGCGGCCTTATTTGGGGATTGGCCCAGACTTAGCCAACTCGTTTCCATCGGGACATTCAACAGTCGTTCTGTCGGTGGCTTTCGGGCTCACAATCGTGGCGTCGCAAAGTGTCCGATCGGTTGTCGAGGTCGGGGTGGCGGTCGTATCATCGCTTGCACTCATCGCTATCCTCGTGTCCGGTTGGCACCGTCCGTCCGACGTTATCGGGGCAATACTGATCTGTTTCATCTGGGCGATGACCCTGGCTCCGCAAGAAGAACCTCAGCGCGATCGAGACAACCTCAATACCGGGTTACTCGTCGGCTCCCTCATTGCTTTTGTCGCTCTTGCTGGCGCGGTGTTTGCTCTCTGGACGGATTTGAGTGAGCTCATCATGAAGATCGCGACGACGCCCGCTGTGCGGGATGTGATCGCAGGTCATTTTGCCCTCAGTATCGTCTTCTCCATGATCGCTATTGGCATGGTTCTTGCGTTCATGGTGTTTTCTCTTAGTCTCGTTAACTATTTGCAGACCGGACGGTCACGATCGTTCGGTTGATTTGACGGCTCCGCTCCACAGATCGATGTCCGATGCGGATGAATGAGCGTTAATGGCCTCGATCTCGGCCTCGGAGAACTCAAGATTCTTGACGGCTTGAACGTTGTCCTCAAGTTGCGTGACCGATGACGCGCCGATGAGCGCCGAATCGACACGGGTACCATCCTGGTCCCTCAACACCCACGACAGTGCCATCTGAGCGAGCGATTGTCCGCGGTCACGAGCAACGTCGTTGAGGGCGCGGATTTGTGCGAGGTTGTTTTCGCTCAGCATGTCGGACGAGAGCGATTTATTGGCAGCTGCGCGCGAATCTTTTGGCACCCCGTTGAGGTATCTGTCGGTGAGCAATCCTTGTGCCAGTGGTGAAAATGCAATAACCCCCATGCCGTTGTCACGGCACGCGGTTAGTAAACCATCGTCCTCGATCCACCGATTGAAGATGGAGTAGGAGGGTTGGTGAATAGCAAGGGGAGTGCCAAGCTCACGCATAATTTCCTGAGCGCGAGCCGTATATTCCGCGGAGTACGAGGAAATTCCGACGTAGAGGGCCTTACCTGAGGTGACCGCGGTGTGGAGGGCGAGCATCGTCTCTTCGAGATCCGTGTCGGCGTCGGGGCGATGCGAGTAGAAAATGTCAACGTAATCAAGACCGAGACGCTCAAGCGACTGGTCGAGACTAGCGAGCAGGTATTTGCGGGCGCCCCCAAAACCATAGGGTCCTGGCCACATATCCCATCCCGCTTTGGAGGAAATAATGAGTTCGTCGCGGAAGGGTTTGAGGTCTTCGCGCATGATGCGCCCGAAATTCTTTTCCGCGCTCCCCGGAGGAGGCCCGTAGTTGTTTGCCAGGTCGAAATGGTTGATCCCCAGGTCAAACGCTCGGCGGATAATATCTCGCTGAGTTTGCAGTGGTTTATCGTCCCCAAAGTTATGCCACAGTCCAAGAGAAATTGCCGGCAGTTGGAGGCCGGTACGCGCAACACGCCGATAGGGCATCGTGTCGTACCGTTCATCGGAGGGAGTAAAAAAGAGCTCGCTGTACGGGTTCGCCACGGTGCGTCCTTTCTGTTGTATCAAGGCTTATTCCATTCTAGGTCGATCGTGCGTTAACTGCCGCGTGGTTGCTGAGGTGGCGTGGTTACCGAGAGGACTGACAGTCGAGGTGTGGCGCAACACGCCACGGCGGCGAGGTGTACGAGCTTGGTTGTGGTATGTCGAAGTTCAAAATGAGGGTGCTCGAAGTTGTCGTGCGGTGGTTATCTCGGTTGGTGGGGGTCAGTGTCGGACAACCCCGACCGCAGACATGGGACGTTAGTCCCAAAAACTGGGGATCATATACGACTTACCCCCATATGTAGTGGCAACACGCGAGTTGCTACACTAGATGTTGTGGTCATCGTCGTAAGGTTGCAAACGCCGCTCGCTGAAAGAAGCGACAACTAACGTCTATAAGAGCCCCATTTTCACGCGAAGGAGCCGCAATGTCAGAGCCTCAGTTCCCTGCAGAGTCTCGTCCGGTGTACAACGTCGATGCCATTTCTACGATTGAGGAATACCTCGACCGATCTGACTGGCGAGTTAATGCAAATGCCAATCAGGATTACAGCCTCGGCGGCCTCATCCTCAACACCTCGGGAAAAATCGTTGCTAACTACTGGCTCTCCCGCGTCTACGAACCCGAAGCCGGCGCCGCTCACCGCGAAGGTGACATCCACATTCACGACCTTGACATGTTTGCGGGCTACTGTGCCGGCTGGTCCCTCAAGCAACTGATCCAAGAGGGATTCAACGGAGTGAGCGGCGCGATTGCTTCCGCTCCGCCAAAGCATTTCTCCTCGGCATGCGGCCAAATCGTCAACTTCCTCGGAACGCTACAAAACGAATGGGCTGGTGCCCAGGCTTTCTCCAGCTTTGATACCTACATGGCTCCATTCGTGCGGCTGGACAACATGACTTATGACGAGGTCGTCCAAAACATGCAGGAACTCATCTACAACCTCAATGTTCCCTCCCGCTGGGGATCGCAGTGCCCGTTCACCAACCTCACGTTTGACTGGACCTGCCCGGAGGATCTCAAGGAAGAAACTCCGATCATCGGAGACGAACTGTGCGACTTCACCTACGGTGATCTCCAGGTTGAGATGGACATGATTAACCGTGCATTCATGGAAGTCATGACCGCAGGAGACGCCGACGGCCGCGTCTTCACCTTCCCCATTCCGACCTACAACATCACTCCCGACTTCGATTGGGACGATCCGAAGGTTGACGCTCTCTTTGAGATGACTGCAAAGTACGGTCTGCCCTACTTCCAGAACTTCCTCAACTCCGACCTCGACCCCGGCATGATTCGTTCCATGTGTTGCCGTCTTCAACTCGACCTGCGTGAGCTCCTCAAGCGCGGCAACGGTCTGTTCGGCTCGGCGGAACAAACCGGCTCGATCGGTGTTGTCACCATTAATATGGCACGTCTCGGTTACCTCCATGCAGCAGATGAGGATGCCCTTATGGCCCGTCTCGACGAGCTCATCGACATCGCTGCCGGCACCTTGGAACGCAAGCGTTCGGTGATTCAGCACCATATCGATACCGGACTATTCCCCTACACCAAGCGCTACCTCGGCAATCTCAACAACCACTTCTCCACCATCGGAGTCAACGGCATGAACGAGATGGTCGCGAACTTCACCGTCGGCGAATACGACATCACCGATGAGCGCGGACACGATATGGCCGTGCGCGTTCTCGACCATGTGCGTGACCGAATGGTGCAACTACAGGAGGAAACCGGCCACCTGTACAACCTTGAAGCCACTCCCGCAGAAGGCACTACCTACCGCTTTGCAAAGGAAGACGCCAAGCGTTTCCCGACCATCATTCAGGCGGGAACCGAAGAAGCACCGTACTACACGAACTCCTCGCAGCTGCCCGTCGGCTACACCGACGACCCCTTCGAAGCCCTCGAAATGCAGGAGGAACTCCAGGGCAAGTACACCGGTGGCACCGTCCTACACCTCTACATGGGAGAGCGAGTCTCTACCGCCCAAGCGTGCAAGGAACTCGTCCACCGCTCTCTCAAAGCGTTCAAGGTTCCCTACATTACGATTACTCCGACGTTTTCCATCTGTCCGGTGCACGGATACCTCCAGGGCGAGCACTTCACGTGCCCGAACTGCGCTGAACGCGGCAACACCGAACAAGAGTGTGAAGTGTGGACTCGCGTGATGGGCTACTTCCGTCCAGTCAAGTCCTTCAACAAGGGCAAGAAATCCGAATACGCCGAGCGCACAATGTTCACCGAAGACGCTGCCGATGAGCACGGTCCGCTTAAATCGCGCGTCACCGGTGCTGTCGACGGAGTAATTGAGGCGCCCATGGCGGAGGTCGCAGCGCGCTAATGAAAACCATGACAGATACCCTGCAACTCGCTGGCATCCAGAAGATGTCGAGTGTCGATTGGCCCGGCAAACTCGTGGCCACGGTGTTCGCTCAAGGATGCCCGTGGGAGTGCGGGTACTGTCATAACCACGCGATCATTGATTGCCGCACCCCCGGTGTTATTCCGTGGGAGGACGTGGTGGCGTTCATGCGACGCCGCCGCGGCCTCCTTGACGGAATTGTTTTTTCCGGTGGTGAGGCGACTCGCCAGCGCGCACTCGTTGATGCCGCGCGAGAAATCAAGGAACTCGGGTTCGCCGTTGGTCTCCACACGGCAGGGCCATATCCGAGAGCATTGCGTGAACTCCTCGGGCTCGGTCTGGTTGATTGGGTGGGAATGGATGTCAAGGCAACGACTGAAAACTATCCTGCTGTCGTGGGACGCCCGCGTTCCGGGGAAAAAGCGTGGGAGAGCCTTGATGTCCTCCTCCAACACGCCAAGGACAATCCCGATTTTCAGTACGAAATTCGTCTGACCGCGTTTCCCCAGTCGCCCGGTGATGAGCTGAGTGTCGCGCTCGCATGCCGAATGCGCGGGGTACGGACCTTCGCCCTGCAACAGGCACGCTCCGAAGGGGCGCCCGAGGGCTTTATCGCCACCGAATCCGGCTGGAATGATCAGTTCGACTCTCTCGTTAACGACATTGAAGCGCTAGGTTTTGACAATCTCATCGTTCGTCGAGCGTAAGCTATAAAGTGTCCACTCACGGCTAGGAGGGCACCATGCAGCGCTACGAATTTCCCCCGGAATTCCAGTTTGGAGCGGCAACTGCGGCAGCCCAGATTGAAGGTGCGGGCCACGAGGACGGGAAAACCGACTCAATCTGGGATGCCTACTGTCGCACGCCGGGAAACATCATTGACGGATCGAATATTGAGGTTGCGTGCGACCACTATCATCGGATGGAAGAAGACGTCGCACTGATCAAACGTCTCAACCTCGACATGTACCGGTTCTCGATTTCCTGGGCGCGAGTGCGCCCCGATGACCGCGATTTTAACGCGTTGGGGATCGACTTTTATTCGCGTCTGGTCGATGAGCTATTAGCAAACGACATTACCCCGTGGATTACCCTCTATCACTGGGATGAGCCGCGTGCGCTCCTCGAGCAGGGCGGGTGGGCCAACCGCGACACGGCCTATCGGTTTGCCGAGTACGCGGCCCGCGTTTACGAAGAACTGGGGGATAGGGTTGAGTATTGGACAACGCTCAACGAACCCTGGTGTTCGTCGTTTTTGTCCTATGCGGCAGGCATCCATGCGCCCGGCTACACCGATCCTAAACAAGCGGTTGCGGCCGCTCATCACCTGCTTCTCGGACATGGTCTCGCGGCGAAAGAAATCCGCTCTCGCGCAGATGGGAAACCACTATCACTGGGGATCACGCTCAACTTCACCGTTGCCCACCCGGCCGATCCGAACAGTGCGGCTGATCATGATGCAGCGCGCCAAATCGACGGTGCGCACAACCGTATTTTCCTCGATCCTCTCCTGCGAGGCTCCTATCCAGCGGACGTGTGCGACGATATGCGCGAGGCAGGGCTAGATAGAGTTATCCGCGATGGTGACCTGGACATTATTTCTCAACCGCTTGATGTGCTCGGGGTGAACTTCTATAACGGGGTAGCAGTCGCGGGACCCTCGGGGAGCGAAATCAACTCGACCACGCCCTATGTGGGGGCCGAGCGCATTCGCACTCTGTCACGCGGCCTCCCGGTCACCGACATGGGATGGGAAGTGCTGGCCGATGACCTCCGAGAGTTGCTGATCCGTCTCGACAAAGAATATACCGGCCCGGCGGGTATCCCTATCTTCATTACGGAGAACGGAGCCGCTTATCCCGATGTCTGCGACGAAACTGGTTTCGTTGACGATACTCATACCCGGTTGGCATACATCCGAGACCACCTCATCGCCGTTCACGAAGCAATCGGGCAGGGCGTTGATATCAACGGATACTTCGCGTGGTCACTGATGGACAACTTCGAGTGGACATTCGGATACACCAAACGCTTCGGCATCGTCCGCGTTGACTACGAGACGGGTGCTCGTACACCGAAAGCAAGTGCCCACTGGTATGCGCGGACCGCTTCGAGAAAAGGATTCGATGCTCCCGCCTGACAGTTGCCCGCGGCAGAGCTGATAGATGCCTTACACAATTGGCTCTTTCGGGTGATATTTCCGCTTCCCATGTGGCAATAATGGTGGGATATTAGGTTATGCGCACCACACGGAGGCAGACCCATGAACACGGATACACACTCGAACGGTCGGAAACCGGATATCGCCACCCAGGCATCCGACCCGCGAACTGACCCCTCAGTGCTCCGCATTATCGCCTATGAATACCCGGCTTTGCGAGCGAAAGTTGCACTCAACCCCGCTGCCTACGAGGGGCTCATCCAATGGCTTGATGATATTGGTGATGAGGCCGTGAAAGCGGCGGTTCACCAGCGCCGCGAGAGCGGCCCCGTGTATCCGACGACTGCTCCTCACGTGACTGACACGACTCCTCCTGTTATTGGCTCGGTTGCCGCGGTCGACAATCAGGAACCAGACTCAGCGCATCCTGACGAATCCGAACAACCGACTTTGACCGCAGCAGTCGCTACCGGTGCAGTCGGAGCAACTACGGCACCAACTGTTGCTCCCGCTCCTTCCTCGCAAGAGGTTTTTGGCCCGCAGCCTAAAGAAGAAGAAAAGCGCACGAGGTCGCCCTACTTCTTCCTCATTCTTCTCCTGACCCTTTTCGCACTCCTTCTTGCCGCGGTCGTCATCTATTTTGCGACGAGAAGTCCAGAGATAATTCCTGAACCCACCCCGTCGCCGACCGAGACGGCCTCACCGACGCAGTCGGAAGAACCGAGCGAAGAACCACGTGAAGAACCAAGTGAGGAGCCGAGCGAGGAACCCACCGAAGAGCCAGAACCGTTGTATCCAGCTCCAGAAGGTGCCATTGAGACATCAGCCTTGCAGTCTCCAACGGGAAACCTCGTCTGTAATCTCAGCGGAGACCGTGTTTTGTGTACCGCACTTGAAACCTATGACTCCAGCTCCTTCCTCGGTAACTTGTGTCCGACGGGCTACCTATCAGTTGAAGCTACGGAAACCGGAGTCAATCTGGCCTGCGGTCAAGTCGCTAACGCCGCCGACGCTATTACCGTCGATTATGGGACATACGCCCAGTACGACGACGTTGCCTGCATGTCGACTTTCTCAGGGATGACGTGTTGGAACACGATGACAGGTCAGTCGATAGCCATTGCTCGTAGCGGTTGGCAAAGCGGCGAAACCGGGCCGATAGCAGAAAGTAGCTTCCGCTGGAATTAGTCGACTGAAACACCGAGTAGACGGGCGACTCCGACGAGAATCTGTGAAGCTCCTCCCTCAATCCGCAGGTTACAGTACGCATCAACTTGCGTCGGACCACGATTAACAACGGCGATCTGTGCGTGATGTTGCATCCCTTCATGCACCACCCACAGTCCGGTTCCGACAACAAGCGATGAGCCAACAACGAGGACAACATCTGCTTCGCGCGCGTAACGGAAAGCTAAGTCCATAGCCTGTGCTGGTAGTGCCTCGCCGAAGAACACGACATTGGGTTTGAGGATCCCCCCGCATCGTGGACACGGTGCGGGATCAAAAGTCGAGGCGTCGGCTGCGTCCTCATCGACGTGAGCGAGAATAGCAACGTGGGTCGGGTCGGCGTCATCATGCACGGTCGGATTGCGCTCGCGCATCCACGCGTCAACCTCGACACGATCGAACTGGGTACCGCACTGAATACAGTCAACGAGATCAAAAGTTCCGTGGAGGAGGGCGGGGTCGGCGATTCCTGCCTTGCGGTCGAGACCGTCGACATTTTGTGTGGCAATACCGTTGACGATACCAGCCTCCTGCATTGCGGCAACCGCCCGGTGGCCGGGAGTCGGGGTGAGGGAGGCGACGGCCTTCCACGTTTCCTGGTTGCGTTGCCACACCCATCGTCGCCATTTTTCATGCGACATAAAGAGGTCGAAATCAACTGTTGGATTACCGGACGAACCGGTTCCGCGATAGTCGGGAAGACCCGAATCAGTTGACATTCCTGCACCGGCAACAACGGCGGTCACTCGATTGCGCATGAGATCAGCTAAAGCAACAACTGCCTCATCCTGATTTGTCGAAGCGTCCACCCATTGAGTCATTTTGATCACTCTCCTCCCTTTAGTTTAGCGAAGGTGATCGTGCGGCATTCGTCTACATCCCGCAGGAAATAGCGGTTGCGGCTGCGGTTTGTGCGCGCGGGAGATGTGCCCGGAGAGTAAACACGGTTTTAGTCGCTCGCTTGAGGGAGGTACCGTGGAATTCCGACCGGGTAACTCAGTTGCCAGTGCCACAACGGATCGGAAATCACATGAGCTCATCCTTCAGCACAGCCTTCAAGAAAGCGTTTACGTGGCGACTCCACGGTGACGGCAAATCTATTCCACCGGGAGAGGTTGTTCTTCCCTACGAGCGCCTGACCTGGCCGCGCACAGTCGGTATCGGAGCGCAGCACGTCATTGCCATGTTCGGAGCGACCTTCCTCGTTCCGCTGATCACCGGCTTCCCCCCGAACACCACGCTCTTCTTCACCGCCATCGGCACTTTGCTGTTCATTGCGATTACCGCTGGGCGACTTCCGTCCTACCTTGGGTCCTCATTCGCCCTCATCGCTCCCATTCTCGCCGTGTCCCAATCACTCGGGCAAAGCTACGCGCTCGGTGGCGTTATTGCCACTGGTGCGACACTCGCTCTCGTCGGAATCATCGTTCACTTCGCGGGGGCCGCGTGGATCGATATTGTCATGCCGCCGATCGTGACTGGCGCCATCGTCGCTCTCATCGGCTTCAACCTGGCACCAGCGGCCTGGAACTGGGTGCAGAATGGGCCCGTTACCGCGGTCGTCACGATCGTGTCGGTTGTGTTCATTACCGTCTTGTTCAAGGGAATTATTGGCCGACTCTCAATCCTCATCGGTGTCATCATCGGCTACATTACCGCCGCTATCCAAAACGAAATCGACTACGCAGCTATTGGCGAGGCGGCGTGGGTGGGACTCCCCGAATTCCATTCTCCCTCCTTCGACGTATCGACACTCGGCCTCTTCATTCCCGTCGTTTTCGTACTCATTGCCGAGAACGTCGGACACGTGAAGTCCGTCGCTGCAATGACTGGACAGAATCTCGACGACGTTACTGGACGAGCACTGTTTGCGGACGGTATTTCAACAATGTTCGCTGGCTCGGGAGGCGGGTCGGGTACAACAACCTACGCTGAAAACATCGGCGTTATGGCCGCTACGCGCGTCTATTCAACTGCCGCTTACGTCATCGCCGCCCTCATCGCACTCGGCCTCTCCATGCTTCCGAAGTTCGGGGCCATGATCTCAACGATTCCCGATGGTGTGCTCGGCGGCGCGGCAACCGTACTCTACGGCATGATCGGAATGCTTGGCGTTCGCATTTGGGTGCAGAACAAAGTCGATTTCTCCGATCCCGTCAATCTCAACACTGCGGCGGTCGCCATGATTGTCGCCATCGCGAACTACACATGGGCGCCTGCCGGGATGCAGTTCGAAGGCATTGCACTCGGTTCAGCGTGCGCCATCGGCATCTACCATCTCATGCGGTGGATTTCGAAGCTACGTGGAACCAACCTGGAAGCGGCGTCGCCGGCCTCAGCTCCGGCAGGTACCGACCTCGAGGGCGCGGCCTATTCGAGGCGTCACCGGAAGCCGAAGTCCCGGTAGGGCCGCTTTTACGGAGCTACCTTGCAGTTCTTCGGAGCTGCGAACGGTTCGGTACTCATAAAAGCCTTGTCGACGTCGGACTCGGACATCATTTCTGAAAAATGCTCTCCGAGGATAATGGTGATGATGTCCGTGTTCGCTTCGTCGAAGCGAACTGACGATTCGGGAAAAGCCTGGGAGATGGTGTACGCCTGTGTAATCCGGGTTTTGCTCGCGGAAATGCGCGTAGTTCCGTAGAACTGACCCGCGTAGTTGCCCGGTTCTTCAGGAGCGACACCATAGGCAGCAAGACGTTCTCCGACGGTGCCTGCCAGACCGGGACGACCCGTTGCGTTATAGACCTTGATTTTGACACCGTCGAGAGTGACGGGTTTTGAGCCGTCCAGTGGACATACGATGTCGCCGGTTTTTGCTTCTTCGACAGAAACAGTGAAGTCGTCTCCGAACGGCATGCGAACTAATCCTGAGAGTACGAGAATTGCGAGGAGCGAAGTCACCGCCATGAAGCCAACGATGATGGAAAACACGGAATTCTGACGCCGCTGTCGTCGAGCACGGAACTGCTGTCGCGGACTGACGGCTGTCGATCGACGGGGAATCTCGGGCTGGGGGTAATCGCTCACACCATAAATGTAATCGAAAACGCCTGAGAAATGGAGTCAATGTTATCGCAGGAATGTGGTGCGGCCCTCAGTCCGGTACTTTTGATGGAGAGACCTCCCCTATGTCCGCGCACCCGAGGAGACGCCATGGCCTTCCTGAATGCTGAGCTACTCAGCCGAATTCACTCTCGCGCATCGAGGCACGATGCAGAAAACACCTTTCCCAACGATGATCTCGAGGACCTGCGAAAAGTAGGGTATTTGAAGGCATTCGTGCCGCGGGAATTTGGTGGTGCGGGGCTGTCACTAGCAGAGATTTGTCGAGAGCAGACGGCTTTAGCGAAGGCTGCACCGGGCACCGCACTCGGGATCAATATGCATCAAATCATCGTCGGGCTCGGCCGTCACATGCTGGCGAAAGGCAATGACCGCGGTGCCACAATTCTCCGCATGGCGGCAGAGGACGATTTGTTCGGCTTCGGCATTTCGGAACCGTCCAATGATCTCGTTTTGTTCGGTTCGACTACTCGGGCGCAACCCGATGGGGAGGGCGGATACTCATTCCACGGAACGAAAATCTTTACCTCTTTGGCACCGGCGTGGACAAAACTATTGACTTTTGGGCGAGATGATTCTGGAGACAGCCCGATGTCGGTGTTTGCGATTCTCGACCGTGACGACGAGGGTTTCACCATCGTGGATGACTGGTACACGCTCGGAATGCGCGCCACCCAGTCCAACACGACGATCCTCGAGGGCGCACACGCTCCGGCCGCACGAATCCTCGCGCGGGTCAATCCAGGCCCGTCTTTTGATCCGGTCGTATTCGGGATTTTTGCGAACTTTGAACTCCTTCTCGCCGCCACCTACACCGGAATAGGGGAACGTGCGGTTGAAATTGCGGTTGAAACAGTGAAGCAACGTCAATCCGTGCGCACGGGCACAACCTATTCCAATGATCCAGATATTCGTTGGCGCATCGCCGATGCGGCCATTGCGATGGACGGTATCTACCCGCAGATCGATGCACTTGCCCGTGACTTCGAGACTGGGGTCGACCGCGGATTCGTGTGGCTACCGCAGCTTTCGGCTGTCAAACATCGCGCGTGCGAGGCCGCCAAAGAATCGGTTGAACAGGCCATTCGAGCCTCGGGCGGATCAAGCTACTACATGTCGAAAGAACTGTCACGTCTCTATCGGGATGTCATTGCCGGGCTTTTCCAACCCTCGGATGCCGAATCACTCCACTCGGCGTGGGCGACTTTTCTTCTCGGACCGATCGAAACCGGGCAGTGACGTGTCGCTCGTCGATCTGACAAATGGGGGGAGAAAACGGCAAGATAGAGCCTGAAAGAGGTGCGAAATGTCGTTAGGCGTGTTTTCCGAAGTAGGTCCGCTCCGGCAGGTGATTGTTCACCGACCGGGGAAAGAGATGGAACGATTAACGCCCTCAAACATGGGAGAGTTGCTGTTTGACGACGTTCTCTGGCTGTCGCAAGCGCAGCGCGATCACGACGCATTTTCCGCCGCGCTGACTGGTGAAGGCGTCGACGTCCTCTGGTTTGACGACCTGCTTGAAACGGCGCTTGCCCATGCGGAAGCGCGCGACCACGTTATTTCCCGGGTATTCACCGAGGAGTTCTACGGGATCACCGCTGCGGAAACGCTGATTTCCTACGCGCGTGAACTCAATGCGCGTCAGCTCGCAGACTTCGTCATTGAGGGAATGACCCGTAATGAACTCGAAGAAGCTGTGGGAACAGTTGATTCGACACTCGTCCACCGCCTCGGTGGAGATGATCTCGTCAGCCCGTGTCTACCGAATCTGTATTTCACTCGCGACACGAGTATGTGGATCCACACGGGAGTGTCGATTAACGCCATGCAGATGAGGGCGCGTCGCCGTGAAACCATTTTGTACGAAGCGATCTACCGCTGGCACCCGATGTTTGCCGAGGCGACTTTCACCGAATGGTCGAACGGTCTTGCCGATGGCCATGCGACAGTTGAGGGTGGTGACGTCCTCGTGGTCGGAGAAGGAGTGGTCATTGTCGGCCTATCTGAACGCACCACTCCGGCGGGGCTGGAACGGTTGGCGCGATCGCTTTTCACCGACGAAACGGTGACGACGATTATCGGCATCATGATGCCGCAGGTTCGCGCCCAAATGCATCTTGACACCGTGATGACGATGGCGAATGAGAATACATTCGTCAAATATCAGCACTTAGGAATGCGTGAAACGGTGACGATTACCCGCCGAGCCGACGGGGGATTAGCTGTTGCACCCGCACCGGCAGATGAGATGCACGACGTGATTGCTCGGGCAATGGGATTGTCTGACGTACGGTTCCTCACCGTTCCCGAATCAGGCCGTGACGCTGAGCGTGGCCAGTGGAATGACGCGTGTAACCTGCTGGCCGTTCGACCGAACGTTGTCGTTGCCTACGATCGAAACGAACGGGCTAACGAGTTTTTAGAGGAGGCCGGGATCCGCGTGCTGACCGTTCCCGGTGGAGAATTGGGACGGGGCCGCGGTGGGCCGCGTTGTATGTCGTGCCCGACGGATCGTGCTGGCTTGTAACCGCCGGACTGGTTGCGACCGGACTTGAGGGTAGAAAGGATCCCCCGCGTACCCGGCAGAGCTACCCTATCCTTGCTGCCTTCCGGCCCTGGGGAGGTTCAGGAGATACCGTCACACGAGGGATCGATTCTCAGTCTACATGGCGCGGGCGACCAACTCCATTTCGATGTCATGCCCCATTGGGTCACGTGCTCTAGGCTTAAGCGTACAGTGACCGAAACTCGCGGTCGCCGATACCCTGGCAAAGAGGTGAAACGCCGTGAATCGTGCGATGAAGATCAGTGTCGCCGTTTTCGCCGCCGCGCTCCTCGCAATAACTGCTTACACTCTCACACTGCGCTCGCCCGCGCCGAGACCAACCGCCTTCTCTCACTGTGACGAGTTTCCCCCAACCTCCCGGGTTGAAGAGACGATGGTCTCCCATTCTCAGTACATCGAGCAACTACAATCGACCTCGATAGGTGCCGAAGTCACTCTCATTCACCCATGTGACAATCCAGCCCGAGCACTGATGGGAATTTTTGTTCCCAGCGCCGATACGGTAGACAGTGTCGAGGACATGCTCACCTCGCTTCCCGACCTCAAAGCAGTGTCTGCTATTTTGCTCGGTGCCCCGCCGGCTACCGAAGACGAAACTGAAGCGGAGGAATCTGAAATGACCAGCCCAGTGCAACCAGCGTACGAATGGCGCGGCATCATGATCGACGTGACGCGCAACTTCCTTGGTGTTGACGACGTCATGAGTTTGATGGACCTGGCGCAAAGCGTCGGCCTCAACCGGTTCCACATGCACCTGAGTGACGATCAGGGGTGGCGACTCGAGATTCCCGGCTGGCCCGAACTGATCGAACGTTCGTCCTCGACTAGCGTCCGCGGAGCTAACAGCGGTTACTACACCGTCAGTGATTGGCGACAATTACAGCGTGCCGCCCATTCCCGCGGCCTCCTCCTCGTACCTGAAATTGATCTGCCCGGACACACCAATGCCGCGCTTCATGCCATTGAGGGCCTCAATGTCGATGGGGTGCGGCCCGCCCCCTATACCGGCATGGAGGTCGGATTTTCCTCTTTGCGCATTGATGCCCCTGAAACTGAGCGGTTCCTTCGTGAAGTGCTCAGCCACGTCGCTCGCGAGTCCGACGGTTACGTCCACATCGGTGGCGACGAAGCGCACGCGACATCGAAAGACGAGTATTCGGCAATCGTGACGATGGCCGTTGACGCCGTGCATGAGGCCGGCGCGAAGGTCATCGCGTGGCAGGAGGCCGCCCCGCTTCTCGGTGAAGGTGATTTGGTGCAACTGTGGGACGACCGGCAAGATTTCAGCGCCATTGCCGAGGCCGCCACTCGCGGGGTCGGTGTCATTCTTTCGCCGGCATCGTATGTCTACTTCGATATGAAGTATTCGGATGAGGAAGAACTCGGCCTCACCTGGAATCGACGCATTGAGCTTCAGGATACGGCCGCGTGGGATCCGCTCGCGGAGCTCGGGGATATTCCCGCAGATGCGGTTGTCGGCGTCGAGGGCGCCCTCTGGGCCGAAACGTTGCGCTCGCGGGCGGACTACGAGTACATGCTTCTGCCTCGTATCGCCGCACTTGGCGAGATTGCTACACGCGGTTCGATTGATTGGGATGAGTTTGCCGCAGGACTTCCGGAGCTGGCGCGAAGCTGGGATGAGCGCGGCTGGAATTGGCACCGCTCACCAGGAGTGGAGTGGGAGTAGCCACCCTCGCGTTTTCTCTGCGGTCGCGAGTAAGGCTCCGGTGCTCAGTCAACGAATGTAGGCTCACTCTGGTCGCCGTAGGCTCTGTATGGCTGGCGTAGGCTCTGTGTAGCGAATGCGAGAACCAGCCTCCCGTAACCGTAGGCTCTGTGTAGCGGCGTATGTCGTGCCGCGGACATCTGAAGTGGTCGTAGCAAGATCATTATTGATGGGGTGAGGCTATTGGAGTGGGCTTCGGTTTCAGCTCAGTTTCTACAGTCTCAGTGGTTGTCGAAGCGAAAGAAAGACTCGGCTACTGCGGCGTCTGATCAAGGGAACGCACTCGTGCAACGGCACGAACGAGTAAGCCATGAATGGGATCATCTGTCTCGAAACACTCATCGTTTTCTCGCTCAATTTCTTGCAGTAGAGTTTCAGGAATCCTATATCCGGCTTCGTGACAACCAGAGATAGCGCCGATCATGGCGTACCAAAAATCACCGCCCGTGATGTGGAGATTCGTGCAAAAGCGCCCGTTGTCACTCATGTGGGGCCACAGCTTGGAAATCACCCTGTCTTCAAAGTCATCCTTACCGACTTTGTCTGGTAACGGGATATTCACCTTTTCCTCCTAACTCCTGTAAGGGAGAGCCTACAACCCTCGAGTTTGCGGTTAGAGTGAGTCCAAACCCTCCTCGCAGACTCTCGCGGCATCGACAGGCATCGTGAAATCCGTAAGCGAGGTCATGGGCACATCCTCTTCGCTGAAAACCTGACCCCCAAGCTGTAAAAACACAGTACCCCAACTTGACTCCCGTAGGGTGTCTCAACGTGTCCATACTTTGCCGTAACTGTCCTCGAATGGGGAAGTGGCTAACCGGCAGTATCCCGCGTTAAATCAATGAAAAACCCCGGAAACGCGCGGTTTCCGGGGAAGTGTGGCGGAGGATGGGGGATTCGAACCCCCGAGGGCTTGCACCCAACCCGCTTTCCAAGCGAGCGCCATAGGCCACTAGGCGAATCCTCCAGGTGTACCCAAAGCGGGTAACGACCACCCAGTGTATCGAATTACCTGCCCATCAGTCGAACCGGCTTATGCAGTCTGGCTGTCAGATGCGCTACATTCGAAGCGTCAATCGAGGGAGGTGCGCATGGAGCAGTCACAATCGGGTGCGACCCCCGCACTGACGTATCTCATTGAACGGGGGATCGCGTGTGAAGAACTGACTTATGAACACACCGATGGATTCGAGGGTGGCTTCGGCGTTGAGGCCGCCGCCAAGCTCGGGGCCAGCACTGACGACGTGTTCAAAACGCTCATGCTCGAAGCTGATAGCCGAGCGGTTGCCGTGCTGATCCCGGCCAGTCATCGGCTCTCTCTCAAAAAAGTTGCCCGGAGCATTGGTGCCAAACGCGCCGAACTGATGGACCCGAAGAAAGCCCAGCAGCGGAGCGGATACGTCGTTGGCGGGATCAGCCCATTCGGACAAAAACAGCCGCATGAGCTCGTGGTTGATGAGGGTGTGCTCGCGCTGACACACATGATTGTCTCAGGAGGGCGGCGAGGGTTATCCCTGCGTATGAAAGTGACGGATTTCCTGGATGTTTCTCGAGCAACTGTTGCGGATATTGTTGCCCAGTAAACGGGCGATTGGGCGGGGAGGACGCAGATGTCAGTCGTTACCGTTAGAGTTTGAGTTGTGACCACTGCACTGTATCGCCGTTACCGGCCAGAGACATTTGATGAAGTTATCGGTCAAGATCATGTGACCGAACCGCTGAAAGCTGCCCTGCGATCGAATCGTGTCACCCACGCCTACCTCTTTTCTGGGCCGCGTGGCTGCGGTAAGACAACGTCAGCGCGGATTCTCGCGCGCTGTCTGAACTGTGCTGAAGGGCCGACGGATACGCCGTGCGGAACGTGTGATTCCTGCCGCGACCTCGCAACGGGTGGGCCCGGCTCACTCGATGTTGTTGAAATTGACGCGGCCTCGCACAACGGTGTTGATGATGCCCGTGAACTGCGCGAACGAGCAACTTTTGCGCCGGCACGTGACCGATACAAGGTCTTTATTCTCGACGAGGCGCACATGGTGACGCCGCAGGGCTTTAATGCTCTGCTCAAACTGGTTGAAGAACCACCTGAACACGTTAAGTTTGTTTTTGCGACGACGGAACCTGAGCGCGTGATTGGAACTATTCGCTCGCGGACCCACCACTATCCGTTCCGCCTCGTTCCCGGAGAGACGATGTTGCCGTTCTTGCATGAGCTGTGCGACCACGAATCGATCGCGGTAGGTGAGGGCGTACTCCCGTTAGTTGTCCGGGCCGGGGGAGGGTCGGTACGAGATTCCCTTTCCGTTCTCGACCAGTTGATGGCGGGGTCTATTGATGCGCGCATCGACTACGACCATGCCATCGCGTTGCTGGGCTACACAGATTCCGCGTTGCTCGATGACACCATCGAATCGCTTGGAGTGCACGACGGCGCCCACATTTTTGCCACTATTGAGCGAATGGTGGAGTCCGGACATGATCCGCGTCGATTCGTTGAGGACCTGCTCCAACGTCTGCGTGATCTCCTCATCATTGCCGTTGCCGGTGAACAGTCACGCGACATTCTCGGCGAAGTCCCACACGATCAGTTGGAACGAATGGCCGCCCAGGCGAAACTGTGGGGGCCCAAAGCGCTGTCACAAGCGGCAGAACTAACAGATGAAGCCCTACGTCAAATGGTGGGAGCGACATCTCCGCGTTTGCAACTTGAGTTACTCGTCGGACGTATCCTTATCGAAACTCAGCAGGATTCAGCGGTGGAGTCGGCGCCAGCGGGAACAGATAGTGAGTCGACTCCCGTTATTGTCGGCGACGACGGTAAACCACTGACCGGCGCGGCCCTCGCTCGAGAAGAACTGCGACGGATCCGCGAGGCACAAAGCAAAAAAGACAGCAGTTCGCCGCACAAATCTGAAGAAAAACACCCCGAACCCGTACCCCGGACCCCTGCTGTTTCCGACGCACAACCGACCGAACGAAAGGTCGAAGAGTCGCAATCCGTCAAAGCGAAAGTTGAAGAAGCTGGTCCAGTTCAGCAAGTAGTGGACAAACGCGTGAGCAAAACGCCCGCTTCCGATACCAGTAGCGAGCAGGTAGCGGAGCCCGCGCGTAGCGAGGCCGAGTACATAGAAAAGCCGAGCGAACCAGTATCGCCCGCGGCACCCGTCGAAGCAGCACCGATTTCTGCGTCGGCACCCCAGGTGCCGACCGATGTCACTGCGAATCTGCATGGCAAATGGGATCAATTTATTGATGCGGTGAACCAACTGCGGCGTGCATCCCGGTTCCTCCTGGCGGAACACGCCACAATCGTGTCGGAGGACGCTGAATCCGTTACTTTCGGATTCGTGTCGGAGAACCTTCGCAATGCGTTCTATGCCGGTGGCCATGATCAGGTAGCCGTTGAAGCGATTCGGATTGTTATCGGATCGGCGAAACAAGTGCACACGACGGTTGGAGATTCCCCTGCTGGGCAACAAAGCCCCGCCAGTGCGCAACAACCGGCAAGTGCAGGCACTCCGGCGCCACAACCGACACCTCCAGAGCCCACTGCTGCAGCGCGGACGACTGAACCGCAACCTCCCTCAGACGACGGATGGGGGCCGGTGGCGGTACCAGGCGGCGGTCTGAACCAGAACCTTGACGCGAATACACCGCAGGGGTCACCCGCTGGATCCACTAATGCCGCACCACCGGTACCGATTCAACCTGCTCAACAAAGCACCGCATCGACCCCAGAAAACCATCAACCGTATTCGGAACCGGGATTGAGGGAGACTGAGGTTGCCTCCGTCCCCGACGAACCGCAGTACGTTCCCGACTCACCCGATGAACCGGCAGAGGAACTTGTTCGCAGCATTGCTGAGGACGCCCCGGACAGCCCACCGATTCAACTCGATGTGCCGCAAACGCCGGATGACTTCGACGATCCAACCGGCGGGGCTCGCGAAGATGATCCGAGTATTCAAAACTCGCCCGTTCTAGGATTACCTGTGGTGCAGAGAATTTTCGGTGCCACCTTGCTTGAAGAGATTGACGAAGGAAGCGACTAGCCTTGTACGAAGGTGCAGTTCAAACACTTATTGACGAATTGGGGAGCCTGCCTGGAGTCGGCCCCAAATCTGCTCAACGCATAGCCTTCCATATCCTCAGCTCTGAAAAAGAAGACGTGCTTCGACTTGCAGATGCTTTGCGCGAAGTGAAAGATAAGGTGCGTTTTTGCGACATCTGCGGCAACATAGCCGAGTCCGATACGTGTTACATCTGTCAAGATGCGCGACGCGATCAATCGATTATCTGCGTTGTCGAAGAAGCAAAAGATGTCGAAGTCATCGAGCGTACCGGTAGCTATCGCGGCCTCTACCACGTTCTTGGAGGAGCAATCGATCCGATGCGAGGAATCGGCCCCGACCAGCTTCGTATTCGACAATTGCTTGCTCGTCTAGGTGCCAACGGTGTTCAAGAGGTCATTATTGCAACGGATCCAAATATCGAAGGTGAAGCGACGGCTACGTATCTCGCTCGAATGCTCGACACGATGGAGGTTCCCGCGTCTCGTCTAGCCCTGGGGCTCCCCGTCGGCGGCGACCTCGAGTATGCAGACGAAGTGACACTGGGACGTGCCTTCGAAGGCCGCCGAATCATTGAGCGATAACTCGCTTCGTCCATCCGAACGCCGAAATAGCGAGCAAATTGACAGAATCGTGACCGTTTCCATAGTTCACCCAATGGATTGATTGTCAGTGTCTAGAAGCCCGGTCCTAGACTGGTACAGGTAATAAGACCCGCACCGAAAGCAAGGAGTATTCATGGCACTGATCGTGCAGAAGTATGGAGGCTCATCCGTCTCTGATGCCGAGGCCATGAAGCGTGTAGCCCGACGGATAGTTGATACTCGCAACGCCGGACATAACGTCGTAGTCGTCGTGTCCGCTATGGGCGACTCAACCGACGATCTACTCGATCTCGCCGCTGAGCTCACTGATAATCCGCCCGAACGCGAAATGGATATGCTCCTTTCTGCCGGTGAACGGATTTCCATGTCGCTACTCGCAATGACCATTAACGCGATGGGTGTGCCCGCCGTGTCCTACACGGGAGCGCAGGCTGGCATTATGACGGATGCGCACTTCGGACGCGCACATATCACGGGGATGGTGCCCGAACGGGTGGCGCGTTCGATCCGCAGCGGACAAGTCGCGATCGTCGCGGGATTCCAAGGCGTTTCATCCGACGACGACGTAACAACCCTTGGACGCGGAGGCTCTGATACAACGGCAGTGGCTTTAGCGGCCGCCCTCCATGCCGATGTGTGTGAGATTTACACCGACGTTGACGGTCTTTTCACCGCTGATCCGCGAATTGTGCCCAATGCGCGCCGTATTCATCGTATTAGTCAGGAAGAAACGCTCGAGCTCGCTTCGCACGGCGCTAAAATCTTACACCTGCGTGCCGTTGAGTTTGCTCGCCGCTACAAAGTGCCCATTCATGTGCGATCCTCGTTTTCGTCCAAGGACGGTACGTGGATTTCCAATTCACCAGCGAACCCCGAGCTTCAAGGCCTCGTGCCTGAAAGCGCCCTTGCTACCACCCAGGAGGACAACGTGGAAGCCCCCATTATTTCCGGTATTGCGCACGATCGTAGCCAGGACAAAATCACCGTCGTCGGTATTGCCGACACTCCGGGTATGGCTGCACGACTGTTCGAAATCATCACTGCCGCTGGTGCAAATATTGACATGATTGTTCAGAACGTTCCGACTTCTGGCACGGGCCGCGCAAATATCACTTTCACACTTCCGTCCTCGGATGCTGATAAGACAATGGAAGCGATCAAAGCCGCCAAGGAAGAGCTGGATTACAGCGACCTGTGGTACAACGCGGATATCGGAATTCTCTCCCTCATCGGTGCGGGGATGCGCACGAATCCCGGTGTTTCGGCCAAACTCTTTGGTGCCCTGTCAGAGGCCGGAGTCAATATCGACCTCATCTCGACATCGGAAATTCGTATTTCTGTCGTAACTAAACTTGCCGACCTTGATAAAGCGGTGCGTGCTGTGCACTCTGCGTTTGGGTTGGATGCTACTGAATCTGAAGCTGTCGTTTATGGAGGAACCGGACGATGAATACTGGACTCACCCTCGCCGTCGTTGGCGCTACCGGCCAAGTTGGCCACGTCATGCGCGCCATTCTCGAACAGCGGAATTTCCCGGCAACGAACTTCCGTTTCTTTTCCTCCGCCCGTTCGGCGGGCACGGAAATCGAGTATTCCGGGAAGACCTACACGGTTGAGGATGTAGCGACGGCCGACTTCTCGGGTATCGATATCGCGGTATTCTCAGCGGGTGCCACCGCCTCACGTGAATATGCGCCGAAGTTTGCTGAGGCCGGAGCGGTTGTCGTCGATAACTCGTCCGCTTGGCGCAAAGATCCCGAAGTTCCACTTGTCGTATCTGAAGTGAATCCTGAGGCTATCGATAATCGTCCTCGGGGTATCATCTCCAACCCGAACTGCACGACTATGGCAGCTATGCCGGTAATGAAAGTCCTGCATGATGAGGCCGAACTTGTGCGCATGTTTGTGTCCTCCTACCAGGCGGTATCGGGTTCAGGTCTCGCCGGTGTAAACGAACTCATCGGGCAGGTTAAAGCAGGAGTGGAACAGGATCTATCGGATTTGGTTACCGATGGTCGCTCAGTCTCTCTCCCCGAACCACAGACCTATGTTGCGCCTATCGCTTTCAATGTTGTTCCGCTGGCTGGCGGCATGGTTGATGACGGGAGTGGCGAAACGGACGAAGAGCAGAAACTCCGCAATGAATCGCGCAAGATTCTGGGAATCCCAGATCTCAAAGTCTCGGGAACTTGCGTGCGTGTGCCCGTCTTTACCGGACACACGCTGACCATTCACGCAGAGTTTGCTCGCGAGATTACGCCGGAACGAGCACACGAGCTTCTTCAGGAGGCTCCGGGTGTGCGGGTAGCCGATGTGCCGACGCCTCTTGATGCCGCCGGTATCGATCCATCAATCGTGGGACGTATCCGTCAGGATCAGGCAGTGGATGGTAACCGAGGACTGGTTTTCGTTGTATCGGGTGACAACCTGCGTAAGGGAGCTGCACTCAATACCATCCAGATTGCGGAACTCATTGCTGAAAAACTGTGAGACTGAGGTCTCAAACACAGTTTCCAGTTGCCGGAATAATAGTCGGCAAGGCAAGGTTATTAGTGGCAGGAATGCAATCAACACCCCTGAAAGGGTTGAAAAGACATGGCAACTACTGACCTGACCTTCAAAGAGTTCGGCTCCACCATCGAAGGCAATGAGATTGTCCTCGTTGACTTTTGGGCAGCCTGGTGCGGCCCGTGCCGTATGTTTAGTCCAATTTACGAGAAGGTCTCGGAGAAGTACCCCGACGTTGTTTTCGGCAAGGTCGATACGGAGGCTGAACAGCAACTAGCGGCTGCCGCACAGATTTCCTCGATCCCAACCCTCATGGCTTTCCGTCAGGGCATTGCAGTATTTCGTCATTCTGGTGTCCTCCAGGCAGAAGCTCTTGAAGACGTTATCGAACAGATTAAGGGACTCGACATGGACGACGTTCGCCGTCAGATCGACGAGGCCGAACAACAACAGAAGTAACTACCCGTATAAAAGAGGAGGAGCACGAGGTGCTCCTCCTCTTTTATACGGTTTTTCGATTCGAGCTAAGCCCCAATATTGACCGGACAACGCAAGTAGGTGGCAAAGGACTCCTCATCGCCTTCTCCGTCGCTATCGCTCTCGGTTTCCTCTTCGTCACCGAAGACAAAACGAAGTTCGCTCACTCGAGGATCCACCGTCTCCACAGCTTCTTCGCTCGCACCGAGACCGCGCAAAATGAAGGCTTCGACGTCGAGCATGATCTTCTCTCGATCGGGCCGACGCTTCGGCATCGCCTGACCAGCAAGACAGGTGTGAATCAGGGCAATAACCGTTGGGGAGGGCGGGACCGTGATCTGTTCAGCGCGTTGAGCACCGGCCAGTAAGTGATGGAGGATGTGCTCGACGACGTGCGCGTGCTCGCGGAGTTTTTCTGCCGGCTGCGCGGTTGTTAGGCGACGTAGATTCACTCCCTCGGCCAGATGATAGTGCTGCTTGAGTTCAAGTTGAGCACGAATATAGATCCGAAGCTGTTGCAACGGGTCATCCACGACCTGGAGAGCTTCAGTGAGAACCGCAGTGAACTGCTCGGTTGTTGAGCTCATGAGTGAGAGGAGTAGTGATTCTTTATCTTCAAAGTGATTGTAGACCGCTGTGCGACCAACTCCGGCACGGCGGGAAATCTGCGCCATGGTGATGGACTCGAAGGATTGTTCTCGTAAAAGGGATGAGAGTGCGTCGAAGAGCGCCTGACGAGTTTTCTCGCGGTGTTCTCCGATGGTAGCTCCAATGATTTTTGGCATACCCGTATTATGACACTTCTTCCTAATGTGTCGTCAAATCTTCACGGTGTGAGACGACATTTCACGTATCGACGTGGATTCTTAGAGTTGAGGGCATGTCTCGATCTGACTTGGCACTCACTCTGCGCGATACGTGGATCGTTGGAGCCGGCTATATTCCGCTCGGCTTAGCCTTTGGCATGTACGCTGTGTCGCTCGGAATCCCCTGGTGGTGGATTCCGATTTTCTCCATCACACTTTATGCCGGATCGATGCAATTCGTCGCCGCGCAACTCATCACGGGAGGCGCCGGATTTCTTACGATTGCTATCACTACGTTCTTTGTGAACTTCCGCCATGTGTTCTACGGGATTTCATTCCCGCTTCGACGAATGAAACACCCGCTGGCCCGCGCGTACGGCATTCACGCCTTGACGGACGAAACCTACGCACTCCTTTCGACTCGCGACCCGAACACGCTCAGCGGTCGCCGTGTGTTCTTCACTGAACTGATCAACCATCTGTACTGGATCTCGGGCACCACAGTTGGTGCTCTCATCGTGCACTGGGCACACTTTGACGCCACTTTCATGTCGTTTGCCCTCACGTCGCTGTTTATTGTTCTCGCCATTGATGCATATCGCGCTAATCCGCGTCCATTTATCGTTGTTGCCGCGTTCGCCTGCGCTGCGGTTGGACTGGTCGTCGGGCAGAAGCTCATGTTGATCGTGTCGCTCGTATCGTTCACCGTCGTTGTTGTCCTGTGGGTTTTACGAACCGCGGCTCATGTCAATCCTGACGACGCATCGGATTCGTCCGAGAACTTCCTGCCCTACAGCACGGAGGACATGCCGTGACGACCGGATACATTATCGTTGCTCTCGCGGTGATTGCGGTCATCACATATTTTCTTCGAGCATCCGCATTCATTGTTTTACGCAAGGTTGCTGACCGGCCGGTCGTTGTCGAAACAGGGCGAGTCATGCCGATTGGCGTCATGATCATTCTCGTTGCCTACACGTTGACGGATGTCACGAGCGGCTCATTCCTCGGATGGGTGCCCGCTTTAGCGGGCATGCTCGTCACCTTCGTCCTCCACATCAAATGGTCGAACTCGCTTCTGTCAATCGTCGCAGGAATCGCGACCTACGCAACCTTGCTCCACGTGCTCGTCTAACGCATTACGAGGCGAGTGCTGCTGGCCGCAGATGCTGACGGATCGTCGGATTCCACTTGGGCGAGGGCAGGTCGGTGAGCATACCGATACCGGCACAATACTTGCTCATACGAACCGGACGGATATTGAAGTGGTAGAGCTGTGAGATCAATGGATCCCGCACCCCCTCCGTCTTTGTCTCAATCAACACTCGGTCGTGAAGAGTTGTGACTGACTCGGCCTCATCCGCGCACCCCAGCTCTTCGTCAACAGTCATGCGGAATGGGCGGTACCGTCCAACGATGGTCGTGCGTCGATACGACGTGCGCAGCGCAGGCCGAAGAGTTGCTGCCAGGGAAGCAGCGTCACGGATTCCGTAGTTGGTCAGCGTCTCGGCAATGAAATTGAGAGCAGTGTCATCGAGTACATCAGCTGGTCCCTCGTGATCGATGCGTACCTTCTCGGTACGTCCGCGCAATCCCTTCGTCTTCACTTCCAAGACTCGATAATCGGTATCGACATACGTTCGGGTACGAACTTTGAAACGCCGCCGCCTGCCCTGAAGATGGTCGCGATACGTCAGGTAGTTGGAGGAATCGAAGTAGATCGAATCGTAGGCGAAGGTACGTTGGTTGTTGATGGTGAGGACATCGACGTGGTCGTGGATTGAATCGATGAACTCAACCATCTGATCGGGAGTTGCTATGAACTTCGTATCGACTCGATTTTGGAGGTCGGCTCGTTGCTGTACTTCGTCAAGTGAGACTTCACCGAGTGTCGCGTACAGCGCGTGAATCGGATGAAGAAGTGGAGATTCGACTTCGGGCGCAACTGCGAGAGACATGTTAGCTCCTGCTGAAAGAAAGAGCCGGAGACGAACTATCGACGCGCGAAGTCTGCCGCACAGATGCGTTGACGATGGTCATTTCGCGAACAAAGTCAATCTCAAGGATCTCGACGGCGACGACGGGGGAGTTGAGACGAAACTCGATTTCTTCGCGTAAGAGCTTCGGATCGGTCAGTGCACGATCAAGAACTACTCGCTGTTCACTCACTGCACGCGTCGAAAACTGCCGGTCGAATCCGATCATGAGGGCGAGTAGCAACGTGTCGAAACCAATGACCAGAAGAGGTTCACTGGTCCCCAGTGAATTGATGAGGCCGAGAACCAAAGAAACGAAGAAATAGGCAACCTCGTTTTGCGACAGCGTTGTTGATCTGAGGCGAATGATGGATAGGATGCCGAACAGGCCAAACGCAAACCCCATATTGACTTCGGAACCCGACAGTAAAACAACTGCGGCAAATACGCCGATGTTGAGGGCGATGTACGCTAAAGCGACATCTGCTTTCCCATGACGGCGAAAGAAAATACCATAAGCCAAAATAAAGATTGCTACTAGGTCAATGGTCAGACCAAGACCAATCGCACTCATATCCATTGCTTCTCCTCATGTCTGAGATCGAGGTTTGACGATCAATACCTTCGACTATCGATGCCGAGAATTAAATGACCATGAGATGCAGATGAGAGAACTCTCATCGAGAACCGGGTGGCAAACGGGCATTGAGTCGGTGAGGATAAGGGCATGAGGGGAAAATGGTGGAGATCGCCGTGGTTCGCAGTTGGCGCCTTCTTGCTCCTCATGGCTGCAATTGGTGCGACCGCGCGATTTGGCGTCGATGACTCTCCGCCCGACCTCGGCGAAACGATCATTCGCGAATCGACCGTGCATGAATCCACATCGCCAAGTGAAGCCCCGCCAGAAGAAACCCCATCAGTGAGTGATGATCCGTCCGATGCCGAGCCGTCCGAAACCAGTGCTCCCACCGATACGTCGTGGGTAACCCCCAATCGTCAATCGACCGAAGTCAACGCGCCCGACGATGACGATGATGACGACTAGAGGGCGTTCGCTGCGAGTGCGAATAACCGTGTGGGTAGCACTCCTCGCGACGATTGGATTGGTCTCAACGGGGATCATTACGTGGCTTGCTGTCGTACAGCAGATACGTGATCGCATTGACGACACTCTTGCGCGGGAGATTTCTGAATTTCGAGAGCTGTCCGATCGGCATCCAGAACTCGACATCAACAGACTGCTCCACAAATCGATGGCGGAGAACGTGGGAGATGATCACGAGACCTTTCTCGGCGTGCTTCCCGATTCCACGATCGCTCCCGTCGAAGGCTCACAGGAACTACCGCTCGATCGAGGATTTCGCCGAGAAATACTTGCTCACGACGAACCGGGATACGGCACCTATCGCTCGCCAAAACGTGGGGAAATCCGGTACGCGGTGATGCCCATCGTTGAGGCCGGTACGTCGGATGCCGCACAGACAGCCCATTTCGTTGTCGCTTACTTTGTGTCAAAAGAACTGTCAGACATGCGGCGAGTAACGTTCACGTACACCATCGCGGGATCGATCGCCCTCATTGCCATTGCCGGGGCTGCGTGGCTGACGTCCTCGTCGATCCTCACTCCACTTCGGAACTTGCGAGACACGGCTCAACAGTTCTCCGCTACCAACACAACCGAACGAATCACGGTACAGGGTAACGACGAAGTTGCCGATCTGGCGATGACATTCAACAACATGCTCGATCGCCTGAGTGATGCTCTCGATGCGCAGCGAAACATGCTCGACGATGTTGGGCACGAGCTACGAACTCCGATCACCATCGTCCGTGGGAATCTCGAGCTGGTTGATGTCAATGACCCGGCCGATGTCGAAACCACCCGCGACCTCAGTATCGATGAGCTCGACCGAATGAATGAACTCGTCAACGACATGATCATTTTGTCGAAGTCCCGACGCCCAGACTTCTTGAATCTCGAACCGATTAACCTTGCCGACATTGTGTCCGACACGCTTGCGCGATACCGCAGAACACATGAATCGTCCGTGACCTTTGAGACCGATCGGATATCCGACGCGTGGATCAGTGGTGACCGTAACCGGATTCTTCAAGCAGCGATACAGCTCGTCGATAACGCTATCCAGGTCACGAGTGATGGCACGATCTCGATTGGTTGTGAAAGAATCGGCCATTCATGTCGGTTCTGGGTGTCAGATACGGGGCCGGGAATCGATCTGCCGGACCCCAACGAGGTGTTTGAGCGGCACACTCGCGCGACGGACATGTATGAGGGCACGGGACTAGGGCTTGCTATCGTAGCAGCTATCAGCCGAGCGCATGGAGGCACATGCGAGGTGACGTCAACGAGCCCGGCAGGAACAACGATGACAATCGATATACCGGCTATTCGTTATGACGACAATCGCTCGCGGAAGGGGGTGGAGGGGACATGAATATCCTCATCGCAGAAGATGAAGAGCGTATCGCTCGATTTATTGAAAAGGGGTTAAAAGCCGAGGGGATCGGGACTCTCACCGCAACCGATGGGGCGACGGCACTGGACTGGGCACTTAACCGAGAGATCGATCTGCTCATCTTAGATATCGGACTTCCCGTGATCGATGGCTTCACAGTCTTGAGAAGACTCCGCCAAGCCGGCAGTACGCTTCCGGTCATCGTCCTAACGGCGCGAGATAGTGCGCAGGATACGATACGCGGTCTTGAGGGCGGAGCTGATGACTACATGGCTAAACCCTTTAGTTTTGGGGAACTGCTTGCACGAATCCGCCTGCGTATCCGCGAAGATCAAGGTGGGGAATCGTCTGTCGCCCTCGTGCGAGCGGGTGACCTGCAATTGGATATTGCCGCTCGTCAAGCGACCTATCGAGGGCGGGTGCACGACCTCTCCGCCCGTGAGTTTGCGCTACTACGAGTTCTCGGTGAGCATCATGGTCAGGTTTTGTCGCGCGCGCAACTGCTTGACCAGGCATGGGATCTCGATTTTGATCCTGGCTCGAACGTGGTTGACGTGTACGTTGGTTATCTTCGCGCGAAGTTTGGAAGCGATGCGATCGAAACCGTCCGGGGGATGGGGTACAAGCTCGTCACGTGAAGCTACGCGTCAACGAGTGCGAAAGCAGCCTCAACAATGGGGATATTGGGGGCCAACCACGACAGTCGCTTGTAGCTAGCTGGTGAACACCAGGCTAGTGATAGGTGGTCACTGCCGGTGCGCGGCTCGGTTAGCGCTTCCGCCAACCACACGTACATGACGCGTCCGTTGAGGATGGGCCACGCACCGTCCTCCCTGTCGGGGTTGAGTACTGGTTGGCCGATGGTGATTTCACATCCGAGCTCTTCCCGAATTTCGCGGACCAGAGCGTCCTTGGGATCTTCTCCGGGCTCGACTTTGCCTCCGGGAAGCTCAAACTGTCCGCAGAGTTTCTTTGGATAGGCGCGTTCAGCCGCTAATATCCGCGGTTCACCAAGTGCAGAGGGCATGAGCCAGTGAATTTCCTCAGACACGGTGTGCTGGGATTGCGGGGCAACGATAGCTGCTGCTACAACAGGAAGTTTTCTTTCAGACATCACTGCTATTTTATGCAGATAAGAGGTAACTGCTCGACGGGCGCTACCGGAGGAGGCCCACCAAGCTCTAGGCGTCATCGCCAGCCGACAGGCTGTCAGCCTAAAAATAATGCAACTCCAGTAGCCTAAATAATCCGAATCTTCGGAAAATTGAGAATCTCAAAACCGTATATGCGGGAGTTTAGTTTGACATTGTAGCCAAGGAGGCCGCATACTGGCAACATGCCTAGTTATCGAGTTTCAACTATTGCGTCCCTATTGGGAGTCAGCGACGATTCTGTGCGTCGTTGGCTCGACGAGGGGCATATCACCGCAGATCAAACGAGCGAAGGGCCATTGCGAATCGATGGCGTATCCGTCGTCGAATTCATTAACGCGCGCCCCGACCTCCATCTGCGCAGTATTGGGCGAGTTAATCAGTCGATTAGAAACTACCTTCCTGGGCTCGTCACGGGACTGACTAAAGATCGCGTGATGAGTCAAGTGGAGCTTTTATGCGGTCCGTTCCGCGTCGTGTCTCTCGTCTCAACAGAGGCCGTCGAAGAACTGGGACTTGAGGTGGGGTCAGTCGCGGCCGCGCTCATTAAGGCAACAAATGTATCGGTTCAATCTCTTGAAGGGGACAAGCTGTGAAAATCGTTCGTTCGATCCTGGCGGGGGCGGCAGTGGTAGCTGTTTCGCTCGGGATGAGTGCATGTGGCGGAAATGGGAAAGCCGAGTCAGAACCCGCCTCGAGTACAACTGAGTTGACTGTTTTTGCTGCCAAAAGCCTGACCAAGGCGTTTACCCAAATCGATGAAGAGATCTTCCGCCAGGAGCATCCCGATATTTCGATTAAGTTCTCTTTTGACGGTTCGAATACGCTCGTCAAACAGATCGCTGAGGGAGCACCTGTCGACGTACTTGCAACGGCGGATCAAAAGAATATGGATAACGCAGTTGAACAAGACCTCGTTGAGGATGTACAACCTTTTGCCTCAAATGTTCTCACGCTCATTGTTCCCTCCGGCAACCCTGCCAACATCACGGGACTTGATGAATCGTTGGACGGGACGAAACTTGTCGTCTGTGCCGAGGGGGTGCCGTGTGGTAATGCCACGCGGACTCTCGCTGAGAATCTTGGGGTCGCACTCTCTCCGGTCTCGGAAGAAAAGAATGTCGGGGATGTGCGGTCGAAAGTGGAAAAGGGAGAGGCTGATGCTGGTCTCGTATATGTAACCGATGCGCGTTCATCCGGAGATAAGGTCGAGATCATTGAGGTGCTCGGAGCCGAGGACGTGGTCAATGCCTATCCCATCGCTCTCGTTAAGGGAACGAAGAATTCGGATGCGGCAAAAGCATTTATCGCCACTGTGCTTAGCCCCGAAGGTCAGAAAATTCTCGCCGATTATGGGTTCAAAGGCGCAGAACTCGCCGACAAAGGATAAGTGAGGACACGGATGATGGGGAGCGGGCAGCGCTACCGGGCAACCGGGATGCCACCACTGTTGTTGGCCCCTGCCGGCCTAGCGCTCCTGTTCCTCATCATTCCGCTTATCGCCACGCTTCTGCAGGTTGACTTTGGAAATCTCTTCCAGCTCCTCGGCACAGATGCCGCCCAAGACGCCCTTAAACTTAGTCTTATCACTTGTGTCACGAGCACAATCTTGTGCTTGCTTCTGGGAGTTCCCCTCGCGCTATCGCTGGCCCGTGCGCAAGACGGATGGTTTCCTCGCACCGTTCGCACCCTGTCAACACTTCCGATGGTTTTACCTCCAGTCGTTGCCGGCCTCGCCTTGCTCATCACTTGGGGGAGGCGAGGGTTACTGGGGAAACATCTATCGGTGCTCGGAATCGAGATTGGCTTTACATCTATCGCGGTGATCTTGGCGCAGACGTTCGTTGCCATGCCCTTTCTCGTCACCTCGCTTGAGGGCGCGTTGCGTACCCGCGGTTTTCTCTACGAAGAAGTGGCGCGCACTCTCGGTGCATCACGAAGCCGAATTCTTCTGACGATTACGCTTCCTCTTGCTGCTCCGGCGATTATGTCTTCGACGGCTCTCGCCTTTAGCCGCAGTCTCGGAGAATTTGGTGCGACAATTTCTTTCGCGGGTTCTCTCCAGGGGGTAACCCGTACGCTACCGCTGGAAATCTATCTGCAAACCGAGAACGATATTGATCTCGCGCTCGCTTTATCACTCGTCCTCGTCGCCACGGCATTTGTTCTCGTCGGACTGTCATCATCGGTGAATTCGTGGTGGTATCAGCGCTTGATCCAGGGGCAGGAACCAATTGAAGGTTCGTCAACGAGCATGCTTGACGTTGACGAACTGGGTGAAAACGTATTCATATACGATACGCCTGGAGCTGGTGTTCACGTTATAGCAAAGATTCCGGTGCGGCGAGTGGATGTCGACATCACCTTCGAGCCGGGATCGTGGACCGCCTTGATGGGGCCAAATGGTGCGGGAAAATCAACTATCCTCTCGCTCATCGCAGGCAGCCTCGTGGCCCCGGACTGCACGGTGAAATGGAGTGGCGATCGCCCCCCTCGGATCGCTTTGTTAGCGCAAAATCCGGCACTTTTTCCTCATATGAGCGTCCTTCGAAACGTTATGTATGGGCTACGCTGCCAGGGAGTGCCCCAAAAACAGGCTGAAACAGCCGCCAAAGCCGAACTACGTGCGGTTGGGATGGAAGAATTGTGTGAACGTCGTCCCAATCAGCTATCGGGAGGACAAGCCCAGCGAGTGGCAATTGCCCGGGCCATGGTCGTCAAACCGGAGGTCGTTCTTCTGGATGAACCGACCGCTGCGCTTGATATTCAAGTGGCTCGTGATCTGCGTGAACTTCTCAAACGACGATTAGGGAAAGCGACGATGATCATCGTTACCCATGACCTTGCAGATGCGGCGGCATTCGATGCGGACGTCATTCAGCTCCGTCATGGAAAGGTCATTGATCGCGGGGATTTTAGGCAATATGCCAATACGCTAGCTGAGCTTTGATAGGATAATAAACTACATGAGCGCTACATAGTAACGCTCATGCACGAGAGTGGCTCTCCCCGTCTTTCGAGACATTTTCCACTCTAACGAATGCAACGCAATCGACTTGGTGTTGCTACGTGGAGAATTCAAGGAGGGCTTGTGAACATCATCGTCGAAGGGGCAGATGGTGACGGCGGTATCCCTAATGCAGTGGGAACCCCGAACGCTACTGAAGACGTTTACAACCACGTCAAACCCGGCAGAAAAAGAGCGAACTTCTTTCGCTACTTCCGATTCAATCTTCCGCGGCTAACCAAAGCACTTCTCGTGCTGGTTGTCGCCACTATTGGAGGGTGCGCAGCGGGAGTCGCACTCTCAGACCACCCGCCGTTCCCGCACGGAGAAATAGCACTGTGGATAGTCGTGCTCCTGGCCGCTATCTACGTTGGGCTCGCACTCGTTACCCGGTTAGCAATCTGGGACTTCGGAAGCATGATTAGTGCGGGAGCCTGCGTTGTCTACCTGGGCGGCATCCTCGGAGACGCGCCATTTATCTGGAATGGTGCATCAATGAATCTGGCGGCCATGTGGAACCTGATGTTTTTTGCGTCGCTTGGATACTTCGTCCTCAATTGGGCCGTGAATTTCGGCATCCTTGTGGCCTGGCCCAAAACTCAAGGCTTTACGGACTAGGAGTACAGCATGGTAATGGCAACTGAAATGGTCTTTGACTTCCCGTGGTGGCTCCGTGTAGAGCATTTCCTCAACATCATTTTCGTCACGTTCTTCATCCGGTCCGGTATCGAAATCCTCGGTACCTACCCGCGCCTGCATAGAAGCGTGCACAACAAACCCGGTGCGCAATGGGCCGAGTTCACCATCAAATCAAAACCGAAGCACAAGTACTATGCGGTGGGGAGTGAGTACGAGGACTACTCGCCAATCATCTCGCTACCCGGTCGCGGCCTACTTGGGCTCGGACGTTATTGGCACTTTATGACGGTGATGGGGTACGTGACGTTCTTCATCATCTACTACGTGCTGTTGTTCGCAACAGGTCAGTGGCTTCGCTACATCCCGCCAAGCTTTGACTTCCCGGTACAGGTGTTTAACAACATCGTCTCCTACCTTGCATTCGTCTCTCCGGAGCCAATGCCTGGCTACCCGTTCAATGCAATCCAACAGTTGGCGTATGCAACGGCGATCTTCATTCTTCCGCCCTACATGATCTTTACCGGCATCATGCAGTCGCCAGCGGTGAACACTCACTTCTGGAAGCTCACCCGAGCTCTTGGCGGTAGGCAGATGATTCGGTCCGCCCACTGGTGGGGACTCGTTGGGTACCTGATGTTCATCATTGGGCACGTTTCGATGGTTCTGCTTCACGGCTACGGCCATGAGGTCTCCAAGATGGTCTTTGGTAACTCGGATAGCCCGATTGCCGGCGGCGTCATCTTCGGTACGGGGCTTCTCTTTGTAGTATTCCTGCATGTGTGGGCAACACGGAGTTCTCTTGAGCATCCGCGCAAGGTTGAAAAGCTCCACAACGTGATCGTGCGTCCGCTGACCCGTCAGCTGATGAAGCTTGAGTCGCGTCAGCAGCTTGATCCCGATAATGTGACCGAGCATTTCCGCGCTTCCGGTTGTCCGCCGGAGATCGACGAGTACGTTGCGCTCGTAGTTCACAACTACGAGGACTACTACTTGGAGGTCGGCGGTCTCGTTGAGCGGCCGATGACTCTGACGCTTTCTGAACTGCGTGAAATCGCAGACGGCTACGAACAGACCACAATGCACAACTGTGTGCAGGGCTTCTCTTCCATCGGAACTTGGGGCGGCGTACCTCTCCACGTTCTTCTTGATCTGGCGAAGCCACTTCCTGGAGCAACCGACGTCATCTTTAAGTGCTTCCAGTGCATGGGACGCGACGACAACCTCTACCCCGAGGGCTTCTACTACGATTCCGCTCCGATGATGGAAGCGACACAACCGCAGACACTCGTCGCGGTCAACCTTAACGGCGAAGATGTTCCGATTAAGAACGGCGCTCCCATGCGTATCCGTCAAGAGATTTCGTGTGGTTTCCGCTCGGCTAAATGGGTCGAACGCATTGAAGTGGTCAACCGGTACGACATCATCGGCAAGAGCCGTGGTGGCTGGTTCGAAGACTTCGATAACTACGACCGCATGCAGATGATTTAGAAGGAGTGACGCATGTACCCCCTATACCAGGACATGATGCTCACTGAAGAGCAACAGCAAATCGTGCTCGACTACATTCGTGAAGTCGACTTCCATATTCCCGGGACTACTCCCGCGGATTACACGGTCGTTCCCCTCGCCAAATATGTTGGATGGAACTTCAAGTCAGAAGATCTTGAGGCCTACGCCGTCGGACTCATCTGCACCAAACCCGGCTACGAGAAGCACCACACGTTCATTCGCATGAGCCGTGGTCAGCTTCTCGCGCAGGCAGAAGCACCTCGCTTACCGGTGAATGAACCCGTTTTGGCTAATGAAATCCTGCGGATGCAACGGTGGCGGGACACTCCGACCGGTCCTTCCCGAACGGGAATCGATGCCTACGCGGAAGCTGACGGTTCGGTTCCAGGCGTGGACCACGACCTCACGGAACTCAACGATGTTCTGAGTGATATTGAGGCGTTTGCGGCAGCAGGTCGAACTGCGACCTGTAAGGGACAGTTTGACCTAGCCGTTGACTTCGGCACCCTGCTTGCAGGGCGCTACCCACGCCTCAAGTATTACGAAGAAAAAGGTCAGCTTAAAAATGACCAACTCGAACGTCTCAAGCGTTTCGAGAATCGGGCCAAGGAAATGGAAGAGACGTTAGATAGGCTTAATCTCCCAAGCCTCAAACGTATCGCCACTCCCGAACGCCGTCGTCACCCCCAGCACAACTAACGACTCGTAAAGGAGTCCACTATGCCATTTGCGAATGAAATAGGCCTGATTGCGCCGATCGCGCTACTTCTAGCGTTTTTCTTGCTCAACCTGGGCAAGCTCACGGCAGATCACTACACTTACCAGTGGTTGAACGTCATTGGTGCAGCGGCACTGACTTACACGGTGATTAGCCCCATTAATGTTGGCGTGCTTGTCACCGAGGTGCTGTGGACCTTGATCGGCGTGTACGGCGTCATCAAGATCTTCCTCAAGCGCCGTAAAGCAGAAACTACTCCAACAACACCGAAGGCCGTCTAAGCGGGACAACCGCTCAGACTAAGAAAGCGAGACAACATGTCAGAAGCAGTACCATTTCTGCAGACCGTATCTATTATCGGTTCGGCCTTTTTCATCCTCGGCTTCGGTGCACTCAATCTCGGATTAGTGAATTCGGAGTCGTACAGCTACCAGTTTGCCAATATCTTTGGCGCACTGTGCTTCACGTACACAGCTATTCGCCCTTTCAATGCTGGGCTCTTCATCACTGAGGCAGTCTGGGCACTAATCGGGGTTTACGGTGTGTGGAAGATCGTCTCTATTGCGAAAAAGCGCAAGCAGGCAGCATCGACTGGATCAAACACCGCAACCGGCTCTTAAATGAGCAGTGTGCGGGCTGATGATCTCTGCCCACGATGATGAACTTTCCTTTGATGGGATCGGCCCCGGCCCTCGGCCGGGGCCGATCCCTACTGACCGATACGTACGGACGCACCGCGCGAGACCTGCGGGTTTCACTGACTGATCGATGCAACCTGCGGTGTACATACTGCATGCCGGAAGAAGGTGTGGAGTGGACTCCAACCGACCAAACCTTGACGGTCGATGAGTTCAATCGGTTAATTCGGATTGCGGTGGAAATGCTCGGTATCCGGCAGGTCAGGTTCACCGGAGGTGAACCTCTCTTGCACCGTGGTCTTGAACAGATTATCGCTGCGACAAAGAAATTGACCACCGATGAGGAAGCGGCTCCGAGGACGGCAATCACCACGAACGGACTCGGCCTCGACCGGCGTGTACAACGCCTCAAAGACGCGGGGCTCGATCGAGTGAATATCTCCCTCGACTCGATCGACAAAGAGCGTTATGCACGACTCACTCGACGCGACCGACTGCCGGGGGTCCTCAAAGGCATTGCAGCAGCGATAGAACACGGACTCCACCCCGTCAAAGTCAATGCCGTCATCATGCGGGGAATCAATGAGGGCGATGTTATTCCGCTGACCGAATTTGCCCTCGTGCACGGGTTCCAACTGCGCTTCATCGAACAAATGCCACTTGGTCCCGGGGGCGTATGGACACGTAACGGCATGGTGACGGCTGAGCAGATCATCGATATGCTCAGCCAGCGGTTCGCCCTCACGCCCGCCAACGACAACCGCGGGTCGGCCCCCGCCGCACTCTGGAATGTCACGGACCGAAGTGACCAGACACTGACTGGCCGCATCGGTATCATAGCGTCGGTATCTCAGCCATTTTGCGGGAACTGTGACCGTACCCGCCTGACCTCAGACGGATGTATTCGCAGTTGCCTCTTTAGCACCACTGAAACTCCGCTACGCGAGATGATGCGCACGGGCGCAACGGATACGGAACTCGCACAGGCATGGCAGCAAGCCATGTTCTTCAAGCCGGCTGGACATGGCATTGATGATCCGAGTTTCCTGCAGCCAGCCCGAGGAATGTCCCAAATCGGTGGCTGATATTGTGGGGCAATGAATGACGAGATGAAGTTGACCCATGTGGATGCGCGCGGGCACGCGCGCATGGTTGATGTCAGTGCAAAATCACCCACTGTCCGAACCGCGACAGCTCGCGGCGAAGTGGCCTGCTCGCCCGTGGTACTCAGCGCTCTGCGCGACGGAACTGTTCCCAAGGGTGATGTACTGGCGGTGGCGCGAGTCGCGGGTATCGCCGCGGCTAAGCGCGTTCCCGACCTTCTCCCCCTTGCACACACTATCGGCGTACATGGATGTACGGTCGACCTCAACCTGCACGACGATCACGTGGCAATTGAAGCTACCGTCACCACCGCAGATCGCACCGGTGTGGAAATGGAAGCCCTCACCGCCGTGTCAGTTGCGGCGCTTGCAGTGATCGACATGGTCAAAGGCGTTGACCGCAGTGCGTTTATTCGCCGATGTGGAATCGTCGCTAAATCGGGCGGCCGCTCAGGAGACTGGTCACGGGAGTTGCCGAACTAGCGCGACCGCGTCGCTAACGGAACGTAATCCCACCGGCCACTGGTGAAATCGTAGAACGCCACAGTCCCAATGAGTGGCTCACCAAGGCCGGTTAGAAGCTTAATTGTCTCGGTTGCCATCATTGCTCCCGCCATGCCGACGACCGGGCCGAGTACCCCAGCCTCAACACACGTTTGTTGTTTACTCGGGGCGGGAGGAGTTGGGTAGAGATCCTCGTAGATGGGACCACGACCGGCGTGGAAAACAGATAGCTGAGTTTCGTATCCGAGCACCGCGGCCCACACGTGGGGAATCCCAAGCTCAGCGCAAGCAACTGACACACAGTGGCGGGCAGCAAAATTATCCGTGGCGTCGAGAACGACATCACTACCAGCTAGCACTTCAGTCGCATTATCCGCAGTCAGCATGACTTCGCAGATCTCGATAGAAATATCCGAGTTGAGTTCGCTCAGGTGCTCCCGTGCCGACTCGGCCTTCGACGTGCCGACTGCCGCTTCTGAGTGGATCACCTGACGATGAAGATTGACGAGGGCGACCACGTCGTTTTCGATGATTTGGAGGTGGCCAACGCCTGCCCCTGCGAGATAGAGCAAGGCGGGGGAACCAAGCCCCCCGGCTCCGACTACACTGACATGCGCGTCGGTCAGAGCGCGCTGGTGGATTGGTCCAAAACCGGGGAGGACGATTTGGCGAGCGTATCGGTTGATCGCGCTCGCGGTCATTCCGTGCCTACCCACTGGGTGTCGCCGTCGGTCATCGTCTGTTCTTTCCAAATCGGTAAGCGGGCCTTCACCTCGTCAACGAGTTCAGTACAAGCAGAAAACGCTTGGATCCGGTGCGCTGCTGCAACAACGACGAGAAATGCCATATCACCCACGTGCAGATCGCCGACCCGGTGGGCGGCCCACACCCGAGTCCCCGGATACTTTGCGCTGACTTCATGGGCGATCTGAGTAATAACGTCGGTTGCCGAGGGGTGGTGAGAGTAGGACAGAGCGACAACGGAGCGACCGTCATCGTGGTCGCGGACCACGCCTTCAAAGGTGACGACTGCACCCATCGCGAGCGTTGTCGTTGCCCGTTTTGCGTCGTCGAGGAGCTCTTCCAAGTGGGTGTGCGTCACCGCTGCGTGGACAACTGCAGATTCCAGTTGCTTAGTCACGTTTGCCTTCCAACATCGAGATGAGGTGGTCAATAATGGGATCGAGTACCGCGATACCGTCTTTCACTGCGCCGCGCGAGCCCGGCAGTGTCATGACAAAACAGCGCCCGACCGTCCCGGCGACAGCGCGCGACATTACAGCTGTGGGAACAGATTCGAGGCCGCGCATGAAGAAAGCGGTGACGATTCCCGATAGCTGGCGATCGAGATGTGGCTCAACGGCTTCAACGGTTCGGTCATCGTCAGTGAGTCCTGTTCCGCCGGTGGTAATAAGGACGTTGGGGCGCGGGTTTTCGGACAGCACTGCCTCGACGGCTTTAGCGATCTGCGCGTCGGCCGCCACAATCGGAGCCGGAGTATCAAATCCGCGTCCTCGTAACCAGTCTACGAGGACGGGGCCGGTGCGGTCCTCGTATTCTCCGCGGGCAGCGCGGGTCGAGGACACGATGACACGGGCGGTGCGTGGTAACTTACTCATGGTCGTCTCACCGGCCAGAGCTGGTAGATCGTCACCTGATCGCCGGCGGCCAGGTCTGCTTTCGCAGGGATACGAACCAAGCAGTTAGCTTGCGCAGCTTGGGCCAGCAAATGTGAGGATGCGCCGCCGAGGATCGAGACGTGAATAGCGCCGTTGTCGTCACGTTCGTAATGACCACGGCGGAACTGATCGCGATCGTCGGGTAAACCTTGGGCCGGCTCGTTCAGCTGGGCGGTCAGGCCCCTGAAATCAAGCCGATCCGTGAGGGCGGCGTGGCCACCGAGTAAGGGAGCGACGAATAGGCGGAAACTGACGAGAGTGGAAATCGGATTACCCGGCAGGCACAAAACGGGAACGTCGTTAAAAGTGGCGATACCTTGCGGGCCGCCGGGTTGTTGAGCGACATGTCCAAACCACGAGTTTTTGCCTTCGAGGAGTTGGCGGATGACTTCGAATTTTCCATGACTGATCCCACCCGAGGTAATGATGGCATCGGGCTCGTGTTCATCGATGACGCGTTCAAAGTCGTGCCGCAACGCGTCAACATCGTCGTTGGTGTGAAGTCGCGCAACCACCTCAATTTCGTGTTGGTGGCACAGATCGACGAGCATGGGGCCGTTAATGTCTGGGATGGAGGCGGGTCCGTCTCCACCGATCTCAGCGCCGCCGGTGCAGATGACGACGCGAGCATGTCGCCATACGCGGACATTGTCGACCCGTTGCCCGGTTAGAGCCGCGACATTAATCGGGGTGAGGAGAGTACTGCCCGGAATGAGGACATCGCCCACAGAAATGTCGGATCCGGTGCGGCGCACAAACTTTTCAGCCTCGGTCGGGGGGAGAGTGACACCCGTTGCTTCAGCTTCGTCAAAAGTCGGCGGCTGACAATTCTCAACGGGAATGACGGCCACGGCATTCTTGGGCAATCGCGTCCCCGTCATCACGGGAACAACTGCGTCCTCAATACCGTTGGGGTAGAGCTCATCGGGGTCGACTCCCGCGGGTACGGTAGCTCCCACAGGGAAACGAGCGGGGAGTGCGTCGAGGTGTTGCTGGGAAACGGCGTATCCGTCCATTTGAGAGTTGTCGAAAAGGGGAGAGGGCGCAAGCGCGCGGACCTCTCCGGCTGTAATGCGGCCGACCGCTTCAGAGAGCGGAACGGTGACGCTATATTTGCGAACGAGATCGGTGCGATCGAGGAGAAGATTGCAACCGTATGCAGGGAACAGGTCAGCAACGGACTCGAGATGCGCTTCGGGACTTCGCATAGTGATCTCCATTCAATTGTGCTTAGATACTTAGGCTAGCATTCGTAAGCAATTGCGAATAGGTTTGTCACGACAGGAGGTGTCATGGACGTTCACTTTTATGCTGCCGCACGTGCCGCTGCCGGGGTGGCGTGCGAGGAGATTCAGCAGCCACCGGCGACCCTCGGAGAGCTGATTGATGAACTGATTGAACGCCATCAGGGACAAACTGCTGGGGGAACCCCTTTTGCGGAAGTTTTGGAAATCTGTAGTTTTCTCGCGGACGGTCAGCGCGTCGAGCCGTCATCGTCGCTGAAGAGCGTCGCGCGTCTTGATGTCATGCCTCCATTTGCTGGAGGATAAGTGTATTTGGCTCGTCTTCGATTAAAATTTGAGCACCTCTATTTTCTTGATCGGAGCGGCCATGAAACTCGCAGTCATCATCGAAACAAATGATCCGGAAAAATCCTGGAATGCGATGCGATTTGCTAAAACTGCTAAGCAGATGGCACACGAAGTTCAGGTTTTCCTGATGGGCGCAGCAGTTGAAATTGAAGAACTGCATCACGAAAAGTACGACACCGCGACAGTTCTCCACGAATACGTTGAGTTGGGTGGTGAGCTCCTCGCCTGCGGTACCTGCTTGAAGTCCCGCAAAATGGAAGGCTCTGAGGTGTGCCCCATTTCCACCATGATTGACTGTGTCGAACTGGTTGAGTGGGCCGACAAGACAGTGACCTTCTAGCGCAACAACGTCACGATACGACGATGACGGTCGCATGCGGTAAACGTCTGTTTGCGGGGCAACTGCGTGCCGGGTAGCTGAGCACAATGACCGCTCTTTATGTCCGTGAGTCGAGGAGTATAATCCGGCTATGTTTTTAACCACGTCGCGAGAGATCCATCAATCGCTCACCCGCCGGGAACCGTATCTTCTTTTCCAGTTTTCGGCAGGATGCATTCTGGTTGCCATCAGTCAATTCGTGACCTACTTTTGCATCGGCTACTTCGGTGACATTGATGCATTTTGGGCCGGGAAGTCCACCAATCAGTTACTGGTTCTGGGGTCGATGTGCGGTGGTTCGCTCCTCGCGGTGTTTGGGTTCGTCCTCATCGTCACATATCTGTCAAAACGGCGGGCATTCGAGTTCGATCTGCGCGGTGCGTTGCCAGAACTCGGTCTCGGACTTCTCATCGGCACTGTCCTCGTTTCGATCCCCGTACTTATTCTCTGGGTGCTGGGAATGTACACGGTGAAATCGGTTGGCCTCACTCCAGCATTCATTTCCGCTCTGGCGATTGGTATTGGCCCCGGTTTCATGGAGGAGATTCTTGCGCGCGGATTTTTTCTGCGCTTGCTCGAGCGAGTAATTGGAACCTGGTGGGCACTGTTCATTAGCGCCCTCATCTTCGGTTTAGGTCATGTGGGTAACCCCAATGTCTCCCTCATCGGTGCGATCGCCATCGGAATTGAGGCGGGTTTGCTCCTCGGCGCGGCGTATGTGGTGACCCGTCGTCTGTGGTTAGCAATTGGTATTCATGCTGCCTGGAACGCGGTGCAAGGAGGGATCTGGTCGTCTCCCGTATCCGGTATAGGTCTGGAACCGGGAATAGTTCACGGCACCTTTTCCGGTCCGGAAATCCTGACTGGAGGGGCGATGGGGATCGAAGGATCGATTCTCGCTCTCATTGTGTGTCTGGTGGTCGCAGCTCTGTTGCTCCGCCATTCGGTTGAGCGCGGATACGTTATTCGGGCAACGAACTGGCCTCCGCGTTGGAAGAGGGAGCCGAAGTCAGATGACTCGGATGCTGAGGAGTCCAACGGCGGAGGCCAGTGAAGTAAGGGAACTTAACGAGCCATCGCGGGCTGTTTCATCCCGGTAGTGGCATGAGGCGAGCTCACTTCACGCATCAACTGGTTGCGCACCAGCGCGCCCATGAGCACGAGAGTCGCGATCTGAACGGCGTAAGCGCCAGCCAATACGATGACGAAACCGATCGATCCGACAGGGAAGATTGCGCTCTTAACGAGGCCAACGTTGAGTGTGAAGAAGGCGAGCACACCGAGAGCGACACCTGGGCATACCAGAGTGAATGCCGCCGGCGAGAGCTCTTGTTTGGAGAACACGAAACGGCGGTAGTAACCGTTGGAGCGCATCGCCAGATGCCCGAGGAAAAGAAACACGAGTTGCGCAACGACCATCGTCGTGAGGAATACGAAGAACACGATGGGGTTGGACAGTACAGGTTCAGGATTGGGCGTGAGCTCGCCGAGTGTCGAAATGCCGTGGTGGAGGCGCAGGGTCGTAATCGACCACAGGGTGATAATCGGAACCGACAGCCACAGCGTCGCCGAGTTGGCGAGCGAGAGTCCGTAGCGGAGCATCGACATGACACCGAGCGGCAAGAAAACCGAGAACAGTAGCACCGAGATCACGGCAAAGAACACCGACAGTCCAAAGGCAAGAACAACCGTCACCGTCGTTGAACTCATTGCTGCCGGTGCGGCCAGTCCGACGGCTACCATGGCGAAGGCGAAGGAGGAGAGCAGTTGGTTGAGTCCGCCGTTCGCTTTGAAGTCAAAGCCCTCGTGCATGACGCGGTTGAGGTAGCGTCCCACATAGATGAGGGCGAGTACACCAACGGCACCGTACATGATGAGGGCGAAAGGCATGAGGTACTCAATATTGGGCCATAGTCCAGGCACGGAAATCATACCGGCGATGAACAGGCCGTTGACGGTCATCCCGAGAGTCAGTGGGACCGCTAGGAGTGTGACTTCTGCGTTTGAGTTCAGCGTGGCACGGTAGGAATCGGTGGTTTTCCACTCGCGGAACTCGCGGATATTCCACGCCAGCAAATACAGGTGGGCGAGGAAGAAGAGGAAGAAGCCGGAGTACCCGAGAATAATGGCGGCGCGGTAGCCTGCTTCTCCGGTAGCCCAAGCGGCTTGGATTGACTCGTAGGTTGGCATGGGGCTGGCCGGGTGGGGCGTCAAGTGCATGAGGTTCATGAAGAAGAGCACCGACATTCCGCCAAAGCCGAGAGCGGCAAGGAAGTAGAGCGGAGAGTATTTCTCCCGCATATGACGAATCATTAGACACCTCATTAACTAGTCGTCTTAAATACCCCGGGGGGTATACGGAGATGACCGTACACGAGGTCTTTGGGGAAAGCAAACGTTGTGGGTTTGAGGGAGGGGTGATGGTGGAAAACGTTGCGGTAAACCCTTATGTTGTGCTACGTTTGATGCAGGTATTCTGCATCTTTTGTGAATGAATGTATTCGTCGAATCCAGGGTTATCTCATGCTGAAGTATTTTGCGTTCAAAAATTTCGGTTGCTTTGCGGAAGATGAGCTTGACGAAACTGGCGAAGGTTTCCATGTATTTACGATGGAAGCAACCCGTGAGCGTATTCATGGCGAACGCCTACCGCATGTGGGGCGGCAGCGTTTGTTGCCGGTGAGCGCAATCTACGGTGCGAATGCGTCCGGTAAATCTACGCTCATTGATGCTTTAGAGGTGCTCAGATCGATACTTGTGGAAACGAGGAACCCTAAGGAGCCACTGCCGGTCAGGCCGCATGAATTGTATGGGCGTCAATCGCCGACCGAGTTTGAAATCAGTTTTGTGGTGTCTCGGCCTTCCGCCTATGATGCTGAACGTGGGCACGATGAGTGGAACTTGGTCTACCGACTGGCCGCCGACCGTAGCTGTGTGCATAGGGAAAGCCTGACTCGTGTGAGAACGCGAGATGAGGTGTACCTATTTGAACGCGATGGCAATCGGGTTGAGTTGTTTGATGATCTCGCTGAGAGTAAGAAAGCGGTTGCTTTAAGTGAGATTATTGGCGAAAAAGAGGTGTTTCTCTCGTCGTTGGCTCGCGTGGTTGGAGATACGGCTCCTGCTGGAGCAACTATTCAAAATGCATTTGACTGGTTTGCAAAGCAACTAATTATTGTCCGGCCGCAGAGCCTCTACATTCCCCTGCCTTATCGCCTATCAAAGGATGACGTGTTTCGTGATGCCATCAACGAACATTTGAGCACTGCAGACACCGGAATTTCAGAATTGCGGACAGAACCTACATGGGCGATTGATCCGCAAGAGATTCTTGGCTCTCTGCCAGAAAGTGCGCTTGATGAGGTGCGAAATGGTAACCGCACCATTCTTATTCATGAGCCGGCAGCCGGTCTTCTTGTTTCGGCGGATAGTTCGGGTGAACTAGTTGTGGAAACGGTGGTGGCGGTCCATAACCAAGGCGCGGAGGGAAGCTTTAGCTTGCCCCTATCGAGAGAATCTGACGGCACCATTCGCTTTGTCAATCTTCTGCCAATTCTGTTGGATTTTGTAGCAAAAGATTCGAATTCGGTATTTGTTATCGATGAGCTCGAGAATTCCCTCCATCCGAATCTCACCGGGTCAATCCTTGCTGGACTTCTTGATTCTTGCACGGCCGATAGTCGCGTACAGCTGATTATTACGACGCATGAAGTGCAATTGATGGCTGCTGATCTTCTGAGGAGGGACGAAATTTGGTTAGTGACAAAAGACAAGACTGGCAAATCTTCGATGGCGCGGGTGTCAGACTACGCCGATCAGGGAGTGCGTGAAGGGGCTGATTTGCTCAGAATTTACACCTCGGGCCGTATTGATGGAGTTCCGCGGGAGGTGTAGATGAGCAAAAGACGTACTAGAAGTAAAACTCGATCTAAACGTGGAAGTCGAAAACGGCATGCGATAGTAAAGCCGTTCGTGCTGGTCATTGCTGAAGGCGATACTGAACGGGCATATGTTAAAGCACTTGCTTCAGAACGATATGACGGTCGTATAGTATTGAAGACCCCAGGTAAGTCAGGTAATGCCTCACTCAAAAACCTGGTTCATCAAGCGAAACAGTATAATTGTAGATCTTCTGTAAAGACCGGCCCGGTATCGATTTGGATTATCTGCGACTATGACGAGAATACGATTCACAAGCGTGAGCTTGAGAGTTGGGTTCGCTCAAGGGAATGTCATCGGAGTGCGGTCTCCTATCCGTGTATCGAGTACTGGTTCGTTTTGCACTACACGGACAAAAGGAAACCGAATAATGCGAGAGACGCTCGTCGCCACCTTGAGGAGCAGCTAAGTGGGCAGTATCAGAAAGGTAAACTACCCACAGGATTAGTAGAGAAAACTGATGCGGCGCTCCAACATGCTCGCGTTCATCCCGACGCCATGGCGGAGGATAAGGTGTGGCCTACTAGCAGGTGTTCCCAGCTTCCTCGGTTCATCGAGTTTCTTGACAGTCTTGTGGACAGGTCGTAGTAGATACCGATCTGTGCTGTGCGTGGGAACTTGTTTCAAATCCCCCAGTTTTAGTAAGGTAAACCTAACCTTTTAGAAATGACTTGATGTCAGAGGTGAACTCATCTGATGAGACGCTGGAGTTTTGCGCGCGCGATACCCGAATTCCTAGGGTACATTGAGTTCACCTGTCAATGTAGACCGGCTCTGACGCGGGGAAATACCTCCCCGCATCCAAGAGCATGACTGAAGGGAAACCCCTTTGAACTCACTAATTCTCGCCATTCTTGGCATCGGGATGATGCTCCTCGGCTACTTCTTCTACTCGAAGTGGGTATCAACTAAGGTACTTCAGCTCGACGACAGCTTCGAAACCCCGGCCCACTCGATGAAAGATGGTGTCGACTACGTTCCAACCAAGCCCCTGGTTCTATGGGGGCACCATTTCACCTCGGTGGCTGGCGCAGCGCCGATCGTTGGCCCTGCTATTGCGGTGATCTGGGGATGGCTCCCCGCCTTTCTCTGGGTCACGCTCGGCACTGTATTCTTCGCCGGAATGCACGACCTCGGGGTACTCTGGGCATCCGTACGACACAAGGGCAAATCAATCGGTTCGCTATCGGACAAATACATCGGCGCCCGCGGTCGTGGCCTATTCCTTGTCGTGATCTTCCTCGTTCTTCTCATGGTGAACTCGGCGTTCGCCGTTGTCATCGCTAATCTGCTTACCTCCACGCCCTCCGCCGTCATTCCAACGTGGGGTGCGCTTGTCGTCGCCGTTCTCGTCGGCCAGGCAATCTACCGCCTCAACTGGAATCTTCCAACAGTCTCTATTGTTGGTGTGGTGGCCCTGTACAGCCTCATCATTCTCGGCGACATGTACCCGGTTGTTCTGCCGGACACAATCATGGGAATGGGATCCAAGACCTTCTGGATCGTCGTTCTGTTCCTCTATGCCGGCCTCGCTTCGATGTTGCCGGTGTGGGTACTTCTTCAGCCGCGCGACTACATTAACGGTCTCCAGCTCTTTATCGGACTTGGACTGCTCTACCTGTCTGTTCTCATCTCGCGCCCAACCATCGTTGCGCCGGCGATTAACAGTGATGTTCCTGCTGATACGCCGTCCATCGTTCCTCTCTTATTCGTTACTATCGCCTGTGGTGCCGTATCCGGCTTCCACGGAATGGTCGCGTCGGGAACGTCGTCGAAGCAACTCGATAAGGAGCCACACGCGCGTTTCGTCGGCTACTTCGGAGCCGTAGGTGAAGGTCTCCTGTCGCTCGGCGCTATTCTCGCGACCACGGCTGGATTCAAATCTCTTGCCGACTGGAAAGAAATCTACGCCGCATTCGGTGAAGGCGGCGTTGGTGCATTCGTCAATGGCGGCGGAGCAATCCTTGAGGGTGCTCTCCACATTCCGCACTCCCTGTCAGCAACGGTTCTGGCAACCATGGCCGTTCTCTTCGCCGCGACGACGATGGATACGGGTGTACGTTTGCAACGTTTTGTCGTGCAAGAGGTTGGTGAAATGTGGGGAATCAAGCTCAATCCTGCGGCGGCAACCGGCGTGGTCCTTGCCGTTTGTCTCGGATTGGCCTTCTCCGCTGGCGGTGACGGTTCGGGCGGCATGATTATTTGGCCACTGTTCGGTACCACGAACCAACTCATGGCGGCGCTATCGCTGTCCATTGTTGCGGTTATTCTGCTTCGCCTTGGACGAATCGCAGTGTCAGCGATTATTCCATTCGCTTTTATCCTCACTGTGGCGCTGTATGCCCTCATCGTCCAGATGGGGACGTTCTACGAGGATGGCAACTGGCTCTTACTCGGTATGGACATCATCATTCTCATTGCGGCGGTCTTCGTCAGCATTGAATCTATCCGCTCGATGATCGCGGCGAAGAAGTCGCCGAACGAGTCGGAAGAGATGATGGCAGATATCGACGCGTGATCTTCTCCTGCCAGCCCGACCCCGCCCGTGACTTGTCCGGTCACGGGCGGGGTTCGGCATCTCCGCAATCACGGTGGTCACGGTGGCGGGAACTTCTACGCACGCTGTCATCCGACCTGTCGGAGTTTTACCACGCCCCGTACCGGCGAACCATGGCGCGTGCCGCTCGCGATGAGGACGATTTCTTCATGCTCGTGGTGCTCGGTGAAGCCCTCGGCTTGCCCAATCCGATGGCATACGAGACGGCGGAGCTGTGGCCATTGTTACTCGATGACGTTCACGAATGGCATGTGCGAGCCGGTCTCGAGCGTTCGCCTTTCGACCAGTTTGGATGCTGCTAATGCCCGTTCTGCGCGACCTTGCACATTCACGAAAGATCCTGTTCTTCTCCGGAAAAGGGGGAGTGGGGAAAACGACATTAGCATCGGCAACGGCGCTATCTGTCGCTCGTGAGGGGGCACGGGTTCTCGTCGTGTCAACTGATCCGGCGCATAATCTCGGCCACCTGTGGCAACAGCCCGTGGGGACAAAGCCAGTAACGCTATGGGCTGATCAGACGGTTGGAGAAGTAGTCGGCCTCGAGCTTGATGCGGAGGCACTCGCGACTGACCATCTCGATCGTGTGGCCGCCACCCTGCGGTCTTTTGTGTCTGAGTCGATGCATCGCCAAGTCGATCAATACATCCATCTTGTCCGACACGCACCCGGTACTCATGAGTCAGCACTATCTGAGAAAATTGCCGACCTATGTGTCAATGGGCGAGCAGGCTTCGACCTCATTGTTTTTGACACTGCTCCGACAGGACATACAGCTCGGCTCATGCATATGCCAGAAATGATGAGCACATACAGTTCGGCACTTTTAACAAGGCGCAAGCGTGCGCGGGAGTTCGCCGATATTGCGACGGCCCTGGGGCAAGAAGAACGAGATACCTCCCGTGACGATCAGATTGCTGCGGTCCTCGAGGCTCGGCAGTCACTGTTTGAGGATTTCCGGTCGCTGTTGACCGATGCTGAAACGACGGCTTTTGTTCTCGCATTGACGGCAGAGCGAATGCCGGTATTGGAAACGATTGATTTCGCGCACGAGTTAATTGGAATGTCGATTGCAGTTGGGGCGGCAGTTATCAATCGGCGTACCCCCGCCGGGGGTGGAGAAGTCTTCGACGCTCGCCATGAGCGTGAAAGCAAGTATATCGAGCAACTTTGCGATCGCCTTGACGCGATTCCTCTCGCGCAGATTCCTCTGCTGGCCGGGGAACCCACCGGAGTTGAGGCTTTGATTGAACTCGGTCAGTGGTTGTAGCTCCTTCCCCTGACAGGTGTTAAACCGCACGATCCCCCGTGTAATCTGCTCTGAATACGGTTATGTAACGATATGGTCAAACGCTTGACCTGTGCAATGTCGTGTGACTAAATTGAAACCGTGACACAAAGAAGCGTCCAGTTGAGCGATGTTGCTCGAGAATGTGGAGTATCAATTTCAACCGTGTCGTATGTTCTCGCTGATTCGAAGCATGCGCAGAAGTTTAGTGAAGACACACGCCAACGCGTTATAGAAACTGCGAACCGTTTAGGGTACGTGCGTAACCGCGCTGCTCGTTCTTTGAGTAGCGGGAAGACGCACACGATCGCGTTACTGTATACACCCCCCATTGATCGGTTCGTTGAAAAACTCCAACTGCGGGCGTTCAACTATTTCAAAGAGCGAGGATACTTACTCATATCCGTGCCGTTGGCGCGAGCACACAATGACACATTTCCAGACCTTCTTCGCTCAGGATGCTGTGACGGCGCATTACTCGCCTGCGATTTCGACCAGACTGTCGAGCTGTGCCGCAGCTTACCCGAGCCGCCGATTCCCACGGTTTCATTGTCCGGTGATCAGTCTCTCGCGCATTACGGAGTCGTTGATGTAGACGAACGCTCTGCTATTGCGGATGTCATTGCTCGTTTAATTCGTAGCGGGCGAAAACGTATTGCTTTCGTGGGACAGCATTCGAGTCTTGCGGATGTGCGAAATGAGTATCGGTGGAGAGTTTTCGCTGAAACGCAGCGATCATTTGGAAACGAGCCCACAATCTTGTTCCATTGCAATGCATCTATCCAAGATGCGGCTCGGGAAGCAACTCGAGTACTACAGACAGCGCACGAGATACCCGACGCGGTTTACTGCTCGTCGGACCGAGTGGCGATCGGTACGGTTCTCGGTGCGGAACATTGCGGAATTCAAATCCCCGAACAACTAAGTGTTGTGGGTTCTGGAAACTCCGCAGAGTCCGTCCAATTCTCCCCCCAATTAACGACGGTTGGAATGAAAGAAGAACAGATTGACTTAATACTTGCGCATTTCTGGAACCGCCTCACCGGCGCTCCCTCTGATCCGTTCCCTCTCACCATTCAATGGGAAGTCTTTTCCCGCCAGACTACCCGGTTCTAACTGCATAATCAGGGCCGACTCAAACCTCAAAAAGGAGCAACAATGAGTATCCAAAAATCATCGAATCCGCTGGCGTGTTTGATGAACGCAACGCCGGTTTCCAGGCGCTCAGTTCTACTAGGCGCATCACTTCTTGGTGCAGCAACGCTCGCAGGCTGCGGTCCTTCGGGTGTTGGCGAGAAAGACACCAAGGACAGCAAGGACACCGGCGGTACTCTCGGTATCGAAGGAGAGCGGACCGGCAAAGAACTAGTGCTTCATCTGTCCGCGGGTCACGACTGGGATACCTACAAGAATGCCATTGCTGAGTTTGAAAAAGAACACGATATCAAGGTGACTATTCAAACCTTCCAGTGGGGCGATCTACAGCAAAAGATCACCGCTGACTTCCTCTCTGGCCAGCCGGCTGACCTTATCGAAGAACCGGGTGGATTCTGGGCCGTTCGCTTCGGAACCAGCGGCGATGTTCTGCCCATCAACGACTTCCTTAAGGGCGATACAAGCTTCCTAGATGAGTTTGTCGAAGCTGGTATCGACGTGCGAAGTGAAAATGGTGTTACCTATGCCGTTCCGCTCCATGTCACCATGGGTGGCCTTATTTTTGCCAACCAAGACATGCTCGATAGCGCCGGTGTGACAATGCCGACCACGTGGGAAGAGTTCGTTGATGTTGCTAAAGCTATCCAAGATAGCGGTGTGGAATATGGATGCGCCCTCAACAACGACAACTCCTACGGACACCCGTGGCTGTTACAAAACGGCGTCAAGTTCCACGAGGATCCTGAAGCCGTCTTGGCTCCGGTGGATGCGGCTATCGAAGCTTACACGGCGCAACAGGACATCATCTACAAGCACAAGCTCGCACCGGTGCCGGTCGCATCTAACGAGTATTCGGCCCCTCGCAAACTGTTTACCACTAACCGTGCGGGACTTATTATTACTGGCCCGTGGGACATCGGTGCGATTCGGACGGAGAACCCCGACTTCCCCCTCGCTGTCGGTATGCCGCTGAAGCACAACGAACACAAGACAAACATTGCTGGATCCGGCCTCATGATCCCGGCTAAGTCGCAGAACGCGGAGCTCGCCTTCGAACTCATCAAGGCACTCACCGCCCCCGAAGTTCAAGAGGATCTTACTAAGACTACGGGAATGGCGTGCTCGCGCAAGAGCTGGGCTGAATCTGACACGGTGAAGAATGACCCGATACTGACTACGGTTGCGGAAGCCCGTCAAATCGCGGATTCACTCGACCGAGTGTTCTTTAACAATATGAACATCGCGAAGATCGGCGAAGCGCACAAGGCTGCCTACGAGAACATTATTCTCAACGGTGAAGACCCGGCGACTCATGTCAATGCCTTCAACGAACTTGTCGCCCAGTACGTGGAGTAAACATGTCGCAATCAACCGCACCTACGGTTGAAAGAAGACAGAGACGAACAGGTGGGGTTAACTGGCACAGAATTCGGAAACTGGCCGTTCCCTACCTGTTTCTCTCCCCGGCGATCATTTACTTCAGCTTGTTCTTCTTTTGGCCGATCATCCAAGAGTTTCAGCTTTCATTCACCGAGGGATTCCGGGAGCTTCAGCCCGTTGGTGCTAAGAACTACGCCAACATTTTGAAGGATCCGGTAGTTCGGCACTCGTTTAAGATCACTGTCATCTACGCCTTGGGTTCTTTGGTCATCTCAACGGTGATCGGGCTCATCTTGGCCCTGATTTTGAATCAGAACTTTAAAGGCCGCACGATCGTGCGGACTATGATCTTGACGCCGTACATGACCTCGATCGCCATTGTTGGTCTCATGTGGCGCAATATCTTAGATCCCAATGTGGGCATTCTGAATTCTGTTCTTGGGGATATAGGACTGCCGCAACAACACTGGTTGACCGAGCACCCGCTCGCAACTCTTATCGGTATCACCGTGTGGCAAGAGTCGGGCTATATTATGCTACTTTTCCTGGCGGGACTGCAGGGCGTGGATCAACAGTTATACGAGGCCGCTCGTCTAGACGGGGCATCTCCCTGGCGGCAGTTTTGGTCCATCACCTTGCCCACCCTTGCTCCGACAACCATGTTCGTTGTCCTCGTGGGAATGATTAGCTCGTTGCAGCAATTCGGCTTGCCCTACATCGTGACTAACGGCGGCCCGGGTAACGCGACATCACTGTACGTTTACCAGGTGTACCAGGAGACATTTATCAGTGGAAACCTCGGCTACGCTTCGGCGATGTCGTTTGTACTTCTCGTCGTCATCATCGCTCTGTCATTCGTTCAGATCAAGGTCGGACAGAAGAAGGAGGCATTCGGATGAGTGTGACTAATCCAAAGCTACGCGAAGAGCTTTTTCCGGGCGCACGTATTGTCTCTTTGATTCTCGTATTCATCGCCGCACTGATTGCGGTGGCACCGCTCGTCTACATGGTTTCTCTTGCATTCCAGTCCGATGGCGAGGTAGCCGGAGGTCGAGCTGTTCTGCTTCCGGAAGTGTGGCAATGGCAGAACATCGGGCGACTATTTGAGGCCGCGCCTTTTGGACGGTTTTTCCTTAACTCTGTCCTCGTGGCAGGTCTCATTACCATCTCTCACCTGCTCTTTGCGCCAATTGTTGCTTACGCGTTTGCGAAGTTCCGATTCCCAGGACGAAATGTTCTGTTCGCCCTCGTCCTCTCAACGATGATGATCCCATTCTTCGTGCGTATGATTCCGCTCTACGTCTGGTTTTCAAACATCGGGTGGTTGGACACGTATCAAGGCTTGGTTACCCCATTTTTAATGAGTGCGTTTTCCATCTTCTTGATGCGGCAGTTCATCTCATCTATTCCGGATTCATTGCTGGAAGCAGGTCGTGTCGATGGTGCGAGCGAATTTAGGATTTTCCGTTCAATCGTTCTCCCTCAGACAAAACCGGCGCTCACAGTTCTTGGGCTTTTCACATTCGTTTTCCAGATGAATGAATTCCTGTGGCCTTTGATTGTGACGCAAACGGATGCAATGCGTACGATCACCATTGGACTTTCATTGTTCAACCGCGAAAGCTTCACGCTGTGGAATTTGACCGCTATGGGCTCGCTCATGCTGTTTATCCCGGTGTGTACGCTATTCGTCCTTACCCAACGTCACATCGTTCAAGGTATTACCATGACCGGCATTAAGTAACCGGTTGTCACCGAATGCAGTGTGATCGGAGTGTAATAGTTGTGTCCCCTCCGAGCACGGTAGGGGACACAACTATTCACGGGGCGAGAATCTCGCGGTCCTGTCCCGCTCTTTCGAACGTGTGCCAGCCTCTTTTTAAGTTGCGACTGAAAGCTGATGTCAATCATCGTATGAACTGTTTATGACATGCATGAAGGGCCGGGTGAGCTGCTCACCCGGCCCTTCAAAAATAGTGTCAGCCGATCCGACCGAACCACTTCGTGACGTGGTCAATAAGGGCAGCGTCGAAAGCATCATCTGAATGATGGTCACCGATCCATTCAGACAAGGAGCCCTCGACACAGTCTTCAAGTTCTGCACGACATGCGTCGGGCTCGGTAACCGCTCGAAGCAACATCCGTTTGGCTTCCTCAGCATTGGAGTAGAAGTAGGGGTATTTTTCGGGAACGAGTGCCCGCGCCCACGGCAAGTCGGGGAAGATACCGATAACTCCCGCACCGAGCGCCTCGACATAGGCGATGCCGTACGATTCTTCGTCGGCTGTCGCCAAGAATGCGGTGGTGTGAGCAAGGGCCTCCCAATAACTCTTGCGCGATGCTGTCAGCGGCCCCACCCAGATCCAGTCTTTGCGCGAAAAACGCATCGCCTTTTCAGAAACTAAGTGCGATTCGTGAAGCCGCATTTCCACCCGCATCGGGGTTTGCTTATGGACCCACTCAACCACTTCGGCAAATAACTCGGGGCGTTTGCGTGACGAGAGGTAAATCGCGGGGTAGAGGACGACCGGTAGCTCAGGTTCAACCCGCTCCATGACGTGAGCAAGCCGGAACCCGAGATTCACCCAACCGAGTTTGGCGCGCTGTGACAAGTTTTGCACGGTCCACTTCGATACCAACTCACGTACTTCTGTAGCTGTGCGCTCGGAGTTAGCGAACGTGGGGAATACCGCGCAGGACAAAGCCATGAGCGAGACGCCGATTTCGCTAGTGATCCGCCTGGCCGGCCACCACAGGAAGTTCATGATCTTCGGTTCGGGGCCGCCGTCCTTGTACATCTTGTACCATACGCGCGGTGAGTCGACGACATCCATATTGATGACGACTGTTTCGGCTGGATCGAGGAATTCGATCGGTATGACATCGAATCCATTGCCTCGGCGGGGAGCGGGGCCGACGAGAATCGAATTCGGAAAAATTCTGAGAATACGGCGGACAAGTGTATCCCCGGCCTCATGTCCGGCTACGTTACCGTCTGCATCGACGAGGGCTTCATCCCATTTAACTGCAATTCTCATCGCTGGACCTCCTTGGCGTCATTGCCATCAGTGTGTGGGGCGTGGATGGGGGTGGGGTCAGAGGGGAAGTATCGGCCGTCCATTTCGTAAGCAGGTTCCTCGTCGAGATCAACATCGGTTGATTCGGTGCGAATCCGCATCGCATAGAACGACTGGTAGACGAAGAATACCGAAACAAGGAAGAAGGCCGCGGCGAGGATGTGGACGAGTACTCCCATCCCTTGATGGGTCAAGTTCACCGCCAGCTCAACCGCGAGAAGGCCGAATAGGGTGGTGAATTTGATAATTGGGTTAAGAGCGACCGAGGACGTGTCCTTGAACGGATCGCCCACCGTGTCTCCGACGATGGTGGCATCATGCAGTGCAGTGCCCTTCATATTGAGGTCGACTTCAACGACCTTCTTGGCGTTATCCCACGCACCACCGGCATTGGCCATAAAGATGGCTTGGTACAGGCCGAAAATGGCGATGGAGATGAGGTAGCCGATGAAGAAATAGGGTTCGACAAACGCAAATGCGAGAGTGCCGAAGAAGACCGCAAGGAAGATATACAGCATTCCCTGCTGGGCATATTGGGTGCAAATATCGACGATCTTGCGCGAATCTTCCACCGAGGCGCGTTCCGCAGTCTCGTCGAGGTGGATCTTTTCCTTAATGTAGGCAACCGCGCGGTTCGCGCCGGTTGTTACCGCCTGGATTGAGGCACCGGAGAACCAGTAGATCACTGCTCCGCCGGTGACGAGACCGAGTAGGAACGGTGAGTGCAGGAGGGAAAGATTCTCGAGGCCGGTGGTGAGACCCTCGGTCAGAGCAATGATGATCGAGAAGATCATTGTCGTAGCACCGACAACCGCCGTGCCGATGAGTACCGGCTTCGCGGTGGCCTTGAAGGTATTACCAGCGCCGTCATTGTCTTCGAGCATGAACTTTGCTTGGGCCCACTGGGGTTCGATGCCGAGGTCGGCCTTGACGTCCTCTTCCACCCCGGAAACCGATTCAATGCGGGACAACTCGTAGACAGATTGAGCGTTGTCAGTGACGGGCCCGTAGGAATCGACCGCGATGGTCACCGGCCCCATGCCGAGGAAACCAAAGGCCACGAGACCAAACGCGAAGACTGCGGGAGCCTTCATGTCATCGGGGTTCACGCCGAGCGAGAGCAAGTAGGCGCCGCCCATGAGTCCAACGATGGTCATGCCCAGCCAGTAGGCGGAGAAGTTACCGGCGACCAGACCCGAGAGGATATTGAGCGATGGGCCGCCCTCACGGGAGGACTTGACAGTTTCGCGCACATGGCGCGCTTTCGTTGAGGTAAACACCTTGACCAACTCGGGGATTAGTGCCCCGGCCACCGTTCCGCAAGTGACGATTCCGGCAAGTTTGAGCCACAGATTCGAGGTGTGAATGATGTCGCCGGAGACATTGCCGAGCACAAACCAGGTCACGGCAAATACAACGACAATGCAGACTACGGAAGTGAGCCAGACCAGTGTCGACAGCGGCGTTTCAAAGTTCATGCGTTTGGCATCGCCCCACTTCGCCTTCACCCATGCGGAGTTGATCGCATAGGCTCCGGCGGCGGCGAGAATCATGGCTGCACGAACCACGAAGATCCAGATTAGTAGCACAGCCTGCAAGGTGGGATTGTCGTTCGGAACGGCCAGGAGAATGAAGGTTACGAGGGCAACGCCGGTGACGCCGTAGGTTTCGAATCCATCAGCTGACGGGCCGACCGAGTCGCCCGCGTTGTCGCCGGTACAGTCGGCAATAACACCGGGGTTGCGTGGATCGTCCTCATCAATCTTGAAGACGATTTTCATCAGGTCGGAGCCGATGTCGGCGATCTTGGTGAAGATACCACCGGCGATGCGCAGGGCCGAGGCACCGAGGGATTCACCGATGGCGAAGCCGATGAAGCATTGGCCGGCAATATCGAGGGGGAGGAAGGCAAGAATAATGAGCATCATCAGGAGCTCGAGGGAGATGAGCACCATACCAATCGACATGCCCGCTCGCAACGGAATGCGGTGGACCTGGTAGGGGGTGCCGCGCAGTGAAGCGTAGGCGGTGCGGGCGTTCGCAAAAGTGTTGACGCGGATACCAAACCAGGCAACCGAGTATGATCCGCCCATGCCGAGCAAGCTGAACGCGACGATGATCGCAACATTACCCCAGCCAAAACCGACCAGAACCTTGTAGTACACGAGGATAACCGCAGTGATAAATAACCACAGCAGCATGAGGAAGTACCCTTGACGGACGAGATACGCTTTACAGGTTTCGTAGATGAGGTCTGCAATGTCTCGCATGGAGCTGTGGACCGGTAGCGACCGAAGTTGCGTGAAGGTCAGCATTCCGAAGATGAGGCCGACGACGCAAATCGCCATGCCAATCAGTAGAAGCGATTGTCCGCTCACCCCGTTGATGGTGACTGTGTGGAGGGTTTCGGGAAGCGTGAGGTTGGCTTCGCCACCTCCCATATGCGCTTCGGAACCGGATTGGCTACTGGAGCAACCAGCTAGCATTAGCGTTGAAAAAACTCCGCCCAAGAAAATAGAAAGCATAAAAGATGGGTGCTTTCGCGTGGGGCTGGATGAGGACGATGTGGTCGTCAGATTATTCATACGTGGTATAGCACCTCGTTGTACTTATGGGGAATAAGCTCCAATTATTGCTACGGCAAAGACTTTACCAAGTCTGTGGGGCGGGACCTAGGTCGAACGTCAGTATTCTTTTTGGTAACGAAGTGCTGGGAAGATCATTATATGTTTAACCGTTGTTCAAGCTGGGCTTTTACCGTCGGCCATTCGTCGGCGGTAATGCTGAAGTAGTCGACATCGGCAATCGAACCGTTTGCCGAAGGGCGAAATGCTCGCAGGGTTCCTTCGAAGGTGGCTCCCAGACGTGCAATGGCTAATCGCGAACGCTCGTTGCGGTGATCGCACCGTAGCCCTACCCGGTGGACCTGCAAAACCTCGAAGGCATGGTTCAGCAAGAGCCACTTGCACGTCGGATTGACGTCGGTTCCCCACACCCGCGGATCGTAGATCGTGTATCCGACATCGACTCGTACCTCGGGAACATAGTCATAAAACGCGGTGCGCCCGACGAACACTTCATCTTTTTCCACCGCAAAAGCAGTCAAACCAGCAGTGGCCATGAGCTTATCGAGATGGTCACGCATATCGGCTATGGAATCGGGGAAGGGAGCGCTCATACCCGCCCACGTTTCGGGTGAGACGATGGCATGCAATAAGACTGCGTCGTTCAACGTCAAAGGACGCAGTGCAATCGTGCCGTGACGGAGCGTTAAATCGTCTTCCACAGGGGTTATTTTATCGGTTAGGTGCGATCGTCTTTCGCATTGTTTATAGCATTTGACGAGCGCAGGAGCTTGAGGAGCAATCACCTCAAATGTCGGTTATGGCCGATATGGTGTCGGTATGAATGAAAGCAAAGAAGCAGCATTCGCGATGGACAATGCGCCAGAGTTGGTTGCCGATCTACTCGCCCTCGATGAGGTCTACCCAATTCCTCTTAATATGGACGGCGACGAGTGGGACGACTGGTTTTTGCGCGCTCCCATTGAGGTCAGCGTCCAGTATCGTGATCCGATGATTGTTCTGGGAATGGCCGCTGGGCGCACCCTGGATTATCTCGGCGGAATAGTGGGAGTGACCCGAGAAAGAGTTCGACAGATTGGTCGAAAGTATGGAGTGTCAACGAGCGAGTTGAGGAAAAGACGAAAACTCCAACAAGAGCGCCGGTTGAAGGCCAAAGCTGCTCTTGTCAGGAAAATCTCGCTCAACCACCCGGAACTTGAAATCGAAGAGATCGCTGAATGGGTGGAGATGGACGAGCGTTTTGTATTGCAATCTCTCGGTCCGCGACGCGCAGTTCACGTGGTCGAGCGGCGTGTCCTCACAAATGTTGATCGAATCTCAGATGAGGAATTGACCCAAGCGATACGCCAGTGGTACGCGCAGTCATCAAAACGAACCAGCCAGGACTACGACGAGTGGTCGCGTGATGCGGGCGTACCAGGGCGTCAAACAGTGATGATTCGTTACGGCACGTGGAACGTTGCCCTCAGAGCATGTGGCCTGATCGAAGAGTTAGACGAGCGCGGGGGAGTTCGGCCGCAACTGTCGGATGAACTGTGTTGGGCGAGCATATTCCAGTTTTTCCGGGAGGACCTAGATTCGTATGCCTTCCATATGTACGACAAATACGCGCGAAAACACGATCTGCCCTCTGGGCCTACCGTGAGGAATCGCTTCGGAAGTTGGACGGAAATCAAGGAAAAGATTCGACAACTGTTCCGATACGCCGCGGATCGTGACGGGACCTGGGCCGAGGGAGAGCAAATACTTAGTGTCGTTCCTGAGGACTACCCTCGCCAGGTAAATACCAAAGAGTCGGCCGTTGAGTCTCTCATCCGAGTCGCAGGACGAACAACTGGACCGTTGACAATGGCGCACTACGATGATGCGCGATCCGACGAAGATTGCGCTCCCGTGATCGTCTCCAGGTTCTTCGGCTCATGGCCGCAAGCACTCGCTGAGGCCGGACTCGGTGATCGAATGTCCACGAAAGCGCGGCATCGGTACCAGTTATTGCAAGCTAAAGAATAGAACTTCGGAGACGACAATAGAGATGAGGTTGCGGGTTGAGTAACCGTTTTGAGTCTTTGCGCACGCGCAGTGACTAGCGGTAAAGGCTTACTCGCTGGTTAAAGTAGGCGGACAGGCAGATCGATACGCAAAAGATTCGGACAATATTCCAGCCAAGGAACGACGCATCCTCAGTACAGACGATAAACACCCCGACAATGAGCCCAGCGACGATATCGATGCCCCACAGTACCGCGGAGTCAAAGTTGTTAGATATGCGGCTTAGTAATCTCTTGAGAGCGATGAAAAAGCCGACCAGCACCGGATAGGCCGCGAGAGCAATCCAAATGCTGCCCGGCACACCCAATAGTCTTGCGACCCCGGTCGCTGTGATGATGGAGCAGAGGATGATGACGGCAAACACTGTAGCTTTAAATCTGGGCGGCGCAAGCGACTTATTCTCTGTGATTAACTCTCGCGTGTCTGTCATGGGGAGACTATATATGCCGGTTAAGAACCGCATCAAGGTCGATGCAACAGGTGTGTCGATGTCCTCGCGCACCCCTTGAAGTCACTGCGTATAGCTCACAATGGTGGATACATTCCGAGGCAAATGCGGAGCGATTGAGCTTAAATCTCGGGATTATCCAGTTGCTCTAACAGATTGGGGAACAGGGGGGCAACAATTGCCACGGTATCCTTCACTCCACCGCGAGAACCCGGTGCATTGGCGAGCACAACACCGCTGTCGGAGCCTTCTCGCACAATCCCAACGATCGCCCGAGAAAGCCCCGCCAGGGGAGTATTCTCGAGGCCGCGTAGGAGAATCTGCGTTTCGATGTTCCACAGTCTTTGCGCGATTAATGCTTCACAGGCTTCGGGAGCGACATCCTCTCGGGTGACTCCTGTCCCTCCCGTGGTGAGAATAAAGCGAGCCCCACCAGCAATCGCCTCGGCAATGGCCGCGCGCACCGCATCGACCTTACCGGGAACGACCACCGGGTCCGGGCTGACGATTCGCCACTGTGCCAGTTCGGACACCGCTACCGGTCCCGATTTGTCTTCTCGTTCACCGTTGGCACACCGCGTCGACACCGTGATAACCGCTGCCGGCACATCCGTCTCAAGCGGTGTCAGCGTGTTGCGCGAAGTCTGTGGCCGTGATCCGCGCTCGCTTCCTCCGGCCGCGGCGGCAGGTTTGGGCACGTTATGCCCCGACATAGGGTACATCCTCCGATTCTTTGGACTGCTTGCGCACCGGCTTCCAGCCGCGTGAGTAGTCGCGCTGGGCATTACCGGAGGCTCCCACCCGTCCGTTGAGGGCGTTTGATTCTTCCCGCGAACGGTAGATGATGTCCGGTCGAGTTGGGTAGGCGACCGGCGCAGACACGATATGAACCAGGCGGGTAAACGGCAGGATCGCAAACAGCAGTAGACCGGCAACCACGTGGAGCTGGAACGACAGCGGCACGTCCATCATGAGCTCGGGTTTGGGCTGGAAGACAAGGATCGAACGAATCCACGGGCCGATGGTTTCGCGGTAGTCGTAGCCGCCGGGTTTGCCGAACACCTGGTTAATTAGTGTGGCGGCAAAGCCGAGGACGATAGGGATCATCAGGAGGATGTACATGATGATGTCACCGCGCGTCGTCTTGAGACGAACCGACTTGATGACGAAGCGGCGATAGATGAGCGCGATTGCGCCGACGAGCGTCATGAGCCCGGCAATGCCACCCATACCGACGGCACCAAGGTGGTACAGGTGGTCACTGACCCCGACCGCAGCCGTAACCGATTTTGGAATCAACATTCCAGCTACGTGACCGAAGAAAACGAAGATTATTCCAAAGTGGAACAGGGGAGAGGCCCACCGCAAGATCGCGTTCTCGTGCCATTGAGACGAGCGCGACGTCCAGCCGAACTGGTCGGTTCTCCATCGCCAAATGAGGCCGATTATGAGCGCTGCCAACGCAGCGTAGGGCACGCCGACCCAGAAAAACATCTCTGCGGTCATGATAATCCTTTCGCAAAAACGGGCAACTGGCCTTTGGCAAAGACAGGTAAATGGTTGTCGGATAGTCCGACGAGTTCATTGGGAGGTCCCTGGCTGATTAAGTTCATGACGTGTGCGCGCTGGTCTTCTGTCAGTGACGGAAGAGTGGCCGTTAATGCGTCGAGCACGTGGGCGTAGGGACTATTCAGACGGGCCAGTGCTTGCCGGGTGATTTCAATACCGGGAAGGACGGCTGCGAGCACTTCACTGACTAAGAGGTCGCGTGAACGCGCCGATAGTTCGAGCAGAAGCGGGAGGTAGTCGGGCAGTTCCTTTTCGTCTGGCTCGAATCCAACCGCCCGATAAAGGCTGGAAAAATTCACCAGAGCAGCCCCGCGGCGACGAGTATCCCCCATATTGAAATAGGTCATATACAGGTTGCAGCGACGCTTATTATCGAACGTTGATACATAGTGTTCGCGCAGTCGTACCGGCCCCCATTCGCGTGCGACGTCAATAAAGCGGCGCAGGGGGATGGCCACCGACTCAGCGAGAGTTGCTTGTTCAATGGCGTCCAGACGTTCGGGCCAGTCAACTCCCGGATAGTCGAGGGCCAGCCCGATCGCCATGTGGGCATCAAAGAGTCCGTCTAGATCACTCACGATACATTCACATCACTTTTGTCTGGAACTGCGTCGCGCAGATCGCCCTGGTAGGTGAGTAAGTTGATGCGGCCGGTTCCCTGGGGCATGAGCGGATTCTTCGCGCTACCTCTGGCTGAGGCCCGCTGACGTGCTGCCCGCAAGGCTTCGAAAGACACCGAACAGCCATCGGGTGCGCCAATACCGAGCGCTTCGGCGGCCTCCTCATGGCCTTCAAGTTCCGAGATTCCGCGCGGCAACATGGTTTGTGCCGTTGGGATAACGTACCTGTCATCGTATTTTGCGATCGCCAAAAGACGGTACATTTCTTCCAAATCTTTCCCACTCATACCCACTGCGGTGGCAATCTCAGGGTCTGGATTCTCGTCGAGCCGCACCGCACGCATATGGGAGCGCATGGCACACAATTTCCGCAGCACGCGTTCAACCAGACCTTCATCTCCGGCAGCTAAAAGACCGGCGAGATACTCGATGGGGATGCGCATGTGTGAAACTGCGGTGAACAAAATGCGGTGGTCTTCCCCATCGGCGCCGCTGGCTGTGATCTCTTCAACCAGAGGTGAAAGCGGCGGTACGTACCACACCATCGGGAGCGTGCGGTACTCGGGGTGGAGAGGGAGGGCTACCCCATAGGTCTTAATGAGCGAGTACACCGGGGACTGCTGTGCAGCAGTAATCCATGCCGCGGGTACTCCCGATTTTTCGGCGGCAGTAATGACCTCTGGATCGTAGGGGTCGAGCATGATCTCACGCTGCGCTTCGTAGAGATCCTGTTCATCTTTGACGGCAGCCGCTTCGCTCACTCGGTCGGCATCGTACAGCAGGACGCCGAGGTAGCGCAGACGTCCCACGCAAGTTTCCGAACACACCGTGGGTTGACCGATTTCAAGTCGCGGGTAGCACAGCGTACACTTTTCGGCTTTCCCAGTCGTGTGGTTGAAGTACACCTTCTTGTAGGGGCAACCCGATACACACATCCGCCAGCCACGGCAGCGATCCTGGTCGACGAGGACGATCCCGTCCTCGGTCCGCTTGTACATGGCTCCCGACGGACATGACGCGACACACGTCGGGTTGAGGCAGTGGTTGCAAATGCGGGGCAGATAGAACATGAACGACGATTCAATGTCGGTCTTGATCTTCAGCCCGACCTTGCGAGCCACCTGGTCATCGGACAAGATTTCCGCCGATCCACCGAGGTCATCATCCCAGTTGGGCCCCCAGGAGATCGTGTCCATATGCTCGCCGGTGACCTGCGACTTAGCGCGGGCAACGGGAAGGGATGTGCTTCCCTTGGGGGCGGAGAGCAACTTGTCATATTCGTATGTCCACGGCTCGTAGTAGCTGTCCATGCCCGGCATCTCAGGGTTGGAGAAGATATGAAGCAGCTTGCTTAGGCGTCCTCCGGCCTTGGGTTTGAGACCACCGGAGGCGGTACGGGTCCACCCGCCCTTCCACTTGTCTTGGTCTTCCCACGTGCGCGGATAGCCAACGCCGGGACGAGTTTCGACATTGTTGAACCACATGTACTCGGTGCCTTCGCGGTTCGTCCACGCCTGTTTACAGGTGACTGAACACGTATGGCAACCAATACATTTATCGAGGTTCATCACCATCGCGATTTGTGCCATGACCTTCATGAGAAGTCGACCTCCTTGGTGCGTTTGCGGATCATCGTCACTTCGTCACGTTGACAGCCGGTGGGGCCGATGTAGTTGAACGCGTAGGTGAACTGTCCGTAGCCACCGGCCATATGCGATGGCTTCAATACAATGCGGGTTAATGAGTTATGGGTGCCGCCGCGCTTGCCCGTGCTCTGGGTAAGCGGAGTAGCAATCTGGCGGTCCTGAGCGTGGTGCATGAACACGGTGCCCTCAGGAATGCGGTGCGAGACGATGGCGCGTGCAGCTACCACACCGTTGCGGTTGTAGGCTTCGATCCAGTCGTTGTCTTTAACGCCGATCTTCTCCGCGTCCGCTATAGACATCCACACGGTTTGACCGCCGCGGCCAAGGGTCAGCATGTAGAGGTTGTCGTAGAACTGGGAGTGGATAGCCCACTTGTTGTGGGGGGTGAGGTAGCGCACCGCAACCTCGGTCTGCCCGTTTCCGTCACGATCGAGGGTTCCGGGGGCGGGCTCACCGGCGAGATGGTGCATATCGAGGGGAGGCCGGTAGATCGGCATCGACTCGCCCATCATCAGCATCCAGTCGTGGTCGAGATAGTAATGCATCCGGCCACTGACGGTGTGGAAGGGTTTCATCCGTTCAATATTGATGGCGAAGGCCGAATAGCGCCGGCCTCCATGCTCTGAACCCGACCACTCCGGCGAGGTCACCACCGCTTGCGGGTGGGAAACCGTGTCGGCGAAAGTGATGCGCTTATCGACACTCCCTTCAGCCAAATCCGCAAACTTCTGTCCAGTTTGATTCTCCAACTTCTGGAATCCCTGGTGAGCGAGGCGCCCATTGGAGGTGCCGGATAGGGCGAGTACCATTTCGGCGGCTTTGAGGTCGGTATCCAAGGCTGGTCGATCACCGAGAGCTGTCGGCAGGGTGCCGTTAATTTCAGCAAGAAGTTCGACTTCGGGTTTTGCGTCAAAGAGCACGCCCTTGGTTCCCATCCCAGCTTTTTCCACCAGAGGACCGAGGGTGACAAACTTCTCGGCAATCCGCGAATAGTCGCGTTCGACTTCGATGAGTTTCGGCATGGTCTTGCCGGGAACCCAGCCACATTCTTCTCGGGGAGGAACGGTGCCGCCGGGCATGGTCAGTTCGTCAGGGCTGTCGTGGCCGAGGGGGGCGGCAATCACGTCGCGGCGAACCCCTAGGTGCTTGGCTCCCATGTGGGAAACAAGAATCGAGAGATCTTTGAACATGTCAAAGTCCGTGCGCGCCTCCCACGGCGGTGCCACCACCTCGTTGAAGGAGTGGATGTAAGGGTGCATGTCGGTGGAGCTGAGGTCGTGTTTCTCGTACCAGGTCGCTGCGGGAAGCACGATATCCGAATGCAGGGTTGTCGAGGTATTGCGGAAGTCGGCGGTGACCATGAGGTCGAGTTTTCCGTCGGCTGCTTTGTCGCGCCACACCATCTTGGAGGGACGCTCTTCGGGCGCCAGTTCTTCAGCAGACACATCTCCTTCCACCCCGAGCATGTGCTTGAGGAAGAACTCGGTGCCTTTAGCCGACGAGCCGAGTAGGTTGGTCCGCCAGTTAATGAGCACTCGTGAGAAGTTCATCGGATTGTCTGGATCAGCGCAGGCGAACTTGAGTCGTCCAGCGGTGAGTTCTTCGGCAATGTATTCGCCGGCTGATTTACCCTGGGCGTGAGCGGTTTCTGCCAGATCAAGGTTCGACCGATCGAAGGTCGGATACGAGGGCATCCAGCCGCGTTCACTTGCTTCAATGAGCGTGTCCGCGGTGGTCATGCGTTCGGCTGTGGGGTCGGCCAACGGTGATGCCAGTCGATCAACACTGAGTCGGTCATAGCGCCACTGGTCGGTCAGCAGATACCAGAAGCCGGTTGCGATCATCTGACGCGGTGGACGATTCCAGTCGAGTGCGAAGGCGTATTGGGCCCAGCCGGTGATGGGGCGAACTTTCTCTTGTCCGACGTAGTGCGCCCAGCCGCCACCGTTCTTGCCCTGGGTGGCACAGAAGGTCGTCAGCGACAAGAAAGTCCGGTAGATGGTGTCAGCGTGATAGTAGTGGTTGACACCGGCGCCCATAATAATCATCGAACGCCCGCCCGAATCAATCGCGGACTGAGCGAACTCGCGGCCCACGCGGGCAATCTGCGCAGCCGGCACACCGGAGTGTTCCTCGGCCCATGCCGGAGTGCCCGGCTGGGATACATCGTCGTAGGATTCAGGCCAGTCGCCCACCATCCCTTCGCGTTCAACGCCGTAATGAGCCAAGACGAGGTCGTACACCGTGGTGACGAGCTTACCGTCGATTTCTCGGGCTGGAACTCCGCGCTTGACGACGCCCGCTCCAACCGAGCCCTTGTCGGTCTTGGAGGCGGGTAGATCGAAGCGTGGAAGCGAAATCTCCACGGGCTTCCAGTCGTCGGTGTCGGCCACCGACAGGACGGGTTCAACGCCGTCGAGGGCGAGGTTCCACTTGCCTTGTCCAGCGTCTCCGTACCGGTCAGCCAGTGTGCCACCCGGATCGCGAACCGTTCCGTCGGCCTCCATGACGAGGAGACGAAACTCGGGGTTGGGAGCGTCGGCGGCCTCCTCGCAGGTGACGCCTGCGGCGGTGACGAATTTGCCGGGGATAAAGGAGTTTCCGTTCTTGGCTGGATCAAGTTCGACGAGGAATGGTGAGTCCGTGTAGTGCTTCATGTAGTCGAGGAAGAACGGAGTGCGCTTTTCGACATGGAATTCTTTAAGAATGACGTGCCCCATGGCGAACGCGATAGCACCATCAGTTCCGGGATGTGAACGCATCCACTCGTCAGCAAACTTGGTGTTTTCTGCGAAGTCGGGGGATACAGTCACAACCTTTTGCCCGTGGTAGCGGGCCTCAGTCATGAAGTGCGCGTCGGGGGTACGGGTCAGCGGCACATTCGACCCCCACATAATGAGATAGTCCGCGTTGTACCAGTCACCCGATTCGGGAACGTCTGTTTGGTCGCCAAAGACCTGTGGGGATGCCACTGGGAGGTCGGCGTACCAGTCGTAGAAGGATAGGCCTACGCCACCGATGAGCTGGAGGTAACGGCCTCCGGCCCCGTAGGAAATCATCGACATGGCAGGAATGACGGAGAAACCGGCGATCCGATCGGGACCGTAGTTCTTAATGGTAGAGACGTTGGCGGCGGCCACGATCTCCATCGCTTCTTCCCAACTGGCTCGAACCATGCCGCCGCGCCCGCGAGCACTAACATACGAGCGGCGAACCTCGGGGTCGGCCTGTATGGACTCCCACGCTTCCACCGGATCAGGATGTTGTTTGCGAGCGTTCCGCCACGCATCGAGAAGTTGGGTGCGAATGTAGGGGTAGCGTACCCGGGTCGGGGAGTACTCATACCAGCTAAACGATGCTCCCCGAGGGCAACCGCGCGGCTCGTATTCGGGCATATCGGGGCCGGTGGTGGGGTAGTCGGTCTGCTGAGTTTCCCACACGATAATGCCGTCTTTGACGTAGACCTTCCACGAGCATGAGCCGGTGCAGTTCACGCCGTGCGTTGAGCGTACGATCTTGTCGAAGCTCCAGCGTTGGCGGTAGAAGACGTCGGCGTCACGCCCGCCCTCGGCAAACATGGCGCGAGCGTCCTTGGAGGGGGTGGCGCGGCGCAGTTTCGCGCCGAATGAGTACAGGCCAGCGGGTTTAGCGTTCACAGTGATCTCCTATCCGCGAGCGGGTGCGCCCGGTCGGGCGTAACGGAACCAACAAATAATCGAACCGACGGTGCAGAACACGCCGCAGATCCACAGCCATGTCGTGGCAGACATGAGCGATAGGGCAATACCGACGAAGAACGGGCCGAAGGAGGCGACGGCGGCGGTGAAACCAATGGCGCCACCGGCTTGCCGTTTAGGCATGATCATCGGCATCTGCTTGAATGTGCCCGCATTGCCGATGCCGGTAAAGAAGAACATGGTGAGCATGGCGGTGAGGAATCCCCAGAAGCTCCCGATTCCAGTCGGGTTAAGGATGAAGTATCCAGCGGCGAAGAAGCAGACGGCTTGGCCGGCTCCCGAAACAAAGGTCCATAGCCCGCCGGTAAACTTGTCGCACAGCGGCCCCCAGGCGACGCGCACGAGCGAGCCGATGAGCGGGGCAATGAAGGCGAAAGTGGAGCCTTTGACCGCCAGTTGCAACGCGGAGTCGGCACCGAAATTGTTGTTAATCATGAGGCCGAACTGAGCGGAGAATCCGGCAAAGGTGCCGAAGGTCATGATGTACATAACCGTCATGAGCCAGGTGTCGCGGTTAGAGAAAATGTCGAGTTGTTCGCGTATCGAAGCCTTCACCGGCACGTCTTTGAGCTGGGTGAATGCGAGAATAGCGGCGAGAATACACCAGGGGATGAAAAATACTGCCGGGGAGACAATATGGATGGGGCCACTTTCGGTTTGCGCCGGGGCCACCCATGTCATGCCGAAGAGAGAAAAGCCCATCAGGATGGGGCTGACCAACTGGATGATTGACATGCCGAGGTTGCCGATTCCCGCTTGAATACCGAGGGCGGTGCCCGCTAGGCGTTTGGGGAAGAAGTAGCCGGTGGAAGGCATGTAGCCGGAGAAGGAGCCGCCTCCAATACCGCAGAGGAAAGACAGGGTGAGAAGCCACCAGAATGGGGTGTTCGTGTTCTGGACGGCAAAGAACCAGCCGATCATCGGAATGATGTAGAGGAGGGAGGACATCCCAATGAGTTTTCGGGTTCCGAGGGTGGCGGGCAAGAACATGTAGATCAGTCGTAGGAATCCACAGGATAGGCCCGGCATTGAGGTGAGCCAGTACAGCTGCGTCTTGGTGAGGTTAAAACCGATCTGGTTCAGTAGCGGCGCCAGCGCCGAAACTAGGAACCACACGCAGAACGCGAGGGTGAGGGAGTAGGTGGAAATCGCCAGTGTTTTCCACGCCAGAGACGAGGACCATTTATTCGGGTCTTCAGGGTTCCAGTCCACGAGAACCTTGCCGCGTTCAGTTACAGCCATTGTCTGCTCCAGGAGAGAAATGAAACGTCTTAATTGCGACGATAGTACAAAGTTAGGGGCCGTGTGAGGTGCCCAAATGCCCGTCTGGAGTTATGAAGAACTCTCCATCAACGAACTACTTTTCGAGGGCCTTACGTCCTAGATTTTTCGTCTAGAAAAAGAATGTTTGAGCATATAAGCATGGCAGCGGCATGAGGGCGGACTTGAGGGGTGTCGCGGTGTCGGGGCAGTTTCAATGTGGGTGTGTCAAGCAGCTCGCACGGTTGATTTAGTTGGCGCCCGACTTACATTAATGAACAGAGCGGTTTTGTGATGCTACTCACCAAGCCGTGCATTCCAGGCACGGAGGTCTGCGGGGGTGTCGATATCTCGTGATTCTGGGAGGGACGTGTCTTGCTCAGCAACTTCAACAATGTCGAACTCGCTCACCAGATGTTTTGCCGCCATATCTCGCACTCCGGCAAACCAGGGAGCAGAATCGGCTGGCATTGACGTGGCTAGGGCTCGGATTCGCTTGGTAAGTGCGCGAGCCCGGTAGACCGCGATGAGGTGGTGGTATCGTCCTTCTCGATCGACGAGCATGGCGGCATCGGCGTCTGGGTTGCCTTCGAGAGCCTCGAAAAGACGCGGCGCGGCGCTCGCCGCTCCAGGAGCATCGACACTCAACACGGCTACCGTGCCGGAAGGCTTTTCCAAAAGTCCGAGGGCATCCATTCCCCAGACGATTCCGGCCACCGGACCGCCCTCGGCAGGCTCTTCGCACGTGCGCGTCATACCCGGTGGTATGGCGATGGATTCGGGGCCAACGCACACGCGGTTGTTGCAACCGCACTGTGCGAGCTCTCTTGAGAGACGTTCGAGAAGCGACATGCCCCCACGGGTAATGTCGGCTTTCGAGGTGCCACCGAGTCGCAGGCCACGGCCTCCGGCCAGGACAATCGCACTGCGGGTCACGGGTACTCTCCTTCGGTGTTCGACTCTGCGCAAGCCACGGGCGTCGGTTAGGCTGTAGGCATCGTGTGGGAGGTGGCATGCAGCTGGATGATCTCGTCGATCAGTTTGGCAGGCGCGCACAAGATCTGCGGATTTCGGTTACCGATCGGTGCAACCTGCGATGCGTCTATTGTATGCCGGAGAAACAGGCCGGTTGGTTGGCACGCAAGGACTATCTCGGCGCGCAACACATTTACCGGCTGGTAAACGTTGGGCTCCAGCTAGGTATCCGCGATGTTCGCTTCACCGGCGGTGAGCCGTTACTTCGCCCCGACCTCGCCAAGCTGATTTCAGCGGCGGCAAAAGCATTTGATGAGGCCGGACGTCCTCGCCGCATTGCGTTGACGACCAACGCCATCGGTCTTGAACGACGCCTACCGGAACTGACTGACGCCGGGTTGCAACGTATCAATGTGTCGATCGATACGCTCCGACCCGACCGGTTCGCACTTCTGACCCGCAGAGCCCGGTTTGATGACTTGTTGCGGGGGCTGGAAGCCGTGGAACAATCGGCACTATCTCCCATCAAAATCAATACCGTCGCCGTCGATTATGAAACGCTCACTGAAGTGGGGGAGTTAGTACGTTTCTGTTTGCAGCGCGGCTGGCAGTGGCGGGCGATTGAGCTTATGCCGATCGGGCCGATGCGCAGTGCCGTGGCTCCGACTGGAGCAGAGATTCTCGAAACGCTACGCAGTGAATTTGAACTGGTGCCACGCGTGGGCGACGATCCTCATGCTCCCGCAACGACGTACACGGTGGCGGCTGGAGCCGACCACCCGGCTGGGGTAGTCGGAGTGATTGCCTCGATGTCCGAACCATTTTGCACGTCTTGCTCGCGGACTCGAATCTCGGCTGTCGGGCGAGTGTATCCGTGCCTATTCTCCCCACTTCACATCGAGCTGCGCGAGGCGCTCGAATCGGGCACCGACGAAGAAATTGCCCGCTTGTGGCAGGGCGTCACCCGACGCAAGCCAGCTGGTCACGCGTGGTTACCTCCGGTGGAAGCTGGCATGGCAATGTCAAAGATCGGTGGATGAGAGATACTTGTCATACCTGCTCGCCATCGCTGATAGCTCATACTTCGTTCGATCTCCCCGCACGAAGGAGACCCCATGATTCCCGTTGAAACCTACACTGCTCAACTACTAGCAGACGTGTCGCCACTACCCGTGCGCACGATCGAGATCGAAGACGCTCTCGGTTGTGTTTTGGCCCAGGACGTGAGGGCGCGTGAGGCCGTCCCTCGCTTCACAAACTCGGCAATGGATGGCTTTGCGGTGCGGGCGGAGGACTTGGGTACGTGTGCTGGTGAGGACGATGAGGCAGACACAATAACGCTTCCAGTCGCCGGAGATATCCCTGCCGGTGATAACGCTGAGCACACCTGTCAGCCCGGGACCGCGTGGCGCATCATGACTGGTGCTCGCCTGCCGCTCGGGGCGAATACCGTCGTCAAAGTTGAAGACACGACAAGCTGTCCGGGAATCGTCGAGATGCCGAGCGAAGTTACCATTGTGCGTGTGCCACAGCCGGGAGCCAATGTACGGAAAGCCGGAAAAGACTGTCGCGTCGGGGATACCGTGTTACGCGCAGGAGATGTTCTGACCCCGGCCGCGCTATCCTCAGCCGTGTCGGTAGGATACGGCAGTGTGCCGGTTCGTCCGCGAGTTCGGGTTGCTGTCATCTCGACCGGTGACGAGTTAGTTGAAGCGGGGCAAGCCCTCGATGGGGCGCAGATTCCGGATTCCAACTCAGTGTTGTTGCGCGGGCTACTGCAGCGCGCGGATGCTGAGGTCGTCCGCATTAGTCGAGCGAAAGATAATCCGGAAGCATTCGCTGATGCCGTGATGAGCGTCTGTGGCGAAGTTGACCTCATCATCACCTCGGGCGGAATATCGGCTGGTGCCTACGACGTGGTGAAAGCAGCTGCTGGTGAAATCGGTTTGAACTTTTCGCAAGTTGCCATGCAACCGGGGAAACCGCAGGGGTTCGGGCGCGTGCAAGCGGGGTCGCATATGGCTTGGCTCTGTGCTCTTTCGGGGAATCCAGTGGCAGTATTCGTCTCTTTCCAGGTGTTTGTTCGGCCTCTGCTGGCGGCCTTAACCGGGCAATCCGCCCACGCCTACGCGCCCATCGTGCCAGCATCTGTCTCGACAGGGTGGAGGAGTCCGGAGGGCAAGCGACAATTTGTTCCCGTTCGTATCGACTGGAGTGCGCGTCAGGAGAATCGTCCGGTTGCAGATCCGACCCACAGTCTCGGAGCGCGCTCGCACTTCGTGGCATCACTTCACCAAGCTAACGGGTTAGCCGTCGTTCCCGAGAGCGTTACTCGGGTTGAGGCCGGTGACATCCTCGACGTCATCGTTGTTTAGTGTGCTGATAACTGTGTTTCACTCGTGGGCGATAGCGCCGCATCCGCCGAGATACTCCACGGCGTCAACCGTACGCTGGTAACTTTCGGGGTTTGCATCGGGAGAGACGCGGGTAATGACGTGTCCGTTGAGGTCGACAAAGGTTGGCTGATAGGACACGGTTGTGGTGACGGTTCCGGCGGGATCGCAAACACGCCATGAAGTATCAGGTTATCCGCAAACTATGTCTCAGGAGTCCCGTGTCACGTCGCGAAGCCTTTCCCTTACGGTTTCTAGCAGTTGCCGGCGGTATCGCCATAGGTTTTCTGATCCTGATTCTTCTCAACCTCAGCTCTCTACTCAACGCGGCTACTAATCTGTAGCCAATCCAGGCTCTGCAAGGCATTGGTTACGCGCTCTACTTCCTCGTTGGCTTATGAGTCGCACTCACGATTCGGCACTGGCACACCTTAGCGGGGTGGATTCTGTTGGCTATGGTTATTCTCTTCAGTGTCGGTCTGGCTATTCCCGGGAATGCTATCCAAGATGTGCTCACTTTCAAGGGAGCTATTGTCGGCGCGATTCATCTTATGCCTACTAATCCGGTGAATTTCCTGGTTGCTGGGATACTACTCTACGTGTTTGCGGCCAACTGTCTGCGTCCGTGACGGAGCGGAAGAGTTTGAGATGAGTAGGGAAGTGAGCTTGGAGATTCGTCCTTGGGGTCACCATACAAAAGAACTTTTTGAGCGGTACACCCCAGGTTTGGAGCGCCAACTGCCTTGCGCGGTCACTGGCCTGAGTTCAGCGGAACAGTGCGATGCCGAGTTACGTAACGCAGAGGTACTGGCATTGTGGTACCGGGATCAACTTGCTGGAGTTGTCGGTCTTACCGCGGCTGACCAGCACGCAATCGGCTGGTGTTGGTACTGGGTATTTCAGGATTTCCGAAGCCGGGGTATTGCTTCTGCTGCGCTCTGCGTAGTTGCTAATGCGGCGTTATCCACCCAGTGGTACAGGCTGGAAATCGGGTATCAAACCAACAACTCGGCGTCGGCTAGAGTCGCTGAAACGGCTGGCTTCATCGTCGAAGGTTACGAGCGACAAAAGTTCATTTGGGGAGATACCCGAGTTGATGCAGTCCTCGCTGCACGGTTAGCCACCGATCCCTGGCCACAACCGAAACTCACCGTTGAATTGAGCTCGGTAGCGCGTCTCTTGGGCTCAGAGAGTGGCTAAAGTCAATACGGGAGTCGAACACTGTGGCAATCGCAAACGGCAAGGGCAAAGAAGAATCGAAACGCACTTTCGCCTCCCTGCTCGACAATGTAGAAATGCCATTCCACAACTGCTTGCTTGACAATGATGTCCCCAGCAGCAAGGGCAACCATGTTGAGAAGTGGCTGACATCCGGACGCTTTCCCGCGGGAAGACTGGTCTACTCATCTTCGATTTTGCTGTCCTTGGCAAGCATAAGCGCCTTGGTGGTCATCTCGGCGGTCTTGGGATCGCTATCCACGAAGGGCAGGAAGATGCGTCCGCGTTGTTGGGAATGGAAGGGGAAGATGGGGAGCATTCCGCGTCCGGCTACGTGAATAGTCCCGCTGCCCAGGTAGAGCGAGTATTCGTGCAGATTTCCCTCAATAGTGACGTGTACGCCCTCAATCTGGTAGTTCTTGATTCCCAATAGGTTCAGGTTGTGCTCGAGGATGCGTCAGCCTAGCTCAATGGTGGTGAGTTCGTAGGCTGGATCAACCCCGCCTATGTGTGTCACGGACGCCACTAGATCGAGGTCGCGCGTGGTTTCGCTCAAGATCATGGGGTCTAGCGCTACTCCATTGATTTTCCTGATCCGGCGGGCACTCCTGCAGACCGAGTCGTCGATCTGGCAATTTGTCTGCACGATTTCCTTGTCCAACGTCCCTGGGTGATTCGCCTCATTTCTACCGGTAGGCTCGCCAGTCCAGCAGGTTTCTTCTATCCAGAGGCTTTCCTGTCGTGCGCCCTCGATGCCGCACTCACTGCGCGAATTGTATTGTGAGTAGTCACAGCGGAGCTCGCCAAATAGCCAAATGGATCATCACACCAGTACCTGTAATCAGTTTCCCAAAAGATGCAACAGCAAGGGATGGCGCTACCTACGTGAATGTAAATGCTGTTATACGCCGTGTTTTCCGCTACCAGCCGCGTCTGCTACGGCCTAACAGCGCCAAAAGTTAGCTAAGGCTTGCCTTGTTTATTCTATGTGTAGCTCCTACAGTTAAATGGTCAACACATGTCTTAACTCCTTGAAAGACCATTATGAAAAGTAAACTCCTACCAACGCTTCCACCAATCGTCTTAGGCTCTCTCATTGCTTTTGGTCCGCAGACTTTCGCCTACCCCTGCCCGATCCACGGCGACCACCCTATGCCGATGGTGTGTCACTGGACGGCGCAAGCGTCTTTGGCAGTGGGGCTGACGATTGTGATGTTCGGCGTGGTGGCGTTCTTCGTCGATGCACGTATGCGTGCCGGGTTGAGTGTTGCCGTGGCGGTCAATGCTATCGCCGAGCTAGCAATAGTACTGTGGTTAATAGGGGTGTGTGAAAACCCCATGATGCACTGTACTTCCGTGATGAAGCCAACGCTCGTGGTGTGTAGTGTGCTGACGCTGGTATTTGCCGCTGTAGCCGCGTTCGTTGATATGAAGAAAAACTAGGTGGATTAAAGCCCTTGGACAATATCAAACGTATAACTCTGCGGGCCTTGCCGGTGGAAAACCTGAAACAGAAACCGGTTCGCACCACTGGCCTGGTGATTGTCGTGGCGGTACTCTCGCTGATTTTCTTCGCCTCCAGCTTGTTGACGATTAACTTGGGCGCTGGCCTGGAAAGCATGCAAAGGCGCATGGGTGCTGACATTATGGTTGTGCCTCCCGGCGCCACTGCCCAGACCGAGCAGATCTTGGTCAACAGTTGCCCTCAGACGTTCTACTTTCATGACGACATCCTCGGTGATATTGAAAAAGTCAAGGGCGTAAGTCAGATAACTGCGCAGACTTTCATTTCCTCTTTCGCGGCTGGTTGTTGCCAAGCTAAGTTACAAATCATCGGCTTCGACCCTGATACGGACTTCGTGGTGCAGCCGTGGATCGAGGAGCAGTTCCACGAACGGGTGCAGGACGGTCACATTATCGTCGGGGCGAATGTTCATCCCTCCCGTGACGGTAAAGTGCGCCTATTTCGGCATCGTTTCCCGGTAGACGGGCAGTTGGCGCGTACCGGCACCAGCTACGACAACACTGTCTTCGTTAACCGTGAAACCGTGCGTTTGATGCGGGACTATTCTGCGGGGATCGGTACTAAGACTATTGCTGAGGATGAGGTGAACAGCGCCATTTCAAGCGTCCTCATCAACGTGACAGATCGTTCTAAACCAGAGAAAGTGGCAGAGCGCATTAACGCGATTCCCGGTCTGGAAAACGTTGAGTTCATTTATTCCTCCGGTTTGAGTTCTAAAGTTCGAGATTCCATGGCCTCCATCACCGGGTACGTTTGGGTGTTCCTAGGATTATTCTGGATCACCGGCATGGTGATATTGTTCGCGGTGTTTTCGTCCTCGGCAAATGAACGCAAGAAGGAACTGGCATCGCTTCGAATCATGGGCGCTACCCGCAAAATGTTGATTTCGATGCTGATTAAGGAAGCTACTTTGGTCGGGATCGGTGGTGGCCTGATCGGAGTGTCCCTAGCGGCGCTTTTAATGTATCCGTTCTCTAACTACATCCGCCAACTTCTGAAACTGCCGTATCTTCCCGCCGGTGTTGGCGTGGCTTCCTCCCTGGCCTTAGCGTGCCTATTCGTAGCGGTGATTGTCTGTGTCTTAGCCGCCGGGGTTGCTTCTGCAAAGCTCTTGGGGTCGGAAACCTACTTGACGCTACGGGAAGGGGACTGATCACAATGCTTTTAGACGTCAACAGAGTAACTCGCACCTTTGTGCGCCGTAAAGAGGAATTCGCTGCCGTTGACGAGGTCAGTTTCCAACTCGACTCAGGGTCTTTCATGGCAGTAGTGGGGCGTTCGGGAAACGGTAAAACTACGTTGCTCAATATGATTACCGGTCTGCTTCACCCCACCGACGGTACGGTGAAGGTCAATGGTGAGGATTTGTCCCAGCTAGACGATGAAAAGATCTCATACCTGCGCAATCGCACCATCGGGTACGTCACTCAGCGCGAGACTCTGATTTCGAGTCTATCGGTATTCAATAACGTCATGCTTCCGGCATTGATACATGTCCGAACTAAGAAGACCAGAGACGGGGACGGTGCCGCGCTGGAGGATTTCGAAAAACGCGCGGAGTACCTGCTAGGTGAGCTTCAGGTTGAGCATTTAGTTGATAGCTATCCGAAGGAACTTTCTGGCGGGGAGATCCGCCGGGTAGCGATTGCTCGCGCCCTGGTTATGCGTCCGAAGTTGTTCATCGCCGACGAACCTACCGGAGACTTAGACACCGACAGCACTAAGCTAGTGATGCAACTGTTGCGACGTACAGCCGATGAAGGTGCGGCGGTTATCATAGTTACCCACGATAGCGATGCGATTGGTTACGCGGATCGGGTGTACACCATGGATCGGGGCAAGTTATTGCAAACCAGGTGAGCCACTTTCTAAGCGATGCCACCTGATTTCAGTACGGGTGGGAATTGCGGCGGTTGATGACACCAAGCTCACCACTGATAAAGGCCGATTCGGCTTACGTTTCACTCGCTCAGAATGAAGCACTCGCATCGCTTTTTAAGGACCACACCTCGCCAGAATCCGAAGAGCCCTCAAATGTGTGGTCAAGTGGATGTTTAGTGCCCCATTTGGATACAAGGGCGTGGTGGTGCAAATGCGGTGTGAGTGGTTCGATCTCTGTTACCGTGCTTCAACCTGGAGGTAGCTACGTACGGCGGGGATCTTGGGTGTGAGGCGATGTCAGGTGCGATGAGTGTGCGGTTGGTTTCTTATTGGGTTGAGCCTTCTGTAACGGTGAGGTTATTGCCGTCTTTGTGGATGGTGGGTTGATTGGCGAGGACCTTCCATGCGTCGTCGCTTTATTCGAGGGTAGGGTGATTGGTACGGTAGGCGTGGGCTTGTTAGATGCGGCGACGCTTTTCGCGGGTCTGGCGGATCTGCGACTCGAGATCGCTGTAGCGCTGTGCGTGGCGTTCGTACTCAGCTTGGACCTTGTCGAATACTTTCTGGTAGGCGTCTTGGCCTCGTATGTGGGTGGCGTCGGTGGTGATGAACTGGATGATCCTGGCTAGTGCTACGTCACGTCCTCGCGGAATTCGTTGGGATGCAGTGCAGGCTATACAACATCCTTCCCTGGTCGGTACCACCAATACTAACTAAACCAGTTGTCACCTATACCTGCAGCAGACCGAACTACGCACACCCCACAAATTCCTCAACCAAGGCGCTATGCAATACATATCTAACCAAAAGCCAGACGTTCGTCGAACACCTGGGAGTACGCCCAAAGGGAAAAAAAACAGTTACATTCAACGACGGCACCGGTTACTAGAGGCCTTGGCTTGTTGCTAGCCTTTTATTGCTCCCTATGGTCTGCCATGACTGCTACATCTGCTGGCAGGCAGATAGCTTCCGTCCGTATAAGTGCAGTGACATCAAAGGATATCTATAAAGACTCTCGAGCCATCCCGCCTACGATCAGGGAAATAGCCAACCAAGTAAGACACATTCCTTGACGAATTTCTTGCGATTTCTCTGATTCTGATACGACTCCTGTCTAATGGAGGCTGATCATATTTGCTTTCGAGTTTGACTAAAAGCCTTCTCTCCGCGTTAATTAGAAAATCGCGGAAGTAGCCGGTGCTTGCCTGATTGATTGGGAATCGAAAGCCGAGGGTTTCAATCAAGCTGATTCAGTTCGTTGTGTGTTTAGCCATACTCGATCTGTAGAGTCATCAAACAACACTACATGCACATATTGGGAGAGTTCATCTCGTAGTTCATTCCGATCAGCCGCAGCGAACAATGAATTAATTACCGATTCGCGCGTAGCTTTTCCGTCGCTGTTATACCAATAGAGGATCACCTCGGGCTGAAAGTTAATATAGCTATGTGTTGTGCTGTTGTTCTTGGAAGATAAATCGTACGGTTTAACCTCTTTTAGAGAATCCAGGAGATTGGCCCACCACCAACGGTCAGATTCCCCTAAAGAGCATCCAAAGATTATGTACAATTCAGTGTTGTCAAATAAGTGTTTATGCCGTACATTGTTCTGCGCCCAGAAATGCTTAGAAAGTCGGGAAATAGAGTCCTTTTTAAAATCGTTTGTCTTGGGTAAATCTGTCCCAAATAGGAGGGGTCGTGCAGTACCTTGCGTTCCATGGGGGTGGAATACCTCTGTCAACACATAGGATGAAAAAGAGGTGTTTGCATCCCATTCCGCTAACCCGCTCATGTTTTTAGGGTTAGGTTCAAACTGGAAGTTTCGGTCTGCCCACCGACACTGACGCGGATCAAATTGTTTCGAATCTAGGTATATATAATTATCGAAAATCGGAGTGTAGTTAAAGTTTAGGAATATGAAACTAAATACATCGTAGTGGCGGCATGATTTGGGGAATTGAAGACTTTTGTACTCATCCTCATTCAGGTCCCCTAGAAATGATTGCAGGGAGTTTATGGCCCAGTTTTCCGCCGAAGATGAGGCCCCTAAGTCGTTGAGAAAACTGCTACTTACAACGATATCAAGATATGCAGCAAACTCCTGTTGAATCGTACGTAGATTATCAAGCAATTTCGGCACTTCATGCTTACCCGTGAGCCCAGCAACTACTGCTTCAACGTCTACCCAATCTGTTTTGCCATGTTTTTGAAGCCGCACCATCTCCTGAAAAATAAGATTCTCAGAATTGAAAGAACGCATCTTGAGGAAATGAAAAAAGCTCGTGTACCGGGTATCTATTTGTTGAGAGAAATCGCCTAGTGCCTGTAAATCGAAGCCGTTACCGACAAAGCAGGTAATATTTCGTTGTTTTAGCGGCGTTTCATACCCGCGCTCTATCAGGTTTGGATGCCCCATGCTACCTCGGTTTCTGCTGACTATATCTGTTTAAGGATATCAGGAGTGAATCTTGAACTGCGAGGCTCTTCATCATAGAATATTGTTTCTTCATCATAGAATATTGTTGGAGTAAACTTGTGTTGTTCCGCTTCTTTTGTGTGGTTACGAGTTGCCTATCGTGTCGCTGGTTGCAGTGCTCTAGTGTTTGTACTCCTGCGTGGTAGTCCAGGGTCAGTTAGGGACGGTGCTGGTTCTAACAATAGACTCATTCAATGAGTAGTGAACTCCACCTCGGTGAGGTCCTCGTACCTGCGAGAGTAGATAAACCCGCTCTTGTATAGCCCATTTACGGTCCCAGGGAGGGAGTTATCGGAGGAATCTCCCATGCCGCAAGTTGAGCATCGCGTACCGTGAACCCCGAGCGTCGCTCCGTCGGCGATCGATATGTATTGGTTCCCGTGATCACCATAGTGATCTAGGCAGGATAGGTTTTCTTTAGCCTGGTTAATCGTATGGTCCAATACCTGCAAGGGTAAGCCATCAGTTTTCAATGCCGCGCTAGTCGCCCGCCCTAGGATCATGCGGAAGAAGGCATCGTCGACAAAGGCGGTGTAGACGAACCCGCTTCGTATGCGAATCTAGGTAATATCTACATCTTATAGTTGATTAGGACATCGGCATGGAAGCATCGATTAACCAGGGCTGGGCGATTACCCAAGCCTTTATCTGGACCGATGGTGATGGAGCTGTGCCCGTGTAGCGCACCTTTCAACCCTGCTTGGTGCATTAACAGGACTACCTGGTCAAGCTCGATGTGCCAGCAAGCGGGGCGCGTTGCGTTACGCGTCTTGCGCACGTCGTACATCGAATAGTTCACGCCATGGATCCTTTTGAATTCTTCCATCCGAAGCTTAGCGCGCAGGATTCTAGCTGAAGCGGGCCTGGACTTAGTAGCACTATCCCCACGCGCGGTGATGAACCAGCCTTAGGTGTGGTCATATATAGCACGGCGAATACACTTGATCGCGATACTTATCGATAAACGTGATCATTTCTTGTCGTGTAATTGCATGACCTCACGGACTAGACCTTCCCCGCTTATCTCAGTGGCGGGTTGGTGCTGTGCGCGAGAATCTTTCACCCAGTTACGCAACGGGTGCTAGCTGCCGAGGAGAAACGCCCTGGTTTTATTGGTTGGTACCGCAACCCTGACCGGGCAGTAAAAGAGTCACTGGCGATAGCCTACGAAGACAACCACGCCTGGAAGGCACTACGACCAGATTTCCTGTTCTTCACAGAAACCGCGAACGGGGTGGTTGTTGATATCGTCGACCCCCACGGAACCCACCTATCTGATGCGCTACCAAAACTCAAAGGGCTAGCTCAGTTCGCTGACAACTACGGCGGGGAGTTTAGGCGCATCGAATCCGTTGCCGAAGCCGACGGGAAACTCCGTGTCCTCGACATCGGGCGCTCCGCCGTACGTGAAGCGATCGCACGGGCCACCGACGCGAAGTCGCTGTACACCTCGGACCTCGCCGATGACTATAAATAGGACATAGGTGCGGTAAGTCCAACAGCTTTTACTACCAAGAAGCGAGCAAAGAAACGGACACCTGGCTGCGTGGCTACGGCGACTGATGTAGCTGCAACGGAGTCGGCACAGACGCTCTCACCACTCTATTATACTGGTGCTCAATGACCTCACCACTCACGCCACTTGATTGGCGCTCCCGTACCCGATTCTGGATCGGCTCCATCCCTGCCGCTGACGCTGCGTGGGCGCTGTTTTTCGTGATCAACGCTCTTCCCACACTGAGCCTTATGCACTCCTATGGCGTCCAGCGCTGGTATGTCATCTCCTTCCTGCTGGATCTTGGCATCGCGGCAGCAGCTCTCTTCCGGAAACTGCACATTGAGTTGTCCGCCGTGATCACTGTGGCTTTCTTCCTCGGCTATCTCGTACACACTCTGCTCACTCCAGTGAACTTGGGCGTTACCTTCGTTCTTCTGGCCGCGCCGGCCACAGTGTGGGCAGTGACTCGCTGGGCTCAGTCAACCTCCTGGGGCATCGTCATTTTGCTTCTTGCCGTGGCGGGAGCCATGGTGAATCCGGTGGTTATTTCCTCCCCGATCTTGGGAGGCTTTGCCCCTTCCCGCCTCGCGTTTTTCGGCTTGCCTGCCGTCATTCTCACCGTGGCCTGCTACGCGCTGGCACAACGTCAACGTACTCTATCCACGGCGCACTATAACGAGCTGATCACCACCGCTCTCGCTCAGCGAAGCGCCATCTCCCGGGAGCTTCACGACGTCATCGGTCACGGTCTCACCGCCATTACTGTCACTGCTCGCACCGCTCTATACCTGGACGGCGATATTCCCCCGAGCACGCGCGACACCTTCACCACCATTGCTGATCTGGCCGAACATTCCCTTGCAGATGTTCGCGCCCTCGTAGAAGCCCTCGACGCTGCTCCCTCCCAGGACTTGCTCCCTGAAGCGGTAGCCGATCCCTCTGCTATCCCTGGCATCCTCCACCGCAGCGGCATCACAGCTGAACTTCCTACGAGTTTCACACCCACTGAAACCTGGCCACTGCGCTACCGCATCGCGCTGGTGCGCTGTGTTCAAGAAGCGTGCACCAACGCTTTGAAACATGGCACTGGGCCGGGAAAGTTGCAGGTGGGCGTCGATACGCAAGGATTCACCCTCCACGCCGAGAATCCCGTTGCACCCACTGTGCAGGCCGCAACATCGAGCCTGGGTAGTGGTTTAGTAGGGTTGAAGCGCCGCCTACTCGAACTCGACCCCGCCGCCGCGCTGAATTACCAACTCCACGATCAATTATTTCAGCTCGACATCTCTGTGCATGTCCCAGACGAAGGGAGTCTGCCGTGACGCCCCGCCCTATCCGCGTGCTCATCGCCGAGGATCAAGCCATGATCCGCTCAGCATTCAGTGCTTTGGTGGACGCGCAGCCAGACATGCACGTTGTGGCAGCCGTGGCGGATGGTGAACAAGCTGTTCGTGCAGCCCAGGGTACGGATGTGGCGTTGCTGGATATTCGCATGCCGCGCCGCGATGGCATCAGCGCAGCCAGCGAGATTCGCCGAACCACTGCCTGTCGCTGCTTGATGCTCACTACTTTCCGGGAAGAGACTCTCGTTCTGGGCGCACTCGACGCTGGCGCTAGCGGATTTCTTCTCAAAGATTCCAGCCCCGCGGTGCTTCTCGACGCTATTCGGCGCATCTACCGCGGCGAAGGCTATTTGGATCCCGCTATCACTACCACCGTGCTCAAACATGTTCACCGCCGCGCCACACCTCGCCCCTTAGAGGGCTTTACCGTTCGTGAAACCGAGGTGCTGCAACTGGTATGTGAGGGATTGAGCAACCGCGCGATCGCGGAGCAGCTGACCATTGCAGAAACCACAGTGAAAACCCATGTACAAAGCTTGCTGCGCAAAACCGGCAGCCCAGATCGCGTGAACCTCGTGATCTGGGCTGCTGGTCAAGGCCTGGTCGGCGGACAGCTTTAGTCGCCGGTATAACGTGCCATTCGAAGCCGCGCGAAAGCACCCACCCCAATGGCAGCTACCGCACACAGACACACCGCAACAAACCAGCGCTCGGGATAGTCGTTGACGGTCCAGCCCCACGCTAGGGGTGCAGTCAGCCACCAGTGCCCGGCGTCGGCGAGTACGCTGGCTCCCGCCATGAGACTCCACACTTCAAGCAGGATGGCTCCCGCCATCGTTAACCCGAGCGAGCCTACGGCGCCGACCATGACGCATACCACCACCAGGGCAGCCACCCACGGCGCCACCACCAGCGGGTAGAAACTGGAGCCACTGAGGACCCCGCCGAGCACCACGATTACGACCACTGGCACCACTCCTAGACTCAGCAGTGTGCCAAACAGCCGTCCACGGCCGGGGCGCAACACTAGGCCGCGCCACGCCTCGCGATGTGCCTGCCACACCATCACCGCCCACACCACGCTTAGGCCGGGCACCACGATAAGCGTCCAGAAACCAATGGCGGTGGAGATGCTGTAGCGCATCCGGATAAAGAGAATAAGCACCAGCGCCACCGCTGCGAGCGCGCAAAAGACACCCCAGGATAGCGGCATAGCCAGTGCCCGCACCTGGGAGGTGCCCCGGCCGCGCACCATCACCTCCCGGCGCGCCACCTGACGCCCCCGGGGAGTCACCCGGATGGGCATAGTAGCCACCGCCAGCGCCCAGGACACCAGGCCGATAAACAGGTGCAGCAGGATGGGCGTCAGGGAGTCAACCGGGATGGGATTATCGCCGGGCTGTACGGGTACTGAATTTGCGTGTACCCCGCAGATCGGCAGGCTGGCGCGCAATGCCCAACAAAAGGGGTTGAGATACCACTGCTCGGATTCACACTGATAGACCGCTGCTACGCTCCAGGCCACACCAACTATGGGGCCCAGCAGCAGGGAGCCGCGTCCGATCCACGCCCACAGCAGCAGGCCTACCCCATAGGCTCCGGCGAAAGCTGCGGTTTCTACCAGCGCATAGCGCAGACTCCAACCGCTGGCTCCTGCCACGGCCACCACCGGAAGCATCATGATGAGGTGACCGGCGAAGGCATAGCTGAGAGTAACAATCAGACGAGCGCTGTGCAGCAGCCAGCGTCGAGGAGCGCGGTAAATGAGCCCACCGCTGCGGATGCGGTAGTCGCCATACTCGGTGACGATGGCGGTGATGATGCCCAGTGCAATCACGATGCCTGCTGGATACAGGTGAAGCTGAGCGAGCCCACCGGTGCCGCCTTGAGCTGCCACACCGCCGCTAATACTCGCGGCTTGGAAGCCGCAGAGCAGTATGATCACAGGTAGGAGCATGCGGAAGGTACGCCAGGAGCGAAGATATTCGGCGCGCAGATAACGCCATGCGGCGTGCGTGCTCATGAGTGCTGCCCCCGGGTGATGCGGAAGAAAGCTTCTTCCAGGCTTTCGTCTGCGCGTGCCACGCCTTCAAGTGTGCCGCAATAGGGCATAGTGCCGCCGGCGATGATCCCAATATCGTCGACCATGTGCTCAACCTCCCCGAGCTGATGGGAAGAGATAATGACGGTTGTGCCCTGCTCGGCGACGTGCCGGATAAGCAACCGCAGATCCCGAATGCCGGCAGGGTCGAGGCCGTTTTGGGGTTCGTCGAGAAGCAACAGTGGTGGGTCGGTGAGTAGCGCGATTGCGAGGGCGAGGCGCATTTTCATGCCGGTGGAAAATGCCCCGGCGCGCTTACGGCCGGCGTCCAGACCCACCTGGTCGAGCACCTGGTCGATGCGGCTCGGATCGGTGCCTGTGAGTAGGGCGTGCACGCTGAGGTTGCCGCGCGCAGACAGCTGTGGGTAGAGGGCTGGGCCATTGATACTCGCTCCCACCAGTGCACGATCTACCGGTTGTCCGCCCAGCGTAATGCTGCCGTCATAGGGCACCAGTCTCATGACAGCGTGGAAAAATGTAGATTTGCCAGCGCCGTTGAGTCCCAGTAGTCCGAAGATCCGCCCAGATTGTGCTCGGCCGCTTAAGCCCCGCAACACCTCGTTGCGGCCAAAACTGACTCGCACGTTAGAAAACTCGAGATCTTTGTTCATACCCGCAGGTTAGGCCGCCATCCTTCGGGTACGAATCCTCCCTAGGGAGGAGATATCGCAGGTTTCCTCCGTCCGTAGGAGGCGAGGCTGGGCCTGTGATGGCGGTGTGCACCGAAGGGGTTGCCTCCCTCGACCCCTGGTTGGCTGACGCTATTTTGTAGGAGCATAGGAGGATACCGAGCTGTACCCGAGCCTCTTCCGTGAACTGCGCAGACGAGAGTTATAGGCATATGTGTGAGGTCTTGGCACCACTGACGGGTCTGGTGCAAGGGTAAGCCCAAAAAATCAATAAAAGCGCAGCTATCTAAGCAGCATAGAACTGTCACCTCAACCTGCAGCAAACCGAGGTTTATGAGAACGGCTCACTAGAGTGATAAGTCGGCTCTCGTTTCATCTATACGCCTATCACCTGGTGGAGCCCGTAAGGAGTAGCTCAATCATTTTGGGGAGCTTTTTCAAGCCATACCTTTTGACGCCCGCCCCATACTTTTTGACGGAAGGCCATACGTTTTGACGGCACCA
>JAUNVP010000019.1 GCA_030537615.1 Actinomycetaceae bacterium | reverse complement strand
AAAGCCCCGGGCTCCACCAAAAGCCGCTACGAGCGGCCATAGCGCCGACTGGCGCTTTTTGGCCCGATGTCCTCTTGAGGGAACCTCGCTTACGGGTGAGGTTCCCTCAAATTTTATGCGCTACGCACCAAGTCAAAAAAGTGGTGGACCCGCGCAAGCAGGTCCACCACTCAGGTTCATTTGAGAGATTAACTCTCCCGTTCGTTACATTCGGCGACGCAGGGAAAGCAGGATACCTCCAGCGAACAGGAGTGTCATTGCCACGACTGCTATAGGTGCAGCCATGACACCCGTCGTCGGCAACTGTGTGGAAGGTGCAGTACCGCCAGGCGTCGTCGATGCACTAGCGCTCGCCGTTGGCGTTGCATCACCAGTAGGCTGGCTGCTCGGCTCGGTCGGCTCCACACCAGGCTCGGTCGGCTCCACGCCGGTACCCACGTAATTGACGGTGAGGGTGCCGCTATAGGTGCACTCCGCACCACCAGTAGTCGTCAGGGTCTGCTCCCACTCAAACTGAGCGGTACTCGCCCCAGTGGTATTAAACGTGTACGACCCATCAGAGTCAGCAGTCACACTCGTCGAATCAGCACTCAACGCCAACGGAACACTAGCACCGCCCAGGCCCTTAATCTCCAACGGCCTAAACGACGCCGACTCAGCAGTCATCTCCACACTCTGGCCATCCAGATAACACGACGAAGTCAGGCCATCCACATTAAGCATACTGACATCACTCAACGCATTCCATTGCAGATACAAACCATCGGTCAAAGCCAGCGGCGCCAGCCCAGACGCATCACTCAACCCCGTGTCATCCAGATCAAGATACCTCAGCGGCAAACCAGCCAGGCACGACACGTTATTGTCACCAAACATCGATTTAAAGAACGCCTGCAAGATCGTGAGGTTAGTGAAGTCTTTTAACTTCGACCCATCCGCACACACATCAGTAAACGCATTATTCGCGATGTTCAGGCTGGTGACCGTCGAATACAAATTCGCAGGCAACCCATCCCAACTACTGAGCGCATTATCGTAAACATCCAGGTAGGTCAGTTGATCCAAATGAGCTGGGAACCCCGCAAACGACTCCAACCCCGCAGACGTTACCGACAGGTACCTCACAGTGGCAGGCAAATCATTAGCCTTACCCCAGGCAAACCCAGACGGCGAATACAAGTAGACACCAGTTAAGTTAGTCAGGCCGCTCAGCGGAGCCAGAAACAACTTCTCAAAATCACCCTCGTAAATTAACAGTGACTCCAAGTTGACGGCCTTATCCAACCCCGTCAAATCCGTCACCGGAGAATCAGAGCCGACCGACAGCGAAGTAAGACCACCAATATTGGCCTCAGTAACCGGCTCAGAATCACCCAAACCAAGCTCCACCTTCACCAAGGACTCAAGATTCGCATCATTAAACACCACCGGATCATCCGGAGCTGCAGAGGCATCGGAAGCAATGGGACCGAAAGCTAAACCAAACAGGCTTAAAGCAAATACTGCGAGTAGGGATATGAGCTTCTTCATCGAAATACTCCAACGTAATTGAGGGGACTACAGAGGGCACGCAAAGCGTGTACACGGTCATATTACCCGATTTCTCCCCCTGGTGGCGAGCATCACCGTCCATTTACCCATCGCACTCACTCGTTCCGGCCAGCCACGTTCCTGATAATTCAACGTGCCCTCAATTCACAGTTCCGCTCACGTCTTGGTGAATTTATGGCCGCCCAATGAAATATGTGTGATCTCGACCACACATCCGCTGGGACCTTATTCATCCCAAACCCCAAGAATTCAATGAAAACAGTTGCCGACAGAAAAACGTGCGACCCGAAGAGACAGACTTTGATGAGAACCTGCATCTCAGTGCACTACTCTTGAAGTGCATATGCCCGCCAACTAAGGGAGTTTTGAAAGTGCGCTTTTCAAAATCCGATCACGGAAGTGCTTTCTTTGAGTTACTCGCCACTCAGGCCAGCCATCTCGTTCGAGGAGCTGAGCTCCTCGCCCAAATCCACGGAGCCGATACGGAGCGTCGCAAAGATCTTCGCGACGAATTGCACAAAGTCGAGCATGCCTGTGACGAAGTAACTCACCAAGTGTCCTCGAAGCTCAATCAGACTTTCGTGACACCATTCGATCGCGACGATCTATCATTCCTCACAGCCCGGCTCGATGACTGTATGGATTACATGGATGAAGCCGGCGACCTCATCGTCCTCTACAAGGTAGGTGACCTCCCACGGGGCGTAGTTGAACAGCTCAATGTCATTCAACGGTGCTGTGACCTCACCGCACAAGCGATGCCTCAACTCAAGACACTCGGTGGGCTTAAAGACTACTGGGTGGAAATCAACCGTTTAGAAAACGAAGGCGATCAGGCGTACCGCCGTACGCTGTCGGAACTATTTGACTCCGGCAAGGATGCGCTTGAAGTCATCAAGCTCAAAGACATCATCGAAACCCTCGAAAAAGCCGTCGATAGCTTTGAGAGTCTCGCCAATGGCGTAGAAACGATTGCAATCAAGGAGTCGTAAATCGTGGACATTACGCTTGTCCTCGTCGTCGTCGTTATTCTCATCGCCCTCGGCTTTGACTTCACTAATGGCTTCCACGACGCAGCAAATGCCATCGCCACCTCGGTTTCCACACGAGCGCTAACTCCACGTGTCGCACTACTAATGGCGGCCATCATGAACGTTATCGGCGCTCTGCTAGGCACCGCAGTGGCGAAGACTATCGGTGAGGGGATTATCAACATATCTCAATTCACTGAGTCAACCGATCAGATCATGCAACTACACGGGCTGGGGATTATTCTCGCAGCCCTTATTGGAGCAATTACCTGGAACCTCATTACCTGGTGGTTCGGTCTTCCGTCATCGTCCTCCCACGCTCTTATTGGTGGACTGGTAGGCGCTGGCCTTGCCTCAGCAACTAGCGTGCAGTGGAAAGGTATCCTCGATCACGTCATTATTCCGATGTTTGCCTCACCTCTCGTTGGTTTTCTCCTTGCCTACGTACTGATGAAGCTCACTCTCGCCCTCGTCAGAACACTGCCGTACCACCGAACTATGCGAAAGTTCCGGATCGCCCAAACCGTATCGGCTGCAGCAATGGCACTGGGACACGGCCTCCAGGACGCACAGAAAACCATGGGCATTATCGTGATGGCGCTCCTTGCCGGCGGCTACGGCGAAACTCACCAGATTTACGTTGACGGTGAGATGACGATTCCCACGTGGGTAAAGTTAGCGGCTGCCCTGGCAATTTCTGCGGGCACTTACGCCGGTGGCTGGCGCATTATGCGCACCCTCGGACGCAAAGTAATTGAGCTGGATCCGGCTCGTGGTTTCGTCGCCGAATCTGTTGCGGCCGGTGTCCTCTACTTCACGGCGTTTATTGTGCACGCACCAATCTCAACTACGCACACGATTACCTCGGCAATCATGGGGGTTGGGGCAACGAAGCGTCTTTCAGCTGTGCGCTGGGGCGTAGCTGGTAACATTGTTGTCGCGTGGTTCCTTACTCTTCCGGCCGCAGGGGCCGTCGCCGCAATTATCTATCTACTACTTCACCTTGTCTTCCCATAAGAGGATCACCCCATGCGAAACGTTCCCATCATTCGTTTATTTGTGGCATTAGCCGGAGCTACTCTAGTTCTTTCCAGTTGTTCCACGACTGTTTTCGACCTCAAGGTGGGCGATTGTCTCGTCCTACCGGATGATCTTGACCTCAGTCAGGGATTCGAACTAACGACTGTCAAGACAGTGGAATGCAACGAGCCCCACCAGGGAGAAGTCATTGCTGATCAGGATGTGAGCGATAACGACTTTCCAGGTGCAGAAACGGGTGAATACCCCGGTGAAGAAGCGCTATTCGAGAAGTCGAATGATATTTGTCTTCCGGCATTCGAAAGCTACGTGGGTACGACCTTCGACGAATCCGAATTAGATCTGCTTCCTCTCACCCCCACACAAGATAGTTGGGATAAGGCAGATGACCGAGCCATCGTCTGTATCGCGATCAATCTCAACGACAAAGTGACAACCACGTTCAAGGACTCTGGCCGCTAAACTCAGCGCGATTTTCGGGGCGGTTTGAGATTACCCGCACTGCTCCGAAGTCTGATCCATTGGGAGAGCCTCGCCGCCGAGTTTGAGTACCAGCTCACCGTTTGATCGTGCGATGGGTTTCAACGGCAATGATCTGCGGCTTATCGGCGTTATAAGCAATATGTGCGACGAGGAACTGAGCCGTGTCAAGATAGGGGGCGCTGGTAGGTAATTGGCGCACGATTTGACTCGTCGAGTACTTCTTGAACGCTTTAATCATGGACGGAAGCACCGGTCGATGTGAACAAATCACGATCGGACCACCGGGACGTTTGACGAGGCGTTTAACTACTCGTGTGGCCGCCTTAGGCGATATAGCCGCGTTAGCCTCGGTGAGTTCTTCAGCGGTAATTGTATTGAGTCCGGCCACAGCCGCGTAGGGGCCGAGTGTCGCCGTGCAACGAAGCCACGGACTTGATAGAAGCCGCGTTGTTCCCAATGCAGAAAGCATACTCACCAAATCGAGTGACTGGAGCCCGCCACTGCGACCAAGTGGACGGTCGGCTTCACTCTTTTTCCAATCAGTGCGAGACACGGCTTCGGCATGACGCAAAATGGCCACTGTGGCAGTGACAAGGCTCCCCTTCTCTGCGCGGGACACAAGATCGTCAAGTAAACGCCGGTCACCTCGTCGAGTAAGCATCTTGCGTGCCAATTTCGGGGCTACCCAGCGAGCACTATCAATTTCTTTAGCCGACGCTGCGGCAACAGGCGGTCGCGAACGAATGACGGACTCGCGAGAAGCCGGGGTGCCAATCCAATAGTGGACTTCCTTAATTTGTCCCGACCCAAGACGATAACGCTGAGTGGTCAGTGGAGCGTGCATCTGGACAACGACACCGGTTTCTTCTTCAACCTCACGCGCCGCGGTCGACAGTAGCGGTTCATTCGGTTCAGCTTTCCCTTTCGGCCACGACCAGTCGTCGTAGCGAGGGCGATGGACAATCAGAACCTCTATTTTGTCCGGGTCAATAACGTCACCAACGTTGAAACGGACACCGGATTTACGGGGACGCCACACCAGGGAACCCGCCGATCTCACTATTCGGCTCGGTATGGGACTTGGGCGAAATTTGGCCACGATATTCTCTAACGGTATGCACCGAATATCCCCGCTCAGAACGAGGATTCACTATGGGTGCTGTAGGCGGATAAGGACTCAGTTGTCTTCGAGTCTACCGCTTTCGAGAGCCGACGTTAGAAGATTTTGCGTCCGGTTACTCTGCCTGATGCGTTCTTCATCAGCATCGTCTGAATATCGAGTAGGCGTTTTCCTTTCTTACCGTAGTTGTGGCGCACCCATTGACCGTTTGGTCGCAGGTGCCACGAACTCGTCTTGTCGGAAGCCTCGGTTCGAAGAAGTTTCGACAAATAGGCGACTTGCCCCGGATCGACGATCTTCACTAGCGCTTCGACACGACGATCGAGATTCCGGTGCATAAGGTCAGCTGATCCAATCCACACTTCTTCGTCGCCCTCTGGACCGAAACAGTAAATTCGCGAGTGCTCAAGGTAGCGACCAAGAATTGAACGTACCCGAATGTTCTCAGACAGTCCTTTCACTCCGGCTCGAATCGCACAGATGCCGCGTACCACTACATCAACCGGAACCCCGGCCTGCGAGGCCCGGTAAAGCGCATCGATTACAGCTTCGTCGACAATCGAGTTCACCTTGATTCCAATGTACGCATCCTCACCTGCTTTCTTTCGTTCAACCTGGCGATTGATTCGCTCGATAAGCCCGGTCCGAATGGAGACTGGAGCGACGAGTAAGCGGTGGAAAGTTGTACGGGGCGCATATCCGGAGAGTTGGTTGAATAACCGAGTGAGGTCTTGGGTGACATCGCGATCACATGTCAAAAGCCCCAGGTCTTCGTATCCGCGTGCCGTCTTTGGATGATAGTTCCCGGTGCCAACATGGCAGTACCGGCGCAGTCCTTCAGCTTCTTCGCGAACGACAAGTGAGAGCTTGCAGTGGGTTTTCAATCCCACCATGCCGTAGACGACATGGACACCAGCGCGTTCGAGTTTACGTGCCCAAGAAATATTCGCCTCTTCGTCAAAACGCGCTTTAATCTCCACAATGGCGACCACCTGTTTCCCGGCTTGAGCCGCTTCAATAAGCGACGAGACAATAGGGGAATCACCGGAGGTACGGTACAGCGTTTGTTTGATGGCCAAAACGTGCGGATCCGACGCGGCAGTGGCGATGAAATGTTGAACTGAGGTCGAGAACGAGTCGTACGGATGGTGTAGCAAAACATCGTGGCTACGAATAGAAGCGAAGATATCCCCCGCTGACGCCGACTCATATTCAGCCAAACCGTGCGGAGTAACCGGCACATATTTGGGATATTTCAAATGCGGGATATCAAGATCGTGTAGATCATTGAGGCCGGTGAGATCCAAAGGTGCGGGAAGCCGGAACACGTCAGCATCGGTAATCTCCAAACGCTGCACCAAAAAGTCGAGAACCGGTTGCGACACGTCCTCGGCTATCTCCAGCCGAACAGCCGGACCAAAGCGACGCCGCAAAAGCTCGGTTTCCATAGCGGTGAGGAGATTTTCGGCATCGTCCTCCTCGACTTCTAAGTCCTCATTGCGCGTGACCCTGAAGGTGTGTGACTCGACGATTTCCATCCCTAAAAAGAGTTGATCGAGATGTGCGGCAATCACCTGTTCAAGGGGAACGAACGTGGCTCCAGATTTACTTGCCACGATGTCTTCGACCGCAATTCCAGTATTTTCTGGTAGGAGAGTATCGACGTTGACGAGACGTGGAAGTGAGGGCGGAACTTTAACGCGTGCAAAGTGTTGCTTATCCGTGGCTCGGTTACGCACAACGACCGCGAGATTGAGAGGAAGCCCCGAAATATAGGGGAATGGGTGGGACGGATCAACGGCTAATGGAGTAAGGACTGGAAAGACTCGCCGCTGAAAATACTCAGTAAGAACAGCCTGCTGTTTTGTATTCAGATCATCCCACTTACGCAGATGGATACCCTCAGCATGCAGTGCTGGAAGGAGCTCATCACGAAAAGCTTTGACCTGTCGCGTCGTCAACTCCCGAGATTTCGCAGTAATACCATCGAGGACCTGTCGCGGGGTGAGTCCAGATGCGGCCACCGAAGCAATTCCCGCTGCAATTCGGCGCTTAAGTCCAGCCACACGCACCATATAGAACTCGTCGAGATTGGAAGAGAAGATGGTCGAAAACCAGCATCGTTCAAGAAGTGGTAGGTCGCGATCCTCCGACTGCTCGAGAACACGTTCGTTAAACCGCATCCACGATAGTTCGCGATCAGCAAAACGACCGGAGGGAAGCTCGTCTTCCGTTGCTCCCTTGTCTTTGACTTCCTTCTTGAGGATAAACATATCCCGTTGCTCCGGCGAAGAAAAAGGGCTCGTGATGTCATCCGGATCCGGTTGCAGATTGATCGAAGGAGCCGTGGAGTTTTCTTCTGCCGGTTCGGCGAGGTCGCTGTGGTCTGCCTGGGAAGTAGCCATCGTGAATCCTTAGAAGTGGGGTATTTTAGGTAAGCCTGTTTACTGTGGAACGGTCTGCCGCTAGGTCAAACTCGTCGGCGGTATGAATGAGAGCGCCAGCTCGACGCGTCACCATGGTGGCAAGCCGATCTTTGTCACTTTTTATCCAGGTAGTGCCAAAAGTGGCACCCGACGCCAAAACTCGCATAGTGAGCGCACTTTGTCGCAAAAGATCAGTCAGATCGCCGAAATCTTGACCTCGAAAGAGTGCAGAGATGCGTTGAAATACATGCTCGAGAACGGGGACTTCCGGCTCCGAGTCGGTATCGTCGAAACCTGCCGTAAACGGAGCGTTGAGTCCTTCATCGAAGCGTTGGTGAATGAGAAGCGGATCGCGCTGATACCACTCGTTGAAGAGGTAGAGTCTCCAAAAAGCTCCCGGAAGCGTAAAGGCTGGGCTCCGTTCCCACAGGTCGGCAACAATATCAACGCCCTCTGACTCAATTGCTTTGACAAGATTGCTCACTGCATCGGATCCGAATTCATCATCGCTGAGTCCAAGAAGCGCACGCGCCGACGTCATAGCCACCTGAAATGCAGCCGCAGGATCTTCATCGCCTTCAATTTTCTCAGCGTCTTCAAAAGACAACATAGCTGGACGACGGAAACGGGGACGATCGGACATTGAAAACTGGCACTCCTCACGGACGAAATAGCCTCACCGACAGGGCGGGTGACGTACTTCCACCCTCCTTCCATTGTCGTATAAACATGAGCTGATGGCTACCGACTGATGTCCCTCTTTTTAGTAGGATGTGACCGACGAAGAACTCCTACTGAGGGCCCAGAATGTCACTCGAAGCTACCGATGTGCGGATCGGCTACGATCAGACGATCATTATCGACGGTTTTGATCTCAGCGTCGGTGACGGTGAGATCTGCGCATTTGTCGGCCCAAACGGGGCGGGTAAATCTACCGTGCTCAAAGGATTGGCCGGTTTCCTACCGATGCACTATGCGGCCTTGCGTATCGACGGAACACCGACCACGACTTCTTCTCGCCTGCACCGACGCACGACGTTTTCCATTCTTGACAACTTTGCGTGGGTACGCGGCCTGACTCTGTGGGACCATTACCGCTCTCTGGCACCGAGCTTTCCGATTGAGAAGATCGAAGACGCTATGGACACTTTCGAGGTCTACGACTTGGCGGATCGGATGCCCTATTCCCTATCCACCGGACAGCTTCAGCGCGCTAGCCTGGTATCGATCCTGCTCCGAGATTGGCGGGTTCTTTTCTTAGACGAACCAGAACAGCGCCTCGACAGCACGTCTCAAGAGGTGTTAGGTGACGTCCTCCGAGAAGTAACCGCCGATCGAAGTGTCATTATGGCGACGCACTCCCCCGAGCTCATTGACCGTTCGAACGCATTGACGGTGGAGATTGATTCGTGAACTCCCGCCTCAATGACATCGGCGCATGGGTGTTCGAGGCCGCAGTCATCCTCGGCCTGTGGGTTGGAACTCTTTCCTATCTGCGCCCTATTTTCCACGCTCATTTTGGAGTTGGTTCCTTCAAAGCAAACGCCCTTCTCATCTCCTTAGCAGGGATCACGGTCTTCGGGCTGTGGAGAGGGGTGTCGCTGGCGGGGCCGCTGTCGATGCCGGTGTCGGAGATGACCTGGTCCAGATCCTCAAAAATGATCTGGCTCCGTCTCATGACAGTGTTTGCCACAGCCGCGATTATTGCCGCCGCAGTCATCTCCTTACTGATTGCTTTCGCTTCGCCTGCGATAGCAGTGAGTGTGTGGGTAAGTGTCGGCGCAGTTGGAGCATCAGTGGGGGCCGTACCCGTTCTCGCCGCTATTCAGCGACTGGATGGAGACCGCTTTGGTCGCGGCGTGTCAACCGCTCTCGCCTGCGGCATGATCATCGCGGTGCTGTTGTTTCTCCTCAATGCATCGTCCACGGTCATGATTATTGGCGGAGTCGTCTCGGTAGGTGTGGTGCTCACCGGATTCCTCGTGAATTACCTGCGTTCACGCCGGCATCTCGGCGGCATTCCACGTTGGTCCCTCATTCGCGCTTCTGAATTTACCGATGCAGTCATTATGTCGACGACAATGCTCGACTCGACTCGCGCCCAGGTCTATTCCGATCAGCGAGGGATAACCCGGCGTCTCCGTATTCCCAACCTTCCTCAGACTGCGACCGTCGAGCTGGTATGGCGGACATTCGCGCGAACGGTAACAACTTCTGTCCCGCGCCTCCTCCTCACCGCGATCTTTACCGCTTTCACCTACCGGATTCTCGGACCGTCAACCGGCATCGCTGTAGCCTGTCTCGGTGTAATTGCGGCGTCAAACTCGGTGGCGCTTACTTGGGCTGACTGGGATAGTTCTGCCAACATGTCGCGGATGTTTGCGACGATTATGACATATCCATCGATGAGCGTTTTTGCGGGACTGATTGGTGGGGTAGCGCTGGTGTCCGTGCCGGTAGTAGCCAGCGCGAGTTGGAACCAGAAGCCGCACCTGTGGGTAGTAATCTCACTGTTGGCGACCGTGTCGATGATGCTTGAACGAGCTCGCGATGCCGCTGCGGGAAAGAACGTCACCGAAGGCGGCTATATGCTCACTCCCGACGGCCTTATTGTTCCGATGGGCATGCTCTCCACCATCAGCGCTCCGTGGGCTCTACCGTCTACTGCAGTCATTGTCGGTGCGATCTTCGGGCCGGTATGGGCGCTTGGCATTCTCGGTGCGATCGTAACGTGGGGGCTGTGGCACAGACTGCGGGTTTTGCTGACAAGCGCCAATCGCGCCAGCCTCTAGTTCTTTACCCTCGATGTTATCTCCCGCATTCAGGGGCTGATAGCCTAACTGCTCTCACGTGTGGCTTAGCGCTCCAAGTACCCGGAAATAGAAATCGAGGGGAACACACCGGGCGTGTTCCCCTCGATCACGGAGAGTTAGCTATTGGTTATGAGTGCTTACGACGTGCAACTACGAGCAACGCGAGTCCAGCCGCACCGAACAGTGCTGCCAGTCCAACATAAACCGCAACATTCACACCGGTCTGCGCCAGCTGTGGACCAGCGTCCTGGGTAGGAGTCGGGGTGGACTCAGTTGTCGGAGTCGGTTCGGTTGACGGAGTGGGTTCAGTTGAAGGAGTCGGTTAATTTGACGGGGTTGGCTCCCCCGATGGGGTTGGTTCCTCAGTCGGGGTTGGGTCTGCCGGCGGTGTCGTGTTGTCGCCCGGCCCGGGGGTAGGCAATACCGCATTGGTGACATCGCAGACAACGATGTCATCGACGGAAAGTTCTACCGTAAACGTGGTGCCAGCAATCAGTGAATCAATGGTGTCACCGTCAGTAATGCGGCAATCAACCGCCGCGAACTCATAGCCGGGCGCATTCTCGGTGACAGTAACCGATTGCTTTTCTGCGCTTGTGACACCGGTATTCAAAGATACATAGCCGGTATCATCCGTGGTTCCCTTACGTTCACCGATCATGAATTCCCACCCGGATACAGCTACCTCATTGTCTCCGGCCATGTGCTTTGTAATATTGATTGTTGCTTGGCAACCTGACGTCACAACGGTCTTGAGCGGAGCGGTCAACTCCTCGTAGCTCGTCGCAGTATAAATGTGGCTGGGGCTCGTCGCTAAAGCATTGACATCGTCATGGACGGTGTCAAGGTCTTTATCAACGATCAGCAGCGTGAGAACAGCACCTGCGTTTTTGACTCGCGCCGCTTCTGTATCCTCAGAGGCACTCCATAATTCGCCATCGGTGATGAAATAAATCTGTTCGTATTCGCCGTCCGCAATCTCCTTCAGACCGGGACCGATGTCTGAATCACCAAAACCGTCGGGTGTAAACCAAGTTGTGAACGCATTCTTCAATTTGTCAACATCGGCTTGCGTCCTGGTCGAAAATGGTTGCCCGTCGGCCCCAACGAGCTTAGTGGGAGAATCATCGAGATTACCTGTTGTATAAAATCCTACGGCGGAATGCGTGCCGTTGAGAGCATCGACAACAGCGTCAGTCGCATCAATGACGTACTGTTCATTGCCGTACATCGAATACGAGGTATCAATAACGAGCGCGATTTTTTGACCGCACGTACCGGTGTCAGCGGCAGTGTCTTCTGCGGCCGTAGCTACACCCGTAGTAATCGTCATAAAAGCGAGGACGGTAGCGACGATCGCACCCCACGCTTTCTTAAGTGTCAATGAATTCTTAGATTTCATATTGCGGTGTCTCCTGCACTATGCGATGAGGGATCGAGGTTGTGTGTAGGTGGCAAACTGGGGAGAACTGGAGAGACCGGCCACTGTTCTTACGAGTCTAACGTGTGCTGACCAGCACAACTACCATGGGGACACACCTCACACTTGCAAACTCTTTAGTTTTCGCAAGCAGTTCTGAGGATCGCCACTAAAACAGCCAGCCAATTGTTTGCACGCTCCCAAAACTGTTTTTCAGAATGTGGACTATCCGGCCCGCGAGGGATCTGGCAAGCAGGCCACCTATTCTGTTTTTGCACTCAAATCTAACTACCGCTAAGGACCACCTCATTCACATCAGCAACCTAGGCAAGCCTCACCTTTCCTTGAAATACTAAGGAAACGCAGCTTTGGACTTCTGTTTCGATTCAAGCCACACTGTATTTCGCGAGCACGAAAAGAGAATCTCCTCAAAATCGCAAAACTCGCGTATTCCACCTCCTCGGTCTCTCCTTCTTGGCTGCTGTCGCTTACGTAGCTCCTGGAAACGTCGCCGCCAACCTGACGGCCGGAGCACAGTACGGCTATTTGCTCGTCTGGGTGCTGGTGCTAGCCAATGCGATGGCGGTCATCGTCCAGTATCAGAGTGCGAAACTCGGCATCGTCACCGACTCACCTCTCCCCCACCTTCTCGGGCAACGCTTCAACAAGAAATCTCGTCTGGTATTTTGGGCGCAGGCCGAAATCGTTGCGGCGGCCATCGATCTTGCCGAGGTAATCGGTGGAGCAATCGCCCTCCACCTCCTTTTCAATGTCCCCCTCGTAACCGGTGGCATCATAGTGGGCATCGTGTCCCTACTCCTTCTGATGATTCAAAACAGATCCGGGCAGATTCACTTTGAACTCGTCATTATTGCTTTGCTGGTTGTGATCACCTTTGGTTTCCTCGGTGGGCTATTCTTTGCCCCGCCTTCGGCCTCCGGTGTCCTATCCGGCATGGTTTCCCGATTTGAGGGAGTGCAAACGGTTCTACTTGTCACCTCGATGCTCGGGGCAACCGTTACGCCGCACGCAATCCACCTGCACTCGTCGCTGACGCGGGACCGCCATGCTGATTCCGAACAAGACAAGGAAACATTGTTGCGTGCCTCGCGCGTTGACGTGGTGTGGGCGCTGATAATTGCCGGGGCAGTCAATATCGGCCTCCTACTTTTGGCCGCCTCAGCTCTTGACGGAGTCGAAGGCACCGACACGATTGAGGGCGCGCATGCCGCCATCTCACAAGCTCTCGGGCCGACCATCGGAGTGATCTTCGCGGTGGGGTTGCTTGCCTCCGGTCTTGCCTCGACCTCTGTCGGCGCCTACGCCGGTGCCGAGATTATGGATGGCCTGCTCCACATTCGCATCCCCCTGCTCGTGCGGCGCGCGGTTACCCTCATTCCCGCCCTCATTATTCTCGCCGTGGGAGCTGAACCCACCTGGGCGCTGGTGGTGTCCCAAGTGGTACTGTCGTTCGGTATTCCACTTGCGATTATTCCGCTCATGCTCTACACCAGGAACGCCGAAATCATGGGCAAATTCCGCGATGGCCCGGTGTTGCGGTGGACGGCACTCGTTATCGCCGTTGTAATCGTCGCACTTAATATTGCCCTCATCGTCCTGACGGCAATGGGTGTGGAGTAAACGCGAAAACCTAGCGGCAACCTAAGGTGACCGCAAAACGGCCCCAACTCCCCTTTCGACAGCCTCACACTTGCAACACAAGGTGATTTGAGTTACACTACTTATGAAAAGCCTTTTCGTAAGTAGGTAGCAATGAAACCAAAACGTATGGATAGCGCCGGAATGGCAGCCTTGCATCTCGGCAATGCCGCCACTTGTTATGCACACTTACAACATCACGCCCCCGCGTCGATTACGGATATCAGTCAAGCAACAAAACTAACTCGCCCAACTATCGCAGCAGCACTGAAAACACTTCAAAGCTTCCAACTTGTCTCCGAAGCATCGAAACCTTCGGAACGATTTGGCCGACCAGCACGCCTATATGAGCTCAACTCAGACTCGCCTAAAGTGCTCGCCATCACAGAGGAACGCGATCATCGGCGTCTGCTACTTGGACGGCTGAACGGCGATGTCATCTCCTCCATATCAATCAAGAGAACTGCGGAGATGAACACCGTTGCGTCGTTAAAACTCTCAATCGAAGATTTTTTGAGTAAAAATGACGATTCCATAACAGAAATCAGAGCTGTCGGCATAGCTATATCCGGCACCGTCGACAACCAGGGCACAATCCTCAGGTCTACGCGATGCCCGTATCTCGAAGGCAGTGAGCTGAGTGACGAACTCTCAGAAATGTTCCCTCTGGTCGCTATAGAAAACGACGCCAACCTCGCCGCGTGTTCGGAAGGAACATGGGGAAGTGCGCGCGATAATAGCACAGTTATATACGTGTCCGTGGGAAATAGAATCGTCACCGGTATTTATTCCAATGGAACGATCGTTAGAGGATCCTTCTTCAACGCAGGCGAAATTGCTGACTTCATGGACAATACATTTTTCCCTGCTTTTCTACCCAGCACTGTTGAGCAAAATCCCAGTGAAACGCAAGCTCCAATTCTAGAAGGCGTTGCGGCCATGACGGCCATGATTTGCCGAGTAATCGATCCTGATGCCGTTGTCCTTGCCGGACAACTCATGGAGTCTTCTCCCGAATTGTTGACGGCACTCACGCAGACACTCAAACGAGCATCAAACCCGAACTCTCACCCAACCATTACGACGCCAGTGTTCGCTGCAGACGCGGCTTTGGCTGGAGCTTTCATCATTGCACTTGATAAGGCTCTCCAGGACATCTTTTGTCAACGAGTCACGGTAGCCCCCATTTCCGATATCGACTCGGTGAGGAGTACACATGCAAGCAACCGCTGATAAATCCGGCTCCGACTCAACACTTCGAGTAGGTGTTGTTGGTTTAGGCGCCAGGGCAAAACTCGCATTGCACTGCGAAACCGCGGAAAACGACGCGCGCATCGTCGCGGCCGCAGACCCATCACCGTATGCACAGCATCGTTTACACGATCAACTGTCAAAAGACTTTTCTGTAGATCCGGACATCAGTGCATGGACATCCACAGACATAGACATTGCGTTCGTCCTCTCTCCTGACGACACGCACGCCGCGGTAACGTGCGATCTTCTGGAAAAAGGAATTGCGGTATATCTTGAAAAACCGCTTGCAATTTGGACGGAAGATGCCACGCGCATCCTTGAGACCGCATACCGCACTCGTACGCCACTCTACGTGGGCCATAACATGCGCCACATGTCTGTGGTAAAAACTCTCAAGCGCATCATTGATGAAGGGCTAATCGGCGACGTAAAAACAATTTGGTGTCGACATTTCGTGGGCAATGGTGGAGATTACTACTTCAAAGACTGGCACGCTGAACAAGCTCGCGTAAATAGTCTCCTGTTGCAAAAAGGTGCCCATGATATTGATGTCATGCACTGGCTCGCCGGCGGTTACACCAAGACGGTCGTTGGGATGGGGAATCTTGGACTTTATGGCAGTATCACTAACCGCCGAGATAACCACGATCGTCTCAAAGGCGATTGGTTTTCCATGTCAAACTGGCCGCCTCTTTCTCAAACTAACTTGAACCCGACTATCGATGTCGAGGATTTGTCCATGGTCCTCATGGAATTGGATAACGGGATCTTAACGTCGTACCAACAGTGTCACTACACCCCCGACTACTGGCGAAATTACACGGTTATAGGAACCGCAGGACGCGCAGAAAACTTTGGAGATACAACCGGCGGTGTTGTTCGCGTTTGGCAAAACCGAGTGACGTATGACGGAGCCGGAACACTCGAGATTCCCGTTGACGATACTTCGGATGGCCACCTTGACGCTGATAAACGAACCGTCGCAGAGTTCATTAAATTCGTCCGCTTCGGAGGCAAAACGCAGACCTCTCCCGTCGGAGCATGGTACGCAGCTGTCACCGGAAGCGAAGCAGCCTTTTCGCTAAGGAACGGCTCAATACCGCGTGACATTCCCTCGCTCCCCAAACACTTAGTCCAGTTCTTCGAAACAACAATTGAAAGGTAAACAGATGATAGGAACAAAGAAGTCCCTCAGTATCATTGCAGCGTGTTCGCTGTTACTGGCGGGGTGCTCCGGCGGTGGAGGACCCAGTGATAGCGAGCCGTTGTCAAAAGATACGGAAGCGACGCTCAGCTTCACGTATTGGAATGAGAACCAATCACCCGCTATCAATGCGCATATCGCAGAATTCAACAAGGAATACCCCAACATTAAGATCGAAACCACAATTACCCCATTCACCCAGTATTGGACGAAACTTCGGACACAGGCAGAGGGAAACAACCTCCCTGACCTATTCTGGATGAATGGCCCCAATATCGAGCTGTACGCATCGAATGATCAGCTCGAACCTTTGGATGACATAATCGAAGCTGGCGATGTAGACCTCAACAACTATCCCCAGGCCCTAGTGGATCTGTACACCGTCGATGATAAACATTACGGTATTCCCAAGGATTACGACACCATCGCGATTTTCTACAACAAAGATCTCTTCGATAAGGCCGGAGTCGAATACCCGACAGATGATTGGACGTGGGACGAGTTCCACGAAAAGGCACTCGCCATTTCGGAAGCCCTTAAAGACGAAGGGATTTACGGAGCCGCAGCAGCCTTCGGTAATGGACACGGTTCCTGGTATAACACTGTGCTACAAGCGGGTGGCTTCATTATCGAAGATGGTAAGACTGGCTACGACTCGCCTGAAGCAGTTGAAGGAATCCAATTTTGGGCTGATCTCATCGCGGACGGCTCATCCCCTAGTCTTGAACAAATCGCAGACACCGCACCAAACGTCATGTTTGAAAACGGTAAGGTTGCTATGACATGGCAGGGAACCTGGATTGTCACTGAGTTTGCGGAAAAGATTCCCGATCTTGAAAGCGTAGATATCGCTCCATTGCCAGTGAATAAGCGACCAGCCTCAGTCATTCATGGATTGGCAACTGTCGTCTCTGCGAATTCTCCGAACAAGGAAGCCGCTAAGGCATTCATTAAGTACCTGTCTTCCAAGGAAGCACACCTCACTGAAGCTGAACTCGGAACTGCCAACCCTGCTTTCACCGGTACCCAGAAAGCTTTTGAGGATTTCCAGCCTCAGTGGAATATGAAGGCTTTCTCCGACGCTGCTGCGAACTATTCATACCCTTACCCTGTGTCCAAAAACACCGCGGTGTGGAATGACTTCGAATCTGAGTTGATTCCGCAGGCTCTCAGTGGAGCGCGACCAGTCGCCGAAGTAACGAAAGAGCTCGCACAGAAGATGCAAGCTGCTTTAGATGAGGAGGAGTAGTGTCAACCCCCACTCGAATAACCGCTTCGAGTAGGGCAGGCCGAGGGCGCGTTGATGCGCGCCCTCGGCGCTCATCAACCTCAGATGGCTACTGGCCTTGGCTCTTCGTAACACCCCTACTTATTGGCGTCTTCATTTTTTATATCTATCCAATTTTCGACAACTTCTACATTTCTTTCACCAAACAGAGTGCCTTCGGCACCTCTTCGAAGTTTGTAGGCGTCGAAAACTACGTCACGCTCTTCAACAAGCAAGAACTGTGGCTCTCCGTCCTCAATACACTCATCTATACCGGAGTACTCCTGCTCGGCGTTCCAATCGCCACGTGGCTTGCAGCCCTCATTGCTCGACCTGGACTGCGGTTCGCAGCGGTTTACCGCGTAGCGTTCTTTATGCCCTATCTCGCTATGCCTACCGCAATAGCTCTGGTATGGAGACTGATCTATAACGGCGACTTTGGAGTGCTCAATTATATTTTAAAGTCGTTTGGAATCACCAATCCACCCCATTGGACTTCCACACCAGGATGGGCAATCTTCGCTGTATCAATAGTTGGCCTGTGGTCGTCAATCGGCTTTAACATGATCATTCTTAGCGCCGGGCTGAAAAACATTTCTCCGGAGCTATATGAAGCCGCGGAAATCGACGGTGCGAGCCCTCGTCGGCAGTTCTTTTCTATAACTGTCCCGATGCTCACGCCTTCGATTTTCTTCCTAACGGTTATCCAAGCTATCAACGGCTTCCAAATGTTCGACTTATTGTTTGCAATGATGGGGCTCCAGAACCCAGCATTGCCCTCATCTCGAACACTCGTTTACCTCTTCTATAACGAGGGCTTCCAGCTTAATCACAAGGGTCTAGCTGCAGCTATTGCAATGATCATCCTACTCATAGTAGGTATTCTCACCGCGATTCAGTTCAAGGCCCAAAAGAAATGGGTGACCTATGCTTAAACGTAAACAGACCCCCGAACATCGGAGGGTACGTGAGAGTCATTTCTGGGTACATGTTGTACTGATCATTGGATCTTTACTGATGGTGTGGCCTTTTGCCTGGCAAATCATCATGTCTCTATCTACAAACCATGAGATTCAATCGGTGCCACCATCGTTTTGGCCCGATCAGATGCAGTGGCACAACTATGTCGAGGTGTTTAAGAAGATACCGTTCCTCCACCAGCTTTGGTTTTCAATCGGGATCACGGTTATTCGAACTCTTGGGCAACTAGTTTTATGTTCGCTCGCAGGCTACGCTTTTGCTCGGATGAAGTTCACTGGCAAAGGACTCTTGCTGGGAATCGTCTTAGCAATTCTGATGGTTCCGAGCCAGGCATACCTCATCACTCAGTATCGGATTGTTCAAGGACTCGGACTTCTTGATTCAATGTGGGGAGTGGCACTACCGGGAATTTTCTCTGCCTTTGGCACTTTTCTCATGCGCCAGTTCTTCCTTTCACTGCCCGCGTCACTTGAAGAAGCGGCACGTCTTGATGGCGCAAATCCCGTCCAGATCTTCTTTAAGATCATGCTTCCTCTGGCGAAGCCCGCACTTTCTGCCGTAGCAATCGCAACTATTCTCTGGTCTTGGAATGACTTGCTGTGGCCCTTGATTGTTACAACTCAAGCAAAATCAATGCCACTTACCGTAGGCATTGCAACCCTGTCCGGAAGTACAGCAACGGATTACTCAACGATGATGGCTGCCTCAACACTCGCGATGGCACCCGTACTCATCGCATTCCTAGTAATGCAAAGACGTGTAATTGACGGTCTTGCTTTCAGCGGCGCAAAGAACTGATAGAAAGGAATACCCGTGAAAATTGCGCTTATAGGTGCGGGTAGAATGGCAAATGCCCACATCAGTGGTCTTCTACCGCATGGTGATGTCGGCATTTATGCGCTCGAAAACTCGGATGCCTTTTGTGAAAAACACGGAATTAAGAAATTCAATACTCTTGATGAAATCTTGCAGTGGGCCGACATCGTAGATATATGCACCCCTACAGACACGCATTATGAGATTGCTAAAAATGCTCTCAACGCAGGGGTCCATGTCATCTGTGAAAAGCCCCTCTGTCGAGATTCGGTCGATGCAAAAGACCTCATTACCACGGCACGTAATAATGGTGTGAAACTATTTCCCGCTCATGTGGTGCGTTTCTTCCCTTCGTACGTCCGGCTCAAAAACGCTGTGGACGAAGGGAAACTCGGTCAACTCGCAACCCTCCGGTTTACCCGTTCAGGAACTTTTCCTTCCTGGTCCCGATGGTTTGAAGATGAATCACGATCTGGAGGTTTAGTCATGGATCTCATGATTCATGACTTTGACCAAGCAGTCTGGCTAGCAGGTCCGGTGCGTGAAATATTCGCGTCTCAGGTAGAACGACAAACCGTGGATACGAAGATTGCCGCAGCCCACTGCATCCTGACCCACGAGGGAGGAGCTTTGTCTCATATCCGCGGTCTCTGGGGGGCGCTGGAAACCCAATTCTGCACCAGTTATCACGTTGCCGGAGATAAGGGGTTCATGAGCTACGACTCGTTCAATGATCCCTTTGTCACTTTGAACGGTACGGATCGAGAATCCGCCCATGTTGTGCCTCTTTCAACTGGAGATGACCCGTACGCTCTGCAAATCGCAGAATTCGTTTCAGCAATACAAGAAAACGGCTCGCCTCGAGTGACGTCTCAAGATGGAGCCCACGCTGTCGAACTTGCCGAAGCCGCCATCAAGTCGATCACGACCGGTCGACCCATTCGTATTTGAGAGATCTGGAGACGACAATGATAGAAAACACCCTACGCGTCGGCGTCATGTCTTTTGCTCACGTCCATGCACGCTCCTATCTCTCGCTACTATCGTCCAATCCCAGAGTCGATGTTTACTGCTCGGATCCGGATGCTAGAGAAGGCGACAATTCTCGTGGTGCTCCATTCGCCGAGTCCATTGGAGGCACGTATTGCTCCACGTATGAGGAACTTTTCGACAACGATCTGGATGCCGTCGTCATTTGTTCTGAAAACACCAAACATCGAGAACTAACTGAACTGGCAGCCGCTAAAGGATGTCACGTCCTCTGCGAAAAGCCCATGGCTACAACCGTTGCCGATGCCCGAGCAATGATCCAAGCATGTGAAGATGCTGGCGTAATCCTCATGGTGGCGTATCCAGTTCGGTTCTCTCCCGATTTCCTTGCCCTCAAACAAGCTTACGAGGCTGATGAAATTGGGGAACTTCTAACCGTTTCAGGATCGAATAACGGTCGTATCCCGGTAGAAGCTCGAGCCTGGTTCTGTGATCCTGAGCTTGCCGGTGGCGGTTGCATCGTTGACCACACCGTCCATGTTGCAGATCTTTTCGATGCTTTGACCGGCGCGACCCCCATCTCCGTTCGAGCAGTGGGGAATAGAATTCTCCACCGAGATAAGCCTGATGTTCTTACTGAGACCGGTGGATTCGTACACATTACGTATGACTCCGGAGTAACTCTCGTTGTTGATTGCTCGTGGTCCGTACCCGATAACTATCCGACATGGGGCGGAGTAACGCTCGATTTAGTTACCGATCGCAACATCGCGAGTATTGCTCCCTTCTCGCATGCAGCAACTGGTTTTAGCGAATCATCATCGTTATTCTACGATTTCGGAGTCAACACTGACGAGATCCTTCTCAATACATTTTTGGAGGGCATCCGTACCGGCAGTGCGCCGCAACCAGACGGCCAATCTGGTTTGCGGACATCCGCAATTGTCGAAGCTGCTATTTCTTCAGCCGATCGAGGTGGTGAGCCAGTCTCAACTGGGCTTGTCTAAACCACACGATGCACGCTCTCGAATTGCATATTCACCGACTCGACTAAGCCATTCCAGTCAGTATTTAGCAGCATCGCATCCTCATTACAGCGCGTGGGCCCTGCACGATAGGGCGCTTTCGGCAGGCCCACGCGCTACGTGTATGTAACTAGATCATTTGTTCCAACTACTGCGGACGTTTTAATCGGATTTAACTATCGATGTATTTCGCCCTCGGTTACATGCTCCAACTTCAGATGTCGGTGGCCGCCAATACCATGAGTAATCAATCGCCGAGACAACAGCTTCAAGCACATCAAGGGCGCGAACACTCCGCCGATAGCCATTTACTGGAGGTCGTTATGACAGCGTATAGGGGCCCAATGCCGCCGAGAAATTATCTGCCACACACGCAAGTAACCGCCCCTATTTCTCCTTACTACGGATCGATACCATTTCAACGACCAAGTCCCGCTTACTATTACAGCGGCATCCCATACGCGCCTGTGTTCCAGCCTAATAAAGGCTTGCGACTAGCGGTAGCGACCTTGGTCGGTATCGGGACTTTGTGGATTCCAACCATTGTGGTCATACCGATGGCTCTTTACGCCTTGACAGGCTTAGTCGCGGTGCCGATAATCGTGACCATTATTAGCTTTTGCTACGCACTTGCTTTGATCCCAACCATCGTGAATCTGCCATATCCGTGGTCAATAGAAAACCTAGGCCCAGCGTTCAAACTCGTGTCATACCGGGCGTGGAAAGTCTTCTACATCGGTTTTCTTATTCTTTTGACCTTCGGTATCGCACTGTTCTTCATTCAAGCAGCCAGCATGTTCAGCGGACGGCGGTAAACCACGATTCATGCATGCCTGTGCCCTAGCTTCGACCTCTATCGTCGCAAGACCAACCGTGTTATACGTCAGGAATCTATCGAATTAGCAATAAAGGAACTCCATCGGGAACTCACATCTGAAGTTCGCCATCTCACAAATACTCCAACCCTCCCCCGAAAAACCCTTTGGTAAACCTAGACGATCAGGAGACTACCAATGATTCTGTACGAGACCATCGAGAAACTACTCCAGCAGTCCGACCCCTTAGCGTGGATACAAGCCAGCGAAGCCGACAGAGCCAAGTGGGTCAGCGACTATCACGCGATGGTACAGGACGAACAAGCCCAGATCAGTCAGCAAATGGTTCCACCAACTATGACGGGCAACTACCTGGAGGACGTAGCAGCACTCAAAGCCCAGCAATGCCTAGCAGAGGAACTGGCCATGCCAACCTCGCTGAGCGAGAGCGAGCAAAGGGACATCAATCGACAATTCTGGACGCACTGGGCCAAACACAACCCCACCCACGTCAAACCCCAAGTAATGACGCTACTGAACCAGTGGGATCAAATCCTCGACAGCAACGAGATCGGGGAAATCGGCCCATACCAGTGGCAGGAGAACAACCCGATCTACTTCGAGGAATCGACCCCGTATCCACTGGACAAACAGAGCCTGATCGAACAGTGGGACTGGTTCGTTCAGCCGATGATCGACAACTACGTGACACAGGTGATTCTGGATCCGTTCCTACCCTTGGATACAGCGATGTGGGATCTGACAGAACCACACATCACGATGGAGGACATACTGAAAATTCTTCGCGCCGCCAGCATGGACTCACCAGCTCTGCAAGCCTTCCTCTTGACAGACCAAGCAGTGAAGCAAGCAGTAGCGCTCCTGGCGACCGAGATCGGATTCGAGACACTACCCGAGGACACCACACCGGCCTGGCTGATCGAGTACCGCCAGCTCAACAATGGCGACCAAGCCTAGACGCTGATTCTCCCGCTGGTGTTGCCGCGCGCATTGATGCGAACATCGCCGCGATCCAGACCCTTAAATCTCTTAATGGCCGTCCCGCCACTGCCGACGAGCAGCAAGTGCTCGCTCGGTACAGTGGTTGGGGCGGCCTATCTGCCGTATTCGACACCCGACGCGCAAGTGCCCCCCCCCAAACTAAACTCGACCGAGTTCACCCACACCCCCACCCCGCGCTTGTAATAGACGACTAAGGGGGAACGCACTTTGCGTTCCCCCTTAGTCGTCCCTAGCTACTCATGATTCTCAGGTGGCGTATCCGCTTGCGCTGGCTTCTTAGCCCGTGGCTTTCCCGCACGTCGTGCCGCTGCCTTCACCGGCTTCGTTGGATCAGGAAACCCTTTCAAATCACGCGTAGTCCACCCCGCTTTTAACGCCTCATTGTGTGCGGCCACAAACCGCGCCGACGCTTTCAAGAACTCACCCGCCGCCTCAGCCAATTCCTCACCCGTGGACAAGCGCTGTGCCATCGCCTCATGAATCGTGTTACGTAGTGCATCGACATTAATCTCGGTCATGAATGTGTCTCTCCTTATCGAATAGGACTCCTACACTCACTACGTCGGCCACTACGCGCACACGCCCCAACCTATGAGCACACTCCGAGGAAACAAAACGAGCGCGGGACGCCACCAACAAATGAAAGGACACATTTCGCCAGCAGAGCAAAAACGAACCCCATCATGAGCGCGTCCCACGCTCACCAACCACTATAGCCAGCGGCCCCGACAACTGCGACTCACGGGTTTAATGCAGTAGCCACCGTAGATTTCGCCACTCCCAAAGACCGCGCAATCGCCGCATACGAATACCCTCGATCACGCAACGACCGCGCCACATCCAGTTTCTCACCTACAAGAGCACGTGGCCGACCAGGCGCACGCCCTTGCGCCGCTGCCGCCACCATGCCCGCTTTTGTGCGCTCACTAATCAGGTCACGCTCAAACTGTGCCAGCAGAGCGAAGAACCCCAACATCAGCCTGCCATTCGCACTCGACGTATCCACATTCTCATGCAAAGACCGGAACGAGACGCCACGATTCGCTAAGTCCTCAACAGTAGACACCAAATGAGGCAACGAGCGACCAAGCCGATCAAGCCGATACACCACCAGCGTATCACCAGGTGCAAGCGTGTCTAACAGGCGAGCCAACTGGGGCCGAGAATCAGCCACACCCGACAACTTTTCCTCAACCAAGTGCTCCACACCCGCTTGCCGAAGCGCCACGCGCTGCGGTGCAAGCGACTGGCCTTTCGTCGATACCCGCGCATACCCGTAAACCGTCATTTCCACCCACCTCCCTACCAGAAATTGTAGGTGAGTTTTCGAACGATGTTTTCGGTACGATTCCGCCGGCATGTTGCAACCGTTCGAAAAACGGTCGTTTTCCGAACGCCCAAGTAAAAAGGTAAGACACGTAAACGCGATCCACACAACACCGCTTATCCGCAAAGTGCGCTACTGCGATGCTCTGCCGCGCTATCTAAACGAGGCCATAGCCAACTCCGGCACAACGGCCTCCGAAAGGAAAGGCATAACGTGGACAAGCTCGCTGCGATGCTCGTGGATCTTGCAGGCATCATCTGGCTATTGATAATCAACCGCGACATAATTCTGGCTAGTATCTGGTACTTCTATTGCGCATGGTGGTCACGCCACCCAAAGAAGTAACCCCGCTCGCGCCGCCCGTTGGGCGGCGTGTGTCGCGCTATCGCGCGGGGTGGGTTTACCCAATAGTGGACAACGGACACGCGGCGGTTGTGTCCTGGTGTTGCCCACAGTGGGCAAACCCACCGGCTGCCCACAATCACCATGACGTCATGCTGCCTAACACCCGCGCCTAAGTCATGCCTCATGTGGACAGCCGTTCACAGCACAACCCTGCGGGTTGCATCTTCTATATCGAGCGCCCACATTCGTGAGCGCTCCTACCCACATCGAGGGCCACGCTTTTAGCGTGGCCCCAGTCGTTTCTTGGGGTGTTTTTTCTGCTGGCATGCCATTGTGCCAAGCGCGCTCCGACACGCAAGTGCCACGGCACCAGCACCCGCCAGCTTTCGCGGCATAAACCACTACGTTATTTATTCCACGACTGTCGGGCACCGCCCTACGGGTTGCGCTTTGTCGCTAACCGCTTGTCCCTATTCCATTCGCCAGCAGGCAAAAACAAACATCACCACACCATGTGCGCACCTCACGCGACGTAGGTAGCGACACCAACTCTTAGGAGGGGACATGCTAAGCCAGTCTTATTTAACAGATCGGGAGTTCTACCAGTGGATTGAGCCGTTAGTTGACCAGCTCAACATTAAACTGCCCGAGTTCGACACTTTCACAATGGAATTCGACCAAGCACTTACACATCGCGATCTCAATAGCGCCCGTATCAATGATGAGGGTATTTACTGGATACGCGATTTCGAAGTCACGGACGGTAAAACTATTGCCTCATGTGTGCAACTCACAACGTGGGGCGATAACGCTAGAGACAGCGATACCGGGGAGCTATTTGACCCGTCTACCGCGCAAAAGATACCGGGCTTGATCGTATGGCTCAAAGACGAGGGCACATGGCACGGCGTTGATCGTAGTCCACTACCAATCGGAATCAGCTTTTCCGATGATGGAGACGATTCCTCTACCGTCGTGAAGCGCCTTCACTACCGAGGATATGACGACTTTGCCTATATCGTTCACTATTACAGCCACGACGGTTTGTTGTGGAAGACCGAGTTCCGTGCGGCGCGGCCTGATGATGGAGTGAGGGCAGTTCACTGGACATACCAGGGAATGACACGCTGGGACGAGCACTACAAAGAATACTCTCAAAGTGTCATTTACGAGCCGTATTACACGCGCAACGTTACCGAACGCACCTACACAAATGGCGTGCTCACCCGCGAAAGCCTATGCGAGTACGACGAAGCCAGATACCGCTACGACGGTTCAGTAACACATACCCATGACCGCATCTATGACCCCGAAGCTAACACCATCACTCACAGGTGTCTCACTAGTGGCGCACAAGAAATCGTTGGTACTGGCCCTATGGAACCAACCCCAACAGCAGTCGATTAGACCACCGTGTGCGGGACCGTCAATGTCCCGCACACACTAACCAAACCAAGCACACTCATTCTTGAAAGGACAAGAAAAATGACAACCGTAACCGTCATCGGAAATATCGCCCAAGACCCCGAGCTTCGCTACACCGCGTCCGGCAAAGCCGTATGCAACATGCGGGTACTAGAAAACCGCCGCCGGAAAAACGACAACGGCGAGTGGGTAGACGATACGCCCTTGGTGTGGCCGGTAACTGTGTGGGATGACGCCGCCGCCAACGCCTACGACGCACTATCCAAAGGCGACAGGGTTGTAGTGATCGGCTCAATCACCCAACAACCCTATGAAACTGCGGAGGGCTACACCGTGCAACAAACGGCGATCACAGCCAAAGAAGTCGCGCGGAGCGTCCGCTTCGCACCAAAAGCCGCCGAACCGCCAGCCGAATAACCATCACTGCGGGGAGGGCAAGCACGCCTTGTCCTCCCCACTGTTCCTCAACTGGATATGCCTACACTTGCAGTGGGTAGGTGTGTAACGCTTTATTTCACGAGGTTCCCATGTCACTGAGCAAAACGCGAATACGGAAAATCGGTAGCATTATCAGAGCTTATAGCCGTGAACAATGCACCCATGATGAGTACCAACGCGCCCTAGCTGATCTCGACACTTACCGCGGATCTATGGTGCAGAACATGCTAGTTACCCACCATGACTTGCGAAATGCTCTAACCAACTTAGAACTTCTAGGTAATACCTCCTACCGCCTCAAACGGCAAGACACAATCGTTGACAAGCTCCAACGACAACCGCAAATGAACTTAGCGCGTATGCGAGATATTGCCGGTTGCCGGGTCGTATTACAGGGTGATTCACTCGCTGAACTCAACCTACTGAACGACTACGTATCTGAGTTCTATGCGAACTGTGAACCGCGCAAGATTGATTATGTGAACAAACCCCGACGGTCAGGGTATCGAGCACTACATATCGAAATCACTAGACATGGGCTTCCTCTAGAAATCCAGTTGCGCACGGAATCGATGCACGACTGGGCACAACAAGCTGAAGCACTTAGCAGTGTCGTGCACATCAACTTAAAAGAAGATGGCGATACTCGGCTACACAACCTTCTACAAGAATATGCAGCGCTACTAGCCGATAAAACCACCAGCCAATCTGGGTTACAAACAGGATATGATCAAGGGATAGAGCAGATAAGAAAGACACTTGACGAACTGGTAATGGCATTCAGCGACCACGGTGGTAGATCAACCAATTTGTACGATTACTGGACTGGCACCGCTCAATCGGAGAGGAGGAGTGATGGACACTAGGCAGACAGACCAAATCTTCTTGTTCGTTTACGACCGCAAGAACAACCGCCAAGTTCACGTTATCCCTTTCGGCGACGATTACACTGCGGCGTTCGCTGAGTGCATTCAGCAGGAGAGAAAATACGTCGATCAACCGTGGATGGACGTTGTGCTGATCGGTTCAGACTCTCTTGACACAATCAAAATAACTCACTCCACGTACTTCCAAGAAGGCGTGAACAGACTTCTTAACCTTGCAGAGCACTGACATTCATCATTGACCAGGTGCCGCCCGTTGGGCGGCGTGTGTCGCGCTATCGCGCGGGGTGGGTTTACCCAATAGTGGACAACGGACACGCGGCGGTTGTGTCCTGGTGTTGCCCACAGTGGGCAAACCCACCGGCTGCCCACAATCACCATGACGTCATGCTGCCTAATGCCCGCGTTCTATATCGAGCGCCCACATTCGTGAGCGCTCCTACCCACATCGAGGGCCACGCTTTTAGCGTGGCCCCAGTCGTTTCTTGGGGTGTTTTTTCTGCTGGCATGCCATTGTGCCAAGCGCGCTCCGACACGCAAGTGCCACGGCACCAGCACCCGCCAGCTTTCGCGGCATAAACCACTACGTTATTTATTCCACGACTGTCGGGCACCGCCCTACGGGTTGCGCTTTGTCGCTAACCGCTTGTCCCTATTCCATTCGCCAGCAGGCAAAAACAAACATCACCACACCTGCTACATGTCACAGAGAGGACAAGACTATGAGCACTATTTCTACTTCGACAGGGTGTTACGGGCCGCGTGGGTGGACAACCGCGCGCAATATTAAGCACCTTTTGCGACCGTTTCTTAATCGAGTGCCTTGCCCTTGGTTAAGCCCAGATCAGATTTGCTCAGAAGTCTTGTCGGAATACGAGCCTTTTCAAGGACTCACTGGCAATGTTGTTAACCAACTTCTGAAAGTGCTACCTCAAGCTAATCTTGACGATCGACAGAATTTTGCACCCACATGCCAGGCTCTACTACAAGCCTGCGCTAACAACCCCGACGTCGTTGAGCTTATCGGCTACGCAATCGGCCCCGCTCGCCGCGATGAACGAATCAGCATCGAGGGACTGATCTACTACGCAGACACTCCGCGCGAACTTCACGACGGCTCCGCTAAACCCGAGGAACTTTGGCAACAGTTCAAATCGGAACTCAACCTACACAACGCCCGACTAAACCCTGACGAATTGCGTCGCGTTACTCCAACTTGGAGCCAGCACCGTCGAGGTTGGCTTCTTTGGTGGGACTAGCCAGCGCTTGAGTGTGGGGCATCGCCCCACACTCATCATGCGTCACAAACTATTGAACTCTTTTAAGGACAAAACATGAGCAACCAGACAACCCTTACAGGTATTGCCGCTGTATCGCATTTGATGAGCGAACTGCGATCAAAACAAACCACTTTCGAACTTCCATGCGATTTAGCCCAATGTTTGCAAGTATTAGTTCGAACAGAAATAGAGGACACTATTCATCTGACGTGCGCCACACCAGATACTACATCTCGCTTCGCGTTCTCCCGTCCCGGCCTTTGGGACATCGTTACGACAGAGGCAACCCCGTTCACAAGTGAAATGACCTTAAATGGTTTGCGTGAAACTTATGGTTCAGACCGTATCTTCGCGATTCGTTCCGATGACCATAAGGATGGCGAAAACAGTGACTGCAAATATGTCTTGGTTAAGCTGGATGCCAATCTATCGCGAGATTCGGTCTGGGGGTATCTGGGAGTAAACGGAGACGAAGAAACTGCTCAGGAAATTGTGCGGGAACTCAACGCCTATGATCGTGGTCATGTCTACGCCCTGCACCAGATCAGTTCGAACACGAAGACAAACGAGATTCAGCGGAAGACAATTTGGAATACTGTCGGTTTCAGTCAAAGCGAACTCGAACACATTGCGCTGTGGGCGTTCTAAGAGTAGCTTGAGCCATCTCTTACTTTTATGTATGGCGGTGAATTTTACCAAAGGACGAACAATGGACACTCCACGGTTGTTACCTCTTGAAGATACTACCAAACCAACGTCGATTTCTATATTTTGTTTCGCACCTCGAAGGTGAGCATTGACATTACCTGCGCTGTTGAAATTCGTTGCAACGATGTTCGACAAAACTGCCCCTCGCGAGAACTAAGTCGAGTTCAATTAGTCGCGGGGCGCAATTCGCCTTTGATTAGGTGGAACGATTTGGTTGCATATCTTTCAGCGTTTTCGTCATGCGTAACTATGATTGTCCCCATCCGGCGTTCTTGCGTAGCCGTTCTCAGCATTTCATAGACTTGATCACGCAGACGAGGGTCGAGCGAAGCCGTTGGTTCATCTGCTACTAGGACGTCGGGTTCATGAATAAGGGCGCGAGCCATCGCAACTCGCTGGTACTCACCTCCTGAAAGGCTTTCAACGTCTCGCCCTGTTGGTACTGCCATTTCTTTCAAAAGACTCTCTGCTCTCGAAATCGCGTTTTGATCCCGATTGTTTAACAAGGTTGGTAATGCAACGTTTTCTTCGGCAGTCAGGCCAGATAAGAGTCCGCCTTGCTGAAACATGATACCAATATGTTGTCTTCGAACTCTGGCTCGTTTTTCCCGGTTAAGTTTCGCGATTTCTACCCCACTTATCCTCACGATCCCATGTTTAGGAATTAACAACCCAAGTATGCAATTGAGTAGCGTTGTTTTCCCCTCACCCGATCCTCCTCGTATCACTACGAGATCGCCTGGCAAAACAGTAAGATTGACCTGTTTGAATACGCAGTGCTTTTTGTAGAACCATTCCAGATCAATTACCTCAATAACTGGTTGTGCATTAAATTGTGAGATCAATTTTCTTTCTCTCCCTCGGTTGCGCCCACATGCGCCGCATATCAAGTATCTTCGTTACTGTTAGCGCTCCAAATATGAAAGCAAACGCTATTCCTAAAGTGGTTAGAACTGTGCTGATTCCACCTACTGCACTTAGTTGAGTGGTCTTTCCGAAAGTAAAGAGCCAGGCAATCGCAAGACTTATGCCAATCCCAACCACAGCTATTGCAGTGTTTTTCAACGCATAGATTTTCAAAAACGCCCCTCTGGCTTCGTTGAGTTCACAAATGGCCCTCAACTCTTCCGAGAAAGAGTCGGCTTCACTTTCATTAGCGACATAGACAGCAACCGTAAGCAAGAGGGCTGCGATCGCAGTGAATATGTACAACCAGCGGAACTGCGAAGCTAGTGCGTTAGCTCCAGCGACCCATTCTTCTCCACCGACATAAACATTGACCAGCACTCCGAAGTTGTCGGTAGCAATATCGATTATCTCCCCGCGCGGTACGCGATCGAAACCGGGGGAATACACTACCAATGAAGTATTCATGTATTCCAGATCATGCCCGTTTGGCCTCTCGTTAAACACTTCAATGTCTGTATCTTGGTGCATCAGTACTGAGCCAAGAAAATGCGGCAACGTCTGTGCGACAACGTTGTTCCCCGCACTTACCCCCCAATCCTCCAAGTGAGTCGCTTCTCCCCACAGCACCTCGTAGCGAGTGAAAGAACCATCTGCATCAAGATCTATTCCTTCATCAAGGATGACAACTCTCAACGGACTTACTGCCTTTTGGAAAGCGTCTATCTGGTCTTGTTGTGTTGTTGCCGGCAATGCAACCCGCACAAACCGTCCATCAATACGATTAATTAATTCCTGCGCTTGAGTAGCAGGCACCGACCCGATTAAGGCGTATGTGATAGTGACCGCCGTGAGCAGAATCAGAGACATCATAGCTTGGGCAATCCGTTCACTCGAACGCGAATACCCAAGATACCGACCCACCACGACAAAGATCGCGCTCCCAACCGAACGGCCAGCACCATTAAGGGCAGATCCTGAGACTTTGAGTGCTACGCGGGCGACAAACGGTGACAATACAATAGCAGCGAGCAAACCTACCCACATCCATAAAAACCCGTCGTCAGAAACCTCCGCATAAACTGCAAGATAGGATTGGCGAGTATATTGAATCGAACATCCTATAGGTATCGCGACCCCGGCAACAGCGAGAATATAATCCACAATAGTGGTAGCTCTATTGAACAGGCGACTATTTTTTCCAAAGTTCTGCGACAACCGAATCGAGATGCTTATCCATATCAACGCAAGGATAACCCCGGCTAGGTACGTTGAAATAAGGATGAGCGGATGCCGCCTGGCATCAATCGCGCGCAGTACATACGATGCAAACGGCACTTTAACGTCTGTAAGAAACAGAAGGCACATTCCAACCATGCCGGCCACTGAACCAGCCGCCCACCCGGGGATGAAACTCCTCAACAACAGTGTGCCTAAGCGTTGTGGAGAAACACCTTGTGCTTCCATTTCCATAGCGAATTGACGGTAGTGATCTAAGGTCTTCCTGCTCACCATAAATAAAAGAACTAAGGCAGGTACGATTGCTGTAAATGCAATAAGAAACGGTAGCGACCAGATCGACACTCGATCATCTAAAAAGAAATTGGGAGTCACCCCACTATCGCACCGATAACATCCCGGGGAAAGGAACGGCCCCTGCTCACTACCATCGGTAACGCTACTGTCTAACACGGTGAACTGATCGGGGAGTGGGCGATAGAACACGAGTAACTCGTTCGCAGATGGCAATGACTGCGAAGCCAAGAACCCGTCAAAGTCACCAAACCTGGCTTCCAGGAGCTCCAAGTCATCTTTCAACGCTGGACTTAACCAAAAGTGTCCCGGTTGTGGCCATGCGTCCAATCCGAAAGGAGCGCTAACCCCCTCTACTAGGGGCTCAGCAATAAGAACTTTCACTCCTTCATCGCGTGGTTGGACGAACTGAAGGATAGAGGCAATTTCAACTTTAGAGCTATCGGAAGTATCAAGATCTTTGATCCCAAGTGAATCGTTTAGGAAATCACTGCGCGCCTCAATCGCAATCAAACTCCATCCGACAGCAAGCACCGAAAACACGGTAAGAACAGACACTGTGGCGATCCTTACCGTGTTTCCGACCGACAAGTGTAATTTGAAATGACTTGTCATCGAGTTAGTACCAGTTGTTCCAACCGGAACATGTCATTGGGCGGGGAAAAGTCTCAGCGCGACAAGCCTGAACAGCAGAAATATTCTCACCCGTATTACGACTGACAGTACTGCCTGCACCTGAATGATTAGTCAGACCACCCGACGTTCCACCTACCGCGTTCCAGTTAGCTCTACTAGCGTGATTGTCTGCAGCTGTATCTGATGAATAAATCACCGTGCCTATTGAGCGGGCAACAGAGCCAGTCACACCTGATGCATGATTACCCGCTACCGCAATGTTCATTCCGCCCGAAGCCAGCATTAAGCTGAGCGCAATAATCGAGATTGTTTTGTTAATTCTCATCGTTGTGTCCTCCAATCGTCATTGATGTAAACGACATTTCAATTTTACAAACACGCAAACATCGTTCAACCAGCAAAACGATATGAGCATCTTTCTTGGCAAACTGAACGAACGTGCACAAGTGCGGAGGTCGCCAGTATTTTGATGGTTGTTTTGTATAGAGACACTGTCCAAAGCGCCCCATTCCTCAACGCCACGGTTGACGGTAGCGACACAACTCGCGTGATTCGTTTCGCGGAGGAAGTGCGCGTACCCGCATAACTCAACAACTCGTAGCGTGTGTCTAACCGGTCGGTTAGGCACACGCTTTTGCGCGTGCCACCCAAGGCACGCGCCCTCCCACCCCTCCAAAGTTTCACGCCAACAGGGCGTGAAAAATAATTTCGGCCGCCCACAGGGCGGCTCAATTATTTCTCTCGCGCTTCGCGCGGTCGAAGTGGGTTCACACAATGATGGACAACGGACACTCAGCGGTTGTGTCCTCATGTTGCCCACAATGTGCAAACCCACCGGCTGCCCACAATCGCACGCCGCCGCACTGTCCTCGCCGCGTGCGACGCCGCCTCATGTGGACAGCCGTCAAGGACTCACCACCCGTGTTGAGACGCCTCAAAGCAGTTGAAACCGCACTCGCGCCAAAGCCGCTTGCACCGTCCAACTGAGTGCGCGCACCGCGCGCACGGTTTCCTGACGGAGCAAGCTATACATAGTGTATACACTATGGCTTGTTTTGCTCGACAGGGGTCGGCAAAAGTGGCGCACTTGAAGCAAGTGTGATCCCCACTGTGTGGGGTCGCTGCGCTAGGCATTTTGTTGGAGGCACGTTGTGACTACGCCGATAAGTCGTCGTTCTGTCAAGAGTGCTCCCGGCATGAAGCGGTCGACTATTGCGGTTCGTGTAACTCCCGAAGAGAAAGTCCGTATTAATCTCCTGGCGAAGTCTCACCGCATGTCGATGTCGAAATACTTGCTTGATTGCGCGTTACGTTCGACTGATCGTGTCACTCCCGCGCAACTTGAAGAAGTTGTGCGCGAGCTGGAGGCCATACGCGCGCACTTGGGGAAGGTTGGCTCTAACCTGAACCAGATTGCGCGGCACACCAACACTCGCCACGAAGTTCCCTCGGACGCGGCCTACGTTGCGAACCAGGTTTACGACGTCGTAGACAAGATTAACCGCGTCATTAGTGGCGGAGGCGTGCCCGATGATGCCTAACATCACGCGCGGGGGAAACACCACCGGACTGATGATGTATCTGGTTGGCCCTGGCCGCGCCAACGAGCACGAGAATCCTCATTTGATTGCGCACGGCGAAGATCAAATCATTCGTAACATTGACGGTACTCTCAGTGCCGAAGATGCAACATCGATTGCTAGTGAGCTGGACACGTACATGAATTTTCATGAAGTGTTCCCTCAAGGCAACGTAATCCAGTATGACTACGAAACAGATACTCGGTATCTGATTGAGCGCACCCCCAACCATGTATGGCATTGCTCGCTCTCCCTTGCCCCAGACGAGCCAGCACTGTCCGACGAACAGTGGGCAGAGATTGCTCACGACTTCATGACACACATGGGCTTTACCGACCCCGGTAAAGCCCCCGCGCGTTGGGTTGCCGTCCACCACGGAACCTCCAAAGCCGGAGGCGACCACATACACATCGTGGCGAACATTGTGCGCACTGACGGCACCAGAGTGAACGTCCACAACGACTATAAACGTTCACAAGAAACCTGCAACAAACTTGAACACAAGTACGGCCTCGCCATCGTTGAGGGCCGCGAACACGGGCGCGGATCAATCAACGACAGTGCTAAAGCACTCAACGACGCCGCCAAGAAAGGCCAACGCCTCACCGACCGCGCACGGCTTGAAACTCGCGTGCGTGCAGCGGCCACAGCCGCCCAGTCCGAAGCCGACTTTGTGAACCTTGTGAAGCAAACTGGCGTGCGTATCCGCCCCTACTTCGCTAAGGGAACCACCGACGTTATCACCGGGTACGCCGTAGCGTTACACACTCCCAACGACGTTAAACCGCAATGGTATGGAGGAGGACGCCTCGCCCGCGACCTGGCACTACCGCGTTTGCGGCAGCGTTGGGACGACACTCCACTTAAAGCAATGGACGCTGCTAAAGCATGGCGCGACGCATGGAAAGGAACTGACTACAAGCCCAGCGGTAAACCCGCTTCGTGGCGTGCGCGCCTGGACGCCGTTGAGCAAGTGCGTGAGCGCATTAGCCAAACCGATTACACCAACCCCACAGCGTTGGCTGACCTCACCCAAGACATTGCCGGAATCTACTCCGCCGCCGCCACCAAACATGCGGGAACACATTTAGGGCGCGCTTTCGACCGCGCCGCGCGGCAACTCGGACGAGCCGCGCAAACCAAGTCGCGCCCACACGTAGCGAACCCAACCGACCCTGCTACGCGCATGGTGACGACCGCGCTGTTAATGTACGCTTCGCAAGACCCTGACATGCGTCAGATCATCGTCATGCACCAAGCTATGCGCTTAGTGCAAGAACTCGCCGCGCTTTATGAGCAAGCGAAACAAACCCGCACCGCACAAGTGCTGCTACGTGACACACAAGAGGCTTACGCTCACCTCACGCGACGAATCGACACTACCGAACTCACCGACGCGCTCTCAGCCAAGCGTGAAGAACTCACTCGCACCAACGTGGCCGTGATCGAGCGCGACGATCAATTACCCCCAACGCACTCGGGCGATTCTCGACGCAATGCGTCCCCCAAGTGCCCCACTCGCAAACCCACCGCGCAAACCAGTTGCCGATACCGACGAGACTGGTACTCCCCCACCCCCGCCAGAAAAACCCACGCGCGGCCACACTTTGTAGTGCGCGCTCTTTCGACGTAAATAGCGAAACAACTCTCGCGTCGAAAGGACACGCCTCAATGTCTGAAAACCCCAGTCCACAATTCAGCCCGACAGAGCCGCTGTATGAATCACTGGACGATTTCGTGTCGAAGTACTTAGCCGCAATAGCAGCCATACTGATCGCAACCGTCATAGCCATATACGGCCTATCACGCCCCAGCCACAACCAACCCACACCCACCCCCACACCAAGCCCCACAGCAACAACAACCCCAAGTCCCTCCCCCACTCCAACGCCAAGCGAAGAGGCAAGCGAAGAACCAAGCGACGAGCCAGAAGAAACAGAAGAAACAGTCGAAGAATCAGAACAAACCGAGCAAACCCAACCCGACCCCGCGCCAGCACCGGCACCTCAACCAGCACCGGCACCAGGTATTACCGCAATGCGAACATCCGTGTACTCATCTGCAGGAAGTGTCACATTCACAGTGAGTCTCACTGGCGGTAGTGCTCCAATCACTGCCTCCGTGGCTGGAAAATCCATCACCATTGACGGCTCAAGCGGAACCATCACAAACATCCCCACCGGCACACACTCATGGCAAACCTACTGTGACGGCCTAGTAAACTCTGGCTCTATCTACGTTCCATAAGAGGCAAGCATGGACGACTACGATCTCTACTTTGAATACATCATCGTCTTTGACGGTAAAACCCCCGACGACTCCGAACTCACCCCACACTGGGCCTACTCATACGAAACCGCCCAACGCATACGTCTCGAATACCTTCCGCGATTCCCCAAAACCAGCATTTGGGTGCGCCGCACCGAAAGAACCTACGAACCCTGGCGCGAACTCGACCCAGAAAACGAACCCAACCCACCACGAAACACGTTCAACATATTCGACACCACAAACTAAATGCGACAGCCCCCGTCGCAATCTGCGACAGGGGCCAAAAAACACTAATGTGATTTACGTCACGCTATCTTGTCTGCGACCCAATTACGCTGAATCGCCCCGATAACCGACGCTCTTTCCTCAACGGTAGAAACCAGCAAGCTACGACCATTGCGCCTAGAGCCTATCAGAAGCGTCATCCAATCCCGACGAGCTTGAGCTGTGGGAACCAACATACTCAACACATCGTCTTTGGCCGCCTCAGTATGCTCATGATTCTTTCTAGTGTTCAGCGCAATATCCAACAACCGACGATTCACCGCTCTTACCAACGTTCGATTAAAACCAGCAGCGACAAGTTCGTTCTCAACCTCACCCAACACTGGCAAAACACCCTCAAAATCAACATGACGCGGCTTAACACCATCACCCAAAACATGCTGCCCCTGCCCCTCCGCCATAGGCATAAGCTCCGGCGAAAGCATCTTTTCTTCGTCAATGTAGCGAGAGACATCAACCTCGACGCAACGCTTACGAACCAAGTTTGTGAGCAAACCCCATGCACTCCGCGCATCAATCACCACTTGTGACTGCTCTTTACACACCTGCCACGCAATCGAAACCGTGTCCGGGATACGCTCATCAGCGTTCAGCCGCACCCGCCGCCGCGCCGTAGTCGAGAACTGCCTGCCTCCCTGGCGAGCCAACAGTTGCGACAACGCCTCATCACTGCACTCACACCAGTTTGACGACACGCACAACACCAAAAGCCTACGTAGCTTTTCACTCGAAGAATCATCCAACCCCTCAACCTGAGCCAACTCAGCGCGACAAGCACACCCCTCAGACACTTCCGGTTCACCTGGCTGCACTACGTGCTCCCCTAGTTGAAACAGAGACTCCAAACGCTCACCATCAGCGCCAAACCGTGCCTCACGACGCAACAGATCCGCATCTTCCAACCGCTCCAAGCTGCGGAAAATCGTCGAGCGATGCAAACCAGTCACCCGAGCCAAATATCCCACCGACGCCGAGCACAACCCCGCCTCATCGACCAGTAGCGCCAACTCGCTCAGTAGCGCCCGATCGGCGGCCTTAACCGACGTTTGGCCACGCGCCCACACAAGCCACGAACCCGCGCCCATTACGACACCCCCTGGCGAGACTCACGCTCAAGCTCAATCACATGCCGCGCCACCTGCGGAGGCGTCCACTCAGGGTGTTCAGCGCGAACCCGCTCAAACAACGCTTGAACCCGCACGTCCTCAGCCCGCTCAGCCTCACTCAACGGCACACTCGCCGTCGCCGGTATTTCCTCACGTTCACGCCGACGTCGAACCACCTCAGACGCCCGCACCGGAGCATCCAACAACTCACCAATACGGTGACAGACCAAAGAAGCCATGTCATGCACCGGATCAGGCAAAGACCGCATAGACAACTGCCGACGAATCTCACCCGGCGTCCAACCCGCCTCCAACTTCGGCTCCAACACACGCCACACACGGCGCATATCCGAACTACCCAGAGCACACATCGAATCGGGCAACGACAACGCCACGCGCTCAACTACTTCAGCCGACAGCACTGAGCAAGAAACAGACGTTGATTCAACATTCCCGCCCTTCCCACCATCCACATCAGTGTGAGCACAATCTGCCCGAGCAATACTCACTTCATTCTCGCTGGATGGAAGGAAGGATAATTTATTATCCTTCTTGGAATTATCCCTACGGGATAATTGTGCGTCGCTTAACCGAGGCACGGTGCGCCGATGCGTCGGTTCGTCACGCAGCGGTGACTGTTTTCGCAGGTCAGCCCGCTGCATCACTTCCTCACGCACGGTATCCACTTCACCGTGCGTTGCTTTTTCACGCAGCGGGGGCTTTTCACCGTGCGTTGCTTTTTCACGCAGCGGCAAATCTTCATCATTACTGCCAGCAGAAAAATCGTCTTTGATGGACTGACACGACAGCCTACCGCTTTGAATACCAGCCAACGCCTTCTCGGCCTCCAACTGAGAATGAGGGCAATCAAATACACCTACAACCGTCGTAATCCGACCTGCATCATCACGTTTAGTAAACCGCCAACGATACCCAGCAGCCTCCAGCTCTCTAATCGACTTCAACAACGCCTGTTGTCCCATACCGCGTCCCATAAAGGCCCGATACCCCAAAGGAGCACCCGCAGGCATCGACAACATCACAGTCAAAAGACCCAACGCCTGAATACTGATCGACTGGTCATGGACAGTCTCATTACGTAGCGCAGTTGCCCCACTACGAACCACAAAATAACGCTCACTCACAATGACCCCAACTTCCGTAACTCACGATTTGCCGAATTTTTCCTATCCGGCAAGTTCTGTAAAACTGGGCTTCACATACTGGTCGCCGAGAAAGAGAAAACTGATGCTGCTTTGGACAATTAGCCCCGATAGTCGAGAACATCTGATTCGCGTAATCTCGACCGCACTCGACGTAACAGGACTTGCCAGAATCGAACTTGCTGACGACGGCACATTCGCAGTCACTGATATTGAATCCCGAGAAATTCATGCAACCAATCAGCGAATTAAGGGTGTTACCTGCCATGCCATATTTGGATTCAAGCCAACCGAAGAAGATTCTGAAACACTTGTAAAACAACTCCGAGCCGCACTGTCGTGGCAGAACTGGTTGCTCATAGAAAGAAGTGAAGAAGCCGAGGAAAATACCACTTGGATATTTACCTCCCCCACCGAAAACTAACTGACGTCTAAACGGTCTAATTCGAAGCACACGATCACCACATGGAGCATCTGAGAGTCCTGTAGCCCACAGCATTGCTTCAAGACTCATAGGATCACTCTCAAACTCCACGCACCCGTGTCATTCCAACGGTGAGCATCAATCACGCCATCAGCGTTCAAACCCGCCAGCACTTCCTCCACGCGCCGAACTGAGACACCCGTCGCGCGCGATACATCACCTGGCTCCACCCGACAACGGAACTCATCATTAGCCTCCCAAGCCAGATACAGCAGTACGAGCTTGGACGCCAACGATTCACGCTTACACTTCCAAGCCCCACGCATAGCCCTAGCGCTCATCACTTCCACCTCGCTGTGACTCGACACCATCGACAGCCGCTTGTAGCAAATCGATAGCCTCATGCAAGTGCATAAATGCCTGCCCAAGCGGTACGCGAACATCACCACTTGCGAACTCATCACAAGCAGCAAAAAGCACATGGACGTCCTTAGCCACACGCATAATTTGTCGCTGCTCATGCCGTATCCGCCGCACAAGCCCAGTCCGGCTATAAGCCTTGAACCGACGGCCAAAACACCAACTCCACGCCCTAAACCGCGCCATCACTACCCCCACAGCAGTCACCAAGCAACGAGGTGGAGACGACACCAACGTGCCGCCCCCACCCCAGCCGAGTCAAAAGACCCGGCCACCCGCTACGGCTAGGCGCACTATTCCAAACAGTGCAACCAGACAGCACACCCACACCGCAACGGACAACTCGAACCAACGAAGCGACGTGCCCGCTACGCGCCGTGAACGTAGCGGGCACAGCCCACCAGCGAGACTCACTCCCCCACACAACTCCCGCGAAAACCCACAAAGGCCGCATACCCAAAGAGTTCACACCCTCAGACACGGAACTCACCACGTCGCCAAATCATGCGACACAAACGCCGCCGCAACCCGGAACATCGCACTAAGAAACCTGCGAACCTTACCCATCATGAGGATCAATCCCATCCATCTGACTTTGCACAATAGCGCCCATAGCCAACACAATCGGGAACGCCGCCACCAAACCAACAGCGCTAAGAAACCCGAAAACTCGAACCACCACTAAACCCCTAACCCTGACTGCAAACGATCCAGTTCTCGATACAGCCGATCCAACGCTTTATTCGCCTCACTCAACCGGTAACGCAGCGACACGAGATCGTCAGTGGGCATCGAATCCACCCCAGCAAACACCGAACTCATCGGAACCGCACCAAGCCTCAAGTCCAAAAGACCCGAGTTGTGCGAAGCCGCCAGCAAAGCGTGCTTAACCTCCACACGCATAAACGACTCCAACCGCTCACCCATGTCCTCATCATCAAGTAGCGACCGCATCTGCTTCATTGACACACCAGCCACAACTACTCACCTGCCACACAATCAAACGAAGAACCATGCGCCTCAGCACTAGGAGCCGACGCAACCACAGGCGTTAATAACGCTTCAATATCAGAACGTCGGAAAAACCGACGTCCACCAGGCAACTCAACAAAAGGAATCTCACCACGCCGCGCCCACCGACTAACCGTGGCAGCCGAAGTGGAAGGCAACAACTTCGCCGCCTCAGCTGCAGATAATAACTCATCTTTGTTGCGAGTGTGCATTTCATGTACTTCCATGCCGCAACAGTAGCCCGTACACACAGAACAGTCAAGTCTATCTTGTGCATTTTATGCACCTTTGATATCCTAGAGGCATGAATGAAAACGTGACCGCAACCGTTCTACTGACGCACGATGAAGCGCTCGGCATGGCCGTCGATCAGCAGATGTTTGCTCAGAAAGTTACTCGAAAGACACTCGGAGACGCTATCGGCGTATCCCATGCCACTATGAGTCGCAAGCTGGGCGGTAAAGTTGCGTGGACTGTTGAAGAAATCAGTCTCGTAGCCATGTTCCTCAACGTTGAACCGGCAAATCTTCTGCCAACCCCCGACGGTCACGGCGGTTGGACTCCAGCACCGTTTACCCCCGGATATGCGAAAACCCCTGCTCTCGCAGGGGCTTCGACGCGGTGGGCCCACGGGGAATCGAACCCCGAACCCACGGATTAAAAGTCCGTTGCTCTGCCGATTGAGCTATAGGCCCGCGTGCGCTAGTTTAGCGCGGACAACATCGGGAACAAAAACGAGGACCACCATCAAAGGGGTGATCCTCGTCATTGATGCTGAGAAACTTACTTCTTGTTGGCCCATCCGAGGTAGAGGGAGATGAGACCCATAGCCACAAGAACCGAAACGATCCAAGCGATGATACCGCTGGGGTTTCCGGTCAGGCTACCGGTAATCGAACCACCGATGAATGCGCCGAGTGCACCGAGGATGATGGTCCAGAGGATGCCCATGGGCTGGTCGCCCTTCATGAAGAGGCGTGCGAGTGCACCGATGACGGCGCCAACGATAATGTATCCGATAATTCCGTATCCCATTATTGCTGTCCTTTCTGATTAGGGCCGTTCATAGGAGAGAAAGGCCGTACACTTCCAAATCTTCCACGTCCTACGGTGAGTTGCACTTTGAGAGCCTCTGAAAGGGGGGCTTCTGTAAGACATTTCACCAAATCATGCTTTAAAAGCAATAAATCCGTAAATTCACCGTCTGAGAAGAGTGGCGTTAGATCGTAGCGACAGCCGCATAAAACCGATATGCCAACACCTTGACTGCCGCCCGCCCTATGGGCCTTATGGAGCGGAAATCAGCTAGGCATGTTCGGGGCGAGGTCGAACTGGCTTGCGGGTACGGTACGATGCCAGCCACACCGCGATCGAGATAAGTACCAAGCCAACAAACGATGGTATTGACGGAAGCTGGTGCAGGGCAATCGCGCCGATGACGAGGCTGGTGGCAGGCAATAGAGAGTTCAAAAGAGCAAAGGTCGCGGCATCAAGGCGTGCAAACGCGATCTGATCAATGGAATAAGGCAAAACTGTTGACAGTACCGAAACCCCGATCACCGTCAGGAAAAGCATCGGAGTGTTAAACGCTAGAGCCAGATCGTGGAAGGCAAGCGGGCAAAACACAAGGGAGCCTGCAGCTGTCCCAACTGCCAGGGAGGTTAACCCTGAGCGTCGACTCGCGATTCGCTGCCCAAGCACCATATACGCCCCCCACAGCGCGCCCGCACTAATCGCCAGAAACAGTCCGAGACCGATATTGGGCTGCGATAGATCGAGGCCGAGGCCGGAAATGAGTGCCACTCCGCTGAAAGCCAATGCCGCTGCAATCCGGGAGGCGCGGGATCGATTCGTTGTCACAGCAACAAGAACTGGCCCCAAGAACTCGAGGGACACCGCCACCCCCAGGTCAATGCGAGACACGGCCTCGTAAAACACGATGTTCATTCCCGCCATGAAAATACCGAACAGCGCCGACCATGCGATATCGCGTCGGCTGAGCTTCTGGCGCCAGGGCCTGCGCCACGCCAGCAGAATGACCGCCGCGATTGTGACACGCCACCACGCCACGGTGGTTGGTGTCATGGTCGCGAACAGTGCCACCGCGAGCGCTGCCCCGGTGTACTGGGTAAATCCCGATCCGATAAACAGGACGGGAGCAGGAATACGATTAATGAGGGCGCGCATGGTTGTACACAGAGATATCGACGATAAGAGCATTGTGATCGGAAACCGGAAGTTCGAGGGTTTCCACCCGGTTAATAGCCAGCTCTCCCCCGGCGTCGTTGAGGGTACACACCGCCTGGTCGAGAGCGATTGTCGGATCGGTTGCCGGGAATGAAGGCTTCGCGGCCACGATCTCACAGTCTGCGACTATCGGCGAGTCCGTGGTATTAACTCCGATCGCCGAATAGGTGCCTTCCGGTGACAGATTGAAGTCTCCCAGAAGTACGGCAGGCGAGCCAAACGAACGCATCAGTGACCACGCCTTCGCCAGCTGTGTGCGCGCTACTTGCGAATCAAGCTCTAGGTGCGTTGTCCCCACGGCTACATCTCCGTCTGCAAAATGGGCGGCAGTGAGTGCTCGATGCTCACCTGGAATCGGATGGGGTAGGCGGCCTCCCACCCAACGCGTGCGAGCTCGCCCCAGATGTGCGACCTTCCACGTTTGTGGCGTAGTGCGACTGAGAATCATATTGCCGAAACTCGGCAAAGACCGTGCTGCAGGAACCATCGTTGGATTGATCCCTAAGAGCCCGAGTCGAACGATGGAGGGCGTGTAGTGGAACCACGTGAAGCCGTGCGGTTGCAGTGCCTCAAACGCTAGTCGCGGCTGATCGGCCCAACCCGAGCGATACTGGTAGCGATCGACTTCTTGAAGCAAAACATGGTCGGGTTGATAGGACGCTACAGTTTCGAGAGCGTCAGTCAAAAATTCAGGATCGGCACGTCCAGCACCGGCCGGATGGCGCGTATTTGTCCGGCCGTGCTGAATGTTCCAGGTGATAAGGCGCACCGCTTACGACTCGTTTGAGGCTTCAACAAACGCTAGCGAAGCGGAGTTCATGCAATACCGTTTACCGGTAGGGGTTTGCGGAGCATCATCGAAGATATGACCGAGGTGAGAGTCGCAGTGCGCACACCGCACCTCGGTGCGGATCATGCCGTGAGAAAAGTCCTCGATGTAGAGCACAGAGCCAGGTTGAGCTTCGAAAAACGATGGCCAACCGCATCCGGCATCGAACTTCGCATCCGAACGGAAGAGGACGGTGTTACAGCCTCGGCACGTGTAGGTTCCCACACGGTTTTCATGAAGCAAAGCTCCGGTTCCGGGACGTTCGGTGCCACCTTCCCGAAGCACATGGTATTCCAGTGGGCTGAGAATCTCGCGCCACTGGGCTTGGGTTCGAGCCGCTATCTCGGTATCGATAAATGGGGTGTCACTCATTTGTTATCTGCTTTCTTGTCGCTGTCGGCTGCGGCCTCACCGCGCAGTCGTTCCTGGGCGGATTCATTCCCATCGAGACGGCCAAAGGCTTCGTCGAACGTGAGCTCTCCATCGCGGAAGGCGCGCATGATTTGCGTTTCTTCGCGTTGGCGTTGCGCCTCATCACCGGGGCCGTCAAATAGGCGAGAGCGCTCCTCAGCGTCCTCGGTACCTGAATAGAGTCGGTCGGTAACGGCGGAGTCTTCCAGCTCCGCTTTCACCTGCTTTTGGCGCGCTTGGAGAGCTTGTAATTCATGGGGAGTAATAACCTGGGTAGCTTCATTTTTCTTCAGTTCGGCAATAGTCTCATCGGAGACTTTTCTGCCCCGCAAGCGTTTGCGGCGTACTTTTTGCGCCCGTTGCTTTGCGGCCTCGAGTCGCGCTTCCTGCTTGGTTTCGAAAACAGGCTGATGGGCTTCCTCATCGTCAGGGTGCTCGGGGATTTCTGCTAGTTCAGCCAATTCTTGGGCCAGCCGGACAACTTCTTCTTCCGAGACATCCTGATTGATTTCAACAATTTGTTCCTGCTGAATACGGGTGCGAGGAATCGCGTAGGGAGCATTCGCAACCACCCATTCGATCAAATGCTCACGCAGGTAGCACCGCAGATCCCACAGCGTCCCCGAGTTCTTCGCCGATACGACAATGCGAATGAGCATCCATTCTTCGTTTGAGTCCGTCACCTGAACGTTAACTGTGCGCCGATCCCACAGTTCGGTGTTTTCCAACAAACGATTCACTTCGTTGCGAATAAGCGTCACGGGAGCCCGCCAGTCGAGACGCAATTCAATTGTGCCTAACAGTTTCGAATGCAGACGCGTCCAGTTCTCAAACCTATTCTTGGTGAACTGGGTGGAGGGAACGATGATGCGTCGATCATCCCAAATCCGTAGCACCACATAGGTAAGCGTCACTTCTTCCACAGTTCCTGTAGTGCCATCAACGTTAATGACATCACCAACGCGCAAAGCATCCGTGAACGTGATCTGAAGTCCCGCAAACGTATTGGATAACGAGTCCTGAGCCGCGATACCGGCGACGAGAGAAATCACACCGGCCGATGCCAGAATCGAACCCATCGCCACTCGCGCCGACGGGAACGTCAAAATAATGGCGACCGCGGCGATACCGGCAATGATGACCTGCGTGAGTCGTCGCACCATCTGCGCCTGGGTTGCCAGCCTCCGCGAATTCGACGCATCGGCTCGCTGGTTAGCAATGTCTTCAATGGTTTTTGCTGCCGCTACACCTAACCATCCCATCATGACGATAGTGAAGATGAGCATGGTGTGCTGCAGTGGAGCTATCCACGTGGCATTCTCGAGGTTAATACCAACGGAGGCATAGCCCAGGCCGGTCCATGCCCCAGCAACAATAAAGAGCCCGAAATACGGGATTTTGATTCGCCTGAGTAAGAGACGGAAATTCTCGGTTCGGTGGGCGACTATGCGCAATCCGAACCAAAACACGATACCTATCGCGATGCATATGGCCGCCCCCACCGACGTCCCCAGTATGAGTTGCAAAACATCAACTGCATCCTGCACTGCTTGTTCCGTTGAGTCCATGGCTACTAGCGTAGGCGGGTTCATCGGCCCTGTCGCGTCTGGTCAAAGCGTGGCCGAGAGTCTCCCGTGAGTGGCTTCACAGTGTCGTCATTTTGCCAAAGCGAAAGGTTCTCACGTATGCTTTCGACAGTTCCTTTCTTGATCTGACGATGAAGAAAAGACTGGGCCCCCATCGTCTAGCGGCCTAGGACACCGCCCTTTCACGGCGGCGGCACGGGTTCGAATCCCGTTGGGGGTACAACTATTCACTGCCTCGCGTTTAACAGCGAGGCATCGTCTTTTTCTCGGCCTTCCAGTTCCTCCACGGGCACCGCACGACCGTTATCTGCCCCGAGGAACTCTCCACTTTCTTTGACATACATGGCTTTGAGGTTTTCCCCACCAAAGTTGTGCACCCACAGTTCAACCCGGTCAATTACTTCACCAACGCGCCTGGCCTCCCAGCGCAACTGGGTGAGACCGTTCTCACTTCTCACCACGTCTGCGGAAGTCTCGTAAGCATGGAAACCGATTTCAACCCAATCATCCTCTCCTCCGTAGTGGACCACTTCGACGAGATCCAATACCGTCTCAGATTCCAAGTCGGACTCCAGCATTGGTAGCAGTTGCTTGAGAACCGTCAGGTCGATATACGCCTCAGGTTGGCGGTGAGTGGGAATATAGGCAAAGCGGACTGTTCCCGTGTCGACGCTGAGTTCTCGACATCGCACATGCGGATGTACATCATCAAAAAGGGCCGAGCGATCGACATTCGTCAACGTTAGATTTTGACCTTCAAAAGACAACTCCTCACATTGATCAATATAGAATCGGATGCTTGCGTGGACGGGCTCAACCGAATCGTCGTCGAGGGGTTTGATTTCTTCACCCGCGAGATCCCTTTGGATCAAGACCATTTCTGCAATGGCCATTTGGAGGGCGGATAGATCTGTCGGTTCAGGATTTCTTCCTCCCTGGGTGTCCCATTCGATAGTGGCCGACGGTGTCCGAAGAGTGATCCGCATTTCCTGTGTGAGGTCCAATGCTGCGGTGTGCTTGTCGACAATGGCGGCTGCGTTCATCACCTTCTCAACAAATTCGCCCTCGGTAGCTCGTTCATTGACATCTGCGAGGGCGACTTCAATGGCTACTTCGCGAGGCTTGATACCCGGACTGATGATTTCGGTTGTCACCGATTCGATCGGATCCATCGCTTCGAGTTCGTCGCTCAACTTTTCCAACTGCCCATCAACACTCAAACGCGCTTCGAAGCCACCCGGTTGAGGGCCCGTTTCTCGGTGGTGTGGAGGGCGGCTGTCGCAGGCACCAAGCAAGGCGGCCAGGAGCACCCCAATACCGAGAATCACTAGTCCACGCAGACTATTCACGCTCTGTCACCGCCCCTGTCGATAACGCAATTCTTCCGTGAAACTGTACCGATGTCCAGGGAATCAATGGCGGAATTTGTTTTCGGTGACGGCGCCGATTACCATTCGATATCGAGGCCCCGTAGCGCAGTTGGTTAGCGCGCCGCCCTGTCACGGCGGAGGTCGCCGGTTCGAGCCCGGTCGGGGTCGCT
>JAUNVP010000003.1 GCA_030537615.1 Actinomycetaceae bacterium | reverse complement strand
GAATCATCGCCTTCACGTACACGTGCTCGCGCGTGTGCCTCCGCATCGCTGGGAGAATCATCTAACCATCCAGTCAAGCCGGCACATTGGAATCCTGATTTACGAAGTCGAAAGTTCTTTGCTGCCCTTTCCGACCCTTCTTTGGCATCTTCATACTCTGACTTCAGAGATCGGTAGGTACTTTCCCAGTTTTCTGGCATCCCATCGCTTCGGTCGTAGACCCAATAGGTTAAAGGCGCCATGTCATCCGGTAGCGTCAAACCCTGAGCTCGGTATTTATGCAAAGTTGCAGCCGTTCGCAACAGAAGTGCTGGGGGATAAATGTTCCACTGGATGGACGGTAGCTGTTCGGGCTGACTGTCCGATAGTTCGGGCACATCGAGCACATAACAACTCGGAATCGTCATCGCCTGCGGTCGGACTTCGCGATCGTGGCGGTGCACGCGGCCAATCCGTTGGAATATGAGGTCGATAGGAGCCAAGTCCGTGATGATTGCGTCGAAATCGATATCAAGACTTTGCTCAGCGACCTGTGTCGCAACGACAATCGCTCGCTTCGGCCGTTCTTTCACCTTTCCAGGTGGACCGAAGTTGGTTCTCAGCCACTCGTCATTTTCGACACGGTGTTGAGCCGCGAATCGTGCATGCATGAGACGCACATCATCGCCGTAGGTCTCGACAAGCTGATGATATGTCTTCTGAGCATTTCTCACCGTGTTGCGGAGAATAAGAAGACAGCCGCCGTCACCTACCAACTCGTCGGCCCAGGAGAGCAGATCATCTGAATCCAGGAAATCCAGATGAACTGTCCGAGACGGAAAAGCCTGTTCCACGCCAACTGTCTTAACCTGTCCTCCGTGCATGTAACTGATTGCGGGGTAGTGCAAGACAATTTGAGGTTCCGGTCGTGGCTTCGGCCGCTGTGGTCGTCGTCGAGAGAACTGCTGCGTGTCCCCCTCATCCGTCAGATCGGCGGGTTCGGATTTCAACTCTTCAGGCAGTCCGTTGCTATAGGCATCAAGTAGCTTTTTCCTCAGTGATGGAGGAAGTGTTGCCGATAGCGCAACCACGGTCACGCCGTAGGATGCCAACCATTCTAGAGCGCGCTCGAGATATACACCCATAAATGCGTCAATCGCATGGACCTCATCGATGATGACAATTTTTCGACTGACGCCCAGGTGCCGCAAAGCGAGATGACGTGTACGCAAAGCAACCATCAGTAGCTGGTCGATCGTACTGACCACAAAGTCAGCGAGCATTGCTTTCTTCTTGTATAGCCAAGGATTCCGAGTGACGTATCCCCTGGAGGAAATGCCTTCATCGCCCTCATCGATCCCAACGTCAGTTGCGTGATCTGGGAGTTCGAGGGAGCGGAATCCTTCGCTACTCTGATACCCGAGCTCTTGGAAAGTCTGGTTGAGAGCGGCCTTTCCGTGGATGAGATTGACGGTTGCGATCGAAGGGTGATCAGACTGAGCCTGGAGACGTTCAAGCCACGGTATCAAACGCTCAAACATCGCATCAGTCATGGCTTGTGTTGGCAAAACCATCATCACACCCGAGGCATTTGACCGGTCGGCCAAAATCTCAGCCGCCATAAGACCCGCTTCCGTTTTGCCCGACCCCATTACGTCTTCAATGATGAGGAGGCCGGGAGTTGGCATCGTCCGGGCTTTCTCAACCGCTTTTTTCTGAATCGGTCGCGGTACTGCACCTTCGGGCACATCAAATCGAGCATGGAGAATGTCGCGATCACTGATCGTCAAAGGTTGCGGCTCCCACGGGGGAAGTAACCCGACTTTTGCCCACCCCTTGTCTACTCGCTGACGATGAAGCTCAGGCTGTTCAACAAGCATCTGCGGCAATCGTGAGTCTAAGGAAAAGATCGGGAAATACGCCTCGGAGGACGCAATCCAGTCAGCCATGATGAGCAAACCCTCAATAACAACGAGTGCGGATTGACTCCACCGGGCTTGGTTCAATATCTCCTCATAAGTAACGAGGTCAGTGCGGTTGGCCATCCAGTCCACAAGCTCTTCTCGAACGTCTTGCCAGAGGCCTTCCCCGAGAAGACGATGCCGACGGACTTTCTGCAGTTCATCTCGACTCGGCGGAATTCCGTGATGGCCGCCCACTACGGATGCTGCGGCACTAACCGCCGACCTGACCCACCCGCGGCGTGTCAACCACTCTTCGAGGACAACATGACCCGCAAGACCGTGCGGTAGTTCGCGCACTTCAGCGCCATTATCGACACTGTGGCTGAGACCGGAAGAACACATGACCGCATCGAGAGTGGGGACTTTACTCGAGAATGCCGGGGTCGCCTTTCCAATGTCGTGCACTCCACCAACAAAGGAAACGAATGCCCGAGAAGCCTCAAGCCTGTCTTCTGGCGGATAATCTGGGGATAACCCTGCAACAAGGAGTTCCCATTGGTTTGCAGTCAACCACTCGTCGAAGCACCTTTGCACCACAGCCGCCGTGTCAGCAAGATGCACCGTCAAAGGCGACCACAGTGTGGGCTGCCCACATTCAAATCCGGAGCTCTTGGCCCATACCGAATGTGCCGCGTCGCTGAGAGTCATCGTTAACCTCCTGACACAAGGCTATTAACTTGTTAGTTCGTTGTCAATAAGCATGTTGAATCATCTGCAAAGAAGACTCACCACAGAGATTCATTGTTTTCCGCAATACTCAACTGCTGTCTCAACTCCTTTAGGAAACCACGCACCACCGACATTTGAAGCCAATCTCCAGAACCACCACTCAAAGACATCGTGAAAGATACGCAAAGCAGCTCTGTAACTATGCTCAAATTCTCGAGTTTCCTAGCTTCGAGGTCAGAAGGAGTGCATGCTTGATGGAACAATCACGAAGGTACTGAAATTGCGCTTCGGATTGTTGCACAGCCCGTAAACCAAGCTCCAACGTGGAGAACCTTCGGATATCATGAGAATGCCCCGCCAACGCGGGGATGATCCCTTGTTGGTTCGCTGAATAGAGTGTTCCCCGCCGTTGCGGGGATAGCGTGTTTCAACTTCTGATGTGACCATTGACAGCAGTCACACGTGTTATCTCTCCCGTGAACACTGCACCAACTATGGTTTATGCCTGGTGCTCACCCGTGGGGGGCACCAGGCATAAACCATTTTAAGTTCGCTCTTCACAGTAAATTTGAGCCCCGTCTCCCTGATACCTCAAGAAAACGGGGCTACTGCGGAGGGTAAGGGATTCGAACCCTTGGTGCCATTGCTGACACAACGGTTTTCAAGACCGTCACCTTCGGCCACTCGGTCAACCCTCCAAGCTCAATTAGTGTAACGCGCCGATTCACCTATTGCGAAAAAAGAAATACAGGTCATCGACTTGTCATGCCCAACCACCCCACATCCGGCATGATGGTGCCATGGAAGCGATTATCCCCACCCACACCCTCCCCGACCTGCCGGATGCGAGCAATCCGGTGCAGCTATCGGAAAATCTCACGCGCGTCACGCTCCCCACGCCAGAGCCTAAACCTGACGAAGTCCGGATCCGTATCGAAGCTTTCGCGGTGAATCCGGCGGACGTCCTCCAGTCGAAGGGACTCTACGACCCGCCCGCAGGGGCATCGGAAATCCTCGGTCTCGAATGTGCCGGAATCGTTGATGCTGTCGGTACCGATCTTCCAAATACCTATCCGTGGATTGTCGAGGGCGCAGCGGTGTGTGCGCTCGTTGACGGCGGTGCCTACGCCGACTACGTGTGTGTTCCAGCGACGCAAGTGCTCCCACTCCCCCAGGCAAACGAAAACGAAGAGTACACCACCGCCATGGGCCTAGTGGAGTCAGCCGCTACTTCGTGGATGGTGCTCGAAACCGTAGGTAAGCTCCACTGCGCCACCGCCACTCAAACTGTTCTTATCCACGGCGCCTCGGGTGGAGTCGGCTCCATCGCCGTGCAGCTCGCTGCCGCCTGGGGCCACACCGTGTATGCCACGGCCGGCACCCCGCAGCGCTGCCGAAAAGTGGAAGAACTCGGCGCGAAACAATGCTTCGACTACCACGACGACTGGGCCAGCCAGCTTAAAGACCAGCACCCCCACGGCGCCGACCTGATCCTCGACGTCATCGGTGCAGCCGGCCTTGAATCCAATGTCAAAGCCCTCGCCCGCCGCGGCACCATCTGCATTATCGGCATGCTGAAAGGCGCCAAAGGAGAGCTCCATATCGGTCGTCTCATGGTCAAGAACGGTACCCTCACAACCCGCACGCTCCGCTCACAGCCCCGTGAGAAGAAAGCCGAAATCTGCGCCGCCCTCCGCGAACACGTGTGGCCGCTGGTCGCTAACGGGACAATCACACCCGCTATCGGCAAGACGCTACCGGTCAGCCTTCTTGTCCAAGCCCATGAGCTCATTGCCGCCCGCGACAACCGCATCTTCGGGAAGATCACCATCGACACCACCGAACGGCGCTGAAGCAACCGGCACTATATCCGCCGACCTGAAACCAGCCGAAACTCACGCATAAAGAAAGCGGCCCCACCCGGGGCCGCCCTCTCAAATGCTACTTGCGGAACAGTCGGAACGCCTTGCGATCATGCGGAGGCTCCTCCGGCTTATCCAACAACCCCCGAGACAGTGCCGAGGCAAACGGCGGCCACAGCGGTAATCGCGGCATCAACAGTGCCTGCACGCCGTGGTAGTTATCGTTCAACACAGTGAATTCCGCGTCGGTCACCTCATTCTTCTCATTCAGTGAACGCACCCAATGCCCCTCATTAGTAATGATGAACTCCTCCAGGTAGTCGATCCACGAGCGATAGCAGTGATCGTAATGCTCGATATCGCCGTGCGAACCACCGTCGTCCAAAATCGCGCGGCGCAGTGCGATCGTAGCTGCGATCCCCTCAGAGACAACCCACTGCATCCGAGTAGTTGATACCGGCTGGCCGTCAGCATCAACGGTGTATAAGAATCCCGGATGCCCATTCTTGCGCCAACCATCCACGCGGGCACGCTCAAACAGTTCGACTGCCAGTTCCATCAGCCAATCCGGGCTCGTGCGCCCGAGCGTCCGATTCGCCGCCCGCACATGGAGAGCGAGGCGTGACAGTTCCATTTGGTGACCAATAACGACCCCGTACGGGTAGTACTTGTCGTCGCGAGAATGACGGTAGTGATCCGGCATTGGCCGCCAGTTTTCATCAAAGTGTTCGCCGATGCGCCAATTATTTTGGCTAGCCTGCTGGTACACGAACTCCAAAATTGACGTCGCGCGATCAATCCACACCGGATCATTCATCACTTCAGCGATCGCCAGGTACGCCTCCGTCGTATGCATATTGGAATTCATACCGCGGTATTGATCTTCAACCGAATAGTCCCGCGAGAATCCGTCGCGCACCCGATCGACGTCCTCGTCCCACCACACGCTTTCCTGATCTTGGATGACATCCATCAGCAGGTCGTGCCCGCCTGGGCGGTTAGCTGCCGTCGCTGAGGCCGCCGCGAGCGCAAGGAATGTGTTCGCGTACTGCCATTTGTTGGCGCCGAGATCGCCAGCGGGTACACCGTTCCCATCCTCATCTGGCTCGTGTTCGATGGCGGAGAACCAGCCTCCGTACTCAGGATCCCTAAAGTACGTCGCCATGCACCGAATGCCGTGATCGGCGTATTTGCGCGATCCCGGTAGCCCCATGAGTGTCGCAAGGCAGAACACGTGGGTAAAACGGCCGGTAACGGCTAGCTCTACAGGTTTTGATGCGTCAACTGAACCATCAGCGTGGAGGTAACCAAATCCGGTTTCAACCATCGCCTTTCGTCCAGCGCAAATAAGCGCCTGCATATGTCGGCTCAACCAACGGTTGTGCTCCACCGAATTCAACCAGCCCATGTCCGGCCTCCCTGACGCGGAATCGATTACTCTAGTCTCAACGATAGACACTACCGACTCACTTCGGTTGAAAAACAGTCTAAAGTCCTCACGTTTGCGCGAATGAGTAACTATTAGTCCGTGCTCTATGGCAAAGTAGCATGTGACCGTCAACGAGAAACACTGACAAGCATTGCCGCTTGTCGTGCCTCAATTAGTTAGACCTCAACAAGGAGAGTAATGGTTCACTATTCGCGTCGTAGGCGCTCTTTGGCCGTTGTCGCCACTAGCGCCCTCGCCCTCACCGGGCTGTTCAGCGCATCAAGCGCGGCGTTCGGTGACGATTCGGATACTCTAGTCGAAATCACCCCCATTGCCGAGATCCAAGGCACCGGTATGGAGACTCCGTTCGATGGGCAAGTCGTCACCACCCGCGGCGTTGTCACCGCGTCCTATCCCACCGGTGGTTTCTCCGGTTACTACATTCAGACCCCCGGCACCGGCGGGACTGTTAAGACCGAGAATGCTTCCGACGGAATCTTTGTTTATCCCGGCCGTTCACAGCCGATTGTGGAAGTCGGAAAGTGCGTCACTATCACCGGTACCGCAGGCGAATACAACGATCTCACCCAGATTTCACGGGTTGAATCCACCGTTGAGGAGGCCGATTGTGAGCCTGTCACTCCATTTGAGCTCAATGCTCTTCCGGCAACCGATGAGGAACGCGAAGAATTCGAAGGAATGCTCCTCCAGCCGCTCGGTGCCTACACGGTGACCGATAACTACTCGCTTAACCGCTATGGCACTATCGGACTCGCCTTTGGTACCGAAGCTCTGGCACAGCCGACCGACGTGGTTGCTCCCGGCGAACCAGCCATTGCCTACGAGATCGAGAATCTGAAGAAGTCCATTAATCTTGATGACGGTTCCAACTGGGATTACACCCGTCGCGCTGAGGCGCAAAACTCACCGCTCCCCTATTTGACGGCTGATCAACCCGTGCGCGTGGGAGCGCCCGTCAGCTTTACAGGTCCGGTAATTCTCGACTATCGATTTGGTTGGAATTTCCAGCCCCAACAGCAGGTCATCGGACTTCAGGGCGCGCCCGCAAGTTTTGGTAATACTCGCACTCCAGCACCGGCGCCCGTTGGCGGCGACATTACGGTAGCGACGTTCAACGTTCTCAATTTCTTCACTGCTCTTGGTGAAGATGAAGCTGATTGCAAGGGATACCCTGACCGTGAAGGCAACCCCATTACAACCAACTGGTGCGATGCGCGTGGCGCCTACCGAGCAGAAGATTTTGAACGTCAGCACACGAAGATCACTGCCGCCATCAACGCTCTCGATGCGGATATCGTCAGTCTTGAAGAGATCGAGAACTCCTCACGCTACGGTAAGGACCGTGACGAAGCGCTATCTGTCCTGGTTGATCTACTGAATGCTGCCGCCGGTGAGGACGTGTGGGCATTTGTCCCCTCACCGCAAGACGTTCCCAACGACGGTGACGCGATTCGTACCGCTTACATTTACAAGCCCGCGAGCGTTGCCGTCATCGGTGAGAGCGTGATTCTCAACAACCGCGCATTTGATGGCGTTGCTCGCTCACCACTTGCACAACGCTTTGCCCCGATTGTCGGAGAAAACGAGGAAGGAACCGAGTTTACTCTCATCGTCAACCACTTCAAGTCCAAGGGATCATTGCTGGAAGGCGATGAGAACGCCGACAAGTTTGACGGGCAGGGCAACAATAATGGTGTCCGTGTGCGACAAGCGGCTGCACTTGCCGAGTTTGCTGACACATTCGACGGGCCAACGTTCCTCGTCGGCGACTTCAACTCCTATTCCATGGAAGACCCGATGACGACCCTGGCTGCAGCCGGCTACACCATTCAAGGTGCGGGAGCTGGAGATAGTTACATGTATTCGGGGCGCGTCGGATCACTTGACCACGTGGTCGCGAATGAAGCTGGAGCTGCTTTGATCGAGGGTGTCAGCGTGTGGGAGATTAACGCCCACGAACCTATTGCCCTCGAATACTCGCGCTTTAACAGTAACGTCACGAACTTCTACACTCCTGACGCTTACCGCTCTTCGGATCACAACCCGGAGATCTTCGGGCTGAACGTCATTACCGTTCCTGAACCGGAAGAGCCGGTCGATCCTGAACAGCCGGGTGATCCCGGTGATACCCAGAGCCCGGGAGCTTCTGACGACACTACTCCCCCGGCCACCGACGATAGCTCGTCCTCAGACAGCGCTTCGTCCGACAATGGTGGAGCTCAGCTTCCCACCACAGGTGTTGCCGTTACTGCGCTCGCCATCATGGCCCTGCTGGCTGGAGCTGCCGGAGGAGTGTTCCTGCTCGTTCGTCGTCAGTCGATCTGATGACTGTAGTGGATAGGCGCTAACGCGTCGGTCTCCTCTACCGAAGGCTCGGGTGAACACGCGTGTTCACCCGAGCCTTTTCTTTCCGCACGTAGGTACACGGTTGTTGCCCGCCGCCCGAAGCAGTCTGCGCGTCAGCTCTCGTCTATCGATTCGAACACTTCGCATTCCCCCATCCGGCCCACCGCCCCCGCCCTCCTCTCACCATCGATTCAGACATTTCCACTCCGAAAACACCCGATTTCGCGTCGATTCCGACATCAACCACAGGCGAAGTGTCGGAATCGATGAAACTCGCAGTAACCAGAGCGAAGTCGAAAAGCTTGAGTGATAACAGAGAGTGCACCCAGGTAACAGACAGCGGAAGGCAACGCGAGAGAGCCTACGCAGGGGTCTGGACTCACTCTTACGATGTTTTTGGGGGGTGTAGGCTCTCCTCAACAAAAGTCCGTCCCGACACCGACCTCGCCACCTTATGCAGACGGCATCCGAAAAAAACGTGGCCCCGGTTGCTGTAAAGCGAACCGGGGCCACGCGCCAATCGGATGGAACTATCCCTTCACTGAGCCTGCCATGAGGCCGCGCACGAAGTATCGCTGCAGCGTCATAAAAACTACGAGAGGAATAATCATCGAGACGAAGGCGCCTGCGGTGAGCAGATGCCAGTCTTGACCGCGCGAGCCTGCCATTGAGGCCAGCCGTGCGGTGAGCGGTTGAGTGAGATCTTGTCCGCCCGAGAACGTCAGACCAACGAGGAGATCATTCCACACCCACAGGAACTGGAAGATCGCGAACGACGCGATCGCTGGAATCATCAGGGGGAGCATGACTCGCACGAAAGTGGTGACATGCCCAGCGCCATCTACCTGCGCTGCTTCAACAAGTTCGTGTGGCACTTCGGCCATGAAGTTGTGAAGCAGGAAGATTGCCAGCGGGAGGGCGAAGATGGTGTGCGCAACCCAAATCGACAAGAAGGGGAACATCTTCGATGCTTCGGTTCCGGAGAACACGCGAAGCAACGGGATGAGCGCCATCTGCAACGGTACGATTTGAAGCGCGAATACCATCACGAATACCGTGTCGCGACCGCGCCACTTCAGCACCGAGAAGGCATACGCCGCCATCGTGGCAATGAGCAGCGGGGCGACGGTTGCTGGAACGGTAATGACCAGTGAGTTCATGAAATATGAAGCCAGGTCACCCTGCGATTTCGCGCCGTACAGTACTGTTTGGTAGTTGTCGAGCGTGAAGTTCGGATTCGTGAAGAAGCTCCACCACCCCGATGACTTAATGTCCGCTTCGGGTCGGAAAGAGGTGATGAACAGTCCGAACGTCGGGATCGTCCACAAAAGTGCAATGAGGATAGCGACAAAAGATCCCAGACGACTCGACAGCGCACGTTTGGCAGTTGCCGAAGCCGTGTTCTTGTTCTTGAGGCCGAGAGCTTGATCGCCGTGAGCGGTCACAACATCGGCATCAACGACGGTCGTATTACTAGCCACCACGCACCTCCTTGTTCTTCAACATCTGGCGTACGTTGTAGACGACAATCGGGATGACGAGGACGAAGATGGCCACTGCCATCGCCGAACCGTACCCGTTGTTGCCGTAGGTGAACGACTGGTCGTACATCATGTTGGCCAGCACCTGGGTGCCGAATTTCGCGCCGGTCATGGTCTGCGTGATGTCGAAGATTTTAAGGGTCGCAATCGTAATCGTCGTCAGCACGACGACGAGAGTCGGGCGGATCGACGGAATGGTGATGTTGCGGAACATTTGCCACGGATTGACACCATCAAGCTGCGCTGCTTCAACGATGTCATTCGGGATGGCCTTGATTGAGGCCGATAAAAGCACCATGGCAAAACCGGCTTGAACCCAAATCATTACGACGATGAGGAAAATCGTATTGAGAGGCGAGTCCTGTAAGAACCTCACGGGTTCGCCCCCGAGTCCAACGATGATGGCGTTGAGGAGGCCGCGTTGGGTCTGGGCAGCTCCACGGTATTCGTAGACGAATTTCCAGATGATGCCGGCACCGACGAAACTGATCGCCATCGGCATAAATAGGAGCGATTTAGCGACTTTTTCAAATCGTTTTCCGTCGATCAGAATCGCGTAGAGCAGGCCAACTGCCGTCGAGATAGTGGGGACGAGAATCACCCACAAGAATGTGTTGATGAACGCTTGCTTCGAGTCAGTTGCTGTGAACATCCACTCGTAGTTCGCCATTCCGACGAACTTGTCGGAACGGCGGTCCATAAATGACATGGCAATCGTTCTGACAGCCGGGTAAATCAAGCCCAGGCCGAGAAGTAGTGCTGCGGGGCCGAGAAAAACGATGACGGCGGCTAGGGTGCGGCCGCGACCCTTGAGTCGATCGGCAAGCGAGGCCAAACCCAAAAGCACGAGTACAACGAGCGCTAGGGCAATGACCGCGAGGATCATTTGCCCGATCTTGGTATAGAGGAAGAAATCCATTATGAGCCTCCCGTGTTGGTAGGGCGAGCGAAACGCTCCGCTCGCCCTACCTATCGGGAATTAACCGCCTGTGTTATTCGGTGGGCCAGCTGGACTCGATCTCGGTGAGGACGGTGTTAACGTCCTTTTCACCGTTGATCCACTGAGTCATAGCCGTCCAGAAGGAGCCTGCACCAACTTCGGAAGGCATGAGGTCAGAACCGTCGAAGCGGGCAACCGCAGTGTCATCCTGGAGGAGTTCCATCGCGAGACGGAGAATATCCGAGGACGCGAGCGACGGGTCAACACCCTTATTAGCGGAGGTCACGCCACCGATTTCGACGCGGGTATTCGCCCATTCGGACGATGCCATGTATGCCTGAACAGCCTTGGTCGCATCGTTATCGTTGAACGCACCCACGAACTCACCAGCGGTGAGAAGCGGCTTCTCATCAGCGGTCATGCCAGGAAGGTAGAACGCGAAAACGTCTCCGTCTTCAGCAACATTGGTGCCTTCGGGCCACTGGGCTTCATAGAAGGAAGCCATGCGGTACATGTAGCACTGGCCGTCGAGAATCGGCATACCACCGTCGTTGAACGAGGTGGTAGCAATCGAGCGAGCGTCGCCGATGCCGCCGTTGACGTAGTTGTCGTCGCGGAGGATCTTACCGACCATTTCGGTCGCTTCAACGATCTGCGGATCGTTGAAGGGGATCTCGTGGTCAACCCATTGGTCGTAGACGTCGCCACCGGCAGAGCGAAGAACAGCGTCCTCAATCCAGTCGGTTGCGGGCCAGCCGGTTGCACCACCGGACTCAATGCCAGCACACCACGGCTTAGCATCTGGGTTGTCCTGGGCAATCTTCTCGGTCAGCGCCATCATGTCATCCCATGTTTCTGGGATTTCGTAGCCGCCCTCTTTAAACATGGACGGCGAATACCACACAAAGGACTTCACGGAAGCCATCAGCGGAGCTGCGTAGAACGTGCCGTCTACTGTGCCGTAAGCCTTCCAGTCTGCGGACCAGCCTTCGTCTACCTTAGATTCAACTTCAGCGGGAGCGGGGAGGACGTGTCCGTCCTTCACCATGCGCTGCAAGAGACCGGGCTGAGGGAAGATTGCCAGATCGGGAGCGTTTCCGCCCTCAACCTGGACGAGAATCTGTGATTCGAACTCGCCGACGCCGTTGTGGGTGACCTTAATGCCGGTGCACTCTTCGAACTTATCGAAGGTCTGCTGGAGCTGGTCGGCTTCGACCTCACGAATTGAGGAGAACAGGGTGACTGCCTCGCCCTCGTGCTTGCCGTACTGTTCAAAGGCTGAGCAATCAGTATCAGAACCAGCGGTGTCGCCGCCTGAATCAGAACCGCCTTTGAGGTCATTAGAGCCGGAGCATCCGGCGAGGATCAACGCTGTTGCCGCTGCACCAGCAGCGACCGCAGCGAAGCGTGATTTGGTGGTTCGCATATGTTCCTCCATGAACATTGTGTCGATAATGCCGTAGGTGGAAACCTATAGCAACATTTTTGAGTCAATCGGTTTTGTATACGATCTGCAACTATTAGCCGCCCAAAACACGAAACGTATTCAAACTGTTACGTTCACGCACGTCTTGTCCGGTGTACAGACTGTGATTTGACTTCGAAGCTATTTCCCATCTCCTCTGCTCAACTACCAATTCAGACACTTCGCCACCGAACACGCCCGAATTCGCGTCGATTCCGACACCAAACACATACGAACTGTCGGAATCGGCAAGAGCAGTAGGCAACAACGCCATCAGAAAGTCGACGCACGCTACACAGAGCCTAGGACTGTTAGACAGAGCCTACGCGCGGTACACGAGCCTGCGTTGCCGCGGTTGCCGCCGCGGCAGGGGTGGGCTCATTTACACGCGCCGCAAAAGCGCTTCCATAATGGCGCCGGCACCGTCGTATTCCACGGGCCCGGTGACGGTGTCGGCCACAGCACGAACTTCCTCAGTTGCGCCCGCCATAGCGACCCCGTGATATGCCCATTCGAGCATTGCCATGTCGTTGGTGCCGTCACCGACCGAAACTGTTCCAGTAGCAGGAACACCGAGTTTAACGCGCAAAGTTTCCAACGCGGATGCCTTGGTCGTGCCCGCCGCATTGACATCCATCCACGACGTCCAGCCCACAGCGGGCTCCACCATCGATAGGTCGAGTTCAGCCATCCGGTCAGCGAACTCATCACGATCCATCCCCGGAATTCGGACGACGAGTTTGGTAACCGGCTCGGCACGAAGCCTCTCGACTGGTTCAATCACCCAATTCTCCATCAGTTCTTTGGGTGGGAACTCGCGCGAAATCCGCATAGTCGAATCATTGTCTTCAACCGCAATGAGCGCCTCGGGATACTGCTCCAACACCTGGTCAATCACCGGAGCCGGATCGAACATCCGACGCTCCACAACGTCAACGTCACCGTCGCGAATCCGCAACGTAATGGCACCGTTGGAGGCAACCGCCCAGCCGTCATGAATACTCACTTCGGAAAGCACGGGAAGAGTTGCCCCGATACCACGACCGGTTGCGATGACAACCTGCACCCCAGCCTCTTGTAAGGCGGCAACGCGCGATTTCGTGACCTCTGTGGCTCCCTCAGTGGTGAGGAGAGTCCCATCGACATCAAGTGCAATGAGTAAGCGTGGCGACGGCCCCTCCAGTTCGGATGGCATTGCCGCCAAAGCATCCTCAACGAGCGTTTCGAATGGTATTGGAGCAAGCGTCGTTTTCGGAGGAGTCAGAAGCGGATTACTCACGAAAGCGGCTCCAGCGTAGTCAAGCCTCCGAGATACGGTTGCAACGCGTCCGGCACGCGAACCGATCCGTCAGCATTCTGGTGGTTTTCCAGTAGCGCCACGATCCACCGAGTAGTTGCCAGCGTGCCATTCAACGTGGCCACTGTGCGGGTACCGCCCTCGGCGCGTTCGCGGATATTGAGCCGGCGCGCTTGGAAGGTGGTGCAGTTCGAGGTCGAGGTCACTTCCATCCACCGATTCTGGGTTGGTAGCCACGCCTCACAGTCAAACTTCCGCGCCGCAGACGTACCCAGATCTCCCGCCGCAGTATCAATCACGCGGTACGGCAGCTCGACCTTGGCGAGCATCTCTTCTTCCCACGCGAGGAAACGCTCGTGCTCTTCGACAGCGTCCTCTACCGAACAGTAGGAGAACATTTCTACCTTGTTGAACTGGTGCACGCGGATGATACCGCGGGTGTCCTTACCAGCAGACCCAGCTTCGCGTCGGTAGCACGTCGACCACCCGAGGTAGCGCTTCGGCCCGGACTCAAGGTCGATAATCTCGTCGGTGTGGTAGCCCGCGAGCGCCACTTCGGACGTGCCAGTGAGGTAGAGGTCGTCGGTTGGCAGGTAGTAGATTTCATCCGAGTGTTCATTGAGGAACCCGGTGCCTCCCATGATTGCCGGGGTGACGAGGGTGGGCGTCATCATGGGGGTGAACCCGTTGGCGATCCCCTGGTCGAGAGCCATGGTGAGGAGGGCAAGTTCCAAACGGGCCCCAATGCCGGTGAGGTAGTAGAAACGGGTACCCGATACTTTCGCACCGCGTTTCATATCAATGGCGCCGAGCGCTTCTCCGAGAGCGAGGTGGTCTTGCGGTTCGAAGCCTTCGGCCGCGAAGTCGCGCGGGGTGCCTTCATGGCGCAGATCGGTGAAGGATTCTTCTCCTCCGGCGGGCACGCCCGGCAGGACAATGTTGGGGATTGCTTTGGCAAGTGCATCGGCCTCGGCGGCAAGCTCGTTGGAACGCGCTTCGAGGTCTTTCACTTCCTGGGCAAGTTCCTTGGCGTGAGCGAGGACGCTTTGCCGCTCTTCAGGTGATGCCTTGCCGATCGATCGCGACACGGCTTTCTGCTCGGCCCGTTTGGTTTCAAAATCGCGCAGAGCTTCGCGACGGGCCTGGTCGGCCGCGAGTATTTGGTCAACGAGACCCGGGTCTTCACCGCGCGCGATTTGGGAATCGCGCGCCGGTTGCGGATCTTCTCGGAGGGCTTTCAGATCAATCATGGCACCAGCCTACCGTGTACGCGTGCTGACTCATACGTGGGGCAATAGGATGAACCCGAAAGTGCTTCCCACTATTCTCAAAGCAGTAGTCTCGCGTAAGCAAGGAGTCTTCATGTCCGACCTGACGCCATACGTCATCTACAACCCCGTCAAGGTGTCGAAGGCGTATCGGCTCCGTAAACTCGTCACGCTCGGCGCGGTCGAGGCCGGAATGGCTGAACCCGTGTGGATGCCAACCACCGTGTCTGATCCGGGAACAGGTCAGGCGGCACAGGCCGTAGCCGAGGGCGCCGCGCTCGTCATTGCCGCTGGTGGTGACGGGACCGTACGAGCAGTGGCAGCAGGAATGGCACATTCGAAGATCCCAATGGCAGTTCTACCGTTCGGGACGGGTAATCTTCTTGCGCGTAATCTGTCTATCCCAACCGATGATCTACAAGAGGCGGTAGACATCGCCTTCTTCGGACTCGAGAATGAGGCCGATCTGGGCTGGATTCGCGTCTCCGATGTGGAGGAGAAGTCCGAACTTCCCCCAGAAGGATCGCTACTTCCCGAACCTCACCTCGAGACTCTCCAAAAAAAGGGAGTGCTACCCCCCTCGGACGACGAATACGCTTTCCTCGTAATCTCCGGCCAGGGGTGGGACGCCGAACTCATGGCGGGTACGTCCTCCGAACTGAAGAAGCACGTCGGATGGGGAGCCTACGTTGTTGCCGGAGCGCAGTCTCTGCGCGCTCCGCAGACCACGGCGCACGTCACCTTGGATGGGGATAAGAAATACACAGTAACGTCGCGATCTTTGCTCTTCGCCAACTGTTCGACCTTGACCGCCGGTGTCGTGCTGGTTCCCGATGCGAAAATCAATGACGGTCTTATCGATGTGACGATTCTCGACGCGAAGGCCGGGATTATCGGGTGGATGGATCTTTTCACGAAGATTCTCGTCCAAGGGGTCGGCATGCGACCGGAGCTTCTGCCCGGCACGACGGGGAATTTGGCCTTTAAGAAGGCGAAAACCGCGCATACCACCGCCGATACTGCCCAACCGATTCAAGTGGACGGAGATGCCATTGGTTCGGCCCGAACCATTGACGTGCGAGTCGACTACCATGCGCTTCGGTTGCGTCGTGGATAGCACTATCGTCGACTCGATCGGAAATGTTGGCACTCATGTGGGTGTGACACTCGCACTTGGGGTCCTATCATTGCTATTTTTATCCTGATGAAGGAGGGCTCATGAGCGAACCAAATGACCCGTCGAGGTCAACCCCAGATCAATGGGTTGCACCGGGGGCAGCATCTGCGCAATCGGATTCCGACACTAACGCAGCGGCCCACCCATTTGGCACCCCGACATCGGGCCCTTCTGCGAACGCTCCCTCCACAACTGGCCCCGGCTACCAACCAGCGGGTTACCAGCCACCGCAGTACCCGCACCCGACACCACCGGGTTACCAACCAACCCAGCCGCAGCCACCCGGATACCAGCAACCGTACCCATCGAACGGATACGGTCCCATGTCGCCGCAGTTGACGTGGGCGCAAATGAAACCGGGAATCGTGCCGATTCGCCCCCTCATGTTTTCCGATGTCATGGGCGGGATCTTCCGGCTCATCCGCTTTAACCCCAAGTCCACGATTGGACTGGCTTTCCTCGTCACCCTGCTTGGTCCGCTACTGGTGTTGCCGGTTGCCGCACTGGCATCGAGGAACATGTCGATGTACCTCGATCCTGACTTCGAACTAGCGGCTCCCACCTGGATTCTGACTGCGGTCCCGGGGATTATCGCCTCTCTCGTGCTACTGGGGCCGTTCACCATCGTCACCATTGGCGCAGTTCAAGGCCGACGTATTTCTCCGTCTGAGATGTGGCGGGATCTTAAACCTCAACTCAAAAACTACGTGTTGACGGTCCTTCTTCTGTCGCTGTTTGGCCTTATTCCCTTCGCTGCCCTGGTTGTCTTCGCTTTAGTTTCGGACTATATCGATGTCTCGTGGGGATTCGCCTTCCTCATTGGTTTCGTTCTCCTGATTGGCGGCCTCATTGCCTACGCCATTATCAGTATCCGATTCATGTTCGCCGTCCCGGCCACCGTGGTGGAATCACTCTCCCCCATGGCAGCCTTGAAACGAAGCTGGGGCCTGAGTCGCCGCGCGTTCTTCCGCATCCTCGGGTACTACATTGTGCTCAATATCGTCATTCAGTTCGTCGTTGCGGTTTTCAGTGTTCCCATTACCATGATCACGGTTTTTGCCGTCGCGATACTATCGACCTCAGCGGCATTCATCAATAGTGCAACGATGCTGGCATCAACTGTGGCGGGCGCTCTCGCCTTGATTTTCACCCTCCCTCTCCAGTCGGGATTTATGTCGCTCATGTATATTGACCAACGGATTCGCAAAGAAGGCTTCGACATCGAACTCATGTCCGATATTGCGCCGCCGACTCAGCCTCCCACCCAGTGATGATTATCCCCGCTGACATTCCCCTCGTACCTGACCCCGATCAGGCACGAGAATTGTTGCGCAACGAACTACTCAAACCGGAGTACCTAACGCAACGCAATTGGCTGCAAGAATTCTTTCATTGGCTCCTCAGCCCACTCCTGAAAGCTGCCGATGCCCAGACCTACAACGCCATCTACCTTTTGCTTGGCATTGCCTGTGTGCTCGGCGGCCTCATTATCTGGTGGGCTATCCGTAATATGCGCCGCCGTGCCCGAAATGCCACTGCCACCGCGATGGGTGAGGACGCCCTCCTCGACCCGACGATAACACCCGAGGAATATCGCAGGCTTGCCCTCCAGTATCGGATTGACGATCCCGACGAGGCAGTGAAGGCCGCTTTCCGCTCGATTATTGCCACCTTCGACCGGGCCGGTATCCTCCACATTTCCCCCGGGCGCACGATCGGGGAAGTCGCCACCACCATGCGGAGCACCTACCCCGCGTATGCGGAGGATATTTCCCACGGAGCCACCGCGTTCGATGCCGCCGCCTACGGAACACACCCGAAACCGCGAACCACCAGCGCTGACGTTGACATTATCCTGGCGCTCGAAGAACACATTCGCACCCAACTGACCCAATCGAAAGCGCCGGTGAGAGCATGAGTGCCGCCCGCGCCCTCGGTCGCAGTGGTACTGCCTGGTTTAAATCCACCGCAGTATGGCTCATCGTCGCCATTACGGCACTAGCCGCATTAACGTATTTGTCGTGGCCCGACACCGCCTATGAAACTTACGACCCCAAATCCCCCGCCCCCAGCGGCACGAAGGCTCTCGCCGAGGTCCTCAAGGATGAGGGCGTCGACATCACGCTGGTCCACTTCCCCGATGAGATACCCGATTCGACTGCCGGTTCGACAGTTGCCATTATCGGCTCGAACTACCTCAACCCAGACCAGTTCCTTGAAGCAATTGATAAGGCCCGCGATGCCGATCGAATTGTCTTAGTTGATATCGATGACTGGATCTTGAGCGAAATCAACCTTTCCTTCCCGGTTGACTATTCTCACGTCAGTTACTTCGGACGCTTACCCGAAACGGACGCAGATCCGTTGCCGGAAGAGGATGCGCGTGAACTTTCCCTGACAGCTGATCCGTGCTCCGATATCTTCGGGAAGACCCGGGAGATTTCAAACCGCTCGTGGTTTTATGAGCCGACCGCTGAGGTGACGGATTACCGAATGTGCTTCACCGATGAAATCGGGGGGTACATTATCGCCCTCGCTCCGCGCGACAACCTTCCGCAGACGGTGCTTTTCGAAGTGGGGGATATTTTCACGAACGAGAGCATCATCGATTACGACAACGCGGCTGCCGCGCTCACGCTACTGGGATCGAATGAAAAACTGATCTGGTACTTCCCCCAGCCGGACATCGATTTCACCATCGATCCAACCGAGGGCACCTACTGGGTGTTCTTCCCCGACTGGTTCTTCCCCGCGTCCTATCTCCTGCTGTTCATCACCCTTGCCGTCATGGTGTGGAAAGGAAGGCGCTTCGGACGTCTCGCCACGGAACGCCTTCCCATCACCATCAAATCCACTGAGACCACCCACGCGCTCGGACGACTGTACGAGCGGAGCTCAGACACCAGGGTGACTTTAACCCACCTGCAAGATGACACGCGGCACCGTCTTATTCGTCTTCTCAACTTGCCGGCCGCCACGTCCGAGGACGTCCTCGTGGCCGCAGTCGCTAACCGCACCGAACGCGACCCCGATCAGATCCATCATTTGCTCTACGGATCCCTCGGCGGATCCGAATCCCACATGCTTGGCATCGCCAACGAATTAGCCGTACTTATCCAGGAGGTAGACCATGGCTGAACCCACCACCGACCCGAGAGCCGCTCTCAATCGCCTACAGGCGGAGGTCGCCAAAGCTGTTGTCGGCCAAGATGCTGCCGTCACCGGACTTGTCATCGCTCTCCTCACACGCGGACACGTGCTCCTTGAGGGCGTTCCCGGTACGGCTAAGACGCTGCTTATCCGCGCGATGGCGAAAGCCCTCGACATTGACCACAAGCGCGTCCAGTTCACCCCCGACCTCATGCCCGGTGATGTGACTGGCTCGCTCATGTATGACCGTGGATCCGCAGAATTCCGGTTCCGCCCCGGCCCGGTGTTCACCAACCTGCTACTGGCCGACGAAATCAACCGCACCCCACCGAAAACCCAGGCGTCGTTGCTCGAAGCGATGGCCGAACGGCAGGTGACCATCGATGGTCAGCCACGCGCCCTCCCCGCCCCGTTCATGGTGGCCGCCACTCAAAACCCCATCGAGTACGAAGGCACCTATCCTCTGCCTGAAGCCCAGCTCGACCGCTTCCTCATCAAGGTCAATATGGATCTGCCCGAGCGCGATGACGAGATTGAAATCGTTAACCGTCACGCGCACGGTTTTGATGCGTCGGATCTCGATGCCGCGGGCCTGCAACCGGTTGCTTCTGCCGCCGATATTGAAGCGGGAATCCAAGCGGTTAAGCAAGTTGATATCCGTCCTGAAGTGGTCGCCTACATCGTTGACATTGCGCGAGCAACCCGTCAGACTCCCTCGCTCACGCTCGGAATGTCTCCACGCGCCGCGACGGCACTGTTGGCCACCTCGCGGGCATGGGCGTGGCTCCAAGGCCGTGATTTCGTCACTCCAGATGACGTGAAAACGCTCGTTCAACCGACCATTGCTCACCGTCTTGCCCTGCGCCCAGAGGCCGAGCTGGAGGGCGTGCGCATCGAAAGCGTTCTCACCTCCGCACTCGATTCCATTCCTGTGCCGCGATGACTATTTCCTGGCGCGTACCCGTACTCCTCGCCATCGGCCTCATTCCCGTCATTATTTGGCCGCACACGAGGACCGTTGCCGCATGGACAGCGCTCGTTCTGTGCGTGGTCCTCATCGACTTCCTTTTTGCGGCCTCTCCGCGCAAACTCACCGTTGAGCGCGCCGAGCCGTCCCCCGTGCGGGTGGGGGAAGAATCAGCCTCGGCTATTACTCTGACCGGGCCGCGGACTATGCGCGGGGAATTGCGCGACGCATGGCAACCCTCCGCCGGTGCCAGAGAAAACCGGCACCCGTTTTCACTCGTACCTAACGAACCGCTGACTATCACGACGACGCTGGCCCCTACCCGGCGCGGCCGCCTCTACGGCGACCACATCACCATTCGATCATGGGGGCCGTTGCGATTGGCTGCACGGCAAGTGTCTTTTGATAGCCCCACGCAACTGCGTTCCCTCCCCGAGTTTCCCTCCCGCAAGCACCTACCTCGTGCCCTCGCGAAGCTCCAGCAGATCGAAGGCCAAGCACTTGCCCGCCAGCGCGGTCAAGGCACTGAGTTCGACTCGTTACGCGAATGGGTCGAGGGCGATGACGTGCGCTCGATCGACTGGCGCGCCACTGCCCGCATGGATGAGGGACTCATTGTGCGCACCTGGCGCCCCGAACGCGATCGCCACATCGTTATGGTGATGGACACGTCTCGCCTGTCGGCCGTACGGCTGGGGAACGTCACGCGCCTCGATGCCCAGATGGATGCGTGTTTGCTCCTGGGGGCGGTGTGCGCCAAGGCCGGCGACAACATCAGTTTCGTTGCCGGGGACCACACGGTTCACGCCTCCGTCATCAAACCCGGTCGACGCGACGTGCTACGCGAGTTATCGCACGCCATGATGCCACTCGATGCGTCGATTATTGAGGCCGATTGGACCACTCTGTCGTCTGCGGTGACGAAGCTCGGGAAGAAACTGTCGTTAATTGTCATCCTCACCCCGATCGAACCCAACGTTCTCGACGAGGGATTGCTCCCGATTCTTGTCAATTTGGCGAAGAATAACTCGGTGATGATTGCCGCGGCTATTGACCCCGACACGCACTCAACCACCGGTAAGTATGACAGTGCCCATGAGGTCTACCAGGCCGCCGCGGTGGCTCGCACGAGCTCCCGCAGAGCCCAGGCCGCTCGCGCCCTCGAACATCTCGGAGTGACAGTCGTTGAGGACGATCCTGAGAATCTTCCGATGCGGATTGTCGACCACTATCTCGCACTGAAGAGCCGCGGACTCCTCTAGCCTGAGGACTAGGCCCCTAGGAAACGGCGACGATCTCTTCGCGGCGGCGCCACTGCTCGATGTCGCCGGTGATCCCTGCTTTCACCTGTTTGCGACCGTGAATGAGTGCGTACCACATGAAGGCGAGCCACACGACGATGCCGATGCCCACGCGCGCCGGAGTCGGTAGCGACGACGGCGTGACGAACGCTTCGATAAATCCGCATACTGCGAGTACGAGCACAAGACCGAGCACAACATTCATCGCCGTACGTCCGTGGTAGGCGAACGAATCTGTTCGGGTTCGATTGCCGGGAGCGACCCACGACCAAAATAGTGACAGCCCCGTACCGGCGGCGACGAATACGCAGGTGAGTTCAAGCAGGCCGTGCGGGGTGATGAGGCCGAAGAACAATCCGGCTTTTCCGTAGTAGATCATCAAGGCCGCGTTAATGCCGAGGTTCGCCATGTTGTTAAATAGCACGTAGATGACGCCGATTCCCGTCACGCCTAGCGCAATGCATAGGGCTGATACCCACGCATTGTTTGTCCACACTGACAGACCAAAATGAGTGGCGGCATATTCGGAGTAATAGGCCTCGAAATCATGTTCGACAAGGCGTTCAATCTGTTCTGGACTACCGAGAAAACTATGGAGGTCGGGATGCTCGATCACCCACCACGCCATGATTGCAGCGAGCACGTAGCTACCGATCATGGAACCAATCCACCACCACCGCAGACGGTACAAGGTGGCGGGAAACCGCTCGGTGAAGAAGGCACCGGTTCGGCGGAATGTGGAGGTGTGGGCTCGTCCGGTGCGCCGACGTGCTCGGGCGAGCAGGCTCGATAGGGCCATAACCAAGGTGGGGTCGGGAGACTGCGAGCGAAGCATCGACAGGTGAGTTGAGGTGCGCTGATAGAGATCAACAATGCGTTCGGATTGTTTCGCATTCAGGTGGGGTTCGCGCGTCAAACTTTCCAGCTCACGCCACAGTGGTTCGTTCGCGGAAACAAATGCGTCGAGATCCATGGGTTTAAGAGTACGTGACGGTAACGTATGTGTCATGAATCAAACGCCGAATCTCGTCGCCGATGACATTGTTGTCGGTGAAGGTGTCGCTCTCGACATCCCCTCAGCCGGTATCGCACTTCGAATCGGAGCGTGTCTGATCGACATGCTGATGTCCGGGATCATGATGTTCGCATTCGTGTATCTCGTCCTCTCGAGTGACGTGCAATGGGATTTCGCTATTGCTCGGGTGCTCATTATTTTGACGATTTTCCTCGGATTAGTGGGCTTCCCTGTCACCGTCGAAACACTGACCCACGGTAAGTCCATTGGGAGATTCATTTTTGGCACCCGCGTCGTACGCGACGATCAGGGGCCATCCGGATTCCAACAGGCCTTGGTGCGCCATCTCATCGGAGTCGTCGAGATCTGGGGAACATCCGGTGTCATGGCAATTATTTCGGTACTTCTGTCTCGTAAAGGCCGCCGGCTCGGCGATATAGCCGCCGGTACTCTCGTGATTAAAGAGCGCATCCCCTTGAAAGTTAATCCGCCGATGCCGATGCCTCCCCATCTTCAGCAGTGGGCCTCGTCTGCCGATGTCGCGTCACTCCCACCCGGCCTCGCCCTCGCGATCCGCCAGTTCATTGGGCGCCGCGCCACGTTCTACGGCCCGGCTCGAACCCAGCTTGCCAGCGACTTGGCCCGGCAAACCGCGCAGTATGTCTATCCTCTGCCCGATGCCTCGGTTAATCCCGAGGATTTCCTCATGGCCGTCACCGCTGAGCGGGCACGGCGAGACGGTCAACGTCTGGCTCGCAACCGACGTTTGAGCGAACGCATCCTCGCCAGTAGCAAATCGGCATCCTGATCCTCCTGTCACTACCGTGTCCCCTCCGCTGTGACATCCCCTCCCCGCACCTCGATTCCGACACCTAGCCACCCAGATACCCGCACAAGTGTCAGAATCGATGCGAATTTCAAGCGACCTGTCGGAATCAATGGTTGAGGCCGGTGAAAAAGTCTGCCGCAAGTCATTTGACTTGCGGCAGACTAATCGAGGTAGAAAGGAAGAATTAACCTCCCAGTGCGGCAGCGACTACGTTCTTCGCTTCATCTTGCACCTGCTTAAGGTGATCTTCGCCCTTGAACGATTCGGCGTAGATCTTGTACACATCCTCCGTACCCGAGGGACGAGCAGCAAACCACGCGTTTTCAGTCGTCACCTTGAGGCCGCCGATAGCGGCATCGTTACCCGGCGCGTTAACTAGACGCGCGGTGATTTCTTCACCGGCGAGTTCCGTCGCCGTCACATCTTCAGGTGAAAGTTTAGCGAGTTTGGCTTTCTCGTCTTTCGATGCGGCGTTATCGATGCGAGCGTAAGCTGAGTCACCGAAGCGCTCAACCTGTTCGCGGTGGAGCTGCGAGGGGGACTTTCCGGTCACAGCGATGATCTCTGCGGCCAACAGGGCGAGGATAATGCCGTCCTTGTCGGTTGTCCACACCGTGCCATCCTTACGCAGGAAGCTTGCGCCAGCGGATTCTTCGCCGCCGAACCCGACTTCACCCGAGAGTAAACCGGGAACGAAATACTTGAAGCCGACGGGGACTTCAATCAGCTTGCGTCCGATGTCAGCGACGACGCGGTCGATGAGCGCTGAGGAGACGAGGGTCTTGCCGACGGCGCAGTCTGCCGGCCAGCCGGGCCGGTGGGTAAACAGATATTCGATCGCTACGGCGAGATAGTGGTTCGGATTCATCAGCCCGTCGGAGGTGACGATACCGTGCCGATCAGAGTCCGCGTCATTACCGGTTGCCACGTCGTACGGAGTTTTACCGTACTTGTCGGGTGTCATGGCTTCTCGTAGTGAAGCCATGGCATTCGGGGAGGAGCAGTCCATACGGATCTTGCCGTCCCAATCGAGCGTCATGAACTTCCATGTCGGGTCGACATTCGGATTAACGACCGTCAGTTCGAGTCCGAAGCGCTCTCCGATTGCCCCCCAGTAGTCGACTGCTGCGCCACCGAGGGGATCGGCACCAATGCGCACGCCGGCTTCCCGGATGGCGTCAATATCGATGACCGAGGGGAGATCGTCGACGTAGGTGCCGAGGTAGTCGTACTTGCTGACGTTCGGTTCGTCGAGCATGTCTTTGCCGGTAATTCGCTTGACTTCTCTCCAGTCACCGGCGAGGATCTCGTTCGCGCGGTTCGCAATCCAGGAGGTCGCATCCGAGTCGGCGGGGCCGCCGTGGGGCGGGTTGTACTTGAAGCCACCGTCACGGGGAGGATTGTGGGAGGGCGTGACGACGATACCATCGGCGAGGCCGTCTCCGCTGGTGCGAACTCCACCGGGGGTTCCTGCTCCATTGGCCTTGAGGATCGCGTGCGATACGGCCGGAGTGGGCGTGAACGACCCGCGAGAATCAATCTGCACGTTGACGCCGGCGGCGATCAGGACTTCGAGCGCCGATCGCCAGGCGGGCTCGGATAGGGCGTGCGTGTCACGGCCGATAAACAGCGGACCGTTGAAGCCCTGCGATGCGCGGTATTCGACGATAGCTTGGGTCGTCGCCACGATATGCGCCTCATTGAAGGCTCCATCGAGGGACGAACCGCGGTGTCCGGAGGTACCGAACACGACCTTTTGATTTGGATTCTCGACATCGGGCTCGATGTCGTAGTAAGCCGAAAGGACTTCGTCGACGTTAATAAGATCTTCTGGTTTGGCTACTGTGCCTGCTCTTTCATGCATACCGCAATTGTGTCATGTGTCACGCAAAATTTCATATGCGTCCTAACATGCGAATTTTCCTGCTATTTCGGAGAGCGAACAACCGCTCGCATATCGTCTATGCGGCCGTGACGAAAGGCCTCTAAGTTATGGAGAATCAAGTCCCCCATGCCATCGGGCCGACCTCCGGCTGAATGGGGGGTGATGAGCAGATTCGGGGTATCCCACAGGGGAGAATCCTCCGGAAGCGGCTCGTCTTTAACGACATCAATCGCAGCTCCACCGATATCGCCGTTACGTAGTGCCGCCATGAGTGCATCCTCGTCCACGGTTGTCCCTCGCCCCACATTGACCACGAGGGCGCGGGACGGGAGAGCGGCAAGCACCTCGGCGTTGAGAACATTGACGGTTGAGTCCGTGTTCGGCAAAACCATGACGAGAATATCGCAGTCTGAGATAGTTTCTGTCAGTTTATCGGCGGTGACAACCGGGAATCCGGCTCGCTGCCCCGCGCTTTGAGCGATCCCGGTAACGTTCGATCCGCACGCCGCAAACACGCGACCGATCTGCTGACCGATGGCACCGAAACCCCACACGACCACTTTCGACCCCACGACAGTTGTCACTCGGTGTTCTTCATGTAACGGATGCGCCCGCCCCAACTCGCTGGCCCAGCGGTGGTCGCGCTGGGCATCGAGTGCGGCGGGAAGTTCACGAGCCAGGGCCAGTGCGAGGCCAAGCGTGTGCTCGGCAACCGGGCGATCGTGGAAGTGGAGGCCGTTGGTGATGACAACGTCGTCGCGCATGGTGGAGCGCAGGAGGCCGTCAGGACCGGCTGATAGAGTTTGGAACCACCGCACATTCGGCAGTTGATCGACGAAGCTTTGCACGGTTGGACGCATGCCCCATAGGATTGCGACCTCAGCGTCGCGGTGCTCTTCGGGAACAGTTTCATGTTCGGAGATCTTGACGACCTCAATATCCGAGGGGAGTTCAAAATCAAACGCTGGCGTCTGAGGAATGATGATCTTCACGAGGTCTCCTTGGGCCTTGACACAACGGTTACTGTTAAATCATGACATTTCCTATTCCACCTGGCCCGGTTAAGGCCGAAGATTTTGATGTGGACGGCCTTACTCCCGACGGTTACGCCATAGTTGACGTGCGTGAAGACATGGAGTGGGAGGCCGGCCATGCGCCCGGAGCTATCCACATTCCCGCCGATGATATTCCGAACGCTCTCGATGACCTCCCCGAAGACGATCTCATTATTGTCTGTCGTTCGGGCGGGAGGGCGCGTAAGGTCGCCGAGTGGCTCAATCGAAACGGATTCGATTCAATGCCTCTCGTCGATGGAATGTTGCATTGGCAGGCCATTGGCTTACCGCTGGCGTCGGAGGACGGTTCCATTCCAGAGATCATGTGAGCGGCAAACCCAGTACAATATCGCTGTGATCGAGCGGATAATCCGCACAAGCTTGGAGAGGGAAAGTAGGAACCGATGGGCAAGAAGTCGCGTCGCAAGAAGGTGGCAACCAAAGGGAGGTCGTTCCGACCACCCATCCCACCCGTTGCCCGACCCTTCGAAGGAATGGCCTGCGAAGCACAACTTGTCGCCATGCGCGAGCTGATTCCTGCCGCAACCCTCCCGGCAAAAACAACGGCCGAGTACGGGGCGCGTGACATCACTATCGTCACCCTGCTCCCCGATGCCGCCCCGGCCATGGTTCGCTCCGACGGAGAGGTACTTCTCGCCCTCCAAACCCGCTCCCATTCCGGCGATGCCGGACACGATCTGGGAGTTGCACTCGCCGCCGCCCTCGCCCTCAAAGACACAGTCGATGCTGGCGAAGCTGAGCCGAATGTCGTTCACGTTGATGTGCGTAATCCCGGCCCACGCATCGCGGACATGATTGAATCCGTCGGCGAGCTGACAATCGAAAATGACCTCGGTTTCTGGCTTGCTCCCGGTGCCGACGATGAGGCTGATGTGCGCGCCGCCATTGAGGAAAGCGCAAAAGATCTCGTGCCAACCGCCGTCGTCCCCGGCGTTGACAACACCTACTGGCACCGAATGAACAAGATCTTTGTTCGCTGGGTTCGTGATGAAGATGAAACACAGCTCTTTACCGCGCTCGCACGCTTGCAGGTCAAAGACCAGTTGACGCTCGGCCACGATTCACGGTTTATCGGTGCATTCCGCGCACTGGGACTCTCAATTCCGGTGTTCGAGTTCCCCGGCGACATCGAAGCCGATGAACTGACGGAAGCTGCGGAAGAACTCGAGAAGAATCTGGAAGCGGCGCTGGCAGTCAAGGACAGTTTGACCGATGATGAACGGCGCGCCCGCTCCGGCCTCGTCTCCCGTCAGGTGTCGTTGCGATAAAACATCGTTGGGACGCACTACGCGCGGCAGTGCCGCGCGTTACGATGGCGGTATCTGCGCTACTGAAGGGCCAAGAGAGTGGATAAGCCAGTGAGTGATAGCTTTCAACAAACTCCGGTCAAACACCGGGTTGCAGTGATAATTCCGGCGCATAACGAAGCCCACCACATTGCCGCCACGGTACGTTCATGCCGAGCACTTCCGGGAGTGGACCTGCTCGTTGTTGTCGATGACGGATCCGATGACTACACGCAGGATCATGCGCGCTCGGCAGGAGCAGTCGTCGTCCGACACTCAGTGCCACGCGGTAAAGCCTCTGCCTTGGAAACAGGAGTAAAAGTCGCCGCGATGAGGGATGTTGCCGACGGCCTTCCGCGGCATCTGCTGTTCCTCGATGCCGATCTGGGAGAATCTGCCGTCGAGGCCACTGCCCTCATTGAAACCGTCCAGATGGGGGAGGTCGATTGCGCAATCGCCGTTCTTCCCAAACAAAAGGGCGCGGGAGGCCATGGGCTCGTCATGAACCTCGCGCGTAAGGCCATCACCAAAGCCACTGGATTCCGCCCGCAAGCTCCACTGTCGGGACAACGGTGCATTACTCGCGAAGCCGTCAATGAAGCGATGCCGTTTGCCTACGGGTGGGGTGTTGAAGTGGGCATGACGATCGACCTACTCGTCAAAGGATTCACCGTCCAAGAAGTGCCCTGTAACTTCACCCACCGCGCCACGGGGAACGACCTATCGGGTCACTTGCATCGTGCCGATCAGTATAAGGATGTGTGGCGGGCCGTCACGGTGCGGAAACTCCACCGTCAGAGAGTTCCGTTGAGGCTTCGTCACGAAGCATCTCAGGAGCAGAATCCAGGTTCTCCCTACTGTGCGATCGAACGGCGTGAAGACGCTGAGTAGCCGCCGCGATTAAAGCTGGCAGACCAATGCTTAAGCCGTCGGCGAGCATGATGGTACCCGAATCATTTGTTAAGGCACCGATAATCACCCCGGCGGCGATCCCAACTCCAATTGCCGCAAGCGGTGTGCCCGCAGTTGCTTCCGCTAAGGTATCGCGGTGTAGTTTACTCGCCCCATGCAGACGTTTGAGGCCGTAAACGAGCAGGATGAGGGCGATGAGTGCAGCGGTAAATCCTGCGAGGATGATTGGTGAGCCCGCGATGGTCCCCACCAGGTCACTCGCTTTTCGTATCAGAACATCGCCGGTTTTCCGCTCGACGAGGCCGGTCCAGAAGACGGCAATGTGGGTGGGGTCAGGAGAAAACGCATCGATGAGCCCCATGAGCGCCATTGTCGCGACCGTGAGCGCTACCCACGCAAGCCCATGAAACCAGCGCGGCCTCGTTCCTCGAATCAGCAGGTAGGCCAGACCAAAAGCGGCAATAATCCCCGGCGGTCCACCGAAATCTGCCCCCCAGGCAGGGAGCGCATCAATGAGAAGTACGGCGAGACCCACCCCGGCGATACCGCGAGCGGCGTGCGTACGGCTGTGTTTCATCGTGGTGACGAGCCACGGCAAGGTGGTCAGCAAACCGGCCACAATGAGCATGATGTACATGCGGTTGGTGACGCCGTAGAAGCGGCGGAATGTCATGGTGAGCGGGCCGAGCACACTGTCGTCAGAAAGCCCGTACCGCGCGACGACATCAACGGCGAGAAGCAGGAGGGTGAGCGCCGCGACGAGGCCGATTGGATGCTCTGTTTGTCGCACGAGTGCCGTTATGAGCAGGGCGAGCACGAGGGTGAGCGCGAAGGGGGTGAACTGGGGAAGTGGCAACCTCCACCATGGTGAGAGATTGAGTAACAGTGCACTGGGCAGAAGCGCGAATACTGTGGTGTTCCACCAGGCGAGATTTCTCCAGATGAACGCGGGTCCCCCTTTCACTGCGCCTTCGGCTGCGGGGCGGCGGATGAAGTGCGCGAGGGCCGCGATGATACCGAGTGCTGCACCGATGCCGTAACCGGTGAACCATAACGGTGAAGCGACGGCGGCTACTTCGGCGTGGGCCTGATGAACCTGAAGGCTGGCGACGGCGGTAGATACGTTCGTGCGTTGTTGAGGTGCGAGATGGCCGAACCCAGTTTCAAATTCGGGGGTAGGTATGGTGTTGAGATCGTCGAGTCCAATTAGACCCGTCGTGTGCGTAGCTCTGGAAAACAGTAGGCCGGGCCTGTCTCCTGACACTATCCAGGTGGCAACGAACTGGAGGCGCGCGGTCGTGGTGGCATCCGCTATCGATGCCACGGTGATCTGGTCGTAAGCACTCGGATCAACAGCGCCAAGTTCATTCACCAGTGCGTCAAGTACGGCTTTTACTTGAGCGGCATGTTTTGAGTCTCCCGGTTCAACAGTCACGTCTCCCACGTGTTTGACGTCGGCAACATTGCTGAACGGTTTGAGGATCTCCCTCGCTTCGGTGAGAGTCACGGTACGGTTCATGACGCTCGTGCGCAGGTTGGCGACATTGGCATCGCGAAGCACGTCCACGAGGTCTTGGTTCGACAGGTCAATATCGGTTGCCGTGATCCCGCGCATGGTGAGCAGGAGGTGTCGAGTTCCGGTGCGGGTTTCAGTAGCGACGTTGGACGATACAGCCGGGTCGGTTGCCTGGGGCGAAGTATTCGCTGTAGCCACAGGTGCGAGGACGACGAGCGGCCCGGCGACCACGAGCGCGATAAGCGCAATGACACGGAACACGGATCGCATGAGCTTGACTCCGGCTGACGACAACAGTGTGCCGTTATCGTATCGCACCCAACAGACTGCCGGTTCCACCGTAGCGGCCTCATCCGCGATCGATCTGCGCGTCCTCCCTCTCCCGCCTCCTCCCACCGAACCAGACATTTCGTCTGTAGGAACCGTCGGAATCGACGCTAAAACCGCCCAAATCCGCACTCAAGTGTCGGAATCGACGTCAAAGTCGGGTGCGCGCCACTGATGAAGACCCTTTGCAGTGTCGTCTCGGTCACGATGTGCTATATCTAGTGAGTGACACGGGGTGCTCCCGCCGGGAGCTGAGATAACACCCGAGAACCTGATCTAGTTCGTACTAGCGGAGGAATCGTCATGCTGAACGACGTATCTAGCCCAACACCTGAACACACCACTTACTCCGACCGTGCCGCCGCACTGTGGCGAATGGTCCAAGACAAGACACCACTGATCCAGTGTTTGACCAATACGGTGGTCCAGCCTCTGACTGCCAATATGCTTATCGCGGGCGGAGCCGCCCCGGCCATGGTTGATGTCGTCGGCGAAGCCGACGTGTTCGCCGCCATCGCTTCGGGAGTGCTCATTAACCTGGGTACGGTCGCACCGAGCCAGCAGGACGCCATGCCTGAAGCCGCCCAGGCGGCTCACGATAACGGCACGCCGTGGGTACTTGATCCCGTGGCCATTGGCGCACTTCCTGTGCGCACCGCTCTCGCTCATCGATTGCTTGACTTCTCACCCACGGTTGTGCGCGGTAACGCTTCGGAAATTATCGCTCTGGCAGGCGGTGTCGGAGGGCGCGGCGTCGATTCAACAGCCTCGGTGGAAGAGGCCGCTGATGCGGCTCAAGCCGTGAGCCAAATAACCGGAGGTGTCGTCGCCGTTTCTGGCGAAATCGACCTCATAACCGATGGTTTCCGCCGCATCCAGTGCGAAAACGGCACCCCCATGCTCACTCAGATTACCGGTGCCGGGTGTTCTCTCGGCGCCTACATTGCGGCCTTTGTTGCCGCCGGAGATGATCCTCTCCTGGCCACAGCAGCCGCACATGCCTGCTTTGGTATCGCCGGAGAACAGGCGGCAGCGCAAGCGAAAGGCCCCGGATCGTTCGGGGTGTCATTACTCGACGAACTCTCCCTTCTAGACGAAGAAACAATCCGCGCGCGAGCGAGGCTGTCTTGAGCACGCGACCCAAACCGCAACCAGGGATCTATTTAGTGACTGATCCTCCGATGTCGATGGCGCGCATCGGAGAACCGTCGCGAGCAGAATCAACCAACCGGACGTGGCATCATCGCGCGATTGATGAGACAGTGGCGCTGGTCAGCGCAGCGGCAGAGGCCGGAGTATCGACCATTCAATTGCGTTGGAAGAACGTCGATGCGGGTTACCTGTTCGATCTCGTTCGTGAGGCCGCGCGCGCCCTCAGCACCGGCAGTAATGGAGCGACGTCAGGTGCTCACCCGCTTCCCCAGCTCATCGTCAACGACCGGATTGATGTCTTTGTTGCCGCTCGTGAAGCGGGTATCCACGTTGATGGCGTGCACGTTGGCCAAACCGACTTGCCCGCTCGTAGCACTCGGGTGTTAGTCGGAGATAGTGCCCAGATCGGCTGGTCGGCATCGACGCCAAGCGAACTGGATGACGCACGCGCGCTGGGAACAGTTATCGACTGTCTTGGCGTGGCAGTCGTGCGAAGCACGGCCACGAAAACCGACGCTCCCGATGCTCTTGGAGTGAGTGGGATTGATGAGATTGCACGCTCAATCTCGCTACCAGTCATTGCCATTGGGGGTATTATTCGCGACGATATTCCTGCCATCGCCGCCTCACAAATTCATTCTGCGGCCGTTGTATCAGCGATTGTGGCCGCCGAGGATCCGGGCGAAGCAGCCGCAGATCTCGTGACCTTGTGGAACTCAGCAAAGGAACAGTTATGACCCCATCCATTCCTCGCGTGCTCACCATTGCCGGCACCGACCCCACCGGCGGAGCCGGATTACAAGCCGACATTAAGTCCATTACCGCCGCTGGAGGCTACGCCCTCGCCGTCACAACCGCTCTCGTGTCCCAAAACACCAACGGTGTCACCTCTGTCGACCTCCCGGATGCGGCAACCATCACCGCACAGTTGCACGCAGTCTCGGACGATGTCGAGATTGATGCCGTCAAAATTGGCATGGTCTCGTCCGCCGAGTACATCGCCGTTATTTCCGCGTGGCTCGACGAGGTGAAACCTCCCATCGTTGTTATCGACCCGGTGATGGTCGCTACTTCCGGCGATCGTCTGCTCGACCAGGAGGCTGAATCGGCCCTGTTCGATCTCCTCACCCGCGCAACGATGATCACGCCGAATACGCTTGAGCTCGAGGTTTTGGCCGACCGGGAACCGAGGTCTCTCACCACGTATAGCGAAGCGCGGGACGCTGCTCAAGAGGTTGCCCAAAAGCTTTCGACGACGGTGGTGCTGAAAGGCGGGCATTTGAGCGACGATCCGCTGATCAACGCTCTCGTTACTGCCGACGGGGAGGTCGCCCAATCACGTACGCCACGTCTCGTCACGACGAACACGCACGGAACCGGGTGTTCGATGTCGTCGGCGTTAGCGACAAAACTTGCCGGTGGTAGCGCTCCGGCAGATGCGCTCGATTGGGTCACGCGTTGGCTCCATGAAGCGCTCACCTTCGCGCCCGACTTGCAGGTAGGTAGCGGCAACGGCCCAATCGATCACGGACACCGCGCTCGCCGTCTAGAGAGGGCGGCCTCGGCTGTGCCGTGGGACGACCAGGCACAATCAATTCCGACCCTATTGTCCCCGGGGGACGCACACGGCATCACGGAAGCGGACACCTCATCGGTGATTGGAGCTGCAGGGCCGTGGACACAGATGCTGTGGAATCTCGGGGCACCTGTCCTCGATGAGATTTGGCGCCTCCCCTTCATCACAGCACTGCGCGACGGAACTCTCGACGAATGGGATTTCACCGCTTACCAGCGTCAAGACGCCATGTACCTCGATATCTACTCTTCCGCCCTTGCGCAGTTGGCAGTACGAGCGGAAGACGTGACAGAGAAGGTGCACTGGGCTTCCGATGCGGCGTTAACGATTGAGGTCGAGCAGTCGCTTCACCGCGACTGGTTGAGCCAGCATAGCGGTGAACACTTGACTGATGCGGTGACTATGCCGAAGTCCCCAATTACAGCCGGATACACAGATTTTCTGCTCGCTCGGACGGCCACCGATAACTACGTTGTCGGGGCCGCGGCGGTACTGCCGTGTTACTGGCTGTATGCGGAGATCGGCTTCAAACTCATCGAGTTCAATCACCCGAACCACCCGTTCAAAGCGTGGCTGTCGATGTACGGAGACGACGAGTTCACCAAGTCAACGCGACGAGCCATCAGCATCGTTGAACGCCAGATGGATGAGGCCGGCCCAGCTGACCGCAAGCGAGCGGCTCGCGCCTTTATGGGGGCAGCTATTTGGGAACGTGAATTCTTCGACCAAACCAGCCGTATGCGCTGACATACTGCGGTTAGCTTCCCGATCTGTAGGTGGCGTAGAATCCGAGGGTGCTCAAGACCTACCGTGAAATCTTATCGATCCCGGGCGCATTCAAATTCTCCGCGGCTGGGTTCGTGGCGCGTTTCCCAATGTCAGTCGTTGGCATCTCGCAGATTCTCATGATTTCAACGCTGTACGACTCGTACACGTTGGCTGGCCAAGTCGCTGCTGCAAGCGTTATCGCGTTCGCGGTGTGCGCTCCGATTTTGGCGCGACTGGTCGATGCGTACGGCCAGGCGCGCGTGATGATTCCATCGATCACCATCTCCGCAGTTGCGCTGACCGGTCTCGTGGTTGCCGGGGCTCTCCGCGCTGACCCGATATGGCTCTACGTATTCACGGTGATTGGCGGCGCGACGTCAGGATCGCTCGGGTCAATGGTGAGGTCGCGGTGGTCGGGTGTGGTGAAGAATCCGGCACAACTACACACGGCGTTCGCCATGGAATCGACGCTGGATGAAGTAGTTTTTATGGTGGGGCCGGTCCTCGCCACCCTCTTAACGACACACGTTCATCCGACAGCGGGCCTCGTTTTGACACTCGTTCTACTGGTTAGCGGCGGCTACTGGTTTTTGTCTCAGCGTGACACGGAACCGAAACCGTCGGGAACAGATAGTGCGTCACATCGCACGGGCTCGGTCATGCTGCAGCCGGTCATGCTAACTCTCGCGCTCACCTACATTGGGGCGGGCGCCATGTTCGGTGCGATTGACGTGGCCACGGTTGCGTTTACCGACGAGTTAGGTCTGAAAGAGCTCTCCGGCGTTCTGCTCGGGATTTTCGCCGCCGGTTCAATGGTTGCCGGTTTACTGTACGGAGCGAAGACGTGGCGCTTTGAACTGTGGAAGTTATTTGTCATCGGCGTCATTGCTCTTGCCGTCGGGGTGACTGCCATTGGTTTCGCCAGCAGTGTTCGGGTCATGGCGATCGTCATGTTCATCACGGGATTCACGATTTCTCCAACAATGATCAACGTCAACTCGATGGTGCAACGGGCAGTCCCACCGCGACGCCTGACCGAAGGTTTAACCTGGATGTCCACGGCGATGAACATCGGCGTATCGCTCGGCGCAGCTTTGGCTGGACGCTTCATCGATCAATCCGGTTCGTTGGGTGGGTACACCATTGTAATTTCGGCATCGTGGGTGATGGTGCTCGTCACTGTCATTGCGATTCCTGTGTTGCGTGCGGCATCACGTCCGCGCCCCCACCGCCTCCCACTGGAAGTGCGGAGCCGTCGCCTGGGGTTATCGCGCATGTGGAAGCCTCGTCACAACACGCCTCGTGACGATGACATCTCATCTCGCTAACTTCACGGTGCCCACATAGACTGTCAGTAATGATTCTCACCGCGGTAACGAAATTCGGGGACATCTTCAACGGTACTGTTGCCCGATTGCTAGCAGATCTCGGATGGCGTCCCGAAATGATCGGCTACGGCGGCATCGGCTCTCTGGAACGAGTTCGCGTCATCGGGCGCGCCCTCATGTCTCCCACACCGTTTGAGGAAAAGTTTGAGGCGTGGGCAAAGAATACCGGCGTCCCAACCCTCCGCGATTTAACCACTGCCGCCGAACGAGTGGGGACTCCCGGGGTTGACGTACTCAAAGAGGCGATCGGTGAGGACGATGCGGAGCCGGACGCTCCGACCTCAACGACGACGCGCGGTGAGCGCGGCTGGCGTCAGTTCATTGACGCGCAAATTCCGTTCCAACCCGTGCTCGTGCGGGTCGGAGGACGACGCAAACTCGTGTACGCGGATCGAGGCGGCTATGTCGATATCGTGATCCACCGTCACGGCCTGTCACCCGGGTGGCATATCGCGACACTGCAAGCGCTTGATTCTCGCGCGCTTGCCCGCGGGGAGCGACGGGTGCGGGCGTCCCGTCCGGTGTCGGTGCCGGTGCGGATCATCGCTGAGGCCGAAACCCACGGTGTCGTTTCCGATGTCGATGACACGGTGATGATTTCTTGGCTACCACGCCCCGTGGTCGCCGCGAAAAACGCGTTCTTCACCTACGTGTCGTCGCGCCAGGCTGTTCCGGGAATGGCACGATTCCTCAATCGGTTAAGTGTCGACTACGGAATCCGCGCGGCTCGTGGCGCGTCAACCGAGCATCCCCGCACAGCCACTGTTTACCTGTCGACGGGAGCGTGGAACGTCGCACCGGGTCTACGGCGGTTTCTCGCTCGCGGAGAATTCCCGACCGGAACTCCGCTTTTCACCGACTGGGGACCATCGCAAACCGGCTGGTTTCGATCCGGCCCTGAGCATAAACGTAGCCAGCTGCGTCGTCTCGCCCGCGAATTACCGTGGGTCGAGTGGTTTCTTGTGGGAGATGACGGCCAAAATGATCCCGAATTGTACTCGGAGTTTGCCGCAGAATACCCGGAAAATGTTGCGGCAATCTGCATTCGCACTCTGACTCCTGCAGAGCAGGTGCTGAGCCACGGCCTCGATATCACAGAAGCTCTCGAACAACGGATGGCTGCGGTCCCCGACTCGATTCCCATCATCGTTGGGGAGGACGGGCACGCCCTCACCCGCGAGGCCCGCAGAGCCGGACTGCTCTAGACGTTGCTTCCCCGAAACGTGGGGTATCACGTAATAGGACACGAGCGGCACATTTGACGTCTGCCACGTAAAGTGTGTTAAGCGGCCGTTTGGCCGTCATCATATCCAGGATCTATCGATCACTACTTTCCTTGTAAGGGGACGAATACATGGCTAACGAAAACGCGTTCACCGAAGCGCTTGATTATGCAATTCCTTCGACTGTCCCCACCCACTGGTACAACATTGCGGCCGATTTCCCCGAGCCCGTTGCTCCTGCGCTCAACCCGCAGACGCACGAGCCGGCGAAGCCCGAAGATCTTGAGCCGCTGTTTGCCAAGGCGTTGGTGGAGCAAGAGTTCTCCACTGAACGATGGATCGAGATCCCTACCCCGGTGAGGGAGGTGTACTCATCCTGGAGGCCCTCTCCCCTGTTCCGCGCACACCGGTTGGAAAAGCGCCTGGGCACGAAGGCGAAAATCTACTACAAGTACGAGGGTGTATCCCCGGCGGGATCACATAAGCCGAACTCCGCAGTCGCACAAGCCTACTTCAACGCGGTTGAGGGCACGACGAAGCTGACGACGGAAACCGGGGCTGGACAGTGGGGCGCATCGCTCGCCATGGCATCAGCGATGTTCGGCCTCGAGTGTGAAGTATTCCAGGTACGCTCGTCGTACGACGAGAAGCCATACCGCCGCATGCAGATGGAAGCCTATGGCGCCACGTGCCACCCATCGCCCTCAACGATCACCGAAGCTGGCCGTGCCATGCTTGAAAAGGATCCGAGTACGACGGGATCGCTTGGTATGGCGATTTCCGAGGCGATCGAGGTCGCTGTCAAGTCCGACAATGCCCACTACGCGCTCGGTTCGGTGCTCAACCACGTTATTTTGCACCAAAGCGTGATCGGTCTCGAAGCTCTTGAGCAACTCAAGGAGGCCGGCGAAGAACAAGCAGACATCGTATTCGGTTGCGCCGGTGGTGGCTCGAACCTCGCGGGCCTATCTTTCCCGTTCATCGGGCAGAATCTCCGAGAAGGGACCACGACTCGGATCGTCGCGTGCGAGCCGGCCGCCTGCCCGTCCATGACGCAGGGCGAGTTCCGCTACGACTACGGTGACGTTGCGAAGCTGACTCCGCTTCTCAAGATGTACACGCTCGGCAACGAGTTTGTCCCGCCGTCAATTCATGCCGGTGGCCTGCGTTTCCACGGCATGAGCCCGATGGTTTCGCACGCCAAGCACCTCGGCCTCCTCGACTCCATTGCAGTCGATGAGAATACGACGTTCCGCGCCGGTCTCGAGTTCGCTCGGGCGGAGGGAATTATCCCCGCACCTGAATCGACGCACGCGGTCGCGGGCGCTCTCAACTACGTTAAATCCGGTGAGGCGAAGGACGGCGAAGTCGTTGTCATTGGCCTGTCGGGTAACGGCGTGCTTGATCTACCGGCGTACGGTCGCGAGATTGAGCGCGAACGCCAAGCCAAGTAATTCATTGCGGTGAGGGGCTGTCCGGTGAGCCGGGCGGCCCCTCACTCCATTGCCGGACAGTCGGCCAGCACGTCAATCATGGCTTGTCGTTCTGTCTCGGTTACGGTGAGCGACCACGCGGCCTTCACGCGAACCTGCCGAGCCACGTACGCGCAGTGATAGTCCGGATTCTTCGGCAACCATTCATCGGCACGACCGTGCCCTTTGTCGTGATTTGCCTGCCCGTCGACGGCGAGAAGATTCGCGGGATCGTTGGCGAACTGCTGGCGCTTCGCATCGTCCCACGCGTAGGCCCCCGACTTCCACGCGTCGAAGAGTGCGACAACATGATCGATCTGGACAGCTTCGGACGTTCGTGGCCCCCGCACGAAATCGATGGTGAGACCGGTGTACGGGTCGTTGAGGACCCCCGAAGCCACCACGCAATCGGGAGGAAATCCGGATCGGTAGGTCACACGACGCAAGTCCCGACCAAGCACGTCGTTGCGGGTATCGCACCCGTTGCGATCCTCATCAGCCCACGCTTTTCCGAACCGGCTTCGCTCGTAGTGCGGGGCACGGTGTTCGGCTCGAACTACGAGCAGGGCAAGATCGTCCCGCACTGATGAGGCCGGAACATCCTCAAGGTGTGAACCGACAAGGAGCCGAAATGCTCCGGGCGCGAGAGCGGTCACCATCCACAGGCCAACAGCAATGATGACCATGCTAATGACAATGTCCGCTGTGCGCTTACGCATAGTTGTACTCTGCCTGAAAAATGGGGGCGCACCAACTGACCCCTCGGTTATCCACAGCCTAGGTCACGCTTTCAACGAGTGACGGGTCGTTGTTGCGGACGTTTCCGACCGCCCGTCCAACCCGCCGCGGGTGGAGGTGCGGCGGAGCAATAGCATCGAGAAGTTGGGCGACGTCACTGTCTTGCGTTGCCGCAGGGTCAAGCCATTCCGCCCACAGGTTGGGAGGAACAACGACGGGTGAGCGGTCGTGGATATGGCCGAGGACGTCGGGGGCGGCGCGAGTGATAATGGCGAATGTTCTCAGCCACTCATCATCGGAATCGGGCACTTTCCATGCCTCGTAGATCCCCGCAAATCCCATGACGGGATCACCTTCTGCCGCCGATAGGAACCAGGGGTGCTTTTGTTCGCCTTCAGCCTGCCACTCGTAATATCCGTTGGCTGGAACTAAGCAGCGCTGGCGCCGCGCCGGCCCCTTGAAACTCGGCTTGTCGACCAGTGTCTCACTCCGGGCGTTAATCATCGGGCGGCGGGCATCGCGCGCCCAACTGGGGACTAGCCCCCACTGGAGGTGCTGCATCCGTCTGCCGCTGTCGTCCGCGCGTTCAAAAATGACGGGAAGCTGCTGGGAGGGGGCTGCGTTCCACGTCGGACGGTAGTCTCCGAGGGTGAGGTCACAATCGAATAGTTCGACGAGCGCGTCCTGCGGTGCCCAGAGTCCGTACCGACCGCACATCACTGATCTCCTTCGTCGCGTTCGCTCTCCTGACGCTCAATTTCATCGTGGAGTTTCGACATGGCGCGCCGACCCTCCGCAGTTTCCATCGATTTGGCGACGTCCTCGCGGGTGATCTTCCACAGAGATCCGCGGTTGCGACGGAGCTGGCGCAACTGCGTCGACGTGAGCGTGAGCGTCCAGTCGGCGTGGGCCGGTAGCTGCCACTTACGCCAATGGGCTACGACGGTAAAACTCGAACCGATGATCGTCGCCATCAGCATGCCGAGCATTTCCAGGTCGAGGAAAAAGAACCCGACCATGACGATTGAGGCAACCGCCGCTGGCGTGGCGTACAGGTAGTTTCCTCCAAAAACCATCGGGACGTTGCCAGCGGAGACGTCTCGGATCATTCCGCCGCCGACCGCAGTGATCATGCCAAGCATGATCGCCGGCATGATTCCAAATCCGAGCGAGAGGGTTTTAACCGCGCCGGTTGCCGCCCACGTCCCCAGGACAATGCCGTCGGCAACGACGATGGCGCGCCCGGCAAATTTCGAGTCCAGTTTCCACAAGAATGCAATGAGGGCGCCGATGAGAGCTGTCCCCAGATAGTACGGGTCTGTCAAAGCCACGGGTGGGCCGGCTTGCAGAAGCGTATCGCGCACCATCCCTCCACCGAGGGCGGACATAATCGCAAGCACTGCGAAACCGACGGCATCGAAGCCCTTTTGCCGGGCGAGGCGACCTCCGATTATTCCGTTGAGAAACACGCCGGTCAGATCAATAAAGCGGAAGAGGTCAGGGAGGTTGTGGTTAAGAGTATCGAGCACATGTCCTCCTTATCCAATGCCACTGGCTCCAAACGCGAGTCCGAGAGCGTACGTCATCGCTGCCGCTCCATATCCTACGGCCAGTTGCCGGAAGGCGCGCAATAGCGGCGGTTTACCGGAGAGGATTCCGACAATGCCACCGGTCAAAAGGAGCGCAAATCCAACGATGATGAGCGATGTGATCACTCCGATTCCGCCGTGCAGTCCGAAAAGAAAGGGAAGGAGTGGTAGCAGTGCACCGATCGAGAAGAAGAAGAACGATCCGAATGCCGCATTCCACGCGGTGCCAATTTCCGTGTGCTTGGCTTCGCCTTCGACGAGAGCTTCCCGGTCTTTAGCCGCCAGCATACTCATCGGTGTGATCACGGCACCGGTGGTGAGTTCTGTTGCCGGCTTGCGAATAGCGGAGAGCAAGATCTGCGCGTGCTTACGCGCTTCTTCCGTCGAGTCTCCGCGAGCGCGGAACACGAGTTCCAGTTCGTTGGCTTCAACATCGAGACGAGCGACCGCGCGGTGAGCATCGGGGGCAGGATCTGAGGCTTCGAGGAGTTCCCGCTGGGAGGTGACGGATATGTATTCTCCTGCTGCCATTGATAGCGCACCGGCAAGGAGACCGGCGAACCCGGCGGCGATGACCATTCCTCGGCTGGTACCGGTGGCGGCAATGCCAAGAATGAGGGCGAGGTTTGACACGAGCCCATCGTTCGCTCCGAATACGGCAGCGCGGAACGTGCCGGACATGCGTTCACGAGAACGTGCTGCAAGACCGCGCACAACCTCTCCGTGAATGTGCTCATCAGCCGCCATTTGCTCGGTGGCATCGACATCCACGTCGTAGTCTTCTCGCTGCTCGGCACGTTGGGCTAGCGCAAGAACGAAGATGGATCCGAAAATACGCGCAAGTCGAGCGAGCCCGCGGGCTACAAGTGTCGGCTTAGGCGGAGGGTAGGCGTGTTCACCTAGTCGGCTTCGCCAGTAGGCTTCATGGCGCCCTTCGGCGTCAGCCAGGGCGTTGAGGATATCGCGTTCTTCTCCGGTGCGGCGCTTCGCTAGTTCACGGTAGGTTTCACCCTCCATTTGCTCTTCGGCAAGATAGCGACGCCACCGTCTGATTTGGTCGGCCGATGGGTTCGGGTGCGGTCCCGGATTCACGCTTCCACGAACTTCAGGATTGAGCGACACACCGACTACTTGGGGCTCGGAGCCTCAGAATCAGTGTCGTAAATCTCGACGACATCTACATCAACGTATTCGGTCTTTTCTGGCTTCTGCCCGAAGACGCGTTCCTTAACGATGCCGACGACCTTGTCAGTAGCGGCTTCGCCACCGCGGCGAACGGCGTCCGAGATCTTCTCTGAGGCCGAATCCATTGGCTTGGCGACGACAGGGGTCTGGCGGAGCTTAGCGGCCGACCTGCGGATTTGTTCGTAGCGTTCCCGACCGGCTTTCGTGCCAAAGACGTAGCCGATGCCAGCTCCCACGATCAGTCCAAACTTGGTACCCAATATTCCTCCCGAGGTTATGCACTGTGACAGTGCGGTTTGTGTTCCTAAGCCTATCGGTGTTGAGGCGTCCTCACACAGTGAAGTTCAAGAAAATGGTGTCAGTCGCTGAACTTATCTGGGATTGCCTCGTGCGTTTAACGGACAGATGCCCTAGGGTATTGAACGTGACTGAAGTACGGATCCCCACTCCCCGCGGCGTAACCCTCGCGGGCACTTTTATCAACCCTGTTGACACGAAAGATGCGGCCGTCCTCTTCTCCCATTCGTTCCTCGCCGACCGTCATTCGGGTGAACATTTCGATCGGCTTTCTAAGGCCTACCGTGGCTCGGGGTATGCGACCCTCGAGTTCGACTACTCCGGATGCGGTGATTCTGACGACGACATCATTACTGCTGCGCACGGCGTTGAGGATCTCCACTCCGCGTCCTCCTGGCTGAAGAAGCAGGGCTTTACCCGACAGGTCATTCACGCGCACTCATTCGGCACGCTCATTGCACTACAAGCTCGGCCTGAGCCGGTCGAAACGATGGTTCTCACCGGCCTTGTGTCCGGTCCGCTGTCATTCGACTGGAACCGGATTTTCTCAGCGTCGCAACTCGATGACCTGGAAAAACACGGACATGCGCGCATTCCCGATGATAATCAGTCAGCGCGCGAGCACTTCGTCATTTCTCGTCAAACCCTCATCGACCTGTCAATGAACGAAACGGAGAACTTACTCAAGGGCCTGAAGATTCCCGTCCTCGTCATTCATGACGACGATGACGACGCCCGCGGCTTACTTGAGATGACACAAGAGAATTTCCCCCTGCTTCCCGAGGGCTCTCACCTCGAAATAGTCCGCGCCGTGTCTTTTGGTGCTGGGCAGGGACTCGACACTCTTCGTAATCTGTCAGTGAACTGGGTGAAAGAACGCGTTCCCGCCCGCGGCTAACCGGATCCTTACAGTCGCGTTTCTTCCGCGTCGAGTAGGCGCTCGACCTCTCGCTCAATGGTTTCGTAGTCGTGGAGCCAGGCACGGGTGCCAAAAACGGTTGTCGAGAGGGCAGCAATGTGGTTGGCAAAGTCGATAACGGCCGTGGGATCGTCCGATTCGCGGGTGAGAGAGCCAGTGACGCAGCCCCAGGCGAAAGCGCCGTGGAATACGTCCCCTGCCGCGAGCGTGCAGACGACATCGACGCCCGGGGGTGCGAGTTCACCGGACGTTTCGCCCCACCACCAGCGGGTCGCTTCTGCGCCGTTTGTCTGAATAACTCGCGTGATTCCAAAACCCCGCAGGAACTCGACTGTTTCTGCAATGCTCGACGCACCGGGAGCGACGAAGTCTCCCGAGAGCACTGCGACGTCAACGAATCCAAGCATGGATGTGAGCCACGGTTTCCACGAGCCTCCGTCGAGAATCCGCAGGTAGGGCGGTTCGTAGTCGACAGCGGCGAACGGGTCATCGGCCTGCGGGTCCGTGCCGTAGGTCAGTGCCGCGAGACCAAGTTCGGGGTTGTGTCCATCGACGAGGACGACCTGCGGGTTCCCCATCGCTTCGAGCGAGGCCGTTGCCATGTCCGGACGAAGCGGGAGGCGAGAGTTGGTGGAGGCCAACGTCCGCGCACCTGTCTTGGCATTGACGAAAATGGTTGAGACGGTGGGTGTGTAGTCAATTTCATCGGCGTTGGCCGGTGGCTGAGCATCGTAGTCCGTACAGTCGACGAGCGCGATATCCGTCGCTTCGACATCGGTGGCTATGAGCTGCGCGGCGGGCCCATCTCCCACCGCAGTCAAAAGGACGGTGGCCGCAGACCGACCGGCATGTGCGCCGTTTCTATCTGCGCTCACTTTTCTCCGCGCGGCCAGTCGAACTTTCGAACGGTTGAGCGCAGAGAACACAACAGCCGCGTTGGTCGCTGGCCCTCCGGCAGCCAAAACCTGATCGAGCGCGGTCACCTTTTTGTTTTCTTCCACCTCATCGGCAGTTAACTGCGCAACGTCGAGGGTTGTCAAACCAGCGAAAAGTCCGTACATACATGGCATTATCCCACGAAGGGAACATTCAGGGCGAAGTGAGGGACCGATCAGACTGCCACATAGGATAGTGCCATGACATCACGTCCGACGATCTTGACGATAGCCATCGCCACTGCCGTGGTCTATTCGTCCTGGGCGCTCGCTCCGTGGCTTAATCCGGAGTTAGACGCGGTTAATGCTTTTGCTTCTGAACTCGGTGCTGACGGTCAGCCGAACGCCTGGGTCTTTCGCCTAGCTGATGTTGTGGCTGCCATCGGGTTTCTTACCGTTACTTGGCTGGCGGCACCACGCACGCTACAAATAATCGGCTTCTCGCGTACTGATCAGGCATGGGAACACCTACTTCCTCATCTCATCTGGGGATGTGTCGCACTGCTGGGGATTGCCACCATTGTCGATGCTACGTTCCCGATGTCTTGCGCGGAAAGTCAGGTATCCCACGCGGTTGCGGTATCGAGTCAGTGCCGCACACCTTCCATGTTGATCCACGAGACAGCTTCCGTCGTTGTGGGTGCCAGCACGATCGGAGCTACTGTCCTATCCACCTGGTTGTTCGTCTCTCGACAACTTCCCCAGCGGATGCTCATTACTGCCCTCACCGGGTTACATATCGCCTTGACCGCTTACACTGGACTGGATGCTTTCTTGAACTGGCCGGGCAAAGGACTCACTCAACGCGGCTCGATCGTCGCTCTCGTCCTGTGGTGGGTGCTCTACGTGGCGATTGTGACTAAACTGCACCAACGACAAGGAGAACGGACATGAGTATCGGGCCGGAATCCTCCATCTTAACTGGACAGCGACATACCGTTAGCTACGTTGGCGACACCGGCGACGAAGCCACTGCTTCCGTCCACGTTCTCGACCACGGTGACCCGACTGATCCGGCTGTCATTCTCCTATCTGGCCTTGCGCTTGCGTGGTTCGATTGGCAAGACGTCACGCTCGCATTGGGAAATGACCACCGTGTCCTCGTCCTCGACCGCGCAGGAAGTGGCCTATCGGGACCGGCCCCATTCTCGGCGGGATCGAGTCTCGCTGACGAAGTGGAGGTGGTGTGTCAAATCCTCGATCAGTACGGGATCGAACGGGCTACCATTGCCGGACATTCCATGGGCGGCCTCATCGCGGAGGCGTTGGGGCGCCGCCACCCCGACCGGTGCGAGGCCATTGTCCTACTCGATACGTCCTACGAGGATGCGAAAGATTCCGACTGGCCGGATAACCCACCCCCCGGTGACCGGGGAGAGCAGTTGGACGAACCGAGATCTCAGGAACTGCCCGATACGGGGTCGATGGCTTCACTGCGTGAGCGGCTTGCCGCCGCCAACGTGCCGCTTCCCGCGTTGACCGAACTGATGACCCGCCAAGCGCGCAGTATTCTCACCTCGTCGCCGACGGTGGCGCGGCTCGTCGCGGCTATTCGCACCCATACGAAGGGAGCGCCCCTCGCGAGCGCTAAACGAGCCGATGAGTTGCGCGTATCGCGGGCCGTATTCACGCGCAAACACATTCTTGAAGGCATGGTGCGTGAATACCGGTCGTACGACGCGTGGATCACCGAACTGGAAGAACTGCGCAAAGCAACCCGGATGCCCGTTCCGTGGCTCATCGTGGCTGCGCGGGGAAACCCTAAGTTTGTTTCCGACCGGTGGGTGCGCAAGCTCGAGCGTCTCGCGGACGGGTTGCGCGCCGAGAACCCGGATGTGTCTGGCCGATTCGAGGTCGTGCGAGCCAGCCATATGCTCATGAGAGACGTTCCCGACGAGGTCGCCGCCCTCATTGTCGACCCGCAGGGCACCCCATGATGCCAACAGTTGTGGAGGAAACGTCGAGGGGGTAGGGAGCGCAGATGCGCTCCCTACCCCCTCGATTTGTTGTGACGTTAAATGCCGAGCGGAATATCCCGTCCCGGGATCGAATCGATGAGGTTCTTCGTGTAATCGGTTTGAGGTCGGTGGAAGACGTCATCCGACTCGCCGAACTCGACGACCTTGCCTTCTTGCATGACAACGACGTCGTCAGCGATCTGGCGAACGACCGCGAGGTCGTGCGTGATGAACAGGTAGCTCAGTTTCATCTCCGCCTGAATGTCGTTGAGGAGGTGGAGAATCTGATCTTGGACGAGTACGTCAAGGGCGGACACGGCTTCGTCGAGAACGAGCACGTGCGGTTGCAGTGCGAGAGCTCGCGCGATCGCAACGCGCTGGCGCTGGCCGCCGGACAGCTCGTTGGGGTAGCGTCGCATCGCTGAACGCGGGAGCGCAACCATATCGAGCAGGTAGGCCACCCGTTCCTCACGCTCTTTGCGCGTACCGACCTTGTGAACCCGCAACGGTTCTTCAATGGCTCGGTAAATGGAATACATCGGATCGAGTGAGCCGTAGGGGTTCTGGAATACGACCTGCAGGTTGCGTCGCATGGCGAAACGTTCTTTTTTCGACAGCGTCTCGACATCGACGTCCTCGAAAATCACTGTGCCTGAATCTTGTTTAAGCAGACCGAGGATAATGTTCGCGGCCGTTGATTTACCTGAGCCCGATTCTCCCACGACGGCAAGCGTCGTGCCTTTGCGGAGCTTAAAGGACACGTTGTCGAGGGCCTTGAAGCTCTCACCGCGCCGGCCTCGAATGGGGAAGGTTTTCGTCAGGTCCTGCACTTCGACGGCAATGTCTTTCGACACCGCGCCCATGCCGGCACCAAGCAACTCTTCGTCGGTGATTTCAATGCCCTGTTCGTGGGCTGATTGAATGCGCGCCGACGCGATGGAGGGCGCGGCTGCGACGAGACGTTTGGTGTAGGGGTGCTGGGGGCTTTGGAGAATCTCCGCGGCCGGACCCGATTCGACGACGCGACCACGGTGCATGACGACGAGGTGGGAGGCCCGTTCAGCGGCCAGACCGAGGTCGTGGGTAATGAATAGCACTGCGGTGCCAAGTTCATGAGTCAGATTCTCGAGGTGATCGAGGATCCGTCGTTGCACGGTGACATCGAGTGCCGACGTTGGCTCGTCCGCGATGAGGAGGTCGGGGCGTGCCGCCAGTCCGATAGCGATGAGGGCGCGCTGGCGCATACCGCCGGAGAATTCGTGGGGATACTGTTTCGCCACGCGTTCGGTGTCGGGTAAACCGGCTTCGTCCAGCAGTTGGTTCACGCGTTTTTCGACTTCGGAGCCGCGCACAACGTTGTTGGCTTTGAGTGCTTCGCGCACCTGGAAACCAATTTTCCACACCGGGTTGAGGTTAGACATCGGGTCCTGGGGGACCAGTCCGATCTGGTCACCGCGAATGCGTTCCATTGCCTTGCGTGATTTGCCGACGAGTTCTTCGCCGCGCAGCTTAATGGATCCGCCGGTGATCTTCCCCGTGCCGGGTAGCAGGTTAATGATTGCGTGTGCGGTGGTCGACTTTCCCGAGCCGGATTCACCGACGATAGCGACCGACTGTCCGGGATAAATCGTGAGGTTGGCTTTACGTACTGCCGGAACCATTCCGGTGGAGGACTGGAATGCGACTTCCAGATCGGTGATTTCAAGCAGTGGTTCCGGTGTCTGGGGTGTCTGCGTCGTATCTGTCAACGTGTCACCGCTCTCTTGATTTGGGGTCGAGGGCGTCGCGCACAGCATCACCCATCATGATGAAGGACAGCACCGTAATGGCGAGTGCCCCCGCGGGATAGAACAGTACGGACGGCTGGCTACGCAACGCCACCTGGGCCTTGTTAATGTCGCCGCCCCACGAGACAACTTCTGGCGGGAGGCCAACCCCGAGGAATGACAGCGTCGCTTCGGCGACAATGAAGGTGCCGAGAGCCACAGTTGCGTAGACAATAATGGGGGCCGCGGCGTTTGGAAGGATGTGGCGAAGGAGGATCTTCCATTTGGATTCTCCGAGAGCCTGGGCAGCCGCAACGAATTCTTCGTTCTTGATACTCATGACGGATCCGCGCGTAATGCGGGCGATCGACGGCCAGCCGAATATGGCGAGGACGAGAACTACGGTCCACGTGGCGCGCTGTTCACGGAACAGTTGCATGACAACGATGGCCGCAAGCAAGAATGGGATCGCAAATACGATGTCGGTGATCCGCGAAAGGATGGCATCGAGAATTCCGCCGAAGTAGCCGGCGAGAGCACCGAATAGGCCGCCGATGACTACGACGGCTGCGGTGGTGAAAATACCGACGGCAACGGAGGCGCGAGCACCGTAAATGGTGCGCGCATAGATGTCGCAACCCTGGCGGTCGAATCCGAATGGGTGGCTCCCGGAGGGGAGCTCCATGGATCGTGAAAGTTCGCAGAACTTCGGATCGACTGAGGTGAATAGGCTCGGAACGGCGGCGAGGACAACTGCGCAGAAAATAATGACCGCGGCTATCCAGAATAGGGGACGCTTGCGGAGAATCTTCCACGCTTCACCCCACATCGATGAGGGTGCGGAATCGTCGGCAACCGCGTCTACCGCGCCGAGACCGGTTTCGTCTGTTTGCGATACGTAGTGCGCCTGGCCGGGCAGGTGATCAATAGTCTCACTCATAGCGAATCCTCGGGTCTAGTGCGGCATACAGCAAGTCAACGAGGAGGTTGGCGACGATATAGACGAGGACGAGCACCGTCGTGAAGGAGACAACCGTCGCTGGCTCTCCCTTAATGATCGCCTGGTACATGTTTCCGCCAACGCCGTTAATGGCGAAGATTCCTTCGGTGACGATAGCGCCGCCGATGAGGGCACCAAGGTCGGCACCGAGGAACGTGGCAACTGGGATGAGGGAGTTGCGCAAGACGTGATTGCGGATAACGACGGGGCGAGCGAGGCCTTTAGCGTAGGCGGTGCGCACGTGGTCGGATGACAGTGTCTCCGATACCGATTGGCGTGTCAGTCGTAGCACGTAGGCAAAGGAGACGGAGCCGAGCACGATAGCTGGCATAAGCAGTCCCTTAAAGGTCGTATTTCCACCAACTGTGGTGGGAAGCCACCCGAGTTTAACCCCGATAATGAACTGGAACACGAAGCCGGTGACGAAGATCGGGACCGCGATCACGAAGAGCGATACGAGAAGAACGGTAGCGTCAAAGATACCTCCGCGGCGCATACCGGCAATGAGGCCGAAGCCGATTCCAAAGATCGCTTCAAAGGCGAGGGCCATGAGGGCGAGCTTGATGGTAACCGGGAAGGCTTGTGCCATGACGTCGGTTACTTCGCGGCCGGAGAATGTCGTGCCGAAGTCGAGAGTGAGTATCCCCTTGAGGTAGAGGATGTACTGCACGATGAAGGGTTTATCGAGGTTGTAGCGTTGCCGCATAGCTTCAGCCACGTGGGGAGGGAGGCCTCGGTCACCGCCTAGTGCCTGGATTGGGTCACCCGGCATGAGGAATACAAGTGCGTAGATCAGCAGAGTTGCCCCGATAAAGACGGGGATCATCTGCAGGAGTCTACGTCCGATATATCGGAGCATTCAGATCTCCTAGTCTGCTTGGAAGGAGAGACGCAGTGTTGAGGATGAGTTTTGGCGTTATGGTACCACTGTCAATCCACGGTTCGGGGAAGACCATCAATCGATGATCTTCCCCGAACGGTTGTTGAGTTGTGGTTACTTGGTGATCTGGTAGTAGATCGGTACTGAGTTCCAGCCGAATACGACGTTGTTCACGCCCTCGGCGTATCCACCGGTCACGTTGGAGTACCACAGCGGAATCGCGGGAAGATCCTTGAACAGGACAGCTTGTGCCTGCATGAGGAGCTCGTTGCCTTCATCCACTGAGGAAGCGGAGGCCGCCTGGGTGAGCAAGTTATCGAATTCGGGGTTCGAGTAGTCGCCGTCATTCGAGCCTGCCCCGGTGCCGTAGAGCGGTCCAAGGAAGTTGGACAGTGCCGGGTAGTCAGCCTGCCAGCCGGTACGGAACGCGGTCTGGATTTCACGGTTGGTGACTTCTTCACGCAGTGACTTGAAGTCGGGGTAGGGCTTGCCTACCGCGTCAATGCCGAGCGTGTTCTTGATGGAGTTAACGGTTGCGTCAACCCATGCCTGGTGGCCACCATCAGCGTTGTAGGCGAGTTCGAACTTGCTGTCTCCCCACGGGGAAATGGCGTCAGCTTGAGCCCACAGTTCCTTCGCCTTGTCAGCGTCGAACTTGAGCACATCGTTGCCTTCAGCGTTTTCATCCCATCCGGCGATAACCGGGGAGGTGAAGTCCTTGGCGGGCGTGCGCGTGTTCTGGAAAATCGTTTCGCAGACGGCGTCACGGTCGATCGCCATGGACAGGGCCTGCTTACGCAGGTTTCCTTCTTCACCGGAGAAGTGCTCAAGGCGGTCCGGGATGGTGAAGGACTGGAAGATCGCGGACGGCTGGTTAATGGCGCGACCGGAAAGCTCGTTTTCGAAGGTGCCGAATGCTGAGTCCGGAACGGCGTCAAGGACATCGAGGTTGCCGGAAAGCAGGTCGTTGTAGGCTGCATCCTGCTGGGCATAGAACTTCATTTCAATGCCGCCATTTTGCGCCTTGCGGGGACCGTCGTAGTCGGGGTTCGGAACGAGGCGGATTGCCACGTTGTTCTCCCACGCATCGTCACCGTCAAGCATGTACGGGCCGTTGCCTACGGGGTTCTTGCCAAATGCTGCGACAGCATCCGGGTCGCCGATTCCCGCTTCGGGAAGCGGGAAGAAGGCGGAGTAACCGAGACGGAGTTCGAAGTCCGATTCGGGCTGATTGAGCTCAATGGTGAAGGTGGTGTCGTCAACGACCTTCAGGCCTTCCATGGCCTCGACCTTCTCTTCGCCCTCCGGGAATCCCTTGATGGGTTCGAAGAAGTAGCTGGACAGGTGATTTTCCTTGACACCCTGGTTCCACGCGTCGACGAAGTTCTGTGCCGTCACAGCAGAGCCGTCGGTGAACTTCTGGCCTTCCTTCAGCTTAACGGTGTAGAGCTGGTTATCGTCCGTCTCAATAGACTCGGCCATTTCGAGCTGGGCTTTGCCGTCAGCATCGTAGTAGACGAGGCCGGAGTAAATGAGATCGACGATCTTACCGCCGCCGGTCTCATTCGTGTTCGTGGGAATGAGGGGGTTCTGGGGTTCTGATCCGTTCGCTGTGATGACTGCGCCGCTTGCTGCGCCGCCGTCCTCAGCAGGAGTCGATTCTGAACCTGAACCACCCGAGTCGCCTGAACACGCGGTCAGCGCAAGAGTAGCGACCGCTACGGGTGCTACAAGGCGCAAAAATGTGCGTTTCATCTGGTCCTCCATGGTGGATGGGCACTATTTCGTGAAAGTGAGCATAGGTGTCGCTTCCACGTCGTAAGCACCCTAGCACCGCGTCTTGAACTCAGACGAAGCAGATTTGGCTAAATTGTCAAGAATTGTTCAACGGCGAGTTGAGAATGGTTAATTTCGTTGATATCTCGCAGTTTTACCAAATGATTACGAATAGGCCACAAACGCGCCGATCTCAAGGAAATCGACAAATGTCCACTTTTTGAGACAGTCTGAATCATCTATTCTTGCAGAACAAACGCACTGAAACAGCCATCGATCAGCTCCTCGTTCACGCGAGCTGGACACCGCACCCCGATGACAGTGCGATCCTCTCCTGTCCTAATATGGAGTGGTGTCTCGATCTCAATTTTCCGCTCCACAGCTAGCGGCGCGCGCCGCCTGTCTGCCGGTCATTGAGTACCCCGAACAGCTCCCTGTCAGTGCCCGCCGAGACGACATAGCCCAAGCCATTGAAAACAACCAGGTCGTCATTGTGTCGGGAGAAACGGGTTCGGGAAAAACCACCCAGATACCGAAAATCTGCCTGCAGCTCGGTCGCGGTATCCGTGGGATGATCGGCCACACTCAACCCCGCCGCCTGGCCGCCCGCACGGTTGCCGACCGCATTGCTGACGAACTGCGCACCCACGTTGGCAACCGTCCCGGAGACGTTGTCGGCTTTCAGATTCGCTTCACCGATGAGGTCGGGCCAACGACCCTCGTCAAACTGATGACCGACGGGATCCTTCTCGCTGAGATCCAGCACGACCCACAACTCCTCGCCTACGACACGATCATCATTGATGAGGCCCACGAACGCTCCCTTAACATTGATTTCCTCATCGGCTACCTCAAGCGGTTACTCCCTAGCCGCCCCGACCTCAAAGTCATTATCACGTCAGCAACGATCGACTCCGCGCGCTTTGCCAAACACTTGAGCGACGCGAATGGCATGCCCGCACCTGTCATTGAAGTGTCTGGACGAACTTTTCCGGTCGAGATCCGCTACCGACCTCTATCTCCAGACATCGCACCGACCGCTGTCAGTGACCAAGAAAACGAATCCGTGAAAGGACTCGTACTCGAAGCGCCGGACTACCAGTTGGCAACCGATGGCTACGGCCTCGGGGAAGACATCGACTATCTGACTGCGACGTGTGCGGCCGTTGATGAGCTGTGCGATGAAGGCGACGGCGATATCCTCGTGTTTTTGCCCGGCGAACGCGATATTCGAGACACCAATGCCGCCCTCAAAGACCATCTAGGCACCCGTTATATTGCTGCCGGCGAGGCGACTGCCACGAGTCCTCTCAATGGGATCGAAGTGCTCCCGTTGTTCTCCCGCCTGTCTGCGCGCGAGCAACGTCGCGTGTTTGAACCGCATCCGCGCCGACGCGTCGTCCTCGCCACCAACGTTGCCGAAACGTCGCTGACCGTACCCGGGATTCGCTACGTCATCGATCCTGGTCTCGCCCGGATTTCTCGGTATTCCAACCGTACAAAAGTTCAGCGCCTTCCCATCGAGCCGGTATCGCGGGCATCGGCCAATCAGCGGTCAGGACGATGCGGCCGTGTCGCGGACGGCATTGCGATCCGGCTCTATTCCCAACGTGATTTCAACGCCCGCCCCGAATACACCGAGCCAGAAATCCTTCGCACCTCACTAGCTGCTGTCATTCTTCAAATGGCTGCCATTGGTCTGGGAGAACCGCAGGATTTCCCTTTCATCGATGCTCCTAACGCGAAGGCTATTCGCGACGGCGTGCTCCTGCTCGAAGAGATTGGAGCAGTCACCTCAAACAAGAAAGGACTGCGGCTCACCCAGATCGGCCGACAGCTCGCTCGCCTGCCCATCGACCCGCGTTTGGGGCGGATGCTCCTGGAAGGCGAGAAGAACGGTTGCGCCTCGGACGTCCTCATCATCGTGGCCGCTCTGTCGATGCAAGATGTGCGCGAAAGGCCCGAAGCCTTCAAGGAAGATTCGGATCGAGCACACGCTCGCTTCCTCGATCCCACGTCCGACTTCATCACCTACCTCAATCTGTGGCGTTACCTGCGCACCATGTCGCGCGATCTGTCGAATTCTGCATTCCGACGCCTGTGCCGACGCGAGTTCCTTCACTACTTGAGGTTCCGCGAATGGCAAGACGTCGTCGGGCAACTCACCCAGTTAGCTCGGCCACTCAAACTGCACGTTCAGGCCCTCGACCTCCCGTCGCGTCGCGATATCGATCGGCACGCTCGCCACGGTGGTTCAGCCGATGCTGCGGCTCGCGCTACCGTCGCGCTAACGCGAGAAACGTCCTCCGCGAGCGCCGACGACATTCACCGCTCGCTACTCGTCGGACTACTTTCCCATATCGGAAGGTGGGATCAGCAACGTTCGGAATACGAGGGAGCGCGTGGCACGAAGTTCGTCATTTGGCCCGGCTCGGGTCTCGCCCGCAAACACTACGAATGGGTCATGGCTGCCGAACTCGTGGAAACTTCGCGCCTATTTGCCCGCACCGTGGCAAAAATTGATCCGGCGTGGGTTGAGCCGCTCGCCCGCAACCTCATCAAAAAGTCCTACTCGGAGCCCTACTGGTCGACCCGCAACGGTGCGGCGATGGTGCGCGAGAAGGTGATGATTTACGGTTTACCAATCATCGCGGACCGGCCGGTTCTGCTTGGGAATCTGCCGGTCGGGGTTCGAGTTGATACGTCGATGACGGGCATGAGTTCGATCGGTGCTCGCACCGCCGCCCTCACTCCCGGCATCCATGGCTCAACCCCGAAAGAACTGGCGCGCGACATGTTTATTCAGCATGCGCTCATCGAGGGCGAATGGCGCGGACGTCATCGCTTCATCGAACACAATCGTCGGGTGCTCGAGCAGATCCACGAGGACGAGAAGAAGTTTCGTCACGGGGGTTCTGTTGGGGATGACGCGATCTTTGCGTTCTACGATGAGCGTCTGCCTGAATCCATCATCTCGGCAGGACACTTTAACCGCTGGTTCAAGCGCCAGCGCAACCCACATGTTCTGTTTCTGAGCAAAGACATGCTCGTGCCCGACGCGGGCGACCACGACCCGAGCGGCTACCCCTCGCAGTGGGTACAGGGTGAGCTCGCGCTTCCATTGCGCTACGAGTTTGATCCCGGTTCGGTGCGGGACGGCATCACCGTGCGCATACCGGTCAGTGTCCTCGCGCGCGTGCGAGACGAGGGTTTTGAGTGGTTGGTGCCGGGCATGCTCGACGAGCTCATCACCGCGACAATTCGTGCCCTTCCGAAACAGGTGCGCGCCCAGCTAGTTCCCGCTCCCGACGCGGCGCGTTCACTCGGGCAGTGGATCCGCGCGCATATTTGGGCTGAGGGCGATGTCGAATCGGCGTCAACTCCATCTGCGTCATCGGCGGATCACAGTACGCGACGCGATCATGCCAACGCTCGCCAACCGGACGGTGAGGCCACGCCGAGCGGGTCGGACACACCCGATACTGAACCCGATCCCCGCTCACTCGAAGCCTCTCTATCGCGTCTGGCGGCGTGGGCATCGAAGTCTCAGGCGGCCTCCGAGAAGTCCATTGAAAAAATGCGGCAGGTAGCGCAGTCAACTTCTGCATCAAATACCAAACCATCGACCGACCATTCGCGGCCAGCTCAACCGTCGGTGACGCCGGCACGCGCCTCCCACGGTCGGCCAGGCACGGCGAACGCGGCCCTCCCCCACTTCTTCGATGCTCTGTGCGACGCGGCACTGGCCGTTAAAGGAGTTGAGATTCCCCGCGATTTGTGGGATTCGCTCGACCTACCGCCCCACGTTCGACCGATGTTCGTCGTCATCGATGACGCTGGGCGGGAGTTACGCGCCGGTGAAGATCTCACCTGGCTCAAGAAGCAGTTGGCGAGTACGAGTCAAGCTGCCGTGAGGTCGGCGATGCGCGACGCCCTCGATCGCGCATTGACCCAGTCGGGTGGGCGAGCACCCCAGATTCGAGGACTTGATGCCTTCGACGGTGTGAAACCGGGACGAAAGCACCCTCGCCCACCCAAACGCCGACCGGTCAGTGTCATCACTGAAAAGAATGACTTAACTGACTGGCCGACACTGCCAACCGATGATGATCGCCTGCCCGCCGAAATTGAAGCGACCACATCAGACGGTTTGACTGTGCGCGCGTTTCCTCACCTGAGTCCCGACGGCGAACCGCAGCAGCCCCGGGCGGGGGTGCGTATCGGAGCGGATCGAGAGCAGGCCATGCAGTTACACCGCCTCGGCCTCGCCCGTCTGGTCTTGGCGCAGACCGCTTTGTCGACGAGCCGGGTGTCAACCCGCTGGACAGGGAAAGAGGCGCTCACTCTGGCCGGAGGACCATATCCGAATACCGAAGAACTCGTGTCACAGGCGCAGTTGGCTGCTGTTTTGTCCCTTATTGATGAGTATGAGATCAATCCCGAGCAGATCCGTGATCGAAGCGCCTTTGTCACGGCCTGCCACTGGGTGCAGGATCGCATTGAAGACCGCACGTACCGTATTCTCGGGTACACGGTTGACGTATTCGCTCAGTTTGCGGCTCTCGATCGGTCAATCCGGAAACATTCAACGCAGTCCATGATTCGTCTCATTCAAAGCGTTCGTGACCATAGTCGAGCACTCGTCAACGATCGTTTCCTTCTGACCACTCCGTATGCGTGGCTACCCCATGTTCCGCGGTTTGTTCACGCAGCGCGCTTGCGAGTCGAGAAAGCCAGCGAATCTGCGCTTGCTTTGAGCCGAGACGAGGGGAACGCGCGCTCGGTGCGCGACCTCGAACGGGCACTCGACCAGGCACGGCAATCGACTACTACTCACGACGCGCCTCGCGCGCGAAAGCTTACTGAGGCGCGCTGGTTAATGGAGGAACTTCGAGTGTCACTGTTCGCTCAGGAGCTTGGCACGTCGCAGAGGGTGTCGATCAAACGGATGTACGACCTCATCAACGCCTAGTGCGGCCCGCACAACCTCAACTGCGCGACCGAAGTTTAGTAATGTGACGCGACGATTGTGCCGTTGGGTGCCCAATCGTAGAAGCTCTTTGCGGTCGACACCGGCAGATTAATGCACCCGTGGGATCCACCGGCAGCGCCGGGGCCAAAGGTCGAACGCCAATAGGCGCCGTGGATGGCGTAGCCACCGTGGAAGTAGAGAATCCAGGGTACGCCCTCAACTTCATATCGGGTACCGTCACCGTTGTCACCGCGCATGGTCTGGGACTCGAGTTTGAGGTATACGGAATAGATACCCGTAACCGTTTCGAATCCGGGAACACCCGGCACCATGTAGGCGGGACCAATGACGGGGGTGGCCCCTTCGTACGCTGTCGTGGTCCGGTTCGAGAGGTTAATGTCGATCCACTTTTCGCCCGGCGATGCCTTGTAGTAGAAGTTCTCCGCGCCGGGAGCAACCGGTTGGTCGTCCCAGACGGCAGCAACGACATCGGCAGCGAATTCGCCGCTGTATTCAGAGTCACTATTGAGGGCGGACACGATACCTTCCGAAACCTCACCCACATTTGTCACCGTGTACCCGTCGTGAGCCTGCTGGATCGTCTGGAGTACTTCACCGCTGGAACTCACCTTGCGCGTGCCTTGCACGGGCTCCGCGTTGACGAAATCATCGGCGGCTTTTTGCACCCATTCGCCAACTGCGTCAGCACTCACTTCGAGCGTCTTGTCATCGGTGGGAGTGAGATTCACCCACGCCACCCGAGTGGTCAGACGCGGTGAATACGAGTTATCGCCGTAGGCAATTGTGACCGGTATTGACGCGAGCTCTTGCGCTTTGGCGACGAGTTGCTCGGCGTCCTCGTTGGTAATGCGTGGAACATGATCAATGTATGACAGTGTGAGATCCTGCGACGACAGTGTGCGAACTGCTGTTTCAGTAGCAGCGGTGATTTCATCGGCGGATAGCGTCTTGCCGATCGTTGCTTCTGTCCACGTAAACGACTCACCGTCGTCAGCAACGACAATCGAGGCGTCATTTGCTGCGACAACATCATCGGGGATGATCGACTCGATATAGGACTGGACGGCCGACGCACTCACGTCGGCCTCCGGCGCGATGGTCCGCGGAGACCACAGTGCCGCAAACCGTTTGACAATCGATGAATTGGGTCGGAACACGTCGTCGACGATGGCGTCCTCATCGAGGGACACACCGAGGTCGCTCAACGAGGCCGTGTGTGCGCCCGCTTCCCCATCAATATTGACGGTGGTTGCCGCAATCTTCTCAGCGACGACATCTTCGACCTCAGCACGCGTCAATCCACTCACACTTTCGGACGCGACGGATGTGCGGGGCAATGCTCGATCAGCATAGTGGAGCACGTACCACGTGCCGGTAGCTACGACGGCAACGAGGATGATTCCTAGTGCGATACCCACGCGCACAAGGATGCGTTTCTTACGCGCTGGCTGAGATTGAGAGCTCTCAACACCAGAGTCTGAGTTAGCGGTCATTCACACTGTTCCTTGCAAAAAAAGGGATTACTATCCCGATTCTAATGATTCCTTCCCCTGTTTCCCTAGTTATTTTGCTTTTCGTAGCGCCCCTCACTTGTTCTACGATGGGGTTACTGTCGTACAGATTGGATATGCCGTGGCTTTTGATGATGGCGCAACCTCCCCCAAGGAACCTATTCGTGAAACTCTCGACTGGCCCACTTTTGGAACCGCCATGCGGGAACTCGCCGCTCAAGTAGTGAATTCCGGATGGATTCCCGACCTTATTGTTGCCGTGGCTCGCGGTGGGCTCCTACCGGCCGGCGCGATCTCCTACGCGATGGGAGTCAAAGCCATCGGCACCATGAACGTCGAGTTTTACACCGATATCGCCGAAACCCTGCCAGAACCCGTTCTTCTCCCGCCGCTGATGGACGTTTCCGCCCTCGAAGGCAAGCGAGTCCTGGTCGTCGACGATGTTGCCGACTCGGGGAAGACACTCAAAATGGTGATGGAACTAATCGCCGAACACGGCCTGTCTCTCGATGGGAAGTCAACGGTTTCGGTCGATGCGAAGTCGGCGGTGATCTACGAGAAGTCCCGCTCGGTGATTAAGCCTGATTTCGTGTGGAAGCACACTGATCTGTGGATCAATTTCCCCTGGTCAACCCTCCCCATTGTCCAACCGGATGACGCCGACTAGTTCTCGCTGGTGGGGACATTGGCTGGGAACCACGCGTGGTACAGCCCATAGAAGTTCATATTTCCCCACGTCGCGCACTCATCAACGAATCCTCGGAGGGCGCTGTCGTTTGGCTGATAGGGCGTGTAGTTATAGAGGCCGGCTGTTGCCTGGTTTTCCACATACACTTCGCTACTACCGCATTCGGGATTGACGTGATAGGCGACGGTATTTGTCGCTTGAGCTTTCACATCGTACAGTTCGGGCTGGAGCCGGTATTTTTGAAACTGCCGAGCAGCAAAGTACATCTGGCGAGCGAATCCGAAGTACTGCGGGTCGCAGTCAGTCCCGTCCGGGCAACCGTAGCCCATCGCTATGTCGTACCTTTTCGCTAAGAGCCGAGGCCCGGAGGCCGTCACCAACCCCTGCTCCTTTTGCAAGGTCGTAATGAGCACGCGCGGATTAATCTCGCATGCATGCGAGACTTTGGTGATGATCGATGCCGCCGAGTCCTCACTTTCACCGATAAAGTCGGAGGGGCAATATCGGTCAGCTGGCCAGGTGGGAGTATCCTCCCGGTAAACCGACAGACATTCGGTTCCATCAGGTCCACTCTGACACCCGTCGTTCCACGTGCTAATGAACTCGCTCACGTCTGCTTCACTCATTGTGTTCGGATCGAAAAATTCCTCGTCCGATATGAGATTTCCCGCTGAAAAGCCATCGAGAGCAAGCGGCGGCGCGGTCGGAGCTAAAACCGGTTGGTCGACGAGTTCGTCCTGCGGACTCCATGCAACAATGACGGCACCCAGTGCGAGTCCAAGCGCAATAAAGGGAATGAGGTAGGCCAGGCGCGGCCCACCCCCAACTTCAGGCACGAGCCCTCACATGGTCGACAATGGCGTCTGCGGCTGCTTCGATCGTGTCCAATGTGATCTCAAAGTCTGACTGGTCGCCGTACCACGGGTCAGGCACATCGAGATCGCGGCGGTGTCGAGGGGAACCCGCTGAGGCATCGAAGCTTCGAAACATCCGCAAATCGATGGCTGTTTCATCACCTGTCGGAGCATCGGTTCGAACCTCCACTCCGGCGCGGCCCGCGAGACGCTCGAGAGCGTTGTAGTGGTGAGATGTCATAGCGAGAACCAGATCGTAACGACCGAGCTCATTCGCTTGCACCTGGTGGGCTCGGTGATGGGGAACCGCGTAGCCTGCTGCTTTAAGGGTGCGCGCCGCTCGGTAGTCTATGGGACCACCGTGTTCTTCGTCTGAGATACCGGCTGAATCGACGACCGCGTCAATTCCTTCACGCTTGAAACGATCGTTAAGAATCACTTCCGCCATTGCTGAGCGACAGATATTACCGGTACACACCATGAGTAGTCGATAAGTCATATCGCCACCCTATCAACGTCCTTACTCGATGCCAGCGATGAGCAGGTTACCATGCGTCGTGAGAAGCTCGATACCATCGGACAGGGTGCTAGGAGAAAGGAGATGACGTGGGCTCCGATCGCGAATACGGTCGAAACGTTCGACGCGTTCTGCGCAGTCTCATCGGCCCGATCTACGCTCCGTCTTTCATCTACGCAATCGGCACCGGAGCGCTCGCACCTATGCTCGTGCTTGCCGCTCTCGATCTCGGGTTTTCCGAGTCATTGTCGTCAGCCGTCGTGGGAGTCAACGGTTTAGTCGGAGTGATTTCAGCTCCGATCGTTGGTTCAATTCTCGTGTCGCGGTCCGAAAAAGCCGCGATGATTGCGGCAACTGCCATGGCAATCGGGGCTTTAAGTGGGATGCTTTTCGCCCTCGTACATGCGGGGAGGCCGTGGGCGCAAGCCGTCTATGTCATCGGGATCGTCATCCTCGCTATCTCCGCTAACGTCTGGTCTCTTGCGCGACAGTCGTACGTTTCTCAGTCCGTGCCGCCCCTGTTCCGAGCTCGTGCGATGGCGACTTTCGGCGGCATGTTCCGGTTGGGGAATCTCGTCGGCCCCGCCATCGGTTCGGCAGTAGTGACGCTGTGGGCAATTGGAGCCGTATTCGTCCTCCACATTTCGACGGCTCTCATAGCTGTCGGACTAATCCTCGTTTTCGCTCTCCCTACACCGACAATGCTCGACACAACCGCATCCTCTGCATCGGGAAAGGCTACGGATCCTGCCCCCACTGAACGCCCCGATTGGATGCCCCCACCGCGCGAATCTATCGACTATCCCGCTTCTGTAACCGTCGGAATCAGTATCGTGGCACTGTCCCTCGCGCGAGCTAACCGCAATGTTCTCATTCCGCTGTGGGGCAATGCGCTCGGCATGGAGGCCGAGACGATCTCTCTCACGTGGGCGATCGCTGCGATTGTTGATGTCATCATGTTCTACCCGTCGGGTGCGCTGATGGACCGGTACGGACGTCGAGCGGTACTCGTGCCAACACTCGGGGTGATGGGGTTGGCTTTCGCGTTTCTTCCGTTCACCTCCACTCCGGTCGCCTTCGTGCTCGGTGCGTGTCTCGTCGGATTCGGGAATGGATTTGGCTCGGGGATCATGATGACAACCGGTGCCGACCTCGCTCCCGACCACAATAAATCGAAGTTCCTCGGCTACTGGAACGGTGTCTCCCAACTGGGTGCAACCGTCGGCCCATTTCTCGTCTCATCACTTACAGCCGCGTGGAGCCTATCGGTGGCGATTTGGGCAACGGCGGGTATCGGCGTGTTCGCGGCGCTGTGGACATTAACTACGATGCCGTGGGCGTATGCGCGCCTGGGAATGAACACTCGCGGCACACGACTGATCGTCCGGCGCAAGTGACGCGATCGCTCATGTCGCCGAGCTAACCAATCTCATCGGAATAGAAGAATCTCGGCACGTTCTGTACCGCGAAATGCCGACCTCTGCCTGCGGAAAGATCACAGGTCACGAAAGTACCGTCATCCTTGTCTTATTAACCTGAGAGCTCGACTCTGATACCCGATCTGTCAGCTTTGACAATACTGACGAGTGCATACCATTCAGTTGCGAAGTTGAGATTCCAATGGGCTTAATCGTATAGACGAATGAGTTGATCGGACGAAACTCGCGACGGCAATATCCACCGTGACGTCGGTAGGGCGACATGTCCTGTTGGGTGACGAAAACGACGACGCCTACTCGGTGTTGAGTTCTCCACACGTACCGGCTTCCCTATCGACAGCGCACACTATCAATCACTCAAGATCAGCAATAGCTGAATGCACTCAACTGATTGACTTTTCGAGCATGGTCGCGGCTCAAAACGGTCTCTTTCGTTCCAAAACGGCGAACTCGGTAGCTCAAACTCTCTCGGTTAACTCACTCTGTACGATCAACTTCTGCTCTCGACACCGACAATCGCCAGGCGTAACCTTTCTCCCGCGACAGTCACCTGGTGACGTATAACATCACGCATGGTGAAGTGGTTAATATGGTCGATAATGATCGTACGGCACTCACGCCCTCGAAATTTTCGGAGCACCAATTGTCAACTTCACGTATCCTGCCGGCGAATCGCCGCGAGCAAATTCTCAGTCTGATCCAAACCCACGGTTCGGTGACAGTATCCGACGTTGCTGAGAATCTCTCGGTTTCACCCATCACGATACGACGAGACATCAGCTTGCTGGCGAAAGAAGGCCTGATTGAACAAGTTCGTGGAGGCGCTCGCCTCCTACCCGCTGAGCGGAGCAACAGCGTCCCGACGGGATTGACCATCGGAGTAATCACTCCCTCTCTCGATTTCTATTGGCCTGCCATTATCGATGGAGCAAATCAAGCTGCTGATGAAATCAACTCTCGACTTCTGCTACAGGGATCAACTTTTGCCGCTCGAGACAATCTCGAACAACTTGAACGCCTATCACGCGATTCGAGCATTGATGGATTGCTCCTTGTTCCCGACCTCGAAGGCGAGGGTAGCGATGAGCTCATCACCTATCTCCAGGACTTCACCATTCCTATCGTGCTCATTGAGCGTTCCCTTCACCCGCGCGGTAAACACTCGAGAATGATTGAAAACGTCATCACCGATCATCACGCTGGCGGAGACATGGCTGTTCGTCACCTGAGCGCATTAGGGCACGTCACGATTGCTCTCGTGACCGATAAACTGATCCCTTCTCGCCGCGAAATTCGCAACGGGTGGCGCAAGGCACTCTCAGAACTTCAGCTCGACGAAAACTCACCGTATTGCGATACCACTGAACTGACCGGTCGTGAACGATCTCGCGCGATTCGCGCGTTTGTCGACAGGTGCATTGAAGAGGACGTCACAGCGTTCCTCGTTCACTCCGACGAAGCTGCGTTAGTAGTGAACGAGTACATTCAGTCGCGGAAGTTGTCGATTCCCGATGATATTTCCATCGTCAGCTACGATGATGAACTCTCGCGTCTCGCTCGTCCCGCGCTGACAGCAATCGCACCTCCAAAGAAGTATCTGGGAATGTACGCTATGCGCACCCTGGTTAATCGAATTGCCAATCCCGACAGTCCTCTGGCTTCAGTGCAGATTGTGCCGACACTCATTGTAAGGAACTCAACGGCAGCGCCACGCACACAGTAACTGTGGTCGATGCCGCTCCGAATTTCTGTGACCTGTTGGTTCTCGAAGTTGTGTCATCGACATGGGTAACACCTACGTGACCACAATAGACGCCGTACCATGATTAGCGACTGCTTAAAGTACGATTGATTGTCATTGTGAGGGATTGACCCATACGGCAGATGGCGTCGCCACGAACATCGGAAACGGCACAGTTATCATTGCCCAGCAGACAGAAACCGCAATCACCGCAGCACCACCGTCCTCGTCACTGAGGTTTCATATCTGATCGAGCGCTTTATCGCGCTGGCAGGGCGAGCATTGCTCATCCACGCGGTTCGCCAGGCTTAAGCTTTGCCCACCCACACGGAGTTTCACCGAGGTGTTCGAAGTCGACGTCGTGCGGATAGTAGTAAATGAGGACGTAGTCTCCCCGATAATAGTGGCCGGCAGCTTTATCGATGGGATGGCCATTGGCCTGACCAAAATGATCAACTTTGAGCGTAATATCGGGGGCGGACGTGCGAGCGGCCACCTTGAACTCATCGGCCACGTCGGAAACCATTTGACCAACTCCGGCATCTCCAATGCCGCGGCCGCAGATACCTCCCCAGCCGCTCGTTGCATCGATGCGGATGGGATCGAGACCGTCGATAGCGACGGTCCGCGAATAGTGCTCACCGCGCGGTTGCGCACACGAACTATCCACGCTGTCGTCGGGGACAACGATTCCTGAGAAGCGGAAACCGCCTTTGACCGCTTGCAGTGAGTCGAGAGTCCCGTAACAGCGAACGAAATAGCCGACCACATCAGGGATGATCTCAGCTTGTTGGGTTTGGGGATTCCACCGCCATAGCACGACGAAACGTTCCCAGCCATTGCCGCCAATGGAGTATTTGCTCACCACGGTTGCGGCGTCGAGATATCCGTCCTGGTTAGCGTCGGAGTACACGGTCATCTCGTCATCGAGACTCCAGTGGTACTGCCCATTGTCCGCGTATTGTCCATCGATAAACGGAAGCACATACTCTTCATCTCGAAGTCTAAACGTCCACTCCTGATTGCCCAGATCCACGTGCGTAATCGCATCGGGTTGATCCGCCGGATCCTCCGTCACGATTTCGGACTCAACTCGTGTTGGCTGGTCGGGTGACTCCGTTTGTGTCGGTGCGGGCACCGGTTGCTCATTTTCGCCCGGCCGGTTCCACAAACCGTACATCACAGCGACCAGCACCAAGCCTCCGATGACCAGAGCTGCCACAAGCGTATTTCGCAACCGTTGTGGTCCACCAACGTGGGCGGACGCTTGCTCAGGTGCAGGAGGCGCGGGCGGCTGTGTGCTCATATCCCCAGGGTATCTGTCATTGCATCTCGGGAGGCGGGTTCCTGAGCAACATAGTCTCGGATAGCGAACCCAACCTTCGGTGGTGTGAGGTGTTTCTCGGCGCTCGGGCCGTTGCCTTCTCCATCGCCCACACCGCCGTAAGCTCTCCCCAGTAGCATTCCCCTCGTCGTAGGCTCTCCCTAACCGTACCTATTTTCGCTAGACAGAGCCGACAACCTCCCAAAACACCCCGACAGTGAGTCCAAACCCCCCACGTAGACTCTCCCTAGCGAACAGTACCTCCGCGCTCAATCCCAAGACACACAAAAGCCGGCGCCCCAATCCGCATGTGAGCAGACGGGGCGCCGGCCGTAGGTCAAGAACACCGAATGGAAGCTAGAAATCCCAGTCGTCGTCTTCAGTGTCTTCGATATCGCCGATGACGTAGGACGAACCGGACCCGGAGAAGAAGTCGTGGTTTTCATCCGCATTCGGGGACAGTGCCGCGAGAATCGCGGGGTTGACATCCGTAGTCTCGGGCGGGAACAGTGCCTCATAACCGAGATTCATCAAGGCCTTGTTCGCGTTGTAACGTAAGAACTTCTTGACGTCTTCGGTAAGGCCGAGCGGATCATAGAGGTCCTCGGTGAACTTCTCTTCGTTCTCGTAGAGTTCGTCGAGGAGTTCGAAAGTGTACTCCTTGAGTTCCGCCTGGCGTTCAGGTGATGATTCGGCAACCGCGAGCTGGTACTTGTAGCCGATGTAGTATCCGTGGACGGCCTCATCGCGAATGATTAGACGGATGAGGTCGGCGGTGTTCGTCAGTTTCGCGTGCGCTGACCAGTACATCGGTGCGTAGAAGCCGGAGTAGAACAGGAACGACTCGAGCATGGTCGAGGCAACCTTCTTCTTCTCTGGATCGCAATTCACGTAGTAGGAGTTAACGATACGCGCCTTGTTTTGGAGTTGTTCGTTTTCTTCCGACCAGCGGAATACGTCATTAATTTCCTCTGTCGAGAGCAGGGTCGAGAAGATCGATGAGTACGACTTCGCGTGTACTGACTCCATGAAGGCAATGTTCGTGTAAACGGCCTCTTCGTGCGGAGTGCGCGCGTCGGGAATGAGGGAGACAGCACCAACCGTGCCTTGAAGAGTGTCAAGCAGGGTGAGGTTGGTGAACACTTTGTTCGTCATGTCCTGCTCGGCTGGAGTCAGCGTGTTCCACGATGGAATATCGTTGGACAACGGAATTTTCTCGGGCAACCAGAAGTTACCGGTCAGACGGTCCCAGACCTCGAGATCTTTTTCGTCTTCGAGCTTGTTCCAGTTGATTGCTTCAAAGACGTGCTTGTTTGTGGGCTCGCGCACTTACTTCCTCCTGTAATGGATGACTCGAAGCCCATCATGCCACGAAAGTTGGATGAGGGCGCAGTTCGATTTGATGGGTTGTCTCACGCCCTCCGGGCGCCAAAGTACATGGTTGCCGCGCACAGCCCACCGAGAACGAGAGCTTGTTTGACGTGCGGGAACTTCTTCCCCTTCGCCTTTTTCCGCTCTCCGCGGTGCAGAATATATCGTTCGGTCAGCGAGTTAACCCAAAATACCGCGGATGAGGCCGCGATCCCAGCAGCTACCTGCACGGGGATGGACTGGTCGGCTAAACCAGATTTTTTCCATATCTGCACGGCCGCATCGGAGCCTTCTTTAATTGCCTCTTCCGCGTCGGGCAAGTGGTAGAAGTAGCTTCCCATACCGGCGAGAATGGCGCTCTTACCAAAGAACCGGAGGGTCGGTGAGGAAATAAAGTCCGGCATGGCGTACCACGCGAAAACTGATAGGCCGGTGACGAGTGCATCCGACTCGGCTGGGTAATCCATTGAGAAGTCGTGCGCACGGTCGAATAGTCCTTGCGCGTCCAGATCGATGTCGAGTTCCATAGTGCCTCCGTAGTGCGGTGTTGGTCTCTAGCTTAATGGACAGGCCAGAGCCCCGTCAGGCGAGAGGGCGTGCGAAGAGCAACTAATCTCATCTCTTCGCACCCCTCTCTCAGATACGTCTAGACGCTCAGCACCTCAGCAATAAGACTGATGATGAGTGACATGGAGGTCGCACCGGCATCGGGTGTGCCGAGGCTCTTTTCGCCCAGTGGACGAGCCCGTCCGACGCGAGCAACGATGTTCTTGGTGGTTTCGGCTCCCTCACGCGCGGCGGTTGCGGCATCCGACCAGCGGGACGCGGCCTCACCTCGTTCAAGCACATCGACAGCCGGTGCCAGCGCATCGACCATCGTCTTATCCCCAACCTGCGCGCCACCGAGTCGCTGGATAGCATCGAGCGCGGCCCGCATACCACGATTGACCGCGGAAGAAGTGACCGCCTCAGTATCCCCAAGCTCGGCTCCGAACGCAGTAAGCAGCGCTCCCCACAGCGCACCCGATGTTCCACCTGCCGAGGCTGACCAGGCATCGCCCGCTCCGGCAAGGACTGTGGCCGCACCGGCGCCCTCGTCGCGCAATCGTGCGGCCTGCTTGAATGCGGCCGCTGATCCGCGCGCCATCCCCACACCGTGATCGCCATCGCCCGCCACCGAATCAATCTTTCCGAGTTCAGTTTCCTTCTCCTCCATCAACTTGGCGATGGACTGGAGGATCTCGGCAATCCGGCGAGCCGCCTGCTGCGATTCGGCTGAGCCTTGTTCGGTGACTTCAACGGGTTCAGGTTCGAGCGCCAGTTCGCGCTTGTCGGCCTCCGGGCGCTCCATTGTCCCCTTGCGGTACGCAGGGGTGTCGCAGGGAGCGAACCAGTATTTCTCGATCTCGTCATCAAGCCACACCAGTGTGAGTGAGGCACCCGCCATGTCGAGGGAGGTGACGAACTCAGCGACATCACCTTCAACAATGTCCAAGCCGGAATCTCGCAGTCTACGGGCAATATCGCGGTAAAGAACGAAAAGTTCTTCGTACTTGGTAGCGCCAAGCCCGTTGACGAGGGCGATGACTCGTTTGCCCGGATTGTCCGGCTTATCGGCGAGCAGTCCATCCACCAGTGTTTTGGCGACATCGTCTGCGGTACCGAGGGGAGCATCGTCGACACCGGGTTCACCGTGAATCCCTAGTCCGATGCCCATGGTGCCCGGTTCGAGTGAGAAGAGGGGTTCATCGGCTCCGGGAAGGGTACAACCGGAGAAGGCCACACCGAATGAGCGGGTGCGTTCGTTGACCTTGGTGAATACGGCTTCAACTTCGTCGATTGATAGCCCCGCTTCCGCGGCCGCAGCGGTCACTTTGAACACGGGAAGGTCGCCGGCAATTCCACGTCGTTTAAGGTGTTCATCCGGCCCACCGGAGGCAATATCATCGGTGACTGCGATGGCACGGGCGTCGATTCCTTCGGATCGCAATCGCTCAACGGCTTGTCCGAAGTGGAGAACGTCCCCGGCATAGTTGCCGAATCCGATGAGGATTCCGGCTCCTCGATCTGCGGCTTTGGCAACAGAATACGCCTGCGCAGCCGAGGGGGAAGAGAAAATATTGCCGGCAACAGCGCCGTCAGCAAATCCTGGGCCTACCCATCCAGCGAATGCCGGGTAGTGACCGGATCCCCCGCCTACAACGAGGGCGACCTTACCCTCTTCCACTTTTGTTGATCGCACGACTCCGCCGTACACGGGCTTAACCCACGCGTGGAAAGCATCCGCAAATCCCGCGAGCGCTTCTTGGGCAAATTCATCGGGGTTATTGACGAGAACCGTCATGGCACTCCTTATCTTCGGTGATTGAGGCCGCGTGTTGGGGTCGGCAGTGACCGGCAAGCACCCTCAAAAATGTGACTCAGCTTATACTAGCAATGATAGGTATTGACTCTGACTGAGGCCAATAGGAGATCTGATGCGCGCTGCTGTTTTACACCAACCTCACGACCTCGAACTCGTTGATAAGCCGATTCCATCAGCGGGACCGGGAGAAGTCATTCTCAAAACTGAAGCGAATACTATGTGCGGTACGGACTATCGTCTATTTACCGGGGCGAAGACGGCGGGCGTTCGCTCAGGAGTGGTTCCGGGGCACGAGATTGCCGGCCGAGTCCACGAGATCGGTGACGGTGTTAGTGACATCCTCCCCAATCTGCGGGTGGGACAGCAAGCCACGGTGTCGATTGTCGTCTCGTGTGGGGCGTGCGTGAATTGTTTGAATGACCGCGAGCATCTGTGTACCCGTCTCGAACTGTTTGGGTACGCGATCGATGGCGGTTTGCAGGAGTACATTACGGTACCCGCGCACGCTATTCGCCGCGGCAACCTCATGCCCACTTCGACTGATCTTGATCCGAAAGCACTGTGCCTCGCGGAACCGATTTCCTGCTGTCTCAACGGGTTGGATCAGTACCGGGTTGAGCCCGGCGATACCGTCGTCATTCTTGGAGCCGGTCCCATCGGCCTCATTCACACCCAGCTCGCACTCCATAGCGGGGCCAAGCAGGTAATTGTTTCCAATCGGTCTGCGCATCGACGTGAGGTTGCTGAACGTCTCGGCGCTATCGGCCTTGATCCAACCGAAGGTAGCCTTGACGAACAGGTGCGTGAGCTAACGGGCGGTGTTGGTGCCGATGCGGTGGTCGTGTGTATTGGAGCGGTTGAGCTCGCTCAAGATGCACTCGTTCTGGCTCGAGAGGGAGGGCGCGTCAACTACTTCGCTGGCTTCCCCAAGGGATCGACTTCCGTCATGGAACCGAACCTCATCCACTACAAGGAGCTCGAAGTCACCGGCGGGTCGAATGCGCGGCGACGCGATGTTGCTCGCGCCATTGAACTACTGGAGGCCGGTGCGATTAGTGCTGATGAGATTGTTACGCACGAGTTCCCACTCTCTCGGGTTCAGGACGCTTACGCGGCTGTCAATGACCGCATTGGAGTGAAGATTGCCGTCGTTCCCGACTAACCGAACTGACGAGCGTAGGTACTTCGTAGCGGGCGAAACGCCGAGGATTACGCCTCGGGATTAGGCCAGGGATTTGGCAAGCACCCTTGCAGGTCGAGGGTTTGTTGCAACATGACGGGGGCGAGTTCACCGCGTCCGGGGGACGGGGCATGTCCGTGTCCGAGTGCATGTCCAACCTCGTGTCCGATCACGTACCCGCGGTATTGCTCAATAGTTCCACCGGCTTGCATGAACGGGGTTGATCCGAAAGCCCACCGCTCGATGTTAATCACGGTGTTAGCTCCGTTGTTGCACGATGTTTGTCCGTGTGTCGGAAGCGGGGCACATAGGTCATCGACCAGAGAACCGGAAGCGAGCGTAATCGTCGTGTCTGCATCGCCCGTAACCTGTGTGAAGTTGTATCCCCATCCGCGCGGATCGTTGAGAATGGTTGCGACGATCCGAGCAAATTCGTCAGCATCGACCGGGAGGCCGTCCTCAATTCTCAGCCGGTAGGTGAACGTGCGACCGGACGCTGTGGGAAGGTCATTCGGGGGCTCAATGAGAGTTGCGCTCCCCTGTCCTTTTCCAACCACGTCGAGCGAAGTCAGTCCACCCGAAAGAGTTTCCGGTTTGCGATAGGAGAAGATCCGAGAGTCCTCGCCTTTTTCTCCGATGGCGACGTAACGTTGTGCGCTTGCTCCAGAGAGTTTGGCTGCTGACAAAACGGACGCATTCACGGCCTCAATGAGTGTTTCTGGCGCTACGGGAATGAGTGGCCCCGTCGCGATTTCAGCGCCCAGCACGAGACTCGCGGGATCGAAAATCGATACGACCACAGCTGTCGAGTTCTTTTCGAGCGTGCGGGTCGAGGACGCGTTGAGCGCAATCGATCTGACCGACGACCCGGACATAAGAGATTTCTTTCGGTCGCGTGATAAGTCGTCGACGATTGCGGAATCTACTGCGCCTACGGCAACGACGAACTCGGGATTCAGCTCATCAATAGCTACTTGAAGACTCTCCGTTGAGTCGCTATCAACCACAAGCACCGGGCCGTTCCCCATCGTTCCCGCGATGGCCGCGAGCGCCATCGTGTTTTCCGTATTCGACTGAACGAGATACGTGGTCGAGGCGCCCTCAGGAAACAAGCCTCGCGCGATGCGAATCGAGGACGAAATAGGGCCCGTCCCCTCCCACACGTCGGTTTCGACGGTCACGGGGGTGTCGGTCTGGCTCGTATTGGCGATCGCCTCTGCGGCGATTTCTCGGGCTTTGTCCACTGTCTCCGTTTGTACGTGGCCCTGACCGCCCAGCGCTACAATCCGTGTTGGCTTCAGCCGACCAATTTCGGCGGTGGTGAGTTCGGGAAGGGTGCCGTCAGCATTGACGTATAAGACGGGGCCTGAGTAGGTACTACCACCCGCGGCAACGATTCCGGCGACGACGAGGAGGTCTTGCGGGTTAGCGAGATAAACCGTTGTAGCACCCGATGGGAATGTTCGCCACGACGCATTAATGGAGGCAGAAACTGGTTCGGCGTCATACCGGACAAGACTGATATCACCGTATTTATTCACCTGGACCGATGCGCCAACCTCAGTGAGTCTCGCCGACCCAACAAGAGTGGCTGGCACAACAAAAGCTGCTCCGAGGGCAATTGATCGGAGAAACGCTCTGCGGCTCAGCGGGGATTTACTCATTACCGTTATTATTCCGTGATCGGCGATCGAAAACAACTAAAAAGTACGAGATTTGACGATTAGCAACTCGACACGCCAAGGATCAGTGAAATATTAAGTCCGCTAGTGGGTGGCAAGTTCAATCAGTTTCGATAGGACATCGGCGCCGGCGACACGCAGTCCATCGTGTTGATACTCGTTCGTAATCCACGGATCGACATGGGCTAGACGTGCCGTGACGAGAGAGAGGTCGAGCGGTACAAACATGTCCTCCGCATAGACGGCTGCGGCAGCCGGTAGTTCATTCTCGGATAGTGCGGTCTCGTCATAGAGCGTCGGCCAGTTCGTTTCCTGAGCGAGGGCGTGCGCTACGTCTTTGAGCGGGGTGAGAGCTGGGTCTTCATCAAATAACCACGGGTAGATGTGCTCACCGGTCAAATAGATCGGTGTCTCTCGATCGTCTGGATCTGGATTCGGAGCAAATCCTTCATCGATCCCGTGTCCGACTTCATCGAGTAAACGGGCGGCCGCCCAATTCGTAGCGGTGCCCGCGAGCGCATTCGTGGTTCCTGCGTAAATGGTTTCATGCAGGAGCGCATACATGGGTGAATCCCCCATCGAAACCTGTCGGTGAACCATGTCGAGGAATTGGGTGTTAAGGCGAGTTTCACCGCGGACGAGAGTAAAAGGCCCCTCGAAGAAGTAGTGAAGCTGGTCGAATCCGGTGGTGGTTCCGAGCATGAGTCCGATCATGCGGAAGCGTCGCGAGGTCAGTCGTTCTCCAGTGGGAAGTGTCTCTTCGTGATTATCGAGATGGTTAATGATCGCGCGGAGGGTTTTCTCGTCGTCTGGGAATCGCTCAAAGTACGCCTGGTTCCGCAAGGCGGTGGCTTCGTAGGTGCGTCGATAAATATCGTCAATGCTGACGAGCCCAGGAAGGCCGCCGGTGAAATACACCTGCGCCAAACCCTCGGGGTGGTGGCTCATATAGGTCAAATTGATGAAGCCGCCGTAAGACTGGCCAAGGCTCGCCCATGGCTTACCGTCGTTAATTCGTTCACGTAGTGATTCCGCGTCTTTAACAATGGAGTCTGCGCGGAAGTTCTTGATGTAGTCGACTTGGTCTTGCGTCGTATCAAACTCGGACAGTGTCAGTGCATCGAGACGCGTCGACTGTCCGGTTCCCCGTTCGTCCATGAGGATGACGCGATGCGTTGTGAGGGCGCGGCCGATCCACCCGTCCATGAAGTTTCCCGGTCGCGGAGCACGTCCGCCCGGACCGCCCTGCATGAAGATGAGAGCGGGTTTTTCATCGCATGGATCGGTGGGGCCGGTGGATAGTTCACGGGCGAAAACGGTGATGGTTCGCCCGTCAGGTTTGTCGTAATCGAGGGGGACTTCGAGGCGGTGTTCAGTTACGTTCACACCTCGATGCCGATAGGTGGAGGTCGTGTGGGTGCGCCTCACGGCAGACACATCAACCGGTGGTTCGTTTACCGGCTCGGTTGTTTGCTTCTGGTGATCGGCGTCCATCTGTTCAACTTCGTCGACGCTCGGAGCAGCAAACGGGTGGTCGGTCCGGGGATTTGGTTCTGGCAAAGCTGGCTGATCCGCGTCGATATCGGCAAAGAGGTCCATCGGAGCCTGCATGGGGTCGGGTTTCACGTCATTCTTCCGGTTCTGTTCATCGTCACCTAAAGGGGTCTCAGCACCCGCGAGACCTGGACCGGTGTCGGGTTCGGTGCCGTCCCGGTAGGCAGTGGCACACGCTCGCGCCCGCGTATCGGCGGCTTCGTTGAGGTCGTGGCCGGCGTGCCCGCGGACCCATTCGAACTCGACTGTGCGACCGGACATTTCACGGTCAATCTGTTGAATGAGGTCGGCGTTGAGGACGGGTTTGCCGTCGGCTTTCTTCCAGTTTTTGCGTTTCCACCCGTGAATCCATTTCGTCATCGCGTTGATAACGTACTGGGAGTCCGAGAGGATTCGCAGTGGCTCATCACTTCCTCGGGTTGCTTGCAATAGGCGTAATACTGCGGTCAGCTCACCGATGTTGTTCGTCCCTGACGTCGCGCCGCCGGCCTGCCAATTGGCGTCGTCGATGTACCACGCCCACCCGGTTGGCCCGGGGTTCCCTAACGATGATCCATCTGCCGCCGCAATAATTGTCATGTTCGTATCGTCCCACACCTGCGCACCACGATTCATGTTCCATTCTTCCTTGGCCACAAACCTCAGTGCGAAACTTCGGGCGAGACCGGGCGTGCCGGTGTTTACGTGAGTCGGCTCGTCGCATCCAGGGTGGATAGGAGAAAAGCCCACCGACGGGCGACCTCATCCCATTTCTTTGAGCGTCCTGAACCTCCGCCGTGACCGGCCACTTCCTCGACGGTCAGCACGACCGGATTGTCGGAGCCGACCTCTGTGACCTCGCGCAGGCGTTGCATCCACTTGAGCGGTTCAACGAAACTGACGCGGATGTCGTTGAGGGACGTTTCGGCAAAGATCGTCGGATACCGCACCGATTGGACGTTTTCGTACGGGGAGTAGGCCGCCATCACCCGATAAATTTCTTCCGATTCAAGCGGGTTTCCCCATTCATCCCACTCGCCGACCGTGAGCGGCTTAGACGGGTCGAGGATGGTAGTGAGGGCATCGACGAACGGTACTTGTGCCGAAACGAAGCGGTAAAGGTTGGGCTCGAGATTGACCGCCGCCCCCATAAGGAGTCCTCCCGCCGATCCACCAAGAGCAGCGAGACGATCGCGTGCGGCCCAGCCCGCCTCGATTAGCCACCGACCCACGTCAACGAAGTCGGTAAAAGTATTAGGCTTCTTTTCGAACTTTCCCTGCTCGTACCAGCCGCGTCCGAGTTCTCCTCCGCCGCGGATATGAGCGAGAGCGAGGACGACTCCTCGGTCAAGCAGGGGAATAAAGTTGGTGGTGAACCACGGTTCCATCGCTACTTCGTAGGAGCCATACCCCCATTCAAGTGCGGGGTTTGTCCCGTCGGGTTGAGTTCCCACGCGGTAAACCATGGAAACCGGGATTCGGGTGCCGTCGCGCGCAGTCACCCATTCGCGGGTGGTTTCATACTGGCTCGGATCGAAGCCGGGGACCTCCTTGTGCTTAATGAGGTCGGCTTCTCCTGTTTCGACGATCCAATCAGCATCAATAGTGGGAAGCGCAAATGATTCAACGCTGAACCGGATCCGATCGGTGTTCCACTGTCGGTTGCTACCAATTTCTAGCACGCGCGCGGGCTCGTCCCACTCCACCCAACTCATCCGTGAATACGTGTCTGTAAGCTGCACAGGAGTGGTGCCGCGATGCAGAATTCGGATCGCGGTTTGCCCATTACTACGCATGATTGCGGCCGTGAAGTCGGCAAATGCGGTGACCTCGAGGAGACGTTCTCCCGCGTCTGGCGTCCACACTTCCTGCCACTGATCGACTGGACACAGCTCTCTCGCATCGGCGCCCGGCCCCAGTGGATTGAACTGTGCAGTATCAACCATCGGGGCAAGAGCCAAGGATTCGTCTTCACGATACCGGTTGTGGGTGATGGCAAAGTGATTTCCTGCCGGTTCTACGCGGTAGCGCATGCCTTCGTGGGGTGCGGCAAAGGGACGCGGTGCAGACGGGTCACCGGTGGGGATAAGCCACACTTTGGTCGTCAGTGCCGCCTCGGCTTCAATGACAATCCACTGCCCATCGCGGGAGCGACGCACCCAGAGGCCGAACTTTTCATCGGCTTCTTCGAGAACGAGTTTGTCGTCTGATTGCGGGGTACCGATACGGTGAACCCAGATTTGGTGAGGCCTCCACGCCTGATTCATTCGCACGTAGTACACCCACGCGCCGGTGACAGCTAATCCGTACCCGATTCCGGTGACGGCATCGTCGACGATTTGACCGGTGGTTAAGTCCTTGATTTTTAAGTCGAACAGTTCGCCGCCCGAGGTGTCTTCGGCCCACAGATACAACTCACCATCGTGGGCAACGACATGGTTCACTGACGCGTAAAACTCGTGTCCTTGCGCGCGTTCAGCTTCGTCGAGAATGAGCTGCTCGCCTTCACCGATAGTTTCACGGTCGAGGTCCGGTCGCTCTCCCTTGACTCGGTAGTGCGCGGGATAGTCGATTCCTTCGCGCGTTCGAGTGAAGTACCAATAGTCACCATCTTGGATGGGCGCACTGACATCTGTTTCTTGGGTGTACGACTGGATTTCTTGTCGGATTGTCGCCCTCAACTCGCGGGTTGGTGCGAGAGTGTGTTCAGCCCATTCGTTCTCGGCAGTGACCAGGGCGAGGACGTCCTCGCTTTTTGGATCATCGAGCCATTTCCACGGGTCAATGACGGTGTGCCCGTGGAATGTGCGTTTGAATGGCTGTTTCGGTGCGACCGGGCCGCGTGAAGTCTGAGCGATCGACATATCGAAATCTGGAGAGTCCTGTGGCATAGGGAATACTGTAGCCGATTGTGACCCTCGCGTAATTCCGAGCCTCGATGCAACTGGATAGTCACTGAGTCCCTAGACTAAGAGCAGTGAAGGGATAGGTACATGAATGATTTTCAGCGCGGCCGGGGCGGTCGCAACTTCGGGGGCAAGCGTTTTGAAAAGCGCGAGTTTGAACGCCGCCAAGGGTCTGATCAGGATTTGATCCGCCGTTTTCATGAACTTGACGGCCGCAATTACGGTTCGTACAAGTCGGTTATTGGCGACTACGACTACGGTGATTTCAACCTCCATATCGATCGGGTGCAGTCTGACCCGTACGCACCTCCGTCGGCGTTGAGGGTAACTGCGTCACCGAAGACGATGGGGATCCCGGCCGACCTTTTAGAAACTCCCGATCACCGGCTCGCGGTGGCTGATTTTCTCGCCCGAAACTTCGCGAAGAACTCGCGTGATACGCAGGAGATTCGGATTGCTAAGTGCGGTCAGGAAATCCTCGAGCGTTCCTACGCCTCAATTTCGGAAAAGCTCGTCGAAATCCGGTTCCAGTGCCAGTTCCCCGCTCGCGGACGAACGATCCTCGGGCGGTCAATGGCTCGCCTCGCAGATGTCGATATTCCCTATGCCGTGATGGATACGCTTAATTTCGTCTCCGATGAAGCGGCGGATTATCTCGCGCAGTTGCGTAGGCACGTCGAAACCTATCTCGACTACTGTGCGCTCCAAAAGGCGCTAACAGACAATGAGTGGTTGGCATTCGTCGCCGATAATTCCGTTCTCGCGCGACGGTCAGGTATCTCTGATTTCCCGATGGATGAGGCCGTCCCCTTCCTCTCGCCGGATTCCGTACGGGTTTCCGTTGACCTACCCTATGCGGGGACGGTTTCTGGTATGGCAATTAAACCGGGTATCACGCTCATTGTTGGCGGCGGTTACCACGGTAAATCAACCCTTCTCAACGCTTTGCAACGAGGTGTCTACGCGCACATTCCCGATGATGGCCGCGAGCGAGTTGCTCTCACCCCCTCGGCCATGAAGGTTCGCGCAGCCGATGGACGCGCAGTGACAAGTGTTGATGTCTCAGCATTCATCAACGGTTTGCCCGGCGGTGCTTCGACGGCCAGTTTCTCGACTGAGAATGCCTCGGGTTCCACGTCCCAGGCGGCCTCGATTGTCGAAGCGATTGAGGTCGGTTGTCCTGCCCTCCTCGTTGACGAAGATACCTCGGCAACAAACCTCATGATCCGTGATGAGCGGATGCGCGCACTCGTCGTGGACGACAAGGAGCCGATTACGCCTTTTATCGACCGCATAGTCGGTCTTTCTCGATCGGGAGTGTCGACGATTCTCGTCATGGGTGGCTCAGGTGATTATCTCGATGCCGCTGATCTCGTCCTCATGATGGATAACTACACGTGTCGCGATGTTACTGATCGGGCGCGCGACATTGCGCATGCTCAGCCGCGGAAGCGCTCGGATTATCCTCAGTTCCCCACTGTTGCGTCCCGTTATCCGCTACCGGGTAAACCCCGCGGTGGTAAGGCAAAGACGAAATCTCGCGGACTCGACCAAATCTCCCTCGATCGCCAGGATATTGACGTTGCCGATGTGGAGCAGATTGTCGATGCGGGGCAGACCGAAGCTATTGCGTGGGCGATTCGAGCTCTCACTGACCCTGAGCGGTCAACCGCTTTCGATGCTCGCACAACGCTATCTGATGCGCTTGATGCACTCGAGAGAATTCTCAATGATCACGGCCTCGACGGTCTGGGCGGACCGAATAAACCAGCTTTTCTTGTCCGTCCACGCCGGGTCGATATTGCTGCTGCCCTCAATCGTTATCGATCCCTTCGAGTGGCTACCGGTGAGGGACGCGAGGAGGATTCCTCAGCGGAATCCTAGTCTCCGCTTTCATGGTTTCGGTGCCGGGCAACCGTGAGATAAAAGACGAGGGCGAGCACGGCCATTGCTGCCGCAACGAGAAACATCGACCGGTATCCAAGCGGATCAAGCAAACTACCGAGGATAACTGGTGCGATACCGGTGCCAAAGTCGACGAGCAGGAAGTAGGACGAGACCGCGAGTCCTGCCCGAGTCGCACCGACGGCGTGTACCGCCATCGCCTGTCCTGCGGACACAATTGTCCCGTACCCCAGTCCGAGAACTGCCGCTCCGACGAGTAACACCCACCCACTGGATGCATACGCGGTAATTACCATGCCACCTATAACTGACAGAGTCAGCGGAATCATAATGATGTCGTCGCCGAATCGATCCTGGATCATCCCCGCGACCGGACGTGACACGAGAATAACCCCAGCGTAGACGACGAAATACCAGGCGGCGGCGCGCTCTAATCCAACTGATTTAGCGTAACCATCGAGGAATGTAATCGTTGCCGCAAATGTAAAAGCTGACAGTGCGACAACTGCTCCAATCGGGAATGCCCGCTGATCGAAGAAACCTTCGAGCGATACGGGACGAGGTCGGATGCGCCGCCCCGGTGTTGGGTGAATCGATGGAAGAGATGTTTCACGTGAAACAATGCCGGCATTGTCATCAACAAAGCGCACGGCACCCAATGCGGTGATCAACGACATGACGGCGACGGCAGTAGTCAGTATGAATACACCGTCTTGCCCCCAGTGCGAGTTGTAGAGTGCCAGGCTGAGGAAAGGTGCGAGCCCACTGCCGATACTCATCCCCGTCGTGTACCACCCGGATCCTTCTCCCCGACGTTCAGGAGGAACATGGGCCATCACAGTCCCACCGACGGCGGTTTGAGAAAAGCCAAATCCAAGGCCGTGGAGGGAGCGAACAATGAGGGTGACGAGCAGGTTCGGAGCAATGATGTAGCTGGCGATAGCGATGAGATGAACGATGAGAGCGATGACCATGACCGGCTTATAGCCTTTGAGTTCAATCGCACGCCCCGCTCCGATACGAGCGGCCATTGCGCCGAGGATAAAGACTGAATTGACGAATCCAGATTCGGTATTTGAGGCAGCAAACTCCGTCACTGCATAGGCGGCCATCGTCGCCATGAGCGCGAAGAACGCCATGGCGAGACCGAAATTGGAGATGGTGAGCAGGATAAAACTCGGCGTCCACAAAACCGGCTTATCAGGCGTTTGAGACATGCGTTCCTCCTCGCCCTACTGTAAGGCGAAAAGCGAACTATGGCTCGATCTTATTCGCAGTGATGATCGTGTCGATCGGTAAAGGCGAATTGGAATCAACGGTTTCGGCACAGTGTTCCTTGTCGCGGCGAGGAATATCGTCCGCGTAGACGAGTTCGTATCCCGAAGCTACGAGGTCCGATTTGACGGACTCAAGTTCCCACAGGCGGTCAGCGTCCTTGGGGCCAGGAACGGGTAACCCGAACTGAGCGCGCGAATGTCCTGCCAGTGCCAACCATCCACCTGGTTTGATCCACCCGTGCACGTCGCGAAGGACCTCCTCAATCGATAGTCCGATCGGGTGGAGGTAGGCGATGAGAACAAGATCAACGAGTTCATCCGGTGTCCAACCCCGAGTATCGGCGTGCACCCATTCAATCGCCGGTGTCGAATGGATCATTTGTCCCGTACGGATACCCTCCCCACTGGGTTCAAGTGCGGTGACAAGGTATCCGAGCTCGGCGAGGTAGGCACTATGACGACCTTCGCCAGCTCCAACATCAATGGCATGGGGGCGATGTCGAGTGAGGATCTTAACGTGGGATAGCGCCCGCTTGACCGCCTGAGAAGGCTCTGTACTAAACAGCGTGCTCCCGTCCTTGGAAGCCTGCCGGTATCGCTCATCCCAGGTAGCCAAGATAACCTCAGTTCGCTCCGTCAACTGTGAGGGCGATGTCGTAGTGGCGGACTACCGAGTTCGCGTCGACACCTTTCACCGTTTTGGGTTTTTCTCCGTGCGGTCCGGTCTTGGGGTGTGAGTGCCCGTAGTGGCGGCTCTCGCGCCACGCTTCATAGGCTGCCTCGTCCCGCCAGCGAGTGATGACTAGCCACCGATCGTCATCCGGTGAGGTCGGGCGGCACAGTTCGAAACCTTCGAAGCCATCGCGACCGTCGAGGCCCTGCGAATTCTCTTTGAACTTCGCGGCGACAGCTTCTCCACGTTCGGCAGGAACAGTAATTTCATTCGTAACGATAATGCTCATGGGTTCATGGTAACGACTGATGAAGTCGGCTTTACGATCTTGACCAATTGTGGTTTGCTCTGTGGTCAACTAGCTTGATGCTGCGACGACGTCCGTTCCTTGGATTTCTTCCGCTGCAAATAGGTAAACGACTCCGAGGGACAAAGCGAGTATCAGCGTACCGCCAACGAATGGCTGCCAGAGGAATTCCGCTTTCGGGTAGACGACGAGCCCCAACAGAACAGATAGGGGAAGTGCTATAAGAACGCAGGCCAAGAGTGTTCCCCGTGTCATAGCCAGCGAATATTTCACCCGTTTGAGCATGAGACGCCACAGACAAAACAGACCGACCACGAGTGCTATCCAGCCCCCGTATTGGCCAATCATGCTGGCTCTGTGGGCACGGTCGACATCAAAAGAACTAGCCGTATCTGACGAAGAGGTACCCGGTAATGTCCCGTGCACAGTCAGCACTAGGGTGCACAAAAAGGCCGAGATAAATACTCCCGTCGAGAGTGCTATCAACTTCGCTTTACGGTACATGGAGACCTCACTGTCTTGATGTATTAGCACTGTACCAATTTTCGCCCCCTAGCGAGCTCGGTTGGCGGCGGTAGACTGCAGTGTAATTCTGTTCAACAATGTAGCTATCGTCTGAAGGATCGCGCTATTTTAGATGCGCAATAATCAATCTTCTTTCAATTACTGAAGGTGACATCTTCGTGTATCAAAACCAGTCCTCACCTATGCGGTTTGCTTTCCCTCTGGGCATTCTGGTCGCCGTAATCGGCGTTGGCAGCTTGTGGATATCCGGACAGATTTTCGGCCCTCCCTCCACCACTGCGGCTAAAACTCTTCTCTATTACGTCATTCCACTAGTGACCGCCGTCGTTATGCTGGTGCTGCTCGGACAGAAAAAGGCTTTCGACCATTTCGGATCGAAACTACCGGCAGTTGTCACGCTCGGCTGGTACCTGATCGTAGCCGCCCTCACTTTAGCCGGCCTTTTCTACGTTTCAATCCCTAAAGATCAAGTCGTTACGCCAGCCCTGGGTACGATTGGTATTTACTTGGCAGTCACTTGTACGACAGCCCTATTTGAGGAAATTCTCTGCCGCGGAACGATCCAGAACCTCCTCGTCGACCGCTACGGAACCTCGCCGGCCGGGGTGTGGAAAGCGATCGTGCTATCGTCGGGGATTTTCGCTCTGATCCATTTTGCCAACCTCATTGATAAACCGTATTTCGTGCTCGGTACTCTCACGCAGGTTGTCTACACTTTCTGCCTAGCTACTCTCATCGGGGTTATCTACTACCTGACGAAAGATTTACTCGTCGCCATCGTTTTGCACGCCATCTTCAACTTCTTCGGCGGCATCACCGACGTGTTCATCGCCCCAACGACAAGCGCAGCAACTCCAGCAGACATTCCGCTTAACGGAATGATTATCCAGATCGCCATCATGCTTCCGGCTACACTCCTGGCCTACCGGCTCTACCGCAAGCGTCTCGCAGCCGCATAATCACTGATTTGGCTTTGCCTATCGACGCAACGGCCCACTATCAAATGACGTGTCCCCGAGTTTTCGATAGTCCTCGACGGGGAAGTTTCGACGGAATTTGAGCCAGTGCTTTTGCGTCGATAGGCGAATATACGCTTCCCGTTTGGCCGCCCGAATGGACAGGTCACGCTCAGCGGGGTTGAGCAGCGGATGAACAACTCGATTCGCGCGATGCAGATACTCGATCTTCTTCGCCATCTCCGAATCGACATAGTGGAGGACGAGGTGCTTTGGCAAGTATGAGTAGTAGATTCGTTCAGGAATTTGTTCAAGCTCAACTGATCGACCATAGATCACGTCGTCAACTAAGAACGTCATCGGATTTAAGCCGGCGGCAGTGTTGTAGTACAGATTGCGGCCGATGCGCGGATTCACTTCGAAGAAATACGCCTGTCCGGTGCGCGAATCAACTTTGACATCGAAGTTCGCAAACCCGTGCCAGTCGACACCTTCGAGGAATCTCGTGACCTGTTCGTAGAGCGCCGGGTATCGCTCGGTAATCATCGCGGCGGGGTTGCCGAGTGCGGAGGGCGTGTGGTCTTCGAGTAGCACCTGCGCGGATCCCAACATAGTGACCTTGCCGGCGCTATCGACGTAAGCGGTAATAGATAAGTTGTACGAGTCGTTGCCTTCTACGCGCGGTTGCGCAACGAACTGACGAGCACGCGGATGATCGCGAGTCGCCTCAATCAGCATGTTGATGAGCTCGCCGAGTTCATCAACCGTGTGAACGGTATAGACTTTCGCTTTACCCGGCCACGAGAGTCGCTCGTACCCGTATCCGTAGACGGGTTTAACCACCCACGGGAAGTCTGCTTCGCTGTTCATCAGTTGGCTAATAACGGCCTCAGCCCCGTCGTTGAGATCAAACGACACGGTGGTGGGAACGCTCATATTGAATTTCTCAGCCAACCGAGGGAATTCCGTCTTCGAGTTAGTGGTACGAATAGTGTCGAGTGAGGGGAAAGCGAACGTGTAGTATTCCCTGAGTTCAGCTTCGTACCGCTGAATGTCCCAGACATTGGAGTCAATGTTGGCCAGCAAAAGGAGCGTCTTACCCGGATAGTCCGCCTGTAGGGTGGGTCCCAGTTCCAACAGACCGGCAATAAGGGGAGGGTGGCCTTCTGTTTCCCGCGCGACATCTCCTTCGACGTGGCGAATCTCGAGGATGCGAGAGTTTTGAATGGGACCAAGAACGAGGGTAGTCACCATCGTGGGGCACACCCCCCACATGTCATTAAATGAGCGAGCTAACGCATACGCTCCCAGATCAGTTCCGACGATGACCGGTTGAAACGGTACGTTTGGGGTAGTAATGACGACCTCCGGGAGCTTGTATCAAGGTGGTAACTGAAGTTTATCAGCCCCCTTGAAGTCCTTGCCGGTAGTGCGGCGGGGACGCTAGATAAAATCGCGGTAGATAGCCGCGTTGTACACCACGTCTATCTCACCGAGATATTCGTGCAACCCTTCAGCGCCGGTATATTTCGACTTATACAGGTACAGTCCGTCCGAAGCGTCGAAACCATACACGCCTCCAAAATCGAAGTGGTCTAAACCTTTTTCGATGGTCAGACCGATCGCTTCGGTAGTCATCTGCACACTCGGCTGCAGGTGGCGCTTATTGTCTGAACTGGCAGCATAGAGGTAGGAGGCCGTGTCGTTGTAGGTGATGACGATGCAGGAGGAGAGGACTTCTCCGGTTTCATCATAGGTTTCGAGCATGGTTGCACTGTCAGCGAATGCGTTCATCAGTCGGCGGAAATAGTCTTTTGGCCGGTGGGTAATGCCCTTGCGTTCGGTCATCTGCACGGTGAGGTCGTAGAAGGTGTCGAGGGCGCGCTCAAACTCCTCGTCGTGGAACTGGATGCGACGAGTGGCCAATCCGTCCTTGTAGGTGCGGCGAATCTGGTAGCGGAATTTGCGCGGATACGACGCGATAATGTCCTCCAGGCTTCGCCCCTCGATGGAGAGAATCATATTGCGGCGAGGGTTAGAAAAGACTTTCTCCCCTTCGTTGGTAGCGACGGTACGTGAACGCAGAGCGATCCCGTCCTGGTTGCTGTAGAGCTCCGCGAGGTCGTCACTGTATTCAACCGCTGGGTCCATGCGTAGTAGGAAAGCATTGCGTGCGTGAGCGACGGCTTCGGCCTCTTCGATGAGCTCCCGCACGGTGTCAATATCTGCCGGGTCGCACACCGGGCCGCGCGGAGCGTAGAGAAAGGCGTGCTCACCGTCGTTAGAGATTGACAATATGGATAGGGCGCCGCGGATTTGTCCCGATTCATCGTCTTCTAGGTAGATGTAGTCGCTATCCCAATTGTCTTTGACCTCTGACCACGCTATCGCTTGGAGGAAAGTCCCCCAGGGGCTGCTTTCAACGAATTCGCTGTAGCGTTGAACGAGGGAAGAGTCGGTTGTATCTAAGATCGGCATGACGGTTTTCTCGCACTATCTAGCAGTTTTCTTCGACGCTACCACACGTGTTTACGCTTCGAAGTATTGTCGCACTCTATTTCCCGATGCGGCCTACTACTATGGAATGGAACTGAATTCATCGCGATCCAGTGGTGTGCCGCATCCGCTAGCCAAACAGAGTAATCGTCCGGCAGGAGAGTCTTGTGAATAAGTATTACCAGTCCAGCGCGGACGTAAAGAAAACCCTCGGTGCTATTACCGGCACGTCACCCGAAGACTGGTTCCTGGTTTTTCGTGCGCGAGCGGGCATGGAAATCGTCTTTGGTGCTCTTCGCGACGTTCGTGGGTCCGGCCAGGTGGTAACGCAGGCTTATACCTGCGCCACGGCGGTCAATCCGATTATTTCGGCCGGTCTTATCCCCCGGTATGCGGATATTAGCCCCACTTCGATCGCGATTGACCCCGAACTGGTGGAGGTGCCGAGCGATCTGCGCGCCCTCGTCGCGCAACATACTTTCGGGATTATTGATGAGGAAGCCACCGCCGCGCTTTCACGCATTGCCCATGACGCGGGCGCCATTCTGGTTGAAGATAGCGCCCACTGCGTGGCCCGCATGGCGAAGCATCGAGTGACGGGCGAGCCGCTGGCCGATGTTTCGGTCCACTCCTTCGGGGTTGAAAAGATGCTTCGCACCAAGTTCGGAGGAGCGATTTGGCTTAATCCTGACATGGAGGATAAGCGAGTGCGCCAGGCAATTGCCGAGCGGTTACGCAATCTGACGCCCCCGAATATGCTGGTGAAAATGGCAGCTCCGGCGTATCTCAATGAGATTCGGGTATTCAACCGTCTGCCCGGTCGGATTGCCGGCCCGCTGAAGACAATCGCTGAAAGAGCCGGGGTATTCCTTCCCCCTATTGCCCAACGAGAACTGGTCGGTCAGATGGATCGATCTCCACTCAAACCATCACAGTGGACTCTCGAACAGATGCTCAGCGGACTCCAACACCTATCGGAAATCGAGCAGACTCGACGTGAGGCCGGTGCGATCTATGCACGCGAGTTAGAGGGTTTGATCGATATTCCTGCGCGCATCACTAAGCAGTCTGCACTCGTCCGGTTTCCGATCTATTTGACCCAGGATCAGTTGGCCTTGGGGAGAGATCCTGAAGACCTATTTGATGCTCTGACTGTCGCTGGTTTCTATCCCGGCCGCTGGTACCGCCCCGCCCTCTTCCCCGGAGTTAAAAACGCTTCCGTCTATCACTTCGATCCCGGGTTGAAGGATCTTCCTCAGACCAAACGTTTGATTGCGTCTGCGGTCAATCTTCCGACCCTACAAAATGAGGAGAAGACCCTCGGGGTATGCGACGTCGTGAGAGCGTGGCTCGATTCATAGCCTTGTCTGCGAGAAACAATCCGCTTGTAATCGCTCACCTACTTCTGCCGGCTGTAGAACTCACTGCTCGGTTACGTGCACCTTTAGATAGCATGGGCAGAGGCGCTCTTGCGCCTACTACAGACCAACTGAAGGAGTAACTGTGGTTAATGTGGATCATTTTTTAAGCAAGTCCCACGGCCAATCCGGATACGACGCATCGATTGAACCCGTCCTCAGGATCAAGGCCGGTACCGGCGAAACAATCGGTTTTGAAACCGACGACGCAGTGTATGCGCAGCTTCATGAACGCGGATCTCTCGACAAAGTCACCGCAACGATTAACCCGGTGACCGGCCCTGTCTATGTTGAAGGCGCTGAACCTGGCGATGCTCTGGCCGTCACCATTCACGACATCGTACTGAAGGACTACGGCTGGTCGGTTTCTCTCCCAGGAGCCGGGGCACTCGCCGAGCGCATGGGAGACGAGTCGTTCTCTCGTCAGATTCCCATCGAGGGCGACGAGGTTCGCCTCACCGACACGATCTCCACCAGCAAACGTCCCATGATCGGATGTATCGGCACCGCACCGGCTGACGGAACCGGTTCGACGATTATGCCAAGTTTCCCCAGCGGCGGGAATATGGACTTAACCGATGCCTGCCCCGAATCGGTCGTATATCTCCCGGTTGAAGTTCCCGGCGCACTGCTATCAATCGGAGATATTCACGCGGTTATGGCGCGCGGAGAATCCTCATTCGTAGCCATTGAGGCAGAGGGTACAGCTATCGTCTCCGTCGATGTCGTTAAAGGAATGAAATTGCGGGCACCACGCATCGAAACTCCCACCGAATGGTGCTTCATCGGCATCGACAATCCGGTACAGCAGTCGATTCAAAACGGTTATGAGGATATGTTCGATTTCCTCACCGGCGATCACGGCTTTTCGAAAGAAGATGCCTACGTTGTTATGAGCGCCCTCGCCCACTCCGAACTCGGTGGCCCCACCGGAAGCGAGGATCCCGATCCTCTCCACCCCTTCAGCGCCATCGGTGCCGTCACCGTTCATCGACTTCCCAAGTCCGTACTGAAATAAACAGTGAGCAAAGGGGGCGGCCCACGTGGGCCGCCCCCTTTTTCTATCTGTTTGACTTACAACATGCACGACACGCAGTCGTCCACCTGAGTGCCCTGGAGGGCCATCTGACGAATCCGCATGTAGTACATGGTCTTGATTCCCTTACGCCACGCGTAAATGTACGACTTGTTCAGATCACGTGTCGATACCGTGTCGGGGTAGAACAGTGTCAACGATAGACCCTGGTCAACGTGCTGGGTTGCCACCGCGTAGACGTCGATAATCTTTTGCGGGCCGATCTCGTAGGCGTCCTGGTAATACTCCAAGTTGTCGTTTGTCATGTAGGGCGCCGGGTAGTACACCCGCCCGATCTTGCCTTCCTTGCGGATCTCGATCTTGGAGACGATCGGATGAATCGAAGAGGTCGAGTGATTGATGTAACTGATCGAACCGGTGGGTGGAACCGCCTGTAAGTTCTGGTGGTACATGCCGTGCTCACGCACGTCTTGAGCCAGCTGACGCCAATCATCCTGCGTGGGAATGTAGATGGTCGACTTCGCGAGTAGTTCCTTCACCCGCTCGGTTGTCGGCACCCATTCGCCCTCGATGTACTTGGTGAAGTATTCGCCGCTGTAGTACTTCGAATCCTCAAATCCCTGGAAGGATTCTCCCCGTTCGCGGGCAATCTTATTTGATGCGCGAATCGCCTGATAGGTGATGGCGTAGAAGTACATATTGGTGAAGTCGAGCGACTCCTCAGACCCATAGAAAACTTCTTCCCGCGCAAGGTAGCCGTGCAGGTTCATCTGTCCGAGACCAATAGCGTGTGACATGCGGTTACCGCGCTCAATCGACGGAGCAGCCGCAATGTTCGACAGATCTGACACGGCGGTGAGGCCGCGAATAGCGGTCTCAACCGTCTGTGCAAAGTCCGGGGAATCCATTGCCTTCGCGATATTGAGGGAGCCGAGATTGCAGGAGATATCTTTACCAACGTGCTTGAAGGTCAGGTCTTCGTTGTACTCGGAGGCTTCAGATACCTGAAGGATCTCTGAGCATAGGTTCGACATGGTGATACGGCCCTTGATCGGATTCTCCCGGTTCACCGTATCTTCAAACACAATGTAGGGGTACCCGGATTCGAACTGGATTTCAGCTACCGTTTGGAAGAAACGCCGCGCGTTAATCTTCTTCTTGCGAATCCGGCCGTCCTCAACCATTTCACGGTATTTCTCCGTCACGGAAATCTCCGAGAATGGAACCCCGTACACCCGCTCGATGTCGTAGGGCGAGAACAGGTACATGTCCTCGTTCTTCTTCGCCAACTCAAACGTAATGTCGGGAATGACGACACCGAGTGACAGCGACTTGATACGAATCTTCTCGTCCGCATTCTCCCGCTTGGTATCGAGGAATTTCATAATGTCGGGGTGATGGGCATGAAGATAAACCGCACCCGCTCCCTGACGCGCTCCCAGCTGATTCGCATACGAGAACGAGTCCTCCAGTAGCTTCATGACGGGAATAACTCCGGACGACTGATTCTCAATCTTCTTGATCGGCGCGCCTGCCTCCCGCAAGTTGGTTAGCGATAGTGCTACGCCGCCGCCGCGCTTCGACAGTTGGAGGGCAGAGTTAATGCCGCGCGCAATCGATTCCATATTGTCTTCAACGCGTAGCAGGAAGCAGGATACCAGTTCACCACGGGCTTTCTTCCCCGCATTGAGGAAGGTGGGGGTTGCCGGCTGGAAACGACCGTCCATGATCTCATCAACCATGCGTTCGGCAAGCGTCTTATCTCCGCGCGCCAAATAGAGGGACACCATGGTGACGCGATCTTCGAACCGTTCGAGGTAGCGCTTACCGTCAAATGTCTTCAACGTGTACGACGTGTAGTACTTGTAAGCGCCGAGGAAGGTCGGGAACCGGAACTTCTTCGCATATGCCCGCTGATAGAGAGATTTGATGAACGGGAAATCATACTGGTCGAGAACTTCCTGCTCGTAGTACCCATTTTCAACAAGGTAGTCGAGTTTTTCTTGCAAGTTATGGAAGAACACCGTGTTCTGATTGACGTGCTGGAGGAAATACTGCCGAGCGGCCTTCTTGTCAGCGTCAAACTGAATCTTGCCATCTTTGTCATACAGATTCAGTTGCGCGTTGAGTGCGTGGTAATCCAGATCCGGGGTCAATGCCTCTTCCGGGCCAGTATCAGTTAGATTCTCTGCCAAAATTCCTTCAATCCTTCGTGCACTTTCGTCACGTCCTCGGACGTGCCCAGGAGTTCGAACTTATACATGTGCGGTACTTTCAGCTTCGCGGAAATAATGTCCCCCGCAAGGCAGTAGGCTTCACCAAAGTTGGTGTTGCCCGCCGAGATGACACCCACACAGTGTCCTCGATTGGTTTCATCGTTGAGAAACTTAATGACCTGCTTAGGCACTGCTCCCTTAATGTTTCCACCACCGTAGGTGGGAGTTACGAGCACGTACGGTTGATTTACGTGAAGGAACTCGTCGCGTGGCAGGAGCGGAATTCGACTATTCACAAATCCGAGCTTTTCAACGAAACGTTTTGTATTCCCCGTCGCGGATGAGAAGTACACGAGGTAAACCATGTGAAATACTCACTTTCTCTTCAATGCCGGGGTTTACACATAGGTTTCCCGGCCATCTTCAAAAGACAACCGGGAAAGTAGGAAGTTAGCCGTTAACGACCAGGGCGGCCTCTTTCGCGACCTTCTTAATGAGATCGGGTCGGTATCCCGACCAGTGCTGGTCACCGACCATGACAACAGGTGCCTGAACGTACCCGAGAGATTTCACGTAATCGAGGGCCTCGGCATCAACACTCATGTCAATAATCTCGTAGCTCAGACCCTGCTTGTCGAGCGCGCGCTTCGTCGCGTCGCACTGCACGCACATCGGCTTGCTGTAAACGGTGATAGTCATCGAACCGTCTCCTTGTAAGTCTCAGGTGTGTAATTACACGATTGTTATTTGTCGAGGTCGCAAAAAGGCACCTGTTCACAAACACTACACCTAGTGGTCGCAAATGGAAACCACCACAACATGGCGTGTTTCGCCTGAAATTCTCCTTACCCTGTGGATAGGTCACGCAATACGGTGGAAAGTGTCGTGGACACGGCGCGCGATTGTTCACCGCGTTAAATCTATTGTGAATCACACCGGTGACATTTGCGTTGCGCGTATCCAGTGTCGTGGCGCGGAAATCAATCAACGCAAGCCATCCTCACCGCATCGACAGTAACTGATAAACAGTACTCAGACGGACACTGTGCTCGTGTGGATCCCAGTTATACACAAGCTGTGGATATGTGGAGAAGTCTGGGAGGATTGTCTCAAAAATTCATTGCGCCACGGCGTGTCGATCTGTCAGCCACACAAGGCGATCAACATTCAACAACGTTGACGGCTAAACCGCCCGCTGACGTTTCCTTATATTTTGACAGCATGTCCTTACCGGTTTGCCACATTGTCTCGATAGCAGCATCGAGTGGAACCGTGTGCCTACCGTCGCCCCACATCGCCATGCGCGCTGCATTAATTGCTTTGACTGCAGCAATAGCGTTGCGTTCAATGCAAGGAATCTGTACGAGACCACCGATCGGATCGCAGGTCAAGCCGAGTGAGTGTTCCATGGCGATTTCCGCCGCGTTCTCCACCTGGCGCGCTGTCCCGCCGAATGCCTGAGCCAGTCCCGCCGCGGCCATCGCGGAGGCCGATCCGACCTCACCTTGGCATCCGACCTCCGCGCCTGCGATTGACGCATTAGTTTTAATGATCGCACCGATGGCCGTCGCCGCGAGAAGGAAGTCGCGGCTCACCCCAATCGGGTCATTGCGCCCCTCCGGGCAGAACTTATGGAGGTAGCCGAGCACCGCCGGGATCACGCCCGCAGCTCCATTAGTTGGAGCAGTGACTACTCGATGGCCCGCCGCATTTTCCTCATTAACCGCGAGCGCAAACAAATTGACCCAATCCATTGCACGCAAAGGGTCATCGCTGGTTCCAGCCCACGCGTCTCCTTCCGCGACTGAACTCGCCCGCCCTCCGAGCCTCCTATACAGTGTGGCTGCCCGTCGAGAGACGTTGAGGCCACCGGGTAACACTCCTTCTGTTGAACACCCCGCTTCGATGCACTCAGCCATTGTCGTGCGGATGAGGTCGAGATAGTTATTGACGGTATCGCGATCATGAGCGGCTTCTTCGTTGGCTCGAACGAGTTGCGCGATCGAGAGATTGTGGTCCTCACATAAGGCGAGGAGGCCAGTCGCGGTGGAAAACGGATACGGCGCAGCAGTCGCGTGGGTTTCGACAGCGTCGGCAGTGGCAAGAGCGATGACGTCGGGCTCGTTGGGATCAGCGGAACGATCTTCCATGACGAACCCACCACCAACGGAGTAGTACGTTCGAGCGTAGGATCTGCTCGACATGTGTGCAGTGATCGTCATTGCATTGACGTGGTAGGGCAAGACAACGCTTGGATTGAACACAATGTCACTCATTGTGAAGGCAACAGTAGTGCCGCTTCGCAGAGTCAGAAAGCCGGTCCGTTCAACGTCCTCAACGATTGACCTAACAACGTCCGCGGGGACAGTATCTGGTTCGTAACCAGCGAGGCCGAGCAGGACAGCGCGGTCACTTGAGTGGCCGCGGCCGGTTGCGCCGAGGGAACCGAAGAATTCAATTCGAAGATGCTGCGGCCGCTCACCTGCTTCGTCCAGGCCTGAGACGAAGGCTAACGCCGCTTTCATGGGGCCGACCGTGTGAGAGGACGACGGGCCAATTCCGACCCGAAACATGTCGAATACCGACAGTGGACGAGCGGTTTCTTCAGCCTTCACGTGCCCGGAGACTAGTCCGGCGGGGCTGGGGCCAGTTGCACGGGTAACGGTTGGGGGGACCGGTCCAGATGCGTCCATAAACCTCTCCGTATTCTCACCTGCTACGGTTAAACTCACGGCCCATGATGTGGCCGGTATGAACTCTACTGCACAAGGTTGCTATGGACACTACCAGGACGGCGCAGACCACGCCTAACCATTCGCACAATCCACTTGAGTGCGCAATATCTGAGGTCAACCACCGTTTCTTAGACGACGAAGTCACGATCATTGCGTGCGCGATGGAACTTGAGGCTGAACCTTTCACGACTCGTCTCACCGATCCGACGACGGTGTCGGTGGGCCCGAATCGGTGGACGCTTGGAACCGTGGGAGGTACCCCGGTCTGTGTCCTCGTGACTGGCATAGGACTTACCAATGCCGCAGCCGCGGTAGCGCGCGCGCATCTGATCTTAGACTCTCGTATACGGGCTTACATCTGCGCAGGAACCTGCGGCGGCCTGGCGTCCCATACTCGCGTACGCGATATCATCATCGGTACGGAGTTTGTCTACTCCCGCGCAGATGCCACTGCGTTCGGCTACGCTCCCGGCCAGATCCCCGGGGAACCTGCCGCCCACCGAGCGGACCGGACGCTGTCGGACTTGGCGATGACGCTTGAAAACACTGGCGATGATGGCAGGCGCGTATTAGTTGGCCAAGTTGCCTCATCCGACGCGTTCATCACCACCGACACTGTTGAATCAATGCGTGAGGTTTTTCCTCTTGCCATCGGAGCCGATATGGAATCCGCTGCCGCCGCTCACGTATGTGCTCGGTGCGAAGTTCCATTTATATCGGTGCGAGGGGTATCCGACCTGTGTGGCCCCCAAGCCGGCCAGGACTTCCACATTGATGCGGAAGAGGCCGCTGAGGCAAGTGTCGAGGGTGTGCTCGCTCTACTGAACACGTAACAAGCCTCTTGATAGATCAGTAGACCGAGTGTGTCGTGCCAGCTACTCACCTCTGAGCAAGCTCAGGGCTTGTTTCGCGCTCCGACCTCATTAGGCCCCACCCGAGGTAAGCGAAGAGTGCGCCCATAAGCGGATTAAGTAGGTTGAGCCACGCGAACGGAAGGTAGTCAGTGGTTGGCACTCCGAGAGTCGTGGCGAAAAAAACTCCCGCTGTGGTCCAGGGAATGAGCGGGGTGGTGAGGGTGGCTCCTTCTTCGAGCGATCGCGATAGGACAGCGCGATCGATCTGAAGTTCATCGTATTTCGTGGAAAACAATTGTCCTCCAAGCACGATCGACATATAGGCCTCTCCCATGCCGAGATTTCCAACGAGAGCAGATGCAATCGTTGTTGTGACGAGTGATCCCGTGCGTCGCACTCGAGCGAGTAACCCTCGGATAACCGAACGCATGTACCCGAAGTCGGACAGTGTGCCACCGAGGGCAAGCGCCTGAACCGAGAGAACGAGAGTGAACCACATTGACGTCACGCCGCCGCGAGAAAACAGCGAGTCGAGGGAATCAACTCCCGTATCTGCCGGTGCTCCTTGCCACAGCGCCTGCAACACCGGCCCCAGATCAACACCCTGTACCCAGATGGCAGTGATCACAGCCGCGACCGTCGTGGCAGCCATCGTATAGACCGCCTTGATACGAGCAATCCCCATGCCGATGAGAACAACAAACGGAATGGTTGTGAGCCAACCGACGTGGAATGTGGACTCGATAGCATCCGTCAGCCTGGCCAAGTCGGCGGCGGGCAGTGCGTGAGCATGGAACTGCTGTCCTGCGAGGGCAAACGCCGCTAACGCGATGATGAATGTGGGGCCGGTCGTGTAGGTCATTGAGCGAATATGACGGTACAGGTCGGTTTCAGCGGCCATGGCAGCGAGGTTGGTCGTATCGGAGACCGGTGACATTTTGTCACCAAAACAGGCACCCGAAACAACAACGCCGGCAACGATCGGGAGCGGGAGTCCCATCGCTGATCCAATACCGATGAGAACAACTCCTGCTGTGCCAGCGGTTCCCCACGCAGTGCCGGTGGCTATTGACATGAGGCAACACAGGATCAGCGCCGTCGGGAGAAACCATCCGGGGCTGATGAGTGTCACTCCCCAATAAATGAGGGTTGCTACCGTCCCCGCTTGGATTAAAGAAGCAATGAGCGCGCCGATGAGAATGAAGATGATCAGGGCGACGCGGGCTCGCCACACCCCGCGGATCATGGCGGATGCAATATCTCTCGGGGAGCGCCGCGCCATGGTCAGCGCGCTGACCGCGACGATGATGAGAGCACCGAGCATGAGGAGGTGTAAATCGGCCTCGAATACGAGTAGGCCGATCGAAATCACAGCAACAACAGTGAGGAGAGTCAGTGCTGCCGGAACGAAGTTCGGTTCATGAGCACGTGATTTTTCCACGCTTTGACGCTACCAAACCCTCGCCTTGACCAAAACTCGAATAGCGGTTTTGGTCACTGAGAAGGTAGTTGCGCAGTCCTAGCCAAGCCGCTGTAAACGCATGCTGTTGCGAGATCGCGTAGTCCGTCCGCCCTCAGACCCGGCCATCCCCAAATGGTTGATACCCACTCGGATGGCACTGCGGACGCGCCGCACGCCGCCCCCATTATCGCTCCGCACAAAGCTGCCACGGTGTCGGTGTCTCCCCCGGCGCGAACGGCTTGTTCGATACCGACACGCACCGGGGTCAGGTGAGGATTACGATGTACTTCCCACCGAGCCGTCTCAATGGCGGCTACCACCCGCCGAAAAGCCGATACAGCATCCAATCCTGTGCCTACGCCGCCGGAAGATCCTTGCCCCAGACCTGACGCGCATTGCGATGCTAAGTCTTCTAGTTGATTAACGACCCGCGGTGAGAATCCGTCTTCGTCGAGAACCTGGACCCCGTCGATTTCCAGACCACCCAGCGCGTACTCGCCTTGTTCAATTGCCGTTGCAATTGCGTGATCAAACCGCACGGCTTCGGTCCAGGGAACACCGTGTGCGGAGGCAATTATCGTGTTTCGTACAGCGTGGGCAAAAGACAGGTTGAGCGCGAGAGAGAAATCATCAGCAGTTGTCATAGTTGACACAGCAATGGCCGTGCGACTACATTCCACGTCATCTGCCACCGACGCCAAAGCCACCGGAACCATGAGCGCCAATCCAAAGTTCTCCACCATCCGCTCAGTAATACGTGTCGCTTCTTGACGATACCGTGCCACTTCTCGCAAAGCACGGGCATAGGAGAACCCGTCTCGCCCCAACTGTCCACAACCCACTCTCAGCAAGCGTTCTGTGGCTGTCGAGGGGGCAATCAGTGGATCGAGAGCGAGCGAGATAACCCGCTGCAACCCCATCGGAACGTGCACTGGGTCAGTTTCATACCAGGCGACAATTCGCCGAGCAATCGCCTCGCACATTTCTTCCAAACTGTGTGCGCCAGCACCGGCAACCTCAGCTACACAGAGAGCAAGTTGAACGTCCGTGCCCCACTCTCCGGCTAGAAACGGGTCACGACCGTTCATCTGAAGCTCGTCGGTAGTGCGGGGAGCCGCTTGCAATTCCCATGGAATGCCGAGCGCGGAGCCACATGCGAATGCGGTCAGTGAGCCGACACCAGCTAATGCCAGATCTGCGTAGAAGCGGTCGAGCCGCACCCCTTCACCCGCGAGTAGTTCGGTCGGCGGATGCGAAGGCTCACTCATGCGTTCCACGCTTGCGCTAGAAGGCGGTAGGAGCGACGCCGAAGCTGCGGATCCCAGGCATATGATGTGACGATCACTTCGTCAAGCTCGTAGCTCTCCACCATTTCGTCAATTGCGTCAACTACTCTGTCGGGCGGTCCGACGAAAGCTGTCGGATCGAGAGACTGCTTAGTGCGATCAATCGTGTGAGTCGGCTGGGGCCTCCCGAGAGGGCCAGCAGCCCCACGTCGCAGTCGCGCTTTCATCAACTGGTAGGAGGTGAATAGCTCATCAGCCTCGGATTGCGTCGGGGCCACGAGAACATTGACCCCCGCCATGGTGTGCGGTTGTTCTACTTGCGCCGTGTCAGGGTTCGCCTGGAAGTACGCTCGATAGGTTGCTAACGCTTGTCCAAGGTATTTCGGCGCAAAGTGCGACGCAAAACTGAACGGTAAGCCGAGTGATGCCGCCACCTGTGCTCCACCCGTTGACGAACCGAGCATCCATAGCGGCACGCGCGTGCCTTCACCGGGTATTGCTCGAACGTGGCGGTGGATGTGCGAAGGGCTTGGTTGAATCCCCAGGGCGGCAGCTTCCGCTCCCGACAGTCGGTTGTCCGAGTTGACGGGTGACGGTGAAAGATAAGAAACGAGACGGGCAATATCTCCAGCGAAGTCATTGAGGTCGGCGCTACCGCGTCGCAGTGCGGCCGCCGTAATCGGATCTGTCCCCGGAGCACGCCCCAGCCCGAGATCGAATCGTTCACCGTAAATCGTGGCGAGCGTTCCGTAGTATTCGGCGACCATCAGTGGCGAGTGATTCGGGAGCATAACACCGCCCGAACCTAATCGAATCGTCGACGTATGTTCGGCGGCTCGCCCGAGAAGTAACGCGGTTGCCGACGACATGAAGGTCTGCGAACCGTGGTGTTCGGCCATCCAATAGCGGTAGTAGCCGGTATCTTCGGCCTCAACCGCGAGCGTCAACGAATCATCGAGCGCTGCCTTGCGCCCCAATCCTTCTGAGGCCGGAGCGAGGTCAAGAACTGAAAGAGGCACGCGGTTCGACATATCCTTACCCTTCCCTCGGTAGCCGACTCACTAGACCTCAGTGTAGTCCGGGCTAGTTCCTGAAGCCGTGTACCGGTGCTGGAAGGCGGCCGCCGCGCTGAACTAAATCAGCCGATGAGAACCGAGAAACTGGCAACACGGGAGCCCGCCCGAGCAATCCGCCGAACTCAATCTCGTCCCCCACGCTGGTTCCCGGTACGGCAATGATACGAACCGCCGTGGTCTTGTGGTTCATCACTCCGATTGCCGCTTCATCTGCAATCAGCCCGGCCAACGTTTCGGCAGAGGTATCACCCGGAACAGCCACCATATCGAGACCAACGGAACAGATTGCGGTCATCGCCTCAAGCTTTTCCAAATTGATAGCCCCCGCGCGCACAGCCTCAATCATGCCAATATCCTCCGAGACGGGGATGAAGGAGCCGGACAGTCCGCCGACGTGACTGCACGCCATGAGGCCGCCTTTCTTCACCGCGTCGTTGAGGAGGGCAAGGGCCGCGGTGGTACCCGGTGCACCAACTTTTTCGACACCCATTTCCTCAAGAATATGCGCAACCGAATCTCCGACTTCCGCAGTGGGGGCAAGCGAAAGGTCAACGATTCCGAACTCAACCCCGAGACGCTCGGCAACCAAACGGCCAACGAGTTGTCCGACGCGGGTGATCTTAAAGGCGGCGCGCTTAACTTCCGCCGCCATGGCTCCAAATGATTGTCCCCGAACATTCTCCAACGCACGTTTAACAACGCCCGGCCCGGAAACACCAACGGAGACGACGGTATCAGGTTCCTCAACGCCGTGGAATGCACCCGCCATAAACGGATTGTCTCCCACTGCATTGGCGAAAACCACAAGTTTTGCGGCTCCGATCCCGCTGCGATCAGCCGTCAGTTCTGCGGCCTCTTTCATGACCCGTCCCATCTGGGCAACCGCAGACATATTAATCCCGGCACGCGATGATCCGACATTAACCGACGCGCAGACCACGTCCGTTTCTGCGAGCGCGGGAGCAATCGAGTCAAGCAGAGCTTTTTCTGCTGACGTGGCGCCTTTCTCAACGAGCGCCGAATAACCGCCGATAAAATCAACACCGACGGATTTGGCCGCGCGATCCAGGGTGCGCGCATAGGCGAGATAGTTCTCTGGGTCTGATGCTCCGGCAATGAGTGCAATTGGCGTGACCGATATGCGCTTATTAATGATCGGAACACCGAGTTCGGCCTCGACTTCCTTCGCCACCTCGACTAAACGAGCAGCTTGGGTAGTGATGCGCTGATAGATCCGCTCGCACGCCCTATCGGTATGCGAATCGGCGCAGTCGAGAAGAGAGATCCCCATCGTTACCGTGCGGATATCGAACTTATCTTCCTCGATCATTCGAATGGTTTCGAGGATGTGGTCAGTTGTATCCATGTCCTATAGCCTGTGCATTTCGTGGAAAATCATCTCGGATTGAATACGGATTTGGAGCTTTTGCTCCGCCTCAACCGCAGACATGTGCTGTTGGAGGTCGGGAATAGAAACGGTCTCGTTAAGTTCCAGCTGCATGATCATGGTGAACCACTCCCCCATGAGGGTTTGGGACACGTTGAGGATATTGACATCGCGTTCGGCGAGGGCGCTCGCCACAGCGGCGATGATTCCGGTGTGGTCAATGCCGGTGACCGTCATGATTGCTTTCATGCTGTCATCGTGCCACGAATATAGACGCGAAGTTAAGTCTGGTTGCCTTCCCGTCGAATGGGGCGTAGCGAGACGACTTCGCCATGGCCCGGTAAGACCACGTTCCAGCCGAGCTCTTCGGTAATTCTCTCCGCGAGCGCACGCGAGGCTCGCCCCTCCCCATGAGTGAGGAAAACGGTATGGGGCTCACGATCCAGATCGCGGAGCCAGTCGATGAGGTCGGATGCGTCTGCGTGCGCTGAAAACTCGCGGTCTTGCACGACCTCCGCGCGCACCGGAATGTACTGTCCGTGGATTTTCACATTCCGCGCCCCGTCGATGAGGGCACGTCCGCGAGTTCCCGTCGCCTGATAGCCGGTAATGATGAGGCAGTGTTGTTTGCCCGGCAGTATTCGTTCGAGGTGGTGGAGGACGCGGCCGCCCTCCAACATTCCTGAGGACGACACGATAATGCACGAGTGGCGAAAGGTATTGATGCGTTTGGAATCGTCACTCGTGCGCGCCTCGGTTAGCTGCGGAATTCCGAGGAAATCGTCAATCTCGATATCGTCTTTCAGCTCGTCCAAACTGAGATCCCGGTAGACGTCGAGAGCATTGAGCCCCATCGGCGAATCAACAAACACGGGAATGGAAGGGATCCGTTTTGCTCTCATGAGATCGGTGATCGCTTTGAGCACAGCCTCCGTCCGGTCGATAGCGAATGCGGGCATGAGGATGTGCCCGCCGCGCTCTACCGTCCGGCGAATGGCAGCAGCCATATTTTCGTGAGGTCGGTCAGGTTCAGCATGCTCCCGATCTCCGTAGGTCGATTCCATCAGAACCCAATCAGCAGCCGGTGGCTTGGCTCGCGGTTTGAGCACGGGGGGATCATGTCTGCCTAGATCGCCGGAGAACAGCACGGAGCGGGAATCAATTTGAAGGTGAATGGAAGCCGATCCGAGGATATGTCCCGCCCTCACCCACGTCGCACAAATGTCATCGTCGAGGTCGAGCGGTTGATCGTAATCAACTGCTCTAAGCATCGTCAGTGTGACTTCCACGTCCTCGGGCGTATACAGCGGTTTCGGGTCAGCATGCTTCGAATACCCACCCTTTTGGGCTTCGCGGGCCTCCATGACCTGCAGGTATCCGGCGTCGCGCAACACAATCTGGGTGAGCCGGATAGTTCCCGGAGTTGCCCAAATGGTGCCGGAAAACCCTTCTTTAACAAGCGCGGGAAGATACCCGACGTGATCCATATGCGCGTGGGTAATGAGGATGTCCGTAATCTCGTGAGCTGGATGCGGAAAGGGACGCCAGTTTCGTTCGCGCCATTTTTTGTCACCTTGAAACATACCCGCATCGACGAGAATGTGGCGGTTACCGATCGACAGCAGATATTTCGACCCGGTGACCGTGCCTGCGGCACCGAGAAATCGGAGCGTAACTGGTGGCGAGGCTGTATCCGGTGATCCCATACGTCCAGTATGACGCAGATCACTTCGGAGTGTGTGAAGACATATCGGTGAGGTCGTCCGCTTCACCGCCGATAGACTAATTGTGTGATTCCATCGGTTCCCGATTCCACTACTTCGTTGAGCATGAGCGATGTGACCCCCGATTCAGCCTCTCACGCACCATCTCCACCAGCAGCATCCCAACGGGTTCGTCGCGTCTACTTCATTCAGAACGAGCCGCGCGTTCATGCCGCTCAGCTCGCGATCGACGTGCGCTCCCTCGGTGTCGAAACGCATGTTATTGAAGCATGGCGTTATCCGACTGACTTCTTCGATACATTCGAACCGGACGACCCTATCGTCATCCTTGGCGGTACGATGAACGCCTATGCCGACGAAGTCGCCCCCTGGTTTGGGTCCTTGCGCCAGTTGATGAGCCGCGCAAGTATGTCGGGAACCAAACTCCTCGGAATCTGTCTGGGCCACCAGCTCCTAGCCGTCGCGCGAGGAGGGCGGGTCAGCGTCGCGGATCCGGCCGGCAAAGAACAATCAGTCACACCGATTGAGTGGGTGACCGGCGACCCATTCGTTGACGCAATCAAATCGCCGGCCGTCGTTTTTGAAGATCATGCTGATGCTGTGACTGTGATGCCACCACAAGCAGTCGCTCTTGCGACCTCCAGCCGATATTTACAAGCCATGCGAATCGGTTCAGCCATTTCTGTCCAGTTCCACCCCGAGGTTAATACCCACCTCATCACCGAGTGGTATAGCGCCGATGAACCGGAGAACCTTCCCCGGTATCTCAGTGAATACCGAGCACACGCGAGTGCATTACGCGAGCTATCCTGCCGCATCGCGCAGTGGCTGACCGACCCGTCTGTCACGTAAGGGAGAGCCTACAACCGCCGAAATACAGCGAGAGTGAGCCGAGACCCCCTCGTAGGCTCTCTCCAACAGCACGGGACCAATATAGAGAGAGCCCATTGCCTCAACCATCGCCCTACCAGGGCCCAACCAGAATCCGAAGAACAAGAAAACCCCGGCAATGCCGGGGTTTTTGTGCGCGAGGGGGGAGTCGAACCCCCATGCCCGCAAGGGCACACGGACCTGAACCGTGCGCGTCTACCTATTCCGCCACCCGCGCAGGTAATAGTGCAAGATTTGCTACTAAACGCGTTGAAACTATATCTATTCGCGGTGTGTGCTGGCAAATTCTTTCCCTCTGGGCACACAGACCAAAACCCCCGAACACAGCGCACCATCTACGGCTTTTCACACACTGCACCGTTATAGCTTTTCACGCGGATAAAGAAGTCTCGGCCTCCTATATTCCTCCGCACGGAGGAACCGGCCCATAACCTCGTGTTGCGGTATCCTTTCGCATTTGCCATGTGGGTAAACTACTGTTGAGCATTAGTGTTCAAATCAAGCCTTATTGGGATGAGATTGGGGGTGCCATGGAACTGCTCGACCGATTCGAATCGGCAATTGAACGCGGTGTGAACGGAGTTTTCGGTCGCGTGTTTCGTTCCGCGGTGAAACCCGTTGACGTAACCTCCGCGGTACGCCGTGCGATGGACGATCACGTGCAGGAATACACCCAGGATCATATGGTCGCGCCCAACCAGTTCACTATCCGGGTAGCCGCCACTGATATGAAGAACCTGCAAAAGCTCGGACTCGATGTCCTTGAACAGGAAATCAGCAAGGTAGCAACCCGTCATGCCGAAGAGAACGACTACGCCCTCATCGGCCCGGTCGAGGTGGAATTTGATACCGGCTCGGAAGAGTTGACCGGTCAACTCGAGATTGAAGCCGCGATGGAGCGCGGTGCCGTCGCACCGGCCACCAGCCAAGTCGCCTCAGCAAGTCACCCAATTATCGAAGTGGAAGGCGAACGTCTCCTCCTCACCGAACCTGTCACCGTCATTGGGAGAGGTGTCGATGTTGATATCCGGGTAGACGATCCGAGTGTTTCGCGGCGCCACCTCGAACTCCGAATCACTCCCGAGGGCGTTATAGCATCGGATTTGGGAGCAACTAACGGACTTTTTGTCGAAGGACACAAGGTTGACGCGGCTACACTTGTAGATGGTAACCAGATAGTAATTGGCCGAACGCGTATCCTATTTTGGACCTCGGCGGCCGAGGAGAATTCTTTCGACTAATGGCTTCTGACCTGGCGTTCACGATCTTCCGCCTCGCATATTTAGGGTTGTTATGGGCGGTAGCACTCGGCGCGGTTTCCGTACTTCGCCAAGATATTTTTGGAACCGTCGTGACCCCTCGCGGTAAAGGCCGGCAACGCCGAGACGAACACCGTAAAGAATCCCGCCGTCGCGTGAAAAAGAGCGCTGAAGCCCCCGTTCCGACCCGCCTACTTGTGACCGGTGGTCCACTCGTCGGCACCTCGATGAAACTCGGATCAGCCGATATTTTCGTCGGTCGCTCGCCGGCATCAACCCTCGTCCTCAATGACGAATACGCTTCGGCCCGTCACGCGCATCTCTACCAGTCCGACGGTGAGTGGTGGATCGAAGATCTCGGTTCAACCAACGGAACGTTTGTTGACGATGAGCGCCTTGTCGAACCGCGAAAACTCAACCTCGGTGTCAACGTGCGGATCGGTCAGACCACTCTGGAGTTGGTGTCGTAATGCCGGTCGATTTTCGCTTTGCGGCCCGTTCCGACGTCGGGTTGGTGAGGAAGAACAATCAAGACTCGGGTTACGCGGGGTCCCACCTGCTTGTGTTAGCGGATGGCATGGGTGGTGCGGCCGGCGGTGATATCGCCTCAAGTATTGCCGTAGCCCACATGGCCCCCCTTGACACCGACGATCACCGCGCCGATGACATGCTCAATCTTCTGCGCCGCGCCCTCACCGATGCACACGAAGAACTCATTGACCGCGCCCAGGTGGATCCGCAACTGCACGGCCTCGGAACAACGTGTATCGCCCTCATGCGGTCGGGTAAGAAACTCGCCATGGTTCACATCGGCGACTCACGCGCCTACGTCCTCCGCAACGGCACGCTGACCCAGGTGACTACGGATCATTCGTTCGTCCAATACCTCATTCAAACCGGACAGATCACCCCCGAGGAAGCTGAAACCCACCCGCAACGCAGCGTCGTTCTGCGGATTTTAGGTGATTCAAGCAATGACATTGACCCGGATGAATCCATCCGTGAGGCCGTGCTCGGAGACCGCTGGCTACTGTGCTCGGACGGCCTGTCTGGCGTCGTATCTGCCGACACCATCATTGAAACTCTGGCAACTATTGACGATCCCGGCGAGTGCGCAGAGGAACTGATTGAACTCGCGTTGCGCGGGGGTGGCCCCGACAACATCACCTGCGTGATTGCCGATGTCGTTGAATCCGGCACAGTTGAGCCGGCCCCACCGCAGATTGTCGGTGCGGCTGCTGTTGATCGTCTCAGTCCTTCACGCGGTAGCAGTGGCGCTGCGGGGCGGGCAGCTCAGCTCTCGCCGAATGTCGCCCATGATGACCGGGAAGAAGAGGACGAGTTTCCCGAGCGCCGCCCGTGGCTCCCCACCTTCATTGCTCTTATCGTCGCGGCGGCGGTCGGACTTGGACTCTGGGCTGGCTACACCTGGTCGCAATCCCAATATTACGCACAGCTCAAAGACGACAAGGTCGTCATTTATCGCGGAATACCGCAGGTTATCGGGCCGTGGGCACTATCTCACCCCGTTGAAGTCACTCCCGTGACTCTGAATGATTTACAACCCGTGGAACGCGATCGCTTGAAAGAACCGGTACGCCGTTCTTCACGCGAAGAAATCGACCAATACGTTAAACGTCTCGTCAACGACGCACAGTTCCACAATCCCGAGCCTTCCTCCCCTTCCCCGGAACCCTCCGAATCGTCCCCGGCGGATGAGTCGCCATCACCCACCTCCGGAGGTCGTTGATGGCGACCGTGACTATTTCACCACCGCGGTCACGCCCTATCGTCGAGTTCTTTCTACTCATTCTCGCGATAGCCGCTGGTCTTGGAGGATACGTTCTCACCACCATTAACCGTACGGATGCACTCCCATCGAACGTGGGAATTCACGCCCTCATTCTCATCATTATTGCCGTGGTCGCAGACCTTGGGATTCGTAAGCTCGCACCGTATGCTGACCCGGTCATCCTTCCCATGGCCGTCGCCCTATCGGGAATCGGCTTGGCGATGATTTACCGGCTAGATCTGTCGTACGCGATATTGCAGCAACCTGAGAATCCTGTGGTCGGCGTTAAACAACTCGTCATGGTCGGTGCCGGCATTATCAGCGCAGCGATTGTTCTCATTGTCATCCGAGATCACCGCATCCTGCGCCGATATACGTTCACCGCTATGGTGGTGTCTCTTTTCCTGCTTATTCTTCCCTTTATTCCTGGGCTCGGTGTGGAGCGGTACGGTGCCCGAATCTGGATCAGCATTTTCGGCGCCTCCCTCCAACCTGCGGAGTTCGTCAAGGTTACTCTCGCCGTGTTTTTTGCCGGTTACCTCGTTAGTAACCGCGATAATCTCGCCATCGGCGGACCAAAAATTCTCGGAATTCGGCTGCCGCGTCCGCGCGACCTCGGCCCCATTCTCGTCGTCTGGGCGGTGGCGATCGCAGTTCTTGTATTACAGAGCGATCTTGGCACTTCACTACTGTATTTCGGCCTGTTTGTCGCCATGATCTATATCGCAACAAACCGGGTGTCTTGGCTTCTCATCGGCGCCATAACATTCGTCCCGGCAGCCGTCATCGCCACCAAACTCTTCACCCACGTCAATCAGCGGATCAACGGCTGGCTACACGCTTTCGACAACGACCTGTACTACAAGGTCGGCGGTTCAGGTCAGCTCGTTGACGGACAGTTCGGAATGGCATCGGGAGGTTTATTCGGCACCGGGTGGGGGCTCGGCTATCCTCAGCTCGTCTTCGCAGCGAACTCGGACTTCATCCTTGCTTCCCTCGCCGAAGAACTCGGTTTGACCGGCCTATTCGCCATTTTGCTTATGTACCTCGTCCTCATTGAACGTGGACTACGAGCTGCTATTGGCGTGCGCGACGGCTTCGGCAAGCTACTTGCCGCTGGCATTAGCTTCTCGCTCGCTCTCCAGCTGTTCGTCGTTCTTGGAGGCATCACTCGGATCATTCCTCTCACGGGTCTTACCGCACCATTCCTTGCCCAGGGGGGATCGTCCATGATTTCATCCTGGATTCTCATCGCCCTCCTCATTCGGATTTCCGATGCGGCTAGACGCCCTCCCTCGATCCCCTCCCAGAGAGCGGTGAGCGCGTGAACGCACAGATTCGCAAGATATATATCGTCGTGTTTCTCATGGTGCTGTCACTCGCCATGGCGGCCACCTACATCCAGGTTCTGGCAGCTCCCACACTGAATGCAGACGAGAGAAACTCTCGCACGATCCTGCACGCAGCCGAACGCGACCGCGGACCGATCATTGTGGCGGGAACCGCAATCGCGCAATCCTCGACTATTCCCGATTCTCGGCGCTATCAACGGTCGTACCCAGGGAAAGATACATACGCTGCTATTACCGGCTGGTTTTCGGCCTCTTTGCGTTCATCAACCGGGCTTGAATCTGCGGCTGAAAACATTCTCGAAGGCGATGCTCCATCGCTGTGGGCGCAGCGCATCCAAAACCTCTTAACGGGTCTTGAACGTCAGGGAGGTGGAGTCGAACTTACCGTCAATCCAAACGTGCAGCAGGCCGCGGCCAGTGCTATCGGAGGTCGAAAGGGAGCGGCCGTCGCCCTTAATCCGAGTACGGGTGAGATTCTCGCACTCTATTCTTCTCCGAGCTACGATCCGAATGTCTTGTCACAGATGAACAGTACGGATGCTCTCGAAGCATATAAGGCTCTCAATGACGATCCCAACCAGCCGTTGAAGAACCGCGCAATCGCTGGAGATCGTTACCACCCTGGTTCGGTGTTCAAGATCATCACTGCGGCAGCGATGCTCGAGTCGGGCAAATACAGTCCCGATACTGAGGTATCTGGTCCAGCAGCCATCACTCTACCCGGAACTGAAACTTCCCTACCGAATATCACGGGACTTCCTTGCGGTAGCGGCACTCCGACCTTAACAGAAGCGTTTGCACGCTCGTGTAATACGTCCTTCGCGCTTGGAGCTATCGACGTCGGTGCAGACGCACTACGCGATATGACAGACAAGTTCGGATTTGGAAAACCACTCGACATTCCGCTTCCAGTCACCGAGTCGGTATTCCCTGAATCAGTCAATGAATCTCAGGTTGGACTCGTTGCCATCGGTCAAGGAGACGTTGCTGTCACTCCCCTCGAAATGGCAATGATCGGAGCATCTGTCGCCAACGGCGGTGTCCTCATGAAGCCATATCTCGTGGCTTCTGTTGTCAATGCCGATCTCGAAACCCAAGCGACGACGACTCCCACCCAGTTGGGGCAGCCGATCACTGAAACCACCGCGTCGCAGCTTCGCGACATGATGGTTGATGTCGTCGCCCAACCGTACGGTACAGGTCGTTCCGTCGCGATGGGAACACCAATTGCCGCGAAGACGGGCACTGCTGAAACCGGCACCGATGGACGCACAATCGCGTGGATCGTTGCATTTCCTGCCACCGAAAATCCGAATATCGTAGTCGCCGTCGCGATTGAAGGGGATGAGATGAACCCGTATGTTGGTGGCGGTGCAGACGCCGGTCCCGTTGCGCGCGCCATGCTTGAAGCGGTGATCAACGGTGAGTAACTTTGCGGGGCAGATAATTGGCGACCGCTACCGCCTCCTGCGACAAGTCGCCGTTGGTGGGATGGGTGAAGTGTGGACAGCTCGTGACCAGGTCACTCGACGAAAAGTCGCTGCAAAGGTCCTCAAACCAGAGCTGGCCGGCCAGAGTATTTTCCTTGCGCGCCTGCGCATGGAAGCCCGCAATACGATGCAGATTAACCATCCGAACTTAACTGCCGTACTCGATCACGGGGAAGAGGACGGAGTTGGCTGGATCATCATGGAGTACGTTGAGGGCCGCCCATTCAACCAGTATCTTGCGAACGGGAATCGGATTTCGCCCGATCAGCTCATCCCCGTCCTCATCCAAACGGCGTACGCATTGTCTGCCGCCCAAAAGCACGACGTTGTTCATCGTGACATTAAGCCGTCAAATATTATGGTGACGGCCGAAGGAATCGTGAAACTGACCGACTTTGGTATCTCGGTAACTCCGAACCAAACATCAATGACCGATGCGGGTATGGTCATGGGAACAGCGCAGTACCTTCCGCCCGAGCAGGCCATGGGAGAACCGGCGACACACGCCGGAGACTTGTATGCACTCGGAGTTATCGCCTACGAAGCACTGGCGGGGCACCGCCCCTTCACGGGGAAAACTCAAGTAGATGTCGCTTTTGCGCACGTCAACGAGCCTGTTCCCCCACTTCCCGAGGATGTTCCCACTCCACTTGCTCGCGTCGTCATGCAGCTGCTGCGCAAAAAGCCGGATGACCGACCACACGATGCGACGGCACTGGTTCGAGAACTCAATCAGGTTGCCAAGCAGCTCGACGTTGGTACTTCCCCCACCCCCATCAGCTTGCCCGATGACGCTGATACTGGTCGTGGTCCTGTGACCACACCGATGCACGTGCCAGAAGCCAAGAATGACACTCCGGCTAAGCCATCAATCGCTTCCGAAAGCAACGAATCCGCTCCGGGTGCGACACCTCCGGATGGGCCAGGAGCACCTGCTCAGCGGCAACCTGCTCGCCCTCGGCGCTCAACCGCTGCAAACAATGACACTCGGATACGTCACGCGAGCACCGACCCATTCACTCCTCGCTGGAGCGAACTCATCGGTGTCGCACTCGTCGTACTCATAGCGAGCCTGCTTCTCTATGTTTTCGCTCATTCTCTCATTGATCGAGCGTATTCTCCCGATCTCAACCATCCCGTTTCCCAGCCCGAAATGCTAAACGGTAGTCTGGAAATCCATACCCTTACGGAGGTAACAGCATGGTAGACCACCAGCCTCGGCAGCTCGCTGGCCGCTACGAAGTGCGCTCAATGATTGGGCGCGGGGGCATGGCGCAAGTCCACCTCGGTTTCGATATGCGACTGTCGCGCAACGTTGCCATTAAGATGCTGCGCACCGACCTCGCTCGCGACTCGATTTTCCAGACCCGCTTTCGCCGCGAGGCTCAAGCTGCCGCGTCTCTCAATCACCCGAATATTGTGGCCGTCTATGACACCGGCGAAGAGGACGTCACTATCCCCGATGGTTCGCACGTGTCAGTTCCATACATTGTCATGGAGTATGTCGAAGGCCACACCGTGCGCGACCTTCTCGCGGGGGGCTCTCCGGTTCCCATTGATGAGGCCGTAGAGATTATTTCCGGAGTGCTCTCAGCACTCGAGTACTCTCACACCCAGGGACTCGTTCACCGCGATATTAAGCCGGGCAACATCATGCTGACGAACACCGGCAAGATCAAGGTGATGGATTTTGGCATTGCCCGAGCCCTCACCGATTCGCAGGCGACGATGACGCAAACGAACGCTGTTGTCGGGACGGCGCAATACCTGTCGCCAGAGCAAGCTCGCGGAGAGGTCGTGGATGCCCGGTCGGATATCTATTCAACTGGTTGCGTTCTCTTTGAGCTTCTGACGGGACAGCCGCCATTTAAGGGTGATACGGCTGTGTCTGTCGCTTACCAGCACGTATCGGAGATTCCTCCGGTTCCCTCGTCGATCACCAATGATGTACCTGACTCGATCGACCGCGTTATTTTGAAGTCTCTCGCCAAGGATAAAGACCAGCGATACAGTAGTGCGCAGGCCATGCTCTCCGATCTCGAACGAGCTGCCCGGGGTGCGTTAGTGTTGGCTCCAGCTGCAGACTCGTGGGAATCCCCGACCCTTCCCGACCAAGACTACGCGACGCGGACTCTGCCGTTGGCTCCGCCTCCCGCACCCGAATATCAAACTACTGTTCAACGACCGGTGGCTCTTGCCGATGCCGAAGAGTACGAGGGTGAAAAGCGTTCGAGAACGGGACTGATCATTTCTCTTGTGCTCCTCATTCTCGCGCTGACGGCAGCGGGAATTTACGCGGTGTGGAAGATCAACAATCCCGAGGAGTTGCCGCCGGAGAAGGTGGCGATTCCCACCGCGATTATTGGTGCCACGCAGGGTGAAGCTCGTCAAATGCTTGAGGAAGTTGGGCTCGAGTTCGCTATCGCCGAGGACAGAGAAGCATCCGGGGCGATTCCCGAGGGCGATGTCGTATCCTCCGATCCTGAGCCGGGGAAGATGGTTGAGAAGGGCTCGATTGTGACTGTCACGCTCTCGTCGGGTCCGGCAGAAGTCTCTGTTCCCGATGTCACCGGACTGACCCAAGAACGGGCGCGCAAGCTCATTGAGGACGCGAAGCTCAAGGTCGGTGATGTAACCGTGGAAGATAGTCCCGACCAGGACAAAGATCGGGTGATTCGTACCGATCCATCAGCCGGAGAGAGTCTCAATGAGGGAGACAAAGTTACCCTTATTGTTGCCAGTGGCAATGTCGTTGTCAGCGGAGATCTTATCGGCCAGGAACAGTCCGCGGTTGTTTCCAAACTCGAAGAGCTGAAGTTGAGTTACTCGATCCGCGAGCAGGAAACAGCTGATTATCAGCCGGGAGTTGTCGTTAATCTCAGCCCGACGGGCACGGTGAAAGCTGGAACACGCATTGAGATTACCGTGGCTAAGGAGCCGCCGGCTCCTGCCCCGCAACCTGAGCCAACACCGCAACCCAGTCAGCAACCGAGTCAGCAACCCTCAGAGAACTCGGACGGTTAAGACAGTGAGTGGGGCTGAGCTTTCGGGCTCGGCCCCACTGCTAATTGACGAAGGTCGTCTTTTGGGCGATAGTTGTCGCTCCGTCAACACCCGCCATGTCAAGCCAGGTGGCAATCATGCGGTGCCCGTTTTCGGTGAGGATTGATTCCGGGTGGAACTGCACCCCGTGAATGGGGAGGTCGCGGTGGCGCAGTCCCATAATGGCTCCTCCGGGTGCTGTAGCGGTGACGATGAGTTCATCTGTAACGGTGTGGGGTGCAACGGCAAGTGAGTGGTAGCGGGTAACTCGAAGTGGTGAAGGAAGTCCCGCGAACACACTGTCCCCGGTGTGGGTAATGAGGGATGTTTTTCCGTGCATCAGTTCGTCTGCGTGGGTCACGGTTGCACCGAACACTTCAGCTAATGCTTGATGCCCGAGACAGACCCCGAGAAGTGGAATACTCTCGTTCGCCGCGCCTTCGATGATTTCGAGTGACTGACCGGCTTCTTTAGGAGTGCCCGGTCCAGGCGAGATGAGGATTCCAGAGTAATCCGCCCAGTTCTTGGGAACAGCGTCATTGCGAACAACGTCAACCGTTGCTCCCAGTCGCTTCATGTATCCAACAATGGTGTAGACGAAACTATCGTAGTTATCGATACAAAGAATTCGGCTCATGGGGTATCCACCGTGTTATCAACGAGGTCGAAATTCTCCTGGATCCAAGGGAAACCAAATTCAAGTAGACCGTAAACAATGAACCCGATGATGATGAGCGCTTCGATAACTTTCAACCAGGTTGGTCCAGGAAGATGACGGAAAATCCAGGCATACACTTCTATCGCGCTCCTTCAGTCGATAGTTCCTCGGGAGTTCCTGACTCACGCGGCATCCAGTACTTGAACTTCGAGTAGACGATATACCGATGGGAGTTCCCGAACTGGCCTCCGGTTGAGGTGCTACACGTCGTCATCGTCATCAGGCGTTCGGTCGGAGAAACACCTTTTTCGAATGGCACGGGTAAAGTGACGTCCGTTTGAGTCGGCAGAATAATCTGCTTGTGGTCGACCTCGTACACAATCCATGCATCTTTCGTTTCAACGATGAGAGGCTGACCGGATTCGAGGATATCGACATGGCGGAAGTTGTTGCCGTACGACCGCCGGTGGCCGGCGATGACGAAGTTCCCCAACTCGCCAACTTGTTGCGTTTTCGGATAGTGTCCCGCGAATGCCTGATCGAGAAGATACGGTTTCGTTCCCTCAACGATGGGGATTTGCATACCCCATACGTTGACGTGGAGTACGCCAATCGTCTCACCGTATCCCACAGGTTGAAACGGGGGTGGATCATCCGTGCGTTGTTCTCCCGCTTGCTCAACTGGTGGTGGAAGCTCCTTGTGGAACTCCATAATCGCCGCTTCGCGGACTTCCTCAACCTGCCACGTAGTCCAGTACAGTTGCCAAAAGATAAATAAGCCCAATACGAGTGAGGTCGTGATGAGGAGTTCTCCGACAACTCCAAGAACTACGTAAAACACGTATCGGACTCCACTCATGCGTGGCTTAGGCTGGGCATGTCGACCTGGTGGTCTACTCATTATTGTTTACTTTCGCGTAGAGAAAGTCGGACGTTTGTTCCGCAGCTGCGATAACGATGTCGGGAGATTCTTTAACTCTAAATCCTAAACCAAATTCCGCAACATAACCTTGGATGATTTGTATTTGTTCATCCTGGCGAAGAGCATTCTTCATATCCGTTGCAGAGCCGATCGCCATGATTTCATACGGTGGAGAAAACAACCGTCCGTTGATATTAATGACGTTTCCAACGCATTGAACTTCGGTCGTTAATCGGACTTCGACGCCTTGAATACCGATCACTTCCGCACCTCCCGCCCACAGTGCATTGAGCACGGCTTCTATGTCCTGCTGGTGAATGACATAGACGTCAGGGCTAAGATCCGGTGGAATGGGTTCGGGTACCGGCGCATCGGTGAGCGTAACAATGACTCCAGGACCGACGTACTGAGAGATTTTCGGAGTTGCGACCGACCCGTCTGAATTCGCGGGCGATTGTTCAATGAGGGCGTCAATGGTCGCTCTCAGCTCCCTATTGCGCGTCTCAGATTCTTGAACATCAATCTGTTTGCGCGCTAACAGGCCGTGGAGATTATCTTCGTAGCGTCCCTGGTCGGGGGTCTTGAGGGTCGCGGAAAATGCGAAGAGGAGGCCAGCCGCAAAAAAAACGGTGAAGCGGGCGAGGAATCCGATGAGAGAGCCGCGGGCTTTAGGGGTTGCGTGTCGTCCACCGCCACGCCCCGGAGTGCGAGGGGCATTGCCGTCAGATACCGCCTCCATGCGCCCTCCCTTTTCGCTCAATAATGTCCCCGACTGATACTCTAAAATCAAGTATTGAACGCATCCCCCACGGATTCAACTACTACGCGAATTCGCGCGTGGTGGGATTCTAATGAAAGGTCACTTCAGTGCCCGAGTCACGCAAGCGGAAGAAGCACGGTCGCGTCGTTGAAGAGGATACGAGCATTAGCTCGTGGACTGACGGTATTCCCCTGTCACCGCCGTGGTGGGCACCAACTTTCGTCACCTTCCTTCTCCTCGGTCTGGTGTGGTTGGTTGTTTACTACATGAGCGGCGGTCTGTATCCCATTCCCAGGGTGGGGAACTGGAATCTGGCAGTTGGCCTTGGCCTCATGATGGTCGGGTTCATCATGACGCTCAGGTGGCGCTAGAGACTCAATCAGCCGGTTGTCCTCGAGGGCGTGACACGCGCCTTCCACCGATTATCAAAAGTTTTCCACAGGCTAATCCACAGCTGGGGAAAACTACACGAGTGTAGTTTCACAGGTCACAGCGTTGGTAGGCAGGATTCGGTGGATGAGATACCCTCTCATGATGAAGCTGCTGAGGTTAACGCCACATTCCGAGAGCCATAAATAAGACGCTCGCAATAGCTGCGGCGGCGACGAACATTCCTCCCACCGCGAGTTTCGTCTGTCGATCCTGTTCGGCCGCGGTGATTCCCACGCGTGGCTTACCCAAGCGAACCAAGACCCAGGTGACGATTGCACCGGCAATCATTCCTCCCAGATGCGCTTGCCAGGATATTCCTGACACGATGAAGCCGTAACCGAGGTTAATAGCGAGCAGAATGACGATTGCTCGCGTATCGACTCCCGCCGTGCGTTGAAGGACGTAGATGGCAGCGAAGAGACCAAAAATAGCTCCCGAAGCTCCCACGCTTGCACCGCCGATCGAACTCGGGGAGACCAGTACCCAGGCAAGGACTGCCAGTGAGCCTCCGACCGCAGACAGCAGGTAGAGGGCGAGGTATCTCCACGAGCCGAGCGCTCTTTCAATCGTTGGGCCCACAATATAGAGCGTGAACATGTTGAGCGCCAGGTGAATAAATCCACCGTGGACGAGAACGACTGTGAGGAACCTCCACGGCTGGATATCAGCTAATGCGGGAATAAAAGCGAGATAGATCCACGGACGAATCCCGATCCACGACAGAACTGTTGAGGCGAGCGAAATGGCCACTGTGACATACAAAATCCACTGCGTGACTGTACTTCCGTGAAGGAGGTTCGGACGATTCCGATTCATTACTGTGCTCGCATTCGCGCATTCTGGGCAGACTGTCCCGACCTCTGTCGGTATGGTGCAATCAAGGCAGGTGGGGCGGTCGCAACGCTTGCACGCTGAGACCGCCCGCTGATGTGGATGGCGCGGACAGGGTTGCACGTTGTGTGAGTGCGAATACTGCCCGTACCGTGGCTGATTAGTCATCTATTCGGAAATATCGATCGTCTGAATGACAACGTCCTCAACTGGACGGTCATTGGGTCCCGTTTGAACTCCAGCGATGGCATCGACTACGGCCTTTGATTCGTCATCCGAAACGACGCCAAAAATAGTGTGCTTTCCGTACAGCCACTGGGTAGGTGCGACGGTGATGAAGAACTGCGAACCGTTTGTCCCTTTGCCCATGCGCTTTCCAGCATTTGCCATGGCGAGTACGTAGGGTTCATTGAAGTTCAGCTCTGGATGGATTTCGTCATCAAAGTTGTACCCTGGGCCACCCATCCCAACGCCGAGCGGATCACCACCCTGAATCATGAACCCGGGGATGACGCGGTGGAAAATCACTCCGTCATAAAGCGGGGCGGTGGTCTTTTCACCGGTAGCCGGATGCGTCCACTCGCGTTTTCCTTGTGCCAGCTCAGTGAAATTCTTCACTGTGACGGGTGCGTGGTTGGGATAAAGGTCGAGGCGAATATCGCCCATATTCGTATGAATTGTTGCTTTCATGCCTCCAATTGTCCCAGATTTCCGTCGCGATGTCTTTCGCGGAAGGCGAAGCGTAAGGTTTTTCTGGTTGTTGTACTGCATTAATGGCTTGTTCAAGGCACAATGGTTATCAAGAGTTGTTTCCATCCATTGCGGTGTGGGAACCGAGCTTATCCAACTATCTGGAGGATGTGACCATGGGGAAGAAGAACTTGGACCCGAAGAAACTGCAACGCGAAACCGAGGCTATTGCTGATGCGGCTGCTCGCCGTGGTGAAGAATTTGCTACAAAAGCAACACACCTAGCTGAACAAGGCCTAGATTGGGCGGGCCCACGCGCGCAGAAGCTTTGGGATGAGACCGTGAAGGTCACCGCACCCAAGATTGAAGAGGCCGCAGACAAGGTTCGCCCCTACCTCGACAACGTCCATGACAAGGTTGTTGATGACTACTTGCCCCGCATTGAGATCGCGGCTCGGGAAGCGCAAAAGGCGGCATCCGGTGAAGGCACGCTCGTCGAGCGTGCAACCCGCGCCGGAGAGGTGACGCGAAAGTCCCTAGCTAAGCCAGCGCCAAAGAAGCATCGTTTCGGCCGCGCTCTTGGTTGGACAGTGCTTGGTACTGCTGCCGCTGGAGCTGGCTACCTCCTGTGGCGTCGTTCGCAGCCGATTGAGGATCCATGGGCTGAAGAGTACTGGGCTGACCTCGATACCGATGTCGATGTTCCCGATACTCCTGCCGAAGCGATTGATGAAGTTCGTGACGCTGCCGCTGACACCGCTAAGGATATTAAGGATAAGGCGGAGGACGTTGCTGACGACGTTAAAGACAAGGTCGATGACGTTGTCGATGAGGTTACGGACGACGACAAGTAGTCACCAATCACACAATGGGGTTGCCCTGGTTTGTGGTCACTGAGTTGAGCGGGATTTGTGATCTTGGTTGGCAAGGTTGTTCTTATGGAGCAGGGTAAGTAGAGGAAGAGGCGGCGGTCTTTTACTGAGAAGTATCGCCGTGAGGCAACGGCTTTGGTTATTGATACAGATCGCCTGATTGCTGTGGTGGCTCGGGTGAACAGTGTTTTGGCCGTTGGGTAGGCAAAGAAAGACAACGCCGTAGTCCGCAGGGACAATCAAGGAAGTCGCTAGAAGACTACGGAGCTGAGAATAAGCGTTTGAGGCTAGAGCTTATTAATGTGAATAAGGATAAGGAGTCTTTGGAAAAAGCCGCTGCCTTCTTCGTCTCGAGCCATCAAAACAAGAATGCTTGGAGTTGATGGAAGTGGGGACGGCAAGTTTTATGATCACCCGCATGGCAGTGGTCTTACGCGGCAAACTACCCGAGAATGTGGTGTTACATTCGGGTTGGGGATGTCAATACGCCTCACACGACTTCCGCGAAACATCTGTTAGGGCTGGTGTTAGCCAGTCTATGGGTCGTGGTGGTTTGCGTTGAGATAACGCGATGGCTTGATCATTTCGGGCGACACTAAAACCTGAGTTCTATAACCGGCATGGCTGGCGCACCAGAGCCCAAGCCAAAACCTCAGTTGGTTTCTGGATTGAGACCAGATACAGTCGAGCGCGCCGTCACTCATCAAACGACATGCACACACCCGTATCGTGGGAAGAATAAATCGCAAAACAACCAATCAACACCGACTAAGAGCAGTATGAAACAAAACCCATGCCCACAACTTGCGGGCACTCCATCAATTAACGGCTTGTAGGTTAAGTGCTGAGAATATCCCGACACCAGGTATCACGACGAAATTTGCTACCTGGTGTCGATCTTGGAAAGCCCGGATCGCAGGTAGGAAAGTCGTGGTCTTGCGGTGTCTCCTTTCTAGCATGAGACTTTCAGAGCGAATTTTCCCCTGTCTACTAGCCGGCCAATAACGATTTGCGGGTCACCCGACGTTCATTCGGATAACCCATGGAACTGTGCGCGGGTGTGTTTATGGAGTATCTAGTAGGTGGTAGCCCACTCTTTCACGCAGTTCAGCAAGGGACAACTCAAAAATCGGTTTGTCTTTTGAGTGCGACCGAGCACTTACCACATAAGCCTCATTAGTGTAGAAATCTTCATTAAAAGGATCAAGACCAAAATGCCTACAATACTCTAACGCTTTAACAGGATTAAAACGGTCAGTCTTTACCCTCGCCTTATACCCCTCAACATCCTCAAACTCAAAATACTCCTTAGAATGCTCAAAATGCCACTGCACCCGATGATTACCCTGATCCGACACATGCACAAAACACGGCGGACTAATTCGAACCGGAACATTAGGCGGGTAATACTTAAAAATACAAGCCGCTAAACAACCATAACCTGTCTCAGGATTCTTCACCGGACGCACCAAGTCCACCGACAAACCCTCACACTTACTAATCTCGGCAAGACTTCTCACCTTAGATGGCCCACCACCACCACGAGGAGCGTGGTTACCGATAATCATAGACCACTGCGGATTCACAGTTTGAGTCACCAAATACCGCCTGAGAATTAGCCCATCAAACGGTTCAAGTAACGACAGATTCTCCTCCAGCCCACCTGTAACAGGAATCATCTCAAATTTAGAGAAATGTCGCGGATCAGCATAATAATCATACAAGAACTTAGCAGCCTGCCGCGCTGGAAGACGCAAGAAACCCAAATAATCAAGAACGGGCGAATACCTACCACCAAAAAGCATGGTCTCATCAGAGAAATAATCCAGAAAACGCATACCCATTCTCCTCCATCAAAATAAACACTACACTATCAAAATCATAAACCTTAATACGCTCAGCATGAGGCCCCCCGCAGGAACTGAAGAGCAGCGTGCTCAAAGTAGATACGAGGTTTGCTATATGTGTGTGCCGAGAAGTAAGAGAAAGACTGCCAAGAATACCGGGCGAGGCTACCAAAACCTACAAAAGACCTTTCTCAAGTAACTTTTTGCACCCTTCATGAAGGTTCCAAATCCGATCTCCGATATCATCACACCGATCTAGCATCCTCCAATCAATTACGTAATATCGCACATTTTCCAATTTAGACATCCTTCATATAGTGAGATTCGTATAATCATTCCTAATAATTGCTGATCGAATCTAAGACTTCTTGATCATTTCGGTGTGCGCGGATGGAACGTAGAATAAGCCCGCTTTCGCTCTGGGAATCACTGATTCGAGAGAAACCGAAAGTATTGTTAAAACTTCTAATAGCTCTTCTATAACAGTGTAATTCAGGTAGGCATTATGTGTCACTTAAAATCACGCTTATATATTAATCCGCTATCTTCCAAGGCTCGTAAAAAGAAGGTTAGTTCTCTTGGATAATAGTCATGATCGGCACCGCCCGCGAATCTACTGACCCCCCTCAATATCGCTATCCGCTCTTTCTTCGAATCCTTCACAGTCAGTTCTTCGGCACGGAATGTCGATTCGCTTCGTCCCACCTCGGTATATTTTGCCTGTCACCGGATCAGTCTGGGATGCGGCTTTTCCATAATGGGCCTCCGCTCGTTCTTTTACTTCACTTTTATCCCGCATCATCTACCGTCAGATCGCTTCTGACCTCCCAATATTCCGGTAGCGCCTTATCTTCACGCACCATACTGGTTAACCTCGACTTATCTACAGATCACCATTTCGCGACCCTTTATGCGAACTCCCGTCTCCATTCAGTTTTACAGGATGAAATTAGTATTCTCTCCTGTAGTACCGATGTTTAAAACAGTTCATCTCTTCCAGATACCTCCATGGTGGTTCGCTGGCTACAATTCCTACGCTGGATGCGCCTGTAACAACCCTTGATGCACCACTTGTCGTCATTCGATTCACACCCAACTAGAAGTACCCGCACCAGCCATACCTGATACGGCACCAACCACATACTCCCCTATGAGCAAATCTTGCCGGTTCTCGCTGCTGGATCTAGTGCAGCAGATGGAGTCATGTCCGGAAATGCTCAGGTATCCCACCACCCCGCACAAACGAAAACTCTGGCGCCGAAATGCATCGACACCAGAGTGGTAAGGGTGGAGCTAAGGGGACTCGAACCCCTAACCCCCTGCTTGCAAAGCAGGTGCGCTACCAATTGCGCCATAGCCCCAAAGCAAGTGGAGGTTAGTCCATTGCTTGTGATGGGTCAGACTGAATCGGATGCCATAGATTATTGTCATCCGACAGGTCACGACCAATTTGATAGGTCACCAACCCGACAGTTCCAACGATACCCCCCACGACGAGGTGCCGTATTCCCTCTCGAATCATTCGGCTCTCCTATCAGCAGTAACTTTGAGCTACTGGTGGGCCTAGCTGGACTCGAACCAGCGACCTCTTCCTTATCAGGGAAGCGCTCTAACCGACTGAGCTATAGGCCCCGGCGGGCTACCGCACTTGTCAAGATTAGCGAACTTTCCTCGCCTTTGACAAAACGTGTACCCGTGACATGGAACACGCCGCCATTCCTCATAAGTCTGGCGAATCTTATTCGTCCATGAGAGTGACGCGAATACCGCCAACGAGTGCGGTAATAACGTTGTAAACCAGGGCGCCAAGCGTAGCTAGTGCGGTGAGAACGACGATATTAACTACACCCACCAGCGTTGCCATCGACATCACCTGCGGGAGGCGAGCATAGTCAAGCAGGCTCGTAAATGACTCGGCACCAATACTCACTAAGAATCGTTCGACGTCGGAAAATACCTGCATCGCATCGAGCATGAACCAGACGACCAGGGTGGCGACAAGACCGGCGATTGCGGCAGCGACAGAGAGAAGGAAACTGACTTTCATGACGGACCAGGGATCGACTCTCGCTACAGCGAGCATCACCTGACGTGGGGTATCTTCTTCCCACTCCTTATCGGCTAGGACTTCTTGGTTGTCACTCACTGCTCAGTCTCCTGATCGTTCATCTCGGCAGAAGTTGCACTTTCAGTATCCGCTACCGTTTCGACGGAGCTTGGTGCTTCGTCATCCGTGTCTTCGGATTCGTCAAGTTCTGGTTCTAAGTTTCTCGCAAGCGCGATGATTCTGTCCCCGTTATCGGGACGAGCAAAAGTCACACCTTGAGTCGTGCGTCCCGTGCGTGAGATCTCCGAAACCTTTGATCGCACAATATTGCCACTTTCCATAATGACAAGCACTTCGTCCTCTTCGTGCACTTTGATTGCGCCGACGAGATCACCGCGTTCTTCGACGAGGTTGGCGACTTTCACGCCGAGGCCACCGCGGCCACGGGTGGGGTAGGTATCGATCGCGGAGCGTTTAGCAAAACCGCCCTCGGTGATGACGAGGAGGTCGGAGTCATGTTCGACGACTTCCATGGCAAGCAAACTATCGTCGCCGCGGAATCTCATGCCCCGCACACCGGACGTGGCTCGCCCCATTGGTCGGACGTTTTCATCGCTCGCATGGAAGCGAATTGACTGACCGTGTCGTGACACGAGCAATAGATCCTCGGTGGGATCAACGATCTTTGCCGCCACCAACTCGTCGGGATTGCCGTCTTCCATTTCCCGCAGATTAATGGCGATGAGTCCCCCCGTGCGCGGAGAGTTGTAATCTTCGAGATTCGTCTTTTTAACCAGGCCGGATTTCGTCGCCAAAACGAGATATTCTGCCTGTTCGTAGTCGCGGATCGCAAGAACCTCGGAAATCGTTTCATCGGGTTGGAAGGCGAGGAGATTGGCGACATGTTGGCCCCGCGAATCTCGACCCCCTTCGGGGATCTCGTAGGCCTTGGCCCGGTAGACCCGCCCGAGGTTGGTGAAGAACAGCAACCAGTGGTGAGTGGTGGTGACAAAGAAGTGGGCTACCACATCGTCTTGCCGAAGCTTCGCTCCACGCACACCCTTACCTCCGCGATGTTGCGAACGGTAATTGTCGATTCGGGTTCGTTTAGCGTAGCCGTCGCGGGTAATGGTGACGACGACGTCTTCTTCAGGAATGAGGTCCTCTTCAGACATTTCCCCTGAGAAAGGAACGATATTCGTCCGGCGTTCATCACCGTACTTGTCAACAATCTCAGCAAGTTCATCGCGGATGATTTCTCGTTGACGTACTGGCTTTTGAAGAATGTCCTCGAGATCGAGCACGCGCGATTTAATCTCGTCGTGTTCGTCAAGAATTTTTTGCCGTTCGAGCGCTGCCAACCTTCTCAACTGGAGAGCGAGAATCGCATCGGCCTGGACCTCATCAATGTCAAGAAGGTCAATTAGTCCAAGGCGTGCTTCATCGACCGTCGGTGAGCGTCGAATGAGTGCAATAACCTCGTCGAGCGCATCGAGTGCCTTGAGGTAACCCTCAAGGATATGCAACCTTTCGCGCGCCTTCTTCAGTCGGAACTCGGTGCGTCGCACGATTACGTCAATCTGGTGTTTAACCCAGTAGTGAACGAATCCATCGAGAGACAGTGTGCGTGGCACGCCGTCAACGAGTGCGAGCATATTTGCCGGGAACGAATCCTGCAGGGCCGTGCGCTTATAGAGGTTATTCAGCACAACTTTCGCGATGGCATCGCGCTTGAGAACGATGACGAGTCGCTGACCTGTACGATCTGATGTTTCGTCCCGGATGTCTGCAATGCCCTGAATCACGCCATCTTTCACTAACGTAGCGATCTTCATGGCAAGGTTGTCCGGGTTGACTTGATACGGTAACTCCGTCACCACGAGGCATTGGCGCCCATGAATTCCTTCAATATTGACAATCGCCCGCTGGACAATGGAGCCGCGGCCCGTCCGGTAAACCTGCTCAATACCAGACTTACCGAGGATCGTTGCACCGGTGGGGAAATCCGGGCCTTTAATAATTCCCAGGAGAGCATGCAAAAGTTCTTCCCGGGTCGCATCAGGATGTTCGAGATACCACGTGACACCTTCGGCAACTTCGCGCAAGTTATGGGGAGGGATACGCGTCGCCATACCAACCGCGATACCTTCGGACCCGTTGACGAGCAGATTCGGGAATCGAGCCGGAAGAATCGTTGGCTCAAGATTTCGCCCGTCGTAGTTCTCGATGAAATCAACCGTGTTTTCATCAATGTCGCGCACCATTTCCATCGCAAATGGTGCCATCTTGCACTCTGTGTAACGCGGTGCAGCAGGTCCCAGATTGCCCGGAGATCCAAAGTTTCCTTGCCCCGCAGCGAGCGGATAGCGCATAGACCACGGTTGGATCAGACGCGTCAGTGCGTCATAGACCGCAGAATCACCATGCGGGTGAAACTTACCGAGTACTTCGCCAACAACACGCATCGACTTCGAGAATGCAGCAGTTGGGCGATAGCCTCCGTCGTACATGGCGTAAAGAATTCTGCGGTGCACGGGCTTCAAACCATCGCGAACTTCGGGAAGCGCACGTCCAACAATGACCGACATCGCATAGTCGAGGTACGAGCGTTGCATCTCAACTTCAATATCAACTTGGTCAACTTTTCCACCGATGGGAATTTCCCCGTTGGTGTCATGCGTAGCTGCTGACTCCTTATCGGGTGTTACTTTCTCATCGCTCACAATTCGTTCCGTTTCTACTTATCTGGCGGGTTGTGTTAGTTGACTTAATTGACTAGATATCAAGGAAGCGAACATCCTGCGCGTTCCGCTGGATGAAAGCGCGACGCGATTCCACATCGTCGCCCATGAGTACCGAGAAAATTTCGTCTGCCGAAGCTGCTTCAGCAACCTCTACTTGTTTGAGGGTGCGCTGATATGGATTCATCGTCGTTTCCCATAGTTCCTGGGCATTCATTTCTCCCAGACCCTTGTACCGCTGAACTCCACCTTCCTTGGGAAGGCGATGTCCGGCAGCCCGGCCTTTAGCGAGTAGCTCATCACGCTCCCGATCGGAATAAACAAAATCATGCGGTGCATTTGTCCACTTGAGTCGATACAACGGTGGTTGCGCAAGATAGACGTGACCGTGCTCAACAACGGGACGCATGTACCGGAAGAGAAGTGTGAGAAGCAACGTCGCAATATGCTGACCATCGACGTCAGCATCGGCCATCAGGACGATCTTGCCGTAACGCAGTTTCTCAATATCAAACTCTTCTCCGATGCCGGTGCCGAGAGCTGAAATGAGCTCGCGGATCTCTTTCGAATCAAGAGCTCGATCGAGGCGTGCTTTTTCGACGTTGAGGATCTTCCCACGCAGGGGCAGAATCGCCTGATGCTCGGGATCACGTCCAAGCACAGCTGAACCGCCGGCGGAATCGCCCTCGACAATGAAAATCTCTGACGAAGCTGCATCTCGTGATGAGCAGTCACGCAACTTACCGGGCATTGATGCCGATTCGAGAACACCCTTACGGCGGGTGGCTTCACGGGCTTTACGTGCAGCAATGCGCGCTTCTTGGGCAGATATTGCCTTGTGCACAATAGCTTTTGCATCCGCCGGATGTGAATCAAGCCAGTCACCGAACTGCGCATATACCTGCTGCTGAACAAAAGTACGCGCTTCAGTATTACCGAGTTTGGTTTTCGTTTGGCCTTCGAACTGCGGTTCTGTCAGCTTGACCGAGATCACTGCTGTTAAACCCTCGCGAATATCGTCGCCGGAGAGGTTGTCTTGCTTATCTTTGAGGAGGTTCTTATCGCGAGCGTATTTGTTGACAATGGTCGTCAGTGCCGTGCGGAATCCTTCCTCATGCATGCCACCTTCAGTGGTGTTAATGGTGTTGGCATAGGTGTAAATGGACTCCGAATACGCCTTAGTCCACTGCATGGCGATTTCAACCGAGAGCGAGCCTTCCTCGTTCTCGTGTTCAAAATCAATGATTTCGCCGTGAATAATATCGGCCTTCTTCGTCGAGTTAATGAAATCGACGTAGTCGTGCAGGCCACGATCGTACATGTAGCTGACCTGACGAAAACCGGGAATCGGATCGTCGGACTGTCCGAGTTCATCACCGGTGATCTCATCGCCCTCATCGGTCACACCTTGACGCTCATCGGTCAAAGTAATCCGCAAGCCTTTATTAAGGAACGCCATCTGCTGGAAACGCTGCCGAAGAATCTCGAAGGAAAACTCCGTCGTTTCAAAGATCTCCGGATCGGGGTAGAAGGTCTGAGTAGTACCGGTCTCGGAAGTTTCCTCACCGCGTTCAAGCTCAGAAAGAGTGTGCCCTCCATTGCCGAACGATTGGCGCCAAACGTATCCTTGACGACGAACTTCCGTATTCACTCGCCGCGACAACGCGTTAACGACGGAAATGCCCACGCCGTGCAAACCACCTGAAACGGCGTATCCACCGTCACCGAACTTTCCTCCCGCATGGAGAATCGTCATGACAACTTCGACGGTTGGACGTCCTTCGGTCGGATGAATATCAACGGGGATTCCGCGCCCGTTGTCCGAAACCCGCAATCCTCCGTCATCTTGGAGGGTCACCTCAATGTGATCGCAGTATCCGGCAAGTGCTTCGTCAACGGCATTATCAACGACTTCGTACACGAGATGGTGCAGTCCGCGTTCTCCCGTTGAACCGATGTACATGCCTGGCCTTTTACGTACGGCCTCGAGCCCTTCGAGCACGGTGATATTGGATGCCTCGTAGGAGGTGGGTGAATGATCTCCGTGTGTTGTGTGCTCAGCCAAGCTGGCCCCCTTTAGCGTGGTGTCATCTAACCGCGGAACAAATCCGTAGCATTAATCGTGGGAGAATCGATAAATCGCGGCGTTGGAATCCGCAGTTTGCGCAGTTCTACGGTCGATATCGACTTATCATAATCCTGGAATATTCTATCATTTCTCCCTGTTTCCACAGATTCGACAGCCGCTCGTGCCTCGATGTCAATTGTGTAATTCACCATGGTGCTGAACGAAGCGGATTAGTTATTCCACACCCGTGGGAAAACCTGTGGATAACTTGATTATCGGATCACTACTTATGTGACCTGGACTACCCGTATGTGTCGCGGGGACCCCGTCCCGGCACACTCCACCGCCCCTTTTTCCACGATGGGCCGGACGGTCCGCGGATAATCACCTGTTTCACGACCCCTGCACCGAGTTCGTCACGAATCCGACGCTCAACCATGGGAAGGAGCAATCTCATCTGATTTGCCCACGCTGTTGACGACGCCCTCACGACAAGCACCTGGTCATCAAATGTTTCGATTGGACAATGTTCCGCGTTCGTCGGACCGACAATGTCATTCCATTTGAGGGCGATTGACGCAATCGAAATTGTCGTGCTCCAACCTGACTTTTTCGACATCTCTCCGACAACCCGTTTGAGCGGCTGCGGGTCGAACCTCGACCGGCCGGTCCCTGTTTTCGACCGTGCCATCCCCGGTCGATTTCGCCACGGAGACCGCTCATCGTGATCGTCCTCGACGTCATGTGTGCGCTGCGCGGACTCGCTGTAAGCCCCTCGATGACGTCTCGCTTTTGACGGATAGAATCCTCTCTTGAACGCGGCCTGCCGTTGGCGTTCAAGAGCGTTGCAGGCGAGCGCACGTCGTTCACGACTCCCCGCTAACGAAGCGATGTCAATTGCGTCAACTTCACTATCGCTCGCTTCAGTTTGATATGTCTCGCCCGCGCGCGGCTGTGATCTCGGAGGTTGTGACCATGAACTGCCGGTAGAATCTGTCAATTACGTCAATCCTCCATCTGTGTCGGATTGTCCGCTGAAGGAGGGAGACCAGTATTGTCATCGCTGGCCCGTATCGCACTGATACACCGCGATCCAGCATGTCCATCGCGCTCAATTTTTACGATGTCTGTCACTAACGCGTGAGGCACATCAGTCTGTGCCGCAGCAGTGATTAATACTTGTTCGGCTTTTTCCATCACGCGAACAAGTGCCCGCCTCCGGTACTCATCAAGCTCTGCGAAGACGTCATCGAGAATAAGAATCGGACGTTCCCGGCCATCGCGAGCGCGATGAGTGTCCGTTGATAGTACTTCAAACGCTCCGAGTTTGAGCGAGAGTGCAACGGACCATGATTCTCCATGTGAGGCGTAGCCCTTGACTGGCATACCATCTAACCACAAACCGAGATCATCTCGATGCGGTCCAACGAGATTGACACCCCGGTTAATTTCCTGATCGCATACCGTATCAAGTGCGTGTTTCATCATCTCGGAGTATCGCTGAGGATCGGTGGCAGATAGTGAAGATACGGTCTGCGCGTCAATTTCGTCAACTTGCGTAAGGGAGTTTTCGTAAGCGATTGTTAATTCGCGAGCACCTTCAGAAACAATATGATGCATTTCGTTGGCAGGTTCAACCAAGTCATCAAGAAGTCGTTGTCGATAGGCAACAATCTGCGTTGACGCATCGATGAGTTGGTCGTTCCAGATACTCAATCCGGCTAGATCTACCGGTCTGCCGCTTCGTCGATCTTTCCCAAGTTGCTTGAGCAGGGCTGCGCGCTGACGCAGAATTCGGTCGAGATCACTCTTGACTACCCCGTACGTCGGCCACATCTGTATCCCCATATCGTCGAGGAAACGGCGCCGATCGGATGGATCACCTTTCACGATATTGAGGTCTTCAGGAGCAAAGAGAACAACTTTAACTTGTCCGAGTATTTCGCGTGGGCGGATAGGATTTCGATTGAGTCGAGCCCGATTAGCGCGGCCTCGAACAATTTCCAGTTCGACGATTCGTTCACGATCACCAGCGTGAACCTTCGCTCGAATGACGGCTCCGGCTGGAGCTACGTCACCGGGAAGGGGAAAACGGACGAGTGCGGTGTCGGCAGCCACTCGATGTGAGCTCAAATGGGCAAGATAATTCACGGCTTCGATCAGGTTTGTTTTTCCCTGCCCATTCGGACCGAGAATGACCGTCACGCCCCGCCTGAACTCAATGACGTCATGGATGTAAGAGCGGAAGTCATCGAGAGCAAGGTGAGATATGTACACAATCCCTCCTCACCCGAAACAGCTGTGGCTTAAATGCCAAATCTAATCGGCATGATGAGGTAGCGGAAACTGAGATCCTGGTCGGTGTTTTCTTCCTTTTGCCCGGTCACAACAGCAGGCTTTGCCGGATCAGTAAAGGAAAAACGCACGTAGTCGGAATCTAAGACAGCAAGACCTGATTCTAGGTAGCGCGGATTAAATGCGGTTTGTATATCGCCGCCCACCTGCTGAGCAGCGATAACTTCTGATGCCTGAGCGTTATCGTCCTGTCCTGCTTCGAGTACCAGTTGGTTGTTCGCAAACCCAAGACGAACCGAGGTTTTTTGTTCGGCAACCAATGACACACGCTTAACAGCATCGAGAAGTTCGTGCCGGTTAACGACCGTATGGATCGCGGTTTCTTCGGGGAATAGTCGTCGAACTGGCGGATAGTCTCCATCCATCAACGTTGACGTCGTACGTCGTGTTCCAGCAGTAAATCCGATGAGCGAGTTGGGTTGCGATTCGAGATCAGCATCGAAAGCGATCTCAACGCGGCCGGCGGATGTCATCGACTTAGCAACGTCTGACAGCGTGCGAGCTTTGACCAAGAGCGCTGTGGAAATGCCGGGTTGTGCTGGCTCCCACGCGATCTCACGCATCGCCAGACGGTAGCGGTCGGTGCCAAGGAGCGTAATCTTGTCGTCTTCAATCTCCATACGCACACCCGTCAAGAGCGGGATGGTGTCATCGGCAGACGCTGCAACCGACACCTGCGAGATTGCTTGAGCTAAGACCTGCGCGTCAATTGATCCGCGTACTTTTGGCATATGCGGTAGTAGCGGATATTCATCGACCGACATGGTGGCGAGCGTGAAATGTGCGGTACCACAAATCACATTGAGCTTGGCCCCTTCGAGCGAGCATTCAACCGGCTGATCGGGTAATGCTTTTGAAATACTTGCTAAGAGACGACCGGAGACGAGCACATCACCGTCGTGTTCAATGTCTGCTTCTACTTCTGAGCGAGTAGAAATCTCATAATCGAACGACGAGAGGGCCAAAATACCGTCTTGAGCCGTCATTCGAATTCCGGCAAGGATTGGAACTGAAGGACGACTTGGAACCGTTCGGGCGGTCCAATTCACTGCCTCGGCTAGGACATCACGAGCTACGGTGAATTTCACGGTCCGCCTCACTTTCGATTCAATGCTAACTGTTTAACTTTACGTGATTACGGTCTATCTGGCACATTTCTACCAGATTTGCTCAGTGTTGTGAGAGTTCTTCTTCACTCTAGTTCAAGACACCACGCCGAGGGAGTGCTCACACCATTGTCCCCACTGTGCGTCAACAGATTGTTGTTATCTAAATTTCTCGTCATCATCATAGGGGGTGTGAATTGTGTGGATAAGCTGAGTTTGTGCGGGTGTAGCACGGATTGAGTCAGTGGATCCAGAGTGGATGAGGGTGTGGATAGGTGAGATCACTTGTGGGAGAGTGAAAAAGTCGCAAATTGTTATCCACAGAATTCGTCTGGGATGGTGTCAAAATTCCGTTAATTCCACAGCTATCCACAGAATTGTTGTGGATAAGTGTGAAAATCTGTGGGAAATCACGGATTTTCCTTAGTTTCGTCGAGCTTGCTGCTTGATCCGGTTGGTCAGTTCAGTGACGTGATTGTAAATCTCCCGCTTCATCGTCATTTGTTGAGAAATCTTGCGATTTGCATGCATAACGGTGGTGTGGTCTCGTCCTCCGAATGCTTGACCAATCTTTGGAAGTGAGAGATCGGTCAGTTCGCGGCACAGGTACATGGCGATTTGGCGAGCTTCGACGAGAACACGCGAGCGATCTGCTGAGCAGAGTTGGTCGATTGTGACATCGAAATAGTCGGCAATCTGGCCCATGATGAGAGCGACCGTGATTTCTGAATCTTCCGGATCGGACAGAATATCCTTGAGAACCATTTCGGCGAGCGCACGATCAATCTTTTGATGTGTCAGGTTGGCGTATGCCGTGACGCGAATGAGTGAGCCTTCCAGTTCGCGGATATTCGACGAGATTCGGGATGCAATGTACTCGAGAACGTCGAGATTGATATCAAGATCTTCCGACAGTGCGTTCTTACGCAAGATGGCGATGCGGGTTTCGAGGTCGGGTGGCTGAATGTCGGTTAGCAATCCCATTTCAAAACGGGATCTCAAGCGGTCCTCAAAACCAGATAGTTGTTTGGGTGGTACGTCTGAGGTGATGACCACCTGTTTGTTGGCGTTATGGAGAGTATTGAATGTGTGGAAAAACTCTTCAACCGTTTGCTCTTTTCCGCCAATGAACTGAATATCGTCGATGAGCAAAATATCTACTTCACGATAGTTACGTTGGAATTGTTCAGCCCTGTCGTCGCGGATCGCATTAATGAAATCGTTGGTGAACTCTTCAGATGATACGTATTTGACGTTGAGATGTGGGTAGAGGGACAGCGCGTAGTTACCGATGGCATGCAGAAGATGTGTTTTCCCCAATCCGGAATCACCGTAAATAAAGAGTGGGTTGTACGCTTTTGCCGGTGTTTCAGCGACGGCCGTAGCGGCAGCATTTGCAAAGCGATTCGATGAACCGGTAACGAAAGTTTCGAAAGTGTATTTCGCGTTTAGTCTCGAACCAGCGAGATCAACATTGCTCGGACGGTTCGCCGGTAACGGCGCTGATTGAGTCGAGGGAGTAGAAGCAGTCCGGGCGGGTTCTGGTTCAATCTCGGGTTCAGTCGGCTGATCGAGGGACGTATCAACGGTGATCGCGATGCGCACGTCGTGGCCGATTGCCGTACTCAACGCTTGTGTCAACTGATCGTAGGCACGAGTTTCAATATAGTTTTTTGTGAATTCGTTCGGGGCAGCAACGAGAATAGTTCCTTCAATATCACCCAGAGGTTGGGTTTTACTGATAAACGCCCTGCGGGCAGGTCCAATATCTTCCGTGTCGAGGGCAGCAACAGCGGTTTTCCACACCTGCTGCAATGCATCACCTTCCACTGCGCCTCCTCAAGACTGCGTGACTTTTAACACTTAATGACAGGGATTGTCCTCATAGTGTCGCACTTCTTCTCGAAATTAACATAGTTATCCCCACACTGGGGATATGTCTGTGGATAACACCAGTTTGAGTTACAACCGTGTAGTTATTTGGTATTCATGGGCGTACGACAAATTTATGACACCAGACAAGTTGTCTGTGCACAGCTGGCGAGCAGATGTGTTCATCGGAGTTATACACAGCTGTGGATGAAAAGGGTGATGCATACCGTATTCGCTCACATTGACTGTTTTCCGCAGTAATCGTAGGCTGGGACGTTGTATGTGTTCAGCTTTTACCGGCTGGACACACTGTGTCCTGATTTCGTGCTTTAGTAGCCGAAATCCCATGTCCGGGAGAGCCCACACGCCCTCCCATGCTCGAGGAGAACATCGTGTCAAAGCGCACTTACCAGCCAAACAATCGTCGTCGCGCCCGCACGCACGGCTTCCGTTTGCGGATGCGGACGCGCGCCGGCCGCGCCATTATTGCGAACCGTCGCCGCAAGGGTCGCGCAAAACTCAGTGTCTGAGTGTTAGCGCCTGAGCATCGTCTGAAAAACCCGGAGCTATTTCGACGTGCGATGCGTCGAGGTAGCCACGCGGGAAATGCCCTGCTCGTCGTACACGCCTTAGCCGGCGAGGATCTCACTGAGTGCCTCGTCGGTTTCGTCGTACCTAAGAAGGTGTATGCGAGGGCGGTTGATCGCAATCGGACGAAGCGCAGACTGCGACATCTCATGCGCGAGCGCGTGAGCATGTTTCCCAAAAACTCAATAGTTGTGGTTCGGGCCCTACCCGGTCTGCGAGATGCATCCTTCGATGACCTCGAAGATGCTCTCGATGACGCGATGAAGCGAGTACTGAAGAAAATGGTGCGGTCATGAGATGGATCTCGACGATCGTTGTGCTCCCCATCAAGTTCTATCAACGCTTCATATCCCCCGGTATACCTCCGCGATGTCGGTACTACCCGTCCTGCTCGTCATATGCGGTGACTGCAGTCGAAGTACATGGACCTTTCAAAGGTTTGATTCTCAGTCTGTGGAGGTTCCTCCGATGTAACCCCTGGTCGAGTGGAGGTGTCGATCACGTGCCGAACGTGGGACACTGGAAACCCGAACCCTATGTTCGACCTCAAAATGATGAGTGAGCGCCGCTCGCTCACGGTGAAGGAGTCTGCCCGTGTGGTTTGACAAGATGCTCTACCCGTTCAAGGTAGCAACAGCGTGGGTCATGGTTCGTGTCCATGATGTCCTCGTGTTTCTCGGAATGGATGACGGGTCAGGGCCCGCATGGGTGTTGTCGATTATCGGCCTCACCATCATCGTCCGTATTTTCCTCATTCCCCTGTTCTTCAAGCAGATTAAAGCATCGCGGGGCATGCAGGCGTTGCAGCCCGAAATGAAGAAGATTCAGGATAAGTACAAGAACAAGAAGGATCCTGCTTCGCGTCAGAAGATGAGCGAAGAAATGATGGCGCTGTATAAGGAGCACGGGACTACTCCCTACGCGTCGTGTTTACCCATTCTGTTCCAGATGCCGGTGTTCTTCGCGCTATTTCGGGTGCTGGCTTCGACCTCACAAATCGCCGAGGGTACCTACATGTACTCCTCGCTCGGTCCCCTCACTGCATCGAAAGCTGCTGAAATTGAGGGTTCTTCCCTGTTAGGTGCTCCCCTGTCGGCAGTATTCGGCACTGCACCTACGACGCAGTCGAAGGTCGTCATTGTTGTTCTTATCGTCATTATGGTGCTCACGCAGTTCTTCACAATGCGTCAGCTGACGATGAAGAATATGCCAGCTTCGGCGAAAGATCCATCAAATCCAATGATGCGATCGCAGCAGATGATGATGTACACGATGCCGTTGATGATTGGTGTCTCCGGCTTCTTCTTCCAGACGGGTGTGCTGGTGTACTGGTTCACGACGAACCTGTGGACGATGGGTCAGCAGTTTTGGACGATCGAGCGGATGCCGACTCCCGGATCTGAGAGTTATACCAAGCTGCTGGGCAAACGTCGTGAAGCGTATATTTCGTGGGCACGCCCCGTATTTGAAGAATATGATTCGAAGGCTCACGATCTTGACAAGGATGATTCCGAGGCTCGTCACGCCCTCCAGGAAGAGACTCTCAAGACGATTAAATCTCGCGCTCCCAAGCAAAAGGTTCCGGTTAAGTGGCCGGCGGACGTGACCGTTGAACAGCAGTTGTCGGCCTACCGTGAACTGGCCTATAACGAGTGGGATGGTCTTCCCGATGAGCGATGGACTAAGCGGTTTAACGTTCGGTCGACGGCAGAGAAACAAGAACGCGTGCAACCACGTCGTTTAACTAAGCGTGAACGGCAAGAGCAGGCACGGCGCGAAAAGCGGCGGCAGGAACTGGAACAGAAACGCAACCAGGCCGCACAGCTTTCTCCCGAAGAGTTGGAGAAGCGTCGTCAGGAGCGGCGCGCGAAACGACGTCAGGCCGCCAAGAACAAGAAAAAGAAGAAGTCGGACCAGTAGTTTGACTGCGAATAAGAAAGTTAAGTGATGACTGAGGAAACGGCGAAGAAGGATCGTGTCAGCCAGCTCGTCGAAGAGGGCGATATTGCTGCCGACTACCTTGAGGAACTTCTCGACATTGCCGATCTTGACGGCGACATTGAGTTGGACGTGGAAAACGACCGCGCTCTCGTGGAAATTGTGTCTGACGAGGTCTCGTCACGTCTCGAACGGATGGTGGGTGAGGACGGTCGCGTGCTCGATGCTCTCCAGGAGCTGACACGGTTGGCGGTCCAAAATCAAACGGGCGAACGTTCACGACTAATGCTGGACATCGCCGGATTTAGAGCAGATCGTCGTCGGGAACTGACGGCAATTGCTGAAGAAGCAATTACGCGCGTTCGCACGACGGGTGAATCAGTCATGCTCGAACCGATGAATCCCTTTGAACGCAAGGTATGCCACGACGCTGTCGCGCGTGCGGGCTTGGTCTCTGAGTCGGAGGGTGTCGAGCCGAATCGTTGCGTTGTCATCCTTCCGGAGGAGGCATCTGAGGAAGAAGGCGCTGATGCGTCTGATTCCGATAGTGCGGATGAGTAACGGTACTGGTGTCTAACCGGTTTGAGGTGAATGGCGTGGGACATCTCGATGATCGCGGAGAGGTCAGTGCCGCATCGGACAAACAGCAGGTTGAAGTACCGAACGAGGCTGTGCGCGAACTCTTTGGCCCCTCCTTTGGAGCGATTGAACACTTTGCATCGATGTTGACCGAAGAGGGTGAGTTGCGCGGCCTCATTGGACCGCGAGAATTACCTCGGTTGTGGTCACGTCATATCGTCAATTCCGCTGCGGTGTTGGATTTTATTCCTCGCCGGGTTCAGGTACTCGATATTGGTTCAGGTGCGGGCTTTCCGGGCGTTGTTGTCGCTATTGCGCGTCCGGATCTTGATGTGCATTTGGTTGAACCAATGGTGCGTCGGTGCGAGTGGTTAGCTGATGTCATTGATGAGTTAGCTCTGGACAATGTGACTATTCATCAGGCGCGGGCCGAGGAACTACACGGCCGTGGACAATCAGATGTCGTGACGTCTCGAGCAGTTGCCCATCTGAAGAAGTTGACACGGTTGACTATGCCTCTGGTTCGTCCCGGAGGTACTTTGCTTGCATTAAAAGGTCGTAAAGCAGCCGAAGAGGTTTCGGAATCCCGGCGACTATTCCGCAGGTTTGAAATTGATACGGTTGACATTCATGAAGTGGCGTCCGTGATGGAGGATGAATCAACGCGCGTTGTTGAAATGCGCAAACGACGGTGAATCCACAGGTGTCGGCCCGGCAGTGGTTCGGTGTCGGAATATCGCACTAGACTTGGATGTGACCTGAAAGGAGCACCGTGACATCGTCTTCGACACCTCTGGCTGAGCAGATTGCGGCTGTAGCTCGTGCGCGCGCGGAATTAGAACGTGCAGTCTTTCCGCGCCCTGCGAAGCCAACTGTGCTCGCAGTTGCGAATCAAAAGGGCGGTGTTGGTAAGACGACATCGGCTGTCAATCTTGCTGTGGCTCTGGCTGAGGCTGGAATGTCGGTCATCGTTATTGATTCAGACCCGCAAGGTAATGCCTCGACGGCTCTCGGTGTTGAACATCGATCGGGAACACCGTCCACCTACGACGTACTGACGGGCGAACTGACTCTAGCAGAGTGTCTTGTGCAGTCGCCTCAAGTCGAGATGCTGAAGGTGTGTCCGGCAACGATCGACTTATCGGGAGCTGAACTCGAGTTGGCGGCGAAGACTCAGCGAGAGTTCATTTTGCATCAAGCGATTACTGATCATCTGGCGGTTAATCGTCATGTCGACGTCATCCTGGTGGACTGTCCCCCGAGCCTCGGACTGCTCACACTTAACGCATTGGTATCGGCTGACCGGGTAGTCGTTCCAATTCAGGCGGAATACTATGCACTTGAAGGCCTGAGCATGCTCATTCAAACGATTAATAGAATTCGGGAATATCTCAACCCCCGATTGACAATCGGCGCAATTTTGCTCACGATGTTCGATAAACGAACGAACTTGAGTGCTGAGGTAGCCGCGGAATTGCGGGCGTACTTCCCCGATATTGTCCTGGATACCGTGATTCCACGATCGGTGAAGCTGTCAGAAGCTCCGAGTTTTGGGACAAGTATTTTCGGCCACGATCCGCGAGGTGTGGCAGCAGTAGCGTATAAGAAGGCGGCTTTAGAGTTAGCCCAACGAATTGCGAAGGTGGAAGAATCCAATGGCTGACAAGGGGCGGCGCGCGCTGGGACGCGGTCTGGGATCACTCATTCCCTCGGGGGATGAAATTGTTTCACGTGAAACAATTGTCCCGCCTGAAAAGGCAACGGATGTATTTTTCCCCGCGGAAGGTGGAGATTCGCGCGAACGTAAATCATCTGCGATAACAGCCGATCTATTGAAACCGCCGGTACGGAAACGAGGCTCTCAGGCCGCATCAAAACGTCACAGTAGATCGAAGACTACACAAGTCGCTGATGAGAAGAATACGCAATCATCAGCTCAGAAAACATTGCCTAGGCAGTCTGTGTCTGAGAAGAAAGAACTCTTCGAAGACATTATCGGTGACAGTGTAGCTTCTCATAGCGAGAACATAGAGCGAGAAGAAATTGTTTCACGTGAAACAATTTCGGATGAGCGCCTCGTACCTGTTCCGGGCGCGCGCTTCGCAGAGATTCCTATCGCCGCGATTATTCCTAATCTCCACCAGCCGCGAGAAGTGTTCGACGAAGATGAGCTGGCTGAATTGTCGCAATCGATTCAGGAAATCGGCGTGTTGCAGCCAGTCGTGGTTCGGCCAATTGGGAATCTTGATGAGCGGTATGAGGATCTTCTGCGTATGCGCCACGAAGAGGGTGTGACCGGACCGCCGTCTTTTGAGCTCATCATGGGTGAACGGCGTCTCAGGGCGTCAAAGTTGGCTGGTTACACGACTATTCCAGCGATCATTCGTCAAACGGATGACACGAATCTGCTCCGTGATGCTCTTTTAGAAAACCTGCACCGGACACAACTCAATCCGATCGAAGAAGCTGCCGCCTATCAACAATTGATGCGCGATTTCGATTGCACCCAGGAAGTTCTCTCCGCACGTATTGCCAAGTCCCGTTCGCATATTGCTAATACTGTTCGCTTACTGAATCTTCCTGGTTCTGTACAGCGGAAACTAGCAGCAGGTGTCATTAGTGCGGGTCATGCGCGCGCTTTGCTTTCGCTGACTTCAAAGGCGCAGATGGAGATTCTTGGTGACCGTATTGTTGCCGAGGGACTATCGGTACGCTCAACCGAGGAAATTGTCGCACTTGGAGATGTCACAGAGACAGTCGCCACTCGCAGAGGTGCACGCAGGATACCGCCGCGACCATCCGATGATGCGATAGCCATTATTGACCAGCTAACCGACCTGCTTGATACACGCATTACGGTCAAAGAAGGTAAACGTCGTGGTCGCATCATGATTGAGTATGCGGGTACCGATGACCTCACTCGCTTGGCGAACGTTATTCGACACCTGAAGTCAACTGCTTCACCTGATTAACTGGGAGTTCGTGATTTGAGGTCGGACAACTGAGCGGGATCATTGAATCTCGCTCAGTTGTAGCAACATGACTGAATAGTAGCTTGGGTGAGTTTACTGTGGGGAAATTGTTTCACGTGAAACAATTTCCCCACAGCTTTGTAATACCCACCTTCTTGGCACGGTGTAGCGAGGATTGAGCGTAAGCAAGGAAACTGAACAAACGATTGTAAATACGCTCAGATAGTATGCGATACGTTTGAGTTGGTGTATGGCTGACCGGTGTAAGAGACCTACTCTCAACGTGAAGTGATGGGTGACGAGAAACCACTCAGCCGTGCACTTGTCAGCTCAGTTTGTTTACGGATGGAATTGTTTCACGTGAAACAATTCCGGCTGGGCGGGTGATGATGAACGCACGATTTGCAAAAGGTGTGACACGCATGCAGAAGAGGGGAACGGATACAAACTACCCCACACCGATATGTACGAATCGTGAAATCCGCAGCGAATCGAATTCCGAAAAGCATCGAGCACATGCACGGATGCCAATAGCGCATGTAAGACAGAGCTACTCCGAGCACGTTGGATGAACCCGCTTGACGGTGGTGACTGCCCATGCAGACCTCAGGGTATTCGTGCATGTCCCTGGCGCAGTACTTCCGCGGATCTCATCTATCGGGATCTCGAGGATGCGAGTCCTTCTGGTTTCCGCGATGTGTCTGGAACTCAATACCGATAGGAATCTAGTGATAATCAGGAGCATGCGGGGAATAGGTCATGACCACGGCGAGGGAGATCAAAGCGGATAATCTGAGTGGTTGTCACAATCGAACGAGTCATGACTACGACAACGGAGAGCGGTGGTTTTCTAGTAGATGGTCGTGTGAGATGCCTCCTCAAAATAAGGGTCGGAATCGAATCTCTTCCATGTCACAGGCTTCTGTAGCCAGCGTAGGGCTCTAAATCGTTCATTGGTTGCGGTTGTGGGGCGGGAAGTTTTGCAATGCGGGTGCGCGCTCTGCACGCTGGCGGCAAACAAGTAGGAATGCGCCGATGTCGGTCCCGGGTACGCGAAAACCCACCCGAAGATCTTTCATGTACGGTTAGCAGAATCGTTCACCGGCTGCCCTAAACCTGTGCGAGCCGGTGAAAATGCGAATACGACGTCACCGCACCGACTGGCAGAAACAATTGTTTCACGTGAAACAATTTGTCCAGGGAGCTCCATGAGTTCCATAAGGTTTTCGTTCAGTACGTACAACGAAAACATGATGATTCGCAGTGCGTGCATCAGGCCAAACCGTTAGTCTCAACCGCTAATAATGGCTACTTGAAATTATGGGTGCCCTATATCTTGGGCATTGTATGCATTGTAGCACGCTAAGGAGTTAGTTTTCAGAGCAGGTGCTACTCACGGTCGCTTGTGAACTACACGTCCTCGCGCGCGTAATGGGCGATATCTTCAAGTACCTGGGAGAACGAGCCTTCTGCTTCGGCAGCCAGTGGGAACAACGAAGTATCCGTCATACCTGGAACGACGTTGGCATCAATGAACCAAGCGACGCCCTCGTCGTCAAGAATGAGGTCGATGCGTGAAAGATGACGCAACCCGAGCACCTCGTGCATGGTGATTGCGGTATCTCGAATGTGGGTAACCTCTGCTTCAGATAACTGCGCGGGCACGAAGAATTCGGAACGTCCGGTGTTGTAGCGAGCATCGTAGTCGTAGTCACCATCGTCCGTTTGGATCTCAACTGCAGGCAACGCATGAGGACCATCTTCAAGGTCGATGATCGACAAGGCGATTTCCCGCCCGGAGATGAACTGCTCAACCATGACAGTATCGCCGTAGGCAAACGCATCGACCATCGCCGAGCGCAACTCGTCCTCAGATGACACCTTCGAGATCCCGAGTGCTGATCCACCATCGGACGGTTTGACGATGAGCGGGAAGTCAAGCCCCGCATCATTCGACAAAATAGCGTTAATGACAGCCGGTGCCCCAACCTGACGGAATAGCGATTGCGTGAGCGAAATCCACGCGGGGGTGGCAACATCGGAACTCACCGCCAGGGACTTCGCCACCGGCTTGGCAGAAGCGAGCACGCAGGCGTCTGCAGTCGCACCCACATAGGGGAACTGGATCAATTCGAGTAAGTCTTGAACCGACCCGTCCTCACCCACCGAGCCGTGGATTAGTGGCCACACCAGATCGGGTTCAAACTCAGCGATCGTGGGGAGAAACTGCGCGTTGAGGTCACAGACTTCGACGGTGTGGCCAGACTGGCGCAGGAGGTTGGCGACGCGGCGACCCGACCGGAGCGATACGTCGCGCTCGTGGGTCAATCCGCCTGAAACAATCAGTATTTTCAACGTTTCCATGACCATCTTCCCCTTTAAACCTGGTCCGGTGCCGGAGCTGACACGGAGCCGTCCGGCAGTCTGGTGCGAACGTTCGTGCCGAACATATCAACGAGTTCCTTCTCCGCAGAGATGACGCGTGAGAGACGCTTGACGCCCTCACGAATCTCCTCGGGAGGTGGATAGCAAAACGATAGTCGCATGTGGTTCCCACCGCGACCATCGGCGTAGAAAGCGGTTCCTGAAACATAGGCTACGAGACCGGTGACGGCGCGTGGGAGCATCGCCTTCGCATCGAGCCCCTCGGGGAGAGTCACCCACGTGTAAAAACCGCCCTGCGGTACAGTCCAACTACATTGCGGGAGGAATTCTTCAAGCGCCCCGAGCATCGACTGGGCGCGTTCGCGATACATGCTGCGATACACCTTGACCTGGGAGTACCAGTCATAGTTGGACAAATAGTCCTCAATGGTCATTTGCCCGACCATTGACGGACACAATATCGCGGACTCCGATGCCAGCACGAGTTTTTCTCGAATAGCGTGCGGCGCGAGCGCCCACCCAATACGGAAACCTGGTGCAAACATCTTCGAGAATGACCCGAGATAGACGACGCCTTCCGGATTCAGTGACTGGAGGGCGGGGAGCGGGTCCGAATCAAACCCGAGGAGGCCGTACGGATTGTCCTCAATAATGAGGACGTGTTCGCGAGCGCAGATCTCGACAATCTGAGCGCGTCGTTCTTCGGAGAGGGTGACGCCGGCTGGATTGTGGAAGTTTGGAACCGTGTAGAGGAACTTGATCCGACGATTCTCTAGACGCAACTGTCGAATAGTTTCTTCGAGAGCTTCAGGAATGAGGCCGTCATCATCCATATCGACATGGACAACCTCGCCTTCGTAGGCTCGGAATGTTCCGAGTGCCCCGACGTAAGAAGGTGCTTCGGCGAGCACCACGTCGCCGCGATCAAGGAAGATTTCAGAGACGAGGTCGAGTGCCTGCTGGGACCCTGTCGTCACGACGACGTCGTCGGGATCGGCAATGATACCGTCATAGACCATGACGTCCACGATTCGTTGACGCAGTGGCTCCCAGCCCTGTCCGGAACCGTACTGCATGTACTGGGCGCCGTGGCGGCGGATAAGTTGTTTTGCAGATTCGGCCAAGTCGTCGAGTGGAAGATCCTTGATGTTCGGCATTCCGCCAGCCAGCGATACAACCTCTGGGCGAGACACAACAGCGAAAAGAGCGCGGATTTCCGATGTCCTTAGCCCGTGGGCTCGGGCGGCATACGTATCAAACCAAGGATCTAAACGATTTCCTCCATGTTGTTCACGCATGTCGCTCATATCAGACACTGTGCTTCCCTTCTGCCCTTCATTGGATGTTGTAACTGATTGTGCCAGTGAAAGCGAGAAACAACCAACAAACGCGACAAAACAAACCAAACCGTGATCTCATGTCTGCTCGGCGTTGGGCTAGCCACATATCACGGCAGAGTTGATTTCGGTAGGGACCATCGGTTCTCAACAGCCGGTCCGACCCGGGGAAGTCTCCACAATGGGAGCGCTCACTCAGCGTTTTAATGACGTGTGTGCGAGTGCTTGCGCCGAAGCCAAGCGTCTCATTTCGGGGGAAAGGAAAGTCACGTGCTTAAACATAAAAAAGGTGAACGGGCCGCCCCCTCACTCCCTCGGCGACCCGTTCACGCTCACTATTAAATCAGACCTTCAAGCTCAGTGAGTAATTGAGACTTCGGTCGTCCCCCGACGATTGACTTAATCGGTTCACCCAAGCGGAAAAGTAGCATTGTGGGAATGGACACAATTCCAAATTTGCGAGCTGTCACGGGGTTTTCGTCGACGTTAACTTTTGCGACCGTTACCTGACCGTCGAGCTCGCGCGCCACCTCTTCAAGAATCGGGTTCATTTGGACGCACGGGCCACACCAGGGTGCCCAAAAGTCGACCAGAACCGGTTGTTCAGAATCGATAACACGCTCATCAAAATTAGCGTCGGAAACAGGAACAATATCAGCCATGGGTTTTCTCTTTCGTTTGGAGAATCGTGAAAATGGACGTGCTGCGGCTACCGCACGAGCGAAGCGCCCCTCCTCGTGAGTGAGGAAAATCACAGTGAATTACTGGGCGTCAAGCGCCTCCAAATAATGCTGAGCATCGAGCGCCGCACGACAACCGGAACCGGCCGCCGTAATTGCCTGACGGTAGGTGTGGTCAACGACGTCGCCGCATGCAAACACACCCGACAGGGAGGTGGCAGTAGTCGGCTCTTTAACGACGATGTAGCCCTCATCCAATTCCAATTGAGTCTTGACAAGTTCGGTGCGCGGATCATGCCCGATCGCAACAAAAAGCCCGTTGGCGGGAATTTCGCGTTCTTCCCCTGTTTGCGTATCGCGTAGCGTTACTGCTTCGAGATTGCCGTCTCCACGCATGTCAACGACCTCAGAATTCCAGGCGAACGAGATCTTTTCGTCCTGAGCTGCCCGTTCAGCCATCACTTTTGATGCGCGGAGCGTGTCGCGCCGATGAACAACCGTGACGGAGGAACCAAAGCGCGAGAGGAAGGTGGCCTCTTCCATGGCGGAGTCGCCACCGCCGACCACGACGATTGGTTTGTCCCGGAAGAAGAAGCCGTCGCAGGTAGCACAGTAGGAAACACCCCGGCCCGCGTACGTTTTTTCACCTTCCAGGCCGAGTTCCCGATAAGCCGAGCCGGTTGCCAGAATGACGGTGCGCGCTTGCAGAGTTTCACCATCGACCTCGATTTTTTTGATGTCTCCTGCGAGATCGAGTTTGGTGGCATCGTCGTAACGAACGTCGGCGCCGAACTTCTCCGCCTGCTCCTGCATATTGGCCATCAGTTCAGGGCCGACAATGCCGCTAGGGAAGCCGGGGAAGTTCTCAACTTCGGTCGTGTTCATGAGGGCGCCACCGGCGGTCACTGAGCCAGCGATAACAATCGGATGTAAACCTGCTCGTGCGGTGTAAATTGCCGCGGTATATCCGGCGGGACCTGATCCGACGATAACAACATCGTGAATGGTGGATTGAGACACGTGAACTCCAATTTCCGATGAACTCAGGGGCGGTATGCATACCGCAGTAGTCTTAACGATAGCGGAACGCAATCGGCTCCTCGATTATTCCCACGCAGGTTGAGGTTCCGGTCACGAAACCGCGATCAGCGAACCTGCAACTCGGTGATTTTTACCCGATTAACGCCCTCATCGTCAGTCGGGAGGCTGACAAAGTTCAGCGTCACGGTATTACCCGTGGTCGCTTCGGTTGGCTTGAGCGTGGTTGTTTGTCCCATTTCAGAGGAGGTCAAAGCAGCCCCGCCGAACGGATCGGAACCATCATTGATCCGCAGATCTACCTGACCTCCGGAAATCGCTCCGGTGAAAATAACTTCGCTGACAGGAACAGACTCTTGCAACGTAATAATGAGTCGAACAGTATTACCTTCCGGCAAATCAGCGGTAGCGAAATAGCGCGACTGCCAGTTCGTCGACGTGTCATTATCAATCATTCGATCGGCAAGTTCCTGATGGTCACCGTCATCATCGTTATAGGAGATGACCGTGATGTCTTGAATGACGGGTTTAGGCGTCTGGGTTTCAGTTTCTTGCTCTGGAGCTTCCGATTCCTCGGGAATAGGTTCGGGCGACGAGACCGTCGGTGTTGGAGTTTCAACGGGACGCGCAGAGTCGTATCCGAAGTCGAATGTCCCTTTCAGCGTCGCAATCGAAAGAATTCCGGCGATAGCAATACCAACAGCAAAAATCGCGATCGTCGGCCGGGTGGGATCGATACGGCCGCCAGAGTTTAAGGTGTCGATCGTTGTTCGCACCGAACGTAGTGAGTTCTTCAAAACCTGCGTGCCAGCCGGTAGAGCCAGAATCTTATTGCCCGAACGGGTGATTGTCATGCGTTTGGGTTCGACTGAGGCGGCAGGTTTAAGCGGAGGGAGGTCGGTAGTCGATGCGGAGCTGGCTGGTGGGGCCGGTACCGGGGGCAACACCACAGCGGTGTCATCGGCCGCCGTGGCAGTCGAAGTTTCTTCATCCTCATCGGGAGTGACCGCATGTGGGATGCCACTGGGCACGGGCGTCAGCTCGGTAGCCTCATCATTCTCGGCTTCAGGTTCCACCGGTTCTGATGAACCGGTATCGATCGTTTGATCGCTGTCGTCGGCCCATTCGTCGCCGGCCGACACAACGGGTGCATCGGGTTCGTCGGCAGACGCGGCTGATTCCGCGGAAGGGGCGCACGCACTGTCATTGCCGTCGGATACTTCTAACTCGTCGTCGGGAAGGGGAGGAGGTGGAGGCAAAAGGTCTTCACGCTCATGCGCGACATCGTGACTGTGTTTGACCAGTCGTGCGCGAAGCTTTTGCGCAAGTTGTCCGGAGGCCATCGCAGAGGTGATGCGTTGGATCGCGCTGGTGTAGGTGAGGGCATCGGATGCCGGAGTTTCCGCACTGTCCTCGTCCGCATCACCATCGTCGGCGGGCTCATCCGAACTCACAGCAGATTCGTTGCGTTCATCATCGGAGCCCGCTACGTCCTCAACGCCTGCCTGCCCAGCATCGTCCGCGTGCACGTCTTCGATCTGAACGGCGGAATCAGGGAGTTCCGTATTCGATGCGGTGCTCGCTTCGTCGCTGTGTTCTTCCGCTGAAGTTGCGGAGGACGACGATGCGGGTGTCTCAGCCGATTCGATGCTCGTGATTTCATCCAAGCGATGCCACGAGGGCGCAAGGTTCACGGATTCAGCGGATTCGGCAGAATCAGGAGTTTCGGTCGTCTCGAGGAACTCGGATGTCACGTCGCCCGATTCGTGTCCAGAGTCGGCGGACGGTGCCACAGTTGTGTCGACGTCTGAATTAACGTCATCAATGATCCGGTTTTCCGGATTGTTGTCCGTCATAGCCATCCCTTCACGATCCCTGTTTTAGATTAGCGCACGAACCGTGGTTTTCTATCGTTCATCAGCGTCCCAATCAGAAATGTCGGGGGATTCATCGTCGGGCGCACTGTATGTTGCGATGATGTCATCAAAAGACGACGGTGGAGACATACTCCATCGGACGCGGGTTTCTTCGGCGAGGGTGGCCGATCCTGGTTCAACGCGTTCAACGGGGAGGTCAAGGTTACGCACAAGATCCTGACCGACCGACGACGTTCTGCGATGCGTGTGCGGCGACGCAGGCACTGTCTCGGCGGGAAGGAACCGGCGGAGCGCGGGAACTCGGCCCGAAATCAGCGTGAGCGTGCGCATCGATCCTTCTTTATCCGTCAGATACAAGAGTGCGAAATACACGATCGTGACAACAGTAGCTACCAGGAGGCCACGACCAGCGGCACCTCCGAAACGAACGAGCGCAGAATCTCCAACCTGATAGGCACCGATCGGGTGAAGAACAGCCATGCCCGCCAGGCCCGCGATAGTGGCGAGCCCCCCGTAGTGGAAGACATCGCGAATGATTGTCCAGGGACGTGCTTGCGGTAAGTAGCGGTAGACGAGGAATGCTGCGATCACCCCTTGAGCGAGACGAGAAATCGTCTCTGCCGATAGTGCGCCGACCAGCCACCATGCTGGCGTGAGGAAAACCTTGAAGGTCCAGCCCAGGATGATCTGAGCGATCGTCGGGAAGAGGACAGTGAGGAATACCGGGCGCCCGTTTTCCAACGAGTAGAATATGCGCTGTGAAAAGAGGACGACGACGGAGCCAGCGAGTCCAGGCAACATGACAACCAGAGCGTTGGCAAAACCGGACCAGGCGACGATCGACTCATTAAAGGCGATCGCTTGGAAAATAGGAATCGCCCCGGCACCGATAATAGCGACAAGCCACTGGGTGAGAAGGAGCGTGGTGCGTACTCCGAGGTGATACTGACGCACCATCTCTTTTTGATTGTGGTCGGCGGCTGCAGCAGCTATGCGCGTGAACAGAACAGTCGCGATGGACACCGAGATAATCGATTGGGGAAGCATGAACACCATGAAGGTGTAGTGCATCGCGGCATTCGATGCGACGAATACGCCGTGTTCAACGCCCCACGCATTCGCTGCCGCCGAGATATTTGAGGTCGAGAGGAATCCAACCTGCCCAACCACGAGAGTGGCGAACACCCATCCGGCCATTTTTGAAGCTGAGCGCAAGCCGGTTCCGCGGAAATGGAAGTCGAGTCGAAGTTTGACACCCGCGTTGCGCAGCGGGATGAATAGCAATAGCGCCTGCACGATGACACCGAGCGTTGCGGGTACCGCGAGCATGGCTATCCGCGCCGCGTCCCACACCGCGGGGTCCGCATTGGCTTCACCCGAACCAAAAATGACGATAAATGCAATGAGGCCGCCAATGCCGACGATATTGTTCGCCACCGGTGTCCACGTGTACGGACCAAAAATGCCGCGAGCGTTGAGGAACTCGCCGAGGAGGGAGTAGACGCCGTAGAAGAAGATCTGCGGTAGGCACCACAGCGCGAAAATAATCGCAATGGCTTTCCACTCCGGGTCCATAAGCGCCGCAGAGAGATTGACGAGGACAGCAGCGCCAGCGGTCATCACGAGAGTGAGGACGAATAGAACCGTACCCGCGAGGGTGAGGAGACGATTAACGTAGGTTGATCCCGATCGGGTTTTGAAGGCTCGAACGATCTGTGGAACGAGAATGGCATCAAGCAACCCGGCTGCCAACAGGTTATATACGGCGTTGGGTAGGGTGTTGGCGACCTGGAACGCATCGTTGGCCCCGAATGCGCCGATAGCGACGATGAGGAGAGCAGCACGAACGAACCCGAGAAGGCGCGACAGGAGTGTTCCTGCTGCCATCACTGCAGAGGAACGGAAGACAGATCCTTCGCGCGGACCCCCGATTGGTTCATCGTCGGGAGAACTTGAAGCTGGTGGTGAATTCTTATGCGTGCTCATATACCTGGTGGAGACGTTACCCGAAGACCAACGAGATAGAGAATTCGTCGATCATAGCTGTGATCTCGTGGGATAAAGCAAATCGAGTGCGATTGCGACTATTCTCCGTTCGTTCGGGTAGGCGAGGCGTGCAGAGACTTCTGAGAGGTTTACCCATTCAGCGTCCTCGGCCTCATGGTCAGGGTCGTTATCTACGGTAATTGTGCCCGATTGATACTCGAGAAGGAAGTGGTGGACGACTTTGTGGATGCGCCGATCAAAACTTGAGAACCAGTAGTCGATCGAGGCAAGTGGGGCAACGATCGTCCCTTCAATGCCAGTTTCCTCCGCGATTTCGCGTTGGGCGGCGACTTCCGCGGTCTCACCCGGTTCAAGATGCCCCTTCGGCAAACACCATTCGATTTTGCCGTTACGATTGCGACGGGCGATGACGGCGACATAAGGCACTCCGTCATCGACGCGAACGACGAGACCTCCCGCCGATGTTTCGTCAACGACGGGCAGATGGCGGGTTCGTACCTTGAGGGTACGAAGCGTCAAGCGGCGACGAGGAGGGCGCGGTATTCCTATCCGGTTGCGACGATCGGGGCTTGACATACTTCTACTCTATGCTGTGGCGCGTCGGATATACCGAATTAGGTGTCTTTCTGGCACGCTGGAAGTGTGCAAGACAATGAAATTCGCAACGTCACGAGCCCGTACCCGCGAGATACCGCGGAATTCTATGGGGCGGGAGACGGAGACGTAGCACGCCTCCTTCTCAACGGACAGAAGACACTGGCCAAGCTACCGAAAGAGATTATCGACCTCGGCCACGTGTTCGCCGAAGCCGGATATGAGATTGCTCTGGTCGGCGGTCCGGTGCGAGACGCGTTTTTGGCCGTCGAACCGCACGATTTCGACTTGACGACCAATGCGCGCCCTGACGAAACGGAACGGTTGCTCGACGTGTGGGGCGACGCAACGTGGTCGGTCGGTAAGGAATTTGGCACGATTGGAGGGCGCCGAGGCGACCTGGTTGTGGAAGTGACGACCTATCGAACGGAAGAGTATGACGCGTCGTCGCGTAAACCGACCGTCGCATTTGGTGACACGCTCGAAGGCGATCTCACCCGCCGGGACTTCACGATCAATGCGTGCGCTATCGTCTTGCCGACTATGCGGCTTGTGGATCCCCACGGCGGGGTCGACGATCTCGCTGCCGGGGTTTTGCGCACCCCCGTCACGGCGGCCCAATCGTTTGATGATGATCCGCTTCGCATTATGCGCGCGGCGCGGTTTGCCGCGCAGCTCGCGGTTGATGTCGATGAGGACGTCATGAAAGCGATGACTGAACAGGCGGAGCGGCTTCGTATTGTCTCTGCTGAGAGGATTCGCACTGAGCTTGAGCGGTTGATTGTTAGCCCGCATCCGCGTCGCGGCCTCGAACTTCTCGTCCACACCGGGGTGTGCGACATTGTGTTACCGGAGTTCTCGGCACTGCGTGATACGACCGATGAGCACAACCGTCACAAGGATGTCTACGAACACACGCTCACTGTCCTCGACCGAGCCATCGCGTTAGAGACGGGCCCCGATGGTCCCGTTCCGGGCCCGGATTTCGTATTGCGGTTCGCCTCCCTCATGCACGACATTGGGAAACCGGATACCCGCCGATTCGAGCCGGATGGCACAGTCACTTTCCACCATCATGAGGTGGTGGGGGCGAAGATGACGCGCAAGCGTATGCGAGCGCTGCGTTTTGATAAGCAGACAACCAAAGACGTTACCGAACTCGTCAAGCTTCACCTGCGTTTTCACGGGTACGGAGAGCAGTCGTGGTCAGACGCAGCGGTGCGGCGATACGTGGCCGACGCCGGCCCCCTCCTCGAACGCCTTCATCGCTTGACGAGGGCGGATTGCACAACCCGAAACCGCCGTAAATCCGCGTATCTACAAGCAGCCTACGACGATCTAGAACAGCGCATCGTCGAGTTGAAAAAACAGGAGGAACTTGACGCTATCCGGCCTGAACTGGACGGAGAACAGATCATGGAGATTCTTAATCTTCCACCGGGTCCTCAGGTGGGACGGGCGTACCGGTTCCTTCTTGAACTGCGGATGGAACGCGGCCCGATTGGCGAAGAACAGGCGCGCGAAGCCCTGCTTAACTGGTGGGAAAATGCTCAATAAAGGCGTAGGATTCTGCGTTTGTCCAGGCTGGAGTACTACAATCAGTGCACTGCGTACGTGACGCTCGATCATCTCGCCCTGTAGAAAGGCAGAACGTTGGCAGACAAGCAGACGCCCAGTTGGAAAAACCGACATGGCGATTCGACGAAGCCTTCGGGCCTGCCGAGTCGTCGGTCAATTCACCGCAAATCGTCTGATGCGGCCTCGAACGCCTCGGCACCACCACCCGCGCGGCAACGGACAGACCGTCAGCCGGGAGCGATCTCCGGCAACAAAAAACCACTCTCGACGTCCGCCGGCGGTCAAGGCCGAAAGACGACAGCGAACAAGGATCGGAAGAAACCGTCGTGGCCGAAGCGAATCGGCATGGGCTTTCTTTTCCTCGTCCTCATCGGAATCATCGTCGGTGCGGTGGGCTTCCTCGTGGCTTATGCGTCAATTAAAGTACCTGCCCCAGGCGAGTTTGCGCTGTCCCAAAAGACCGTCGTCTACTATTCGGATGGGGAAACTGAGCTCGGAACGTTCTCCGACATTGAGCGCACCATCATCGATACGACAACACTGCCTCAACATGTTGGCGATGCCGTAGTTGCTTCCGAAGACCGCACGTTCTACACCAACTCCGGTATTGACATTAAGGGTATCGGGCGGGCTCTGTTAAATAACTTGACCGGCGGTCAACGCCAGGGCGGCTCGACACTGTCTCAGCAGTACATTGAACGCTACTATCTCGATACGACGACCGGGTATCTCGGAAAAGCTAAAGAAGCGATTCTTGCCCTCAAGATCAATCGGCAGCAAACCAAACAGGAGATTCTCGGGAACTACCTCAACACCATCTACTTTGGTCGCGGTGCCTACGGTATTGAAGAGGCCGCGCAGAAGTACTTCGGACATCCCGCGACCGAGCTGACGCTTTCTGAATCCGCTCTACTGGCTGGCATTATTCCTGCGCCTTCGCTGTGGGACCCAGCCGTTGATGAGACGATGGCGAAACAGCGGTGGACTCGCGTCCTCGATCTTATGGCGACCGACGGAGCAATTTCTCAAGAGGAAGCCGACTCCGCCGAATTCCCCGAAGTCATTGAAGCGAACCAAGGCTCTTCCATGTCTGGGACGACCGGCTATGTGATGCAGCAGATCCGCGCCGAACTCAACGCTCAAGCGAATCTCAGCGACCAAGATATTGATACCGGGGGCCTGAAGATCGTCTCGACGATCGATAAGACAAAGCAGGATGCTGCCATTGCTGCGGTGGCTGCTCTGCCCGATGATCACGCGGAAAATCTGCGAGTCGCACTGTCCTCAATCGACCCGGCAACCGGTGAAATCGTTGCCGAATACGCGGGCCGCGACTACCAGCAGATTCAGTCAAATGCCGTCACCCAGGACCGCGCAATGGCCGGATCGACCTTCAAGCCCTTCGGCCTGCTCGCCTATATCGAAACGGGCGGAACACTTGATGACGTGTATAACGGAAACTCGCAGATCCAAATCGTCGATAATCGCACGGGAGAAGTTTCGCCCGCCCTCGCCAATTTTGGGAATGTGTCGTACGGCGACATCAACCTCACCCGCGCCACTGCTCTGTCGGTCAATACAGCCTACGTTGAGATGAATAACGAGATGGGGCCGAACTTCACCCGTCAAACTGCCATTAAACTCGGGATCCCCGAAGATACGGTCGGTCTGGACGACACGTTGCGCAATATTCTCGGTTCAACATCGCCGCACAACATTGATCTCACACGCGCCTATGCGACATTAGCCTCGGGAGGAATTCGCACGACCCCGCACATCGTTCGATCGGTTGCTCGTGGAAACGGCTCACTCATTTATGAGGCGGCCACGACAGCTGAACGAGTAGTCAGTGCGGAGGACGTGTCCGCCATTATGCCAGCGCTTCAAGCAGCTGCGCAGTGGGGATCGGCCGAAAAGGCGTCTGCTCTTGGCCGTCCAGTGGTGGCCAAGACCGGATCATCAGAAAACAACCGGTCGGCCCAATTTGCTGGCTCTATTCCTCAGCTCGCCACGGTTGTCTCGATGTATCAGCCGGGGGCGGACGGATCCGAAGAATCGATTACACCCTTCGGTGGGGAAGTGGAAATCACGGGCTCAACCTGGCCCGGAACGGTGTGGCGTGACTACATGGTCGCGGCTACTGCCGACATGGAAGTTAAGGATTTCGACTGGATTAAGAACGTCCAGCGGACGTCGAAGTACAAGCCGGCCCCCACTCCCGAACCGGAGCCGGAGCCCAGTCCAACCCCGACTCCGACGCCGACTCCGACG
>JAUNVP010000002.1 GCA_030537615.1 Actinomycetaceae bacterium | reverse complement strand
AGTGGGCCCCGGATAACCGGGGCCCACTCTCTATGATTGCGCAGTTACGCTATTCGGCGATTACTCGCACCTTAACGCGCGCTGTAACCTCCGGGTGGAGGTTAATGAACACGGTGTAGTCACCGATGTACTTAATGGCTTTTTCAATGACGATCTTGCGGCGATCAACAGTCACCTTGGTTTCGTCCTTGATGGCCTGGGCAATGTCCGCTGAGGACACGGCGCCGTAGAGTGCATCAGTTTGCGAAGCGAGCTTCGAAACGGTGAAGAAATCGACGGCCTCGAGCTCATCGCGGATTGCGCGAGCGTCATCAACGCTGGCAATCTGTTGCTTGCGGCGGCGTGCGTTGATCTGGTCGATCTGACGCTGCGCGCCGGGGCTCCAACGTTCTGCGAGGCGACGAGGAACGAGGTAGTTACGTGCGTAACCGTCCTTGACCTCGACTACCTCACCAGCTTGGCCGAGGTTCGGGACATCGTGAGTCAAAATAAGTTTCGCCATCAGTCAATCCCCCTATCAGCGACCTGAGCTGGAGTATGGCAGAAGAGCCATCTCACGAGCATTCTTTACGGCTTTCGCGATGCGACGCTGTTCCTGAACGGAAACGCCGGTCACGCGGCGGGCGCGGATCTTACCGCGGTCCGAAATGAACTTGCGCAAAAGCGCAGTGTCTTTGTAATCGATCTTCTCGATACGGGCGGACCGCAACGGGTTCGCCTTCTTTTTAATCGGCTTGCGAAGTTGAGGCTTCGCCATGGTGTCTCCTCAATATTTTTCGCGCAGGGTGCACCTGCGCACACGTGTTAGAACGGCGGTTCGTTGTCGAAGTTCGACGTGCCACCCGTGGCCCACGGGTCTTCGGCTGAACCGCCTTGAGCGGCATTGAATCCGGCGTTCGGGGCTTGATTGCCACCGTAACCGCCCCCGGAAGGGGCACCGGAACTAGACGCATTCATTCCACCCTGGTTGTAGCCACCGCCACCGCCGTAGTTTGACGGATTACGAGTCACCTGAGCACGCGCGTACTTGAGTGACGGGCCGATCTCATCGACCTGCATCTCCACTACGGTGCGATCCTGACCATCTTGGGTCTGGTGTCGCCGCTGAACCAACCGGCCCTGAACAATCACACGCATTCCCTTGGAGAGGGAATCTGCCACGTTTTCGGCGACCTCCCGCCACACCGAACAACGCATGAACAGGGTCTCCCCGTCCTTCCATTGCCCGCTGTTGCGGTCAAATGTGCGCGGTGTGGACGCGACAGTAAAGTTCGCGACCGGTGCTCCGGATGCGGTGTAACGCATTTCCGGATCTGCGGTGAGATTTCCGACGATCGTAATGATTGTTTCTCCGGCCATCATTGGCTCCTAACTGGCAGCTGGGTAGCGAGGGTGTGGATTAGGCATCAGGACGAAGAAGCTTGGTGCGCATGACCGTTTCATTCAGCGTGAGCTGACGGTTAATTTCTTGCGCCATCTCCGGCGTGGTCGTCATATTAACGACGACGTAAATGCCTTCGGAGTGCTTCTGAATCTCGTAAGCAAGCCGACGCTTGCCCCAAACATCAACGTTCTCAACGGTGCCACCGGCGTCAGTTACCTGCGTCAGAAGCTTTTCCATTGAGGGGTTGACGGTGCGCTCATCAACAGTGGGATTGAAGATCACCATCAATTCGTATGCACGCATGTATCCCCACCTCCTTTGGACTAGTCGGTCACGGACGTTCCGTGACAGGAGGGTTATGCGAGTCGGTCACTCGATCTACCGGTAGTAGAACATAGTGAACCGACCGTTTATATTACTCGTTCACACTATCAGTCGCCAGGGACATCTGGATTTTCGGGAGGAAATGTGGGCAACTGCGCACGTAGTGAAGCCCACGAACTACTCTCGAGCAGGTCGACGGCGCACGTACACTTGTTTGCGAACCCGCGCGATCAGGGTGCCGTCGGCGGTGGTGATGTCTGTTGTGAACCAGCGGAGGTGCTTTTCACCGGCCGATGTGGCCGAACGGATTTCTGCCAGTACTTCGTCAGTGAGTGTGAAGTCTGCGAACACCTGTGTTCGTCCGGGTTTGATGAATTCGATTTCTGCGGCCTTATCCCACACCTGATAGTCGCGTCCGAGGCTCCTTCCGATCATCATCACCCAGAAGGGATCGGTCATCGAAAACAGTGAGGCACCGTAGAGAGTACCGAGGTAGTTCGCACTCAGACGGCGATGCCGCAACGTCACTTTGACGTGGCGAAAATCGCGGCTCCAGTGCGTGATCTTAATGCCGGCGGCCAAAAATGGGGGCCACAGATTCATCAGTGGGCGCACTAAACCCGCCCGATCAACGAAACGATCGAGGTCTTGGTACGTCGGTAGTGTCACCATGACATTGAGGCTAACTGAGGTTACCCGTGCTCACCACCGCTATCCCTCGGTCAATGAGTCGAGTCGCGGACGGAACGATCACTATTCAGCGGGTCAGAATCCAGTCCCATCCACGCGGTTCCCCGTGCGCGCACGCCCGTCGTGAGGGCCCGCATTCCCATAAAGACAGCGGCGAAAGCCACCCACACCCACAGCAGTCCCCAGCCTTGTTGGTCGAGTGCGGAGTCCGCGTACCGGGTGCCGATCCACCACAAAACGGGCAGATATGGGACGAGTGTCAATACTCCGGACCAAGCAAGGAAACGATTATCTCCGGCACCGATGAGGACACCGTCCATCATGAACACGAATCCGGCGAGTACTTGGAAGGCGCCAGCTACGAGCAGGCCCATCGTGGCGACGTGGCGCATATCAGGGTCGGCGCCGAAGATCGAGGGTAGTAGTGGTGACGCGACCATAATTACTGTGCCGATTACCGCGCCAGAGCCGAGACCCCACCAGATAATGCGACGCAAAAGCGCATGGGTGTGACCGGCATTCCCCTGGCCGAGACTGTGCCCAACGAGAGCCTGTGCGGCAATGGCGAGCGCGTCGAGAGCGTAGGCGGCGAAGTTCCATACGGTATTGACCACCTGATAGGCCGCGAGGGCCACAGCGCCAACGCGAGTCACGGCAGCAACGGTGGCGAGAAGTGCAATACGCAAGGTGATGGTCCGCACGAAAAGAGGAAAACCGGTTGCGGTGGCACCAAGGATGGCGGAAAACGAGGGGCGAACACTCACCCTGTACCTTCGGGCGTGGGCGAGGACGACGCCGGCGAGAACGAGAGCCATGAGAGTTTGCGCAATAGCGGTACCGAGGCCGGATCCGGCAACTCCCATGTTCAATCCGTAGATAAAAATGGCGTTGAGAACCGCATTAAGAGCGGATCCTCCCGTGGCAACGTGCATCGGTGTCTTGGTGTCGAGGACGCCGCGCAGGGTGCCGGTTGCGGCCAGCACGACGAGCATGCCGATGAGGCCGGGGCTCGCCCAGGAGAGGTAGGCGAGCGCATGGGGGAGGACTTCGGGGTCGGGATTGAAGAAGAGGATAATGGGTTCGGCGCCGACCATGAGGATGAGGGCAGTGACTGTGCCGAGGATTGCCGCGAGCCACATGGCATCAATTCCGGCTTTGATTCCCTCATCAGCTCGACCCGCGCCCATGGCCCGCGAAGTGAGCGCGGTGGTCGAGTAGGCGAGGAAAATAAAGACACCGACTGCAGTCATGAGAATGGCTGAGGAGAGAGCGAGGCCCGCCAGTTGAGGGGTGCCGAGGTGTCCGACCATGGCTGAGTCAATGGTGACAAGAAGTGGTTCGGCAATGAGTGCGATAAGAGCGGGGACGGCCAGAGCGAGGATCTCTCGGTTAAGCCGCGAACCCTCAAGCGATGGTTGAGGGTTGGTCAAGTCTTTCGACTCGCTGTCCACTATTTCACCGACCTTCTGGTATACACAGGGTGTGAACAAGTCTGTGGACAACTTACCCCATATTTCGCCGGTTAGGTGTTTGACGCAGTTGTCTTGTGCCCAGCGCTATCCACAGGTTTTCCACAGTTTTTTCACAATTTAGGCCACTTATCCACAGAATTACCACCTGATATACACATTGAAGGTTCGAGAAATCCGACGATGCCAGGTATCCTCGCGCGTATCCACACCAGCATGCGCACACTGGGGATACGTCAGGATTGTGCGCGAGAAAGAAGCACACGTTGAACGCACCGGATTCATCCTACGATCGCACGCCGCCGCAAAATATCGAGGCTGAGCAGTCGGTTCTCGGTGCCATGATGTTGTCGAAGGACGCCATCAACGACGTCACCGAAGAGATTCGCGGAGACGACTACTATCGTCCGGCGCACGAGACGATTCACAATGCGATTATCGATCTGTATTCGCGCGGTGAACCTGTGGACGCATTGACTGTCGCTGCCGAACTCAAACGCAATGGTGAACTCAGCCGCATCGGTGAAGCCTCCTACCTCCACACCCTTATTGCCTCAGTTGTCACCGCGGCGAACGCCGGTTACTACGCCCGCATCGTCCGCGAGCGGGCTCAGCTTCGTCGCTTAGTTGAGGCCGGAACTCGGATTGTGCAGTTGGGATATGCCGAGACCGGCGGCGACGTAGATGACATCGTTGACGAAGCTCAGTCCGAAGTTTTCGCCGTTTCCGAGCGGCGAAACACCCAGGACTATGTTGCTCTTTCCGACCTCGCCGACCCCTTGCTCAACGAGTTGGAAGATATTGAGCAAAACCGAGATTCCACGCGCGGCGTGCCGACTGGACTCGTCGATCTCGATAAGCTGACGACCGGCCTGCAACCGGGGCAGATGATTATTGTCGCCGCGCGCCCGGCGATGGGGAAGTCCACGCTGGCGATGAACTTTCTGCGCTCATGCGCCATCAAGCACAAGCGTACGGCGGTGATCTTCTCCCTCGAAATGTCTCGCGACGAAATTGGTATGCGCCTGCTATCGGCCGAGTCCGGCGTGATGTTCTCGAAGATGCGCAAGGGGCAGATGGATCAGGGCGACTGGCAGCGCGTGACCAAAACTATCGCGTCGATCTCGGAAGCACCGCTGTTTATTGATGATTCTCCGAATATGGCGCTCAATGAGATTCGTTCGAAGTGCCGGCGCCTCAAACAGCAACACGACCTCAGCCTCGTTGTCGTCGACTATCTCCAGCTCATGACATCCGGTAAGCGCGTCGAATCTCGTCAGCAGGAGGTGTCGGAGTTTTCGCGTGCCCTCAAACTCCTCGCCAAAGAACTCGAAGTGCCCGTGGTGGCTGTCGCTCAGCTCAACCGTGGGCCCGAGCAACGTACTGACAAAAAACCCATGCTGGCCGACCTGCGTGAATCTGGATCGTTGGAGCAGGACGCCGATGTCGTCCTACTTCTGCATCGTCCCGACTACTACAACAACGAGGAGCGACCGGGAGAAGGCGACATTATCGTCGCGAAACACCGGAACGGTCCAACTGACACACTTGCGGTCGCCTTCCAAGGACACCTCACACGGTTCCATGATCTGGCTCGAGAAGACGGCCCCGTCCCGCCGCTTTAATCTGGGTCGGTGGCGAATCAGACTCGGTAGTGCACAATGTTCCGTATCCCACCCGAAATCACATTGAAACACGACGGGGTAAGCGAGACACTGGATGTGTGAGCACCGCAGTTAATCTCCCACCTGAACCTCCTGTCGGATACCGTCCGCCGTGGGAAAAACCAGCGCATACCGTGCCCTCACCGCCCTCGGATAAGGCGCGCCCACGCGACCTCACACCCGAAGAGCGTGCTCGACGTTCGCGCGTGCGGAAGGCGGCACCCGCGTGCCCGATTCGCCCTGGAGAACCGTGCACTCTGTGTCAAGCATTCGTTACCGGACCACAGGATTGCCAAACCGTGCGTCTCGTCATGGAGGATCCCGATCTGCGGGAGATTCTCGCCGAGAAACGCCGGGCCTATTACGCGGAGAAAAAGGCTCAGCTAGCAGCCCGTCGTGGTCGGTAGTCTCACGAAGAATTCGCCAACCTGAAGCCCCGACACGGTGTATGTACAATCGGATAGCCGATAGGCACACGAGTAACGAAACGAGGTTATTTCATGGTTTCAACACAGCGACCCGCCGTAGCTCTAGTGATTGCTGGCTCGGAAGCGACCGGAGGAGCCGGTATTCAAGTGGATCTCAAAACGTTCCACCAGCTCGGCGTTTACGGTATGGGCGCGCTCACCTGCATCGTGTCTTTTGACCCGAAGGATAATTGGAACCACCGTTTCGTCCCCGTTGAGCCACAAGTGATCCGTGACCAGATCGAAGTCTGCGAGGCCGCGCACAACGTCGACACAGTGAAGATCGGCATGCTCGGCACCATTCCGACTATTGAGGCCGTTGCCGAGGGGCTCAAAGCGCAGAAGTGGAAGAATATCGTGCTCGATCCCGTCCTTATTTGCAAGGGTCAGGAGGCCGGGCAGGCACACGATACAGACGAAGCACTCAAGGCAACCATTTTGCCGTTGGCTACCGTTGTCACCCCGAACGTGTTTGAGGCCTCTGCGCTGTCGGGGATCGACATTCAAACCGAGGCTGATCTGGCTGAAGCAGCGAAGAAGATCGGCGAGCTCGGCCCCTCCTATGTCGTCGCCAAGGGCGGCGTTGAACTTCCCGGTTCTGAGGCAGTGGATGTCCTGTGGGACGGCGAAAAGATCACGCGTTACGCCGTACCGAAGATCGGTGATGAGCGGGTTGGGGGAGCCGGTTGCACGCTGGCTGCCGCAATCACCGCTGAGCTCGCGAAAGGCACCGATATTCACGAGGCTGTCCGAATCGCGAAAGAGCTCGTCACCTACGGCATTGAAGGTCGGATGGCGACCAATCACACCTACGATACGGTCTGGCAACGCGCCGGCTTGGGAGCGTTTTAACGCGTCTATCACGGGACGAGAAGAGCCGCTTCAGCGGTCTTACGTTCAGGAATTTTGGCAACGCAACGCACATGTGTGCGTAGAGCTTGACCATGAGTGCGAGTGAGTGACAATAGAAACAAATGAGTTTCTTAGGGTGACCTAACAAAGGAGATTGTCGTGACCTTAGCTCAAGTTGATTCCCGGAACAGAACCGCAACCTTTGAAGCCATGAGTGAAGGCGTAGATATCCTCGTCATCGGAGGTGGCGTGACAGGCGCCGGCATCGCCTATGACGCAGCGCTGCGCGGCCTCAAGGTCGCAATCGTCGAAGCTCAAGACTGGTCCTCGGGCACATCGTCACGATCGTCGAAGCTCGTCCACGGTGGCCTGCGTTACCTCTACCAAATGAACTTTAAGCTCGTCCACGAAGCACTCACCGAACGCGGCCTCCTGCTCGAACATACGGCACCGCACCTGGTGAAGAAAATGCCGTTGCTGTGGCCATTCAAACAGCGCGTCATCGAGCGCACGTACTCGACGGCGGGTGTTGGCCTCTACGATGCGATGGCGCAGGTAGCTCACCGTGGTTCAGTGCCGATCCAAAAGCACCTGACCCGTGAAGGCGCCCTCAAGACCGTTCCCGACTTGCGTAAAGACGCCCTCATCGGCGCCATGGTGTACTACGACGCGCGTGTCGACGACTCGCGCCTGGTCATCAACCTCGTGCGCTCAGCAGTCGAATACGGCGCGCTCGCGGTCAACCGTGCACAGGTAACGACGATGAGTCGCATGGATTCAGGCCGCGTAACTGGTGCAACTGTGCGCGACCTCGAAACCGGGAAAGAGTACGAAGTGTCCGCGCCGACCATCATTAATGCGACGGGTGTGTGGACCGAGGATGTGCAGGATCTCGCACAAACCGACGGTGGCCTCAAGGTACTTGCCTCGAAAGGTATTCATATCGTCGTGCCGAAAGATCGAATCAAGGGATCGACCGGCATGTTCGTGCGCACCGAGAAGTCCGTGCTGTTCATCATTCCGTGGAAGCGGTACTGGATTATTGGCACGACCGACACGAAGTACACCGAGGACTTCCGCCACCCGGTCGCGAATAAAACCGATATCGACTACGTCCTCGATCACGCGAACGAGGTGCTCCAAAATCCGCTGACGATGGATGACGTTATCGGCACGTACGCCGGTCTGCGTCCACTGTTGCAGCCGGGAACAAAGGGCGACGGATCGCAGTCCACGAAGGTCTCGCGGGAGCACACCGTGACCGAAGCAGCCCCCGGACTCGTCGTGATAGCCGGTGGCAAGCTGACGACCTACCGCGTGATGGCGGAGGACGCAGTCGATTTCGCGCTGGGGGATATGGCGAAGTCTCGTCCGTCGCTCACTGCATCGACTCCGCTACGCGGGGCAGCCGGGTATCGGGCACTGTGGAACCAGCGTGAACGGTTGGCGCGTGAGAATAACCTGAGCGTCGATCACATTGAGGATCTGCTCGATCGGTACGGCTCGGACATCATGATTCTGTTCGACATGATGAATGCGGACGAATCATTGCGAGGCGAACTCGCCGGCGCTCCCGAATACCTGCGGGCTGAGGTCGCCTTCGGCGTGACACATGAGGGCGCCCTCCACCTCGAAGACACGATGTGCCACCGCACGCGCCTAACCTATGAGCATCGCGATCGCGGTCTTTCGGCAGTCGAAGAATGTGCGGACATAATGGCGGAAATCCTCGGTTGGGATGCGGAAAAACGTCAAAAAGAGATTGATGCCTACACCGCCCGCTGCGAGTCGGAAGAAAAGGCGATGTTCGTCACCGACGAGAGCGAAGCGCAAGCGATTCGTGACCACCACGGAGATGTGACCCCGATGTAAGTACTGCGTGATGAGCCCGCGGCACAGTGTGAGCCGCGGGCTCATCCATCTCTCGTGAAATATTGGTCACGAAACCTATCCTTTCCGCGGAAAAACACCTATCATTGGTCAGAATAATGAATTACCGTGTGCAGTCGTGTGTTGCGCACTTTGTGCTTTCCGTGCGATCTGTGACGCTTGCGGAAGATGCATAGTCGCCTCTCCCATTCACATAGATGTATTGATCCTTTGGAAGTGGCCATTCGTGAAGAATTTGATGTCGACGTTAGATCGGGAAAAGCTCAGCTCTTGGCGGATCTATTTTGAAACGACGGCACGTATCCAAACTGTGTTGGAACGAGAGCTAAAAGACCAGGTCAACATGCATTTAGGGGACTATAACGTCCTTCTCGCTCTGACTGAAGCTGAGGGTGGCAAGATGCGTTTGGGAGATCTTGCCAGAACAATTGTGTTCTCTCCTGCGCGATTGACGTATCTGATGAGGTCGCTGGAGCAACGGGGCCTCGTCAAACGCAGTGCCGATTCCGATGATCGCCGGGGAGCGTACGCGATGATCACCCGCACGGGACGATTGCGGTTTTCAAAGGCCAGGGCTGTCCATCTCAAGCAAATTAATGATCTTGTGCTCCGTGATCTTGAGCCCGAGGAAGCGCTTGTTCTTAAACGCGTGTTTGCGCGTGTGAGTGAAAAGATAGAGCACACATAGAAACACAATTCCGCAAAATCATACAATTAACAAACGTGGGCCTTGTGTAAACCGATTCTTTACCAAATGGTAGCTACCCGCCGAAACAGCGAGAAATCAAGGTTTACTTATCGTTAACATCCGTTCACGTCTAGCGTGCCTAGCATGAACATATGGTCGAGGTAAGAATTCATGGTCGCGGCGGACAAGGAGTCGTCACCGCTGCCGACCTCTTGGCAATGGCGGCATTCGAAGACGGCCATCACGCGCAAGCGTTTCCGTCCTTTGGTTCAGAGCGTATGGGCGCCCCAGTAGTTTCGTACTGCCGGATAAGCGATGAGGAAATCCGCAGTCGAGAACCAGTACTAGCGCCTGACCTCGTTGTGGTGCAAGACCCCACTTTGCTACCGATTATGGACGTGTTTTCCGGTCTCAAACCAGACGGATACGCCCTCGTGAACTCCACCAAACCACTTTCGGAACTCGGATTGACTGAGTTGGAAGAAAAATACCAGCCGGGTCACGTCGTGGCGATACCCGCCTCTGATATCGCCCGCGAGCATCTCGGGCGGCCTCTTCCCAATGCCGTGCTACTGGGTGGTGCTTCCGCTTTGACGGGCATCATGAGTCTCGATTCGGTACTCAGCGCCATCGGTGGGCGTTTTGGCGGAAAAGTTGGAGCGAGTAACCAGGCAGCAGCACGCGCCGCTTATGAGCTCGTGATGGAAATGAAGGAAAGTCATGCTTGAGCAAATCGAAGGGTCACAAGCGATGGCGAAGGCGGTTGCCGCCTGTCGCCCCGAAGTGATCAGTGCGTATCCGATCAGCCCGCAAACGCACATCGTTGAAGCGCTCTCCGCCCTGGTGAAGTCAAAGGAGCTCCCCGGGTGCGAGTACGTCAACGTTGAATCAGAGTTTTCGGCGATGAGCGCCTGCATTGGAGCATCCGCCGCGGGGGCACGTTCGTACACAGCGACCGCTTCGCAGGGCTTGCTGTTCATGGTCGAGGCCGTCTACAACGCGTCAGGCCTCGGTTTGCCGATCGTTATGACAGTGGCGAACCGCGCGATTGGTGCCCCGATTAATATCTGGAACGACCACACCGACGCGATGAGTCAACGCGATTCGGGGTGGTTGCAACTCTACGCGGAGAACAACCAGGAGGCCGCTGACCTCCACGTCCAGGCGTTCCGCATTGCCGAAGAATTGTCCCTGCCGGTGATGGTGTGTATGGATGGCTTTATTTTGACTCACGCCGTTGAACAGGTGGATGTGCCCGAACTGGAGCAGGTGCAGCAGTTCCTTCCCCCGTATGAGCCGCGCCAGGTGCTCGACCCTGAGGACCCGGTATCAATCGGGGCAATGGTTGGCCCCGAAGCATTCACCGAGGTGCGCTATCTCGCCCACGCCAAGCAGATGCAGGCCCTCGACCTCATTCCGCAAGTGCAAGAAGAGTTTAAGGCCGTGTTTGGCCGTGACTCCGGCGGCCTGGTGCGCCCCTACAAGTGTGAGGATGCCGAAACCATTATCGTGGCGCTCGGTTCGGTACTGGGCACCATTAAGGACGTTGTCGATAAGCGACGCGAGAACGGTGAGAAAATCGGGGTTCTTGGGATCACGTCGTTTAGGCCGTTCCCATCTGAGGCTGTGCGTGAAGTGCTTAGCAAGGCCGACCGATTTGTCGTTTTAGAAAAGGCGTTCTCTGTGGGAATTGGCGGCATTGTCTCCTCCCATTGCCGCGGAGCCATGCGCGGCCTTAACTTCACCTGCCATGAATTAATCGCCGGCCTCGGAGGCCGCAATATTACCGCCGCTTCACTCAATGACTACCTTGACAAGGCTGTTGTTGACGACGTGGAGGACTTGACGTTCCTCGATCTCGATAAGGAACTGGTCGAAGCGGAACTTGAACGCGAGCGGGTTACGCGCCGCAGTGGTGCTCCAGCGGAAAACATCATCCGCGACATCCAAGATCGCGTCAATGCTCAAATGAATCTCGAGGTATCGAAGAAGGCTGAGAAATCATGACCTCCCAACCCGCACCAGAAACCGAATACCCCCAGGTTCGGGAGACTCAGATCCCGGCGCGCGAAAAGGTGAAGTTCTACCAGGTGGGCTCCTACGCCGTGGGCAACCGCCTCGCCGAGGAGCAACTGCGTGCCGTGCAGTCGGATCCGAACCGCTATAACTCGTTGACTTCCGGGCACCGTGCCTGCCAGGGATGTGGTGAGGCGCTCGGCGCCCGCTATGCTCTCGACACCGCCATGCGGGCGGCTGATAAGGACCTTGTGGCTGTCAACGCAACCGGTTGTTTGGAGGTGTTCTCGACTCCCTATCCGGAGACGTCGTGGACTATTCCCTGGCTTCACTCGCTATTCGGCAACGCTCCGGCGGTTGCCTCGGGGGTTGCCGCAGCGATGAAGGCAAAGGGTAAGAAGACTCGCGTTGTCGCCCAAGGTGGCGATGGCGGCACAGTCGATATTGGCATGGGCTCGCTGTCGGGAATGCTCGAGCGCAACGACGATGTGCTCTACATTTGCTACGACAACGAGGCGTACATGAATACTGGCGTGCAGCGCTCCGGTGCGACGCCGCCCGCCGCCCGCACCGCCACCACCCAGCCCGTGGGTGAAGCTCCCGGCAACACCTGGGGTCAGGGCAAAGACATGGCGCGTATCGCGATGGCCCACGAAATCCCCTATGTCGCCACGGCGACTGTGGCCGACTTGCGCGACCTCGAATATAAGGTGTCGCGAGCGATGGAGTTCCACGGTGCTCGGTACATTCACGTGCTCGTCCCGTGTCCGCTCGGGTGGGGATCAGCCGCCAATAACACGATTAAGATTGCCCGCCTCGCGGTGCAGACCGGTTTATTCCCCGTGTTTGAGGCCGAATACGGGGAAGTGACGTCGGTAATGAAACTGCGTCAGCCAACTCCGGTGGAGGAGTACCTCAAACTTCAGCGCCGCTTCGCGCACCTATTCAAGAAGGGTGCTGATCCAGAGGTGATTCGCCGCCTCCAGGCTCAGGCTGATCGCAATATTCGCCGCTACAACCTGGTGGATGATGAGGACTTCGACCTTGCCACCGAGCATTTTGTTGAGTTCGAACAGGCCCGCTACGGCTTCCGCAAACCGATCGGGCAAGAGGCCGCAGTCGGCGGCACCGCGCCCGGCGGCGACTTCCACCCGCGTAAGCCGATCAGTGAGGTCAGTACGGAGGGTGTCAAGCAGGCGCAATCCGAAGGCACCGAGCAGACCGCGTCGGATCCCGTAACCGAGCGTTTTTCTGCCAACCCGCAAACCGTGAAAGATAGCTCGGACAGCGTCAAAGCCGGGGAAGGGACTGGCGGAGCCGCCGAGGAGGAAAACAAGTGAGTACTGAGGAAGTAACGAACAGCGCGATTGATGTCTCAGCGGCAACCGCTGCTGATTCGATGCGAGGCGAAAAGTCTGCCGACACTCGCCCATTCGCAATTACACTCGATGTGGGCTCATCGCTCGCCAACGAAACCGGATCGTGGCGCACCGAACGTCCGATCTACGTCGACCTCCTCCCCCCGTGTAACCGGGCATGCCCCGCCGGTGAGAACATCCAGCAGTGGCTCTACCACGCGGAAGAGGGCGACTATGAGGCCGCGTGGCGCGAAATCATGGTCAATAACCCGATGCCCGCCGTCATGGGCCGGGTCTGCTACCACCCGTGCCAAGTGGCGTGTAACCGCGCCGAACTCGATGAGGCCGTCGGCATTAACGCGGTCGAGCGGTTCCTCGGAGATAAGGCTCTCGAAGAGGGGTGGACGGTTGAGCGCGTCAACGAGGATACCGGTAAGCGTGTGTTGATTGTGGGCGCGGGGCCGTCGGGGTTGTCAGCCGCATACCACCTGCGCCGCCTCGGTCACGATGTGACGATTTACGAAGCTGGCCCGATGGCCGGTGGCATGATGCGTTTCGGCATTCCCGCCTACCGTCTGCCTCGCAATATTCTCGACGGGGAAGTCCAGCGCATTCTCGATATGGGCGTCAAACTCGAACTCAACAAGAAGGTTGAGAATGTCGAGGACGTCCAGGCTGAGTTCGACGCGGTATTCCTCGCGGTTGGCGCTCACATCGGTAAGCGCGCCTATATTCCCGCCGGCGAGTCGGCGAAGATCATGGACGCCGTCTCGGTGCTCGGTGGCGTTGAAAAGGGTGAGAAGCCTCTGCTCGGCCGGCGCGTCGTGGTCTACGGCGGTGGCAATACGGCTGTGGACATGGCGCGTACTGCTCGTCGTCTCGGTGCTGAGGAGGCTGTAATTCTCTATCGCCGCACCCGCGACCAGATGCCCGCCCACGATTCCGAGGTCGAAGAGGCCGAAGAAGAGGGCATTATGATGCGCTGGCTCTCCACCGTGAAACACGTCGATGGCGAGTCGCTAACCATTGAAAAGATGGAGCTTGACGAGAACGGCTTCCCCCAACCGACCGGCGAATTCGAGGAGTTGGGTGCCGATTCGCTCATTATGGCTCTGGGTCAAGAAGCGGATCTGTCGCTCATTGAAGATGCTGAGGGCATCACTATTGAGGACGGTGTTGTCGAGGTTAATAGCCAGATGATGACAGGCCTCGAGGGCGTGTTCGCCGGTGGTGACATGGTTCCCTCCGAGCGCACGGTCACGGTCGCGATCGGCCACGGCAAAAAGGCTGCTCGCTATATTGACGCCTACTTGCGCGGCGGCGAATACCATCCGGCACCGAAGCACGATGAGGCCGATTTTGGTCGGTTGACGACGTGGTACTACGCGGATGCGCCTCGCCGGATGCGTCAGCGTCTCGAAGGCCCGCGTCGCGCCTCGACGTTTGATGAGGTCGTGCAGGGTCTGGATGAAGATTCGGCTCTGTTTGAAGCCCGCCGCTGCATGTCGTGTGGCAACTGTTTCGGCTGCGACAACTGTTTCGGCGTGTGCCCCGACAACGCGATTACCAAGATCAAGCCCGGCGAGTACGAGTTCAAGTACGACTACTGCAAGGGGTGCGGTATTTGCGCTGAAGAATGTCCCTGCGGAGCAATCTCGATGATTCCTGAAGAGGTGTAAGACTCGAGATTCCGTGGGTACGAGAGGGCCGGGGCGGCGAAGGGAAGCCCCGGCCCTCGCCTTTGTGCGGGTGGATTAGAACTCGTTAAAGGGCATTGCCACACGTATTGCGGCAACTGCGTCGGTCTGTTTCCGCGCAGTGGTTCGTAAATGAATCGGGGCTTAGGGTCTCTTACAGGCTACCCTTAGTCACTGGCTTGGAGATCAGCTAAGGGAACTTCTATAGACCCCCCGGAACTCCAAGTCACCGTGAGTACACCATCGTTTTCTGTCTTACCGGTAAATTCCACTGAAGTTAGAGTAATTCCTCGTTCTATAGTTTTCTTATAGGTTAAGTTCTTCACATGTTGATGACCACGATAAATCGTCAACACATCACACGTACTCGAATCCGTGCTAGTAGTGGCATAAGCCTGCCACAACCAAGAATCACCATCTTCGGCCTTTAAGACCTGAGTTTTGGAAACACATACGGTGGTATCCTGCTTTACTCTCGCGGGCGTACGCCTGAGTGAGTGAGCAGTCTTTTCCTCAGCTATGTTCCATAGTTCCTGGGTTGTAGGAATTCCAATGAAGAGGACGACTGCATATATAAGCACTGCAGAGATAACACTGATCATTCGTTGTTTCCATTCGAGATTAATGACGAGAGCGATGCTGATGAACAGGAGGATTACACAGAGGATAGCGCTCATGGCAACGACGAGATAGACGTGTGGTTCTCGTGCAGATACGTCAAATACGTCGGCGTGTTTGCGTAGTAGCCTACCTTCGAGTAATTGCGTGAGTACTGAGAAACGGACACGTACGTCAATCAAAAATGACAGTAGGAAGGCAATAGAACCGATGGCAATAATGCTGTAGTCGTAGGTGGAGGGTTCTCCAAGAAGGCGCTGGATTACTCTATTGAGCGAATCGCTTCTCTTAGTGGTTGGGTGCAAATACAGGGCAATACCCCAAATAAACAGTGCACAAATTAGCACGATAATGGCTGCAGTTTTCGTTTCGAGCCACATGTAAGAGGAGAGGGATTGAGTGTACGGGGATATCCATTCTGCGCTGCTAGGCCAAATGAAGTTGTTTCGGGCCGGTGCGAAAGAAGCGACAGGAATGGCACAAAAGGGTAGCGCCCATCCGAAGTAATAGTTGGATCCGAATACAGCCATAAGAACCCCGCAAATTAGTGCGGTTGCAGCGGAAGAGTTGGCAAAGGCAACAGACGGGGGTACCAGGCCTTCATGCTCACTTGCGAAATTGCCGAACAGAAGAGAATGAGTCCCTAATGCGAGGAAGTACACTACGAATGCGGTAAGTACTCCGCTAAGCGTCCGCATACTGATGTTATGTAGGAGTTCTTTTGCGTATCTGTCAGCAGGACTTTGTCGCGATGGCTGGGCAGGGCGGCGTGTGCTCGGCGGAAGGTTTTCACGCGGAGAACGACGTGCCGGTTCGACAGTCGGCGGGCGATTCGATTTTTTGGCAGACAGGGTGCTTTTCAGGAGTTCTTTTGGGGATATTCTTTTCAGTTTCCTCGACTGATGGGCCGTGGATACAGGGTGCTGTGACTTATTTTTGATAGGAGGTGATGCAGAGGATTTAGAGTTTTTGCCGCACATTGGGCAGCGTGAAAGAAATCCGGGAAATGAATGGCTTGGCGCATTCGCACATATTTGTATTCCGCGCATACGACGGTGTGAGCTACCTCCGGCGAAATCCTCCAGTGCCGACTGCCATTGATTGGCTGTTGGCCGTTTCATGGGATCGGCGATGCCGTCCTCAAATGCTCGAACGAACATATCGACCATGTAGGTTGGTAAGAAAGTCTGTGGATCGAGAGTACCGGGTTCTACTCGGAGCAGTCCACCCTCCTTTCCGCGCCACTCACCTTGCTTTGCTAGAAGATCGGGATCAGGCTGTGCGTAGCTATCGGAGAAGGCACCGTTAGCGAAGGGGTGTCGACCGATTAATAGGTAGTAGATGTGGACGGCGAGTGCGAACAGATCCGATTGAGGTTCCAGCTCTATTGGTCCCGTTGTGGGGGACGGCGCAGGTACTTCAGGTGCTAGGAAACTCCTGGTCATTCCAGTGCAATAGTGCAGGTGACCGCTACGGTCAATGAATTGCATGGAATCACAGTCGATGAGCGTAACGATCAGAGATCGCGACACGAGGACGTTATTACTACTGAGGTCTCCGATAACGATGTTTGCCTTGTGGGCTTGTCCAACAGCGAGGGCGAGATTACGGGCTATTGCGGTTGCGAAAACGAGATCGCGTTGCGGATCCCATTCTTGCCATTTAATGTCCCGTCTGACGACAGGATTGCAGGCTTCCGCTAGGGAAAGTGTTTCTTTTCGGTTGACAGCATTCATAATGAAGCCGCGAAAATTACCGTTTTGATAAAGTCCTGAAACTGGCCATGCGACGGTCGGCACATCCCTGCGGATACGATCATCAAATGTTATGAGATCAAGGTGGGGTTTGTCCTTGATCATGGCTTCTATTTTGTGTTGTCGTGCCTGACTCAATCTATCGGCATGAATGATCTTTGCAACGAGATTCGGATTGCCTTGAATGTCGAATACGGTTCCTTCGCCTCCGCTCGCCCCGCTCTCCGGATGTATTGATATGTACTTGCCGTCAGAGGTTGAGAATCTCAAAACTATTCCTTATGGGAAGGTATGCTTTAATGAGGAGCTTCTGGTGGCGTCAAATTAATTACGTTCCACTGTGACTCATTCTGCGTGGGATAGACCGTTGTTTCGGCCACTTCAATATCGGCGTACGGCTCGGTATGGGGGACATCTCCGAGATAAACAGTTTCTGCATGAGGAGACGAGTTCGGTCGATTCCCATATTCTAAGATCGCAACTGTCTTTTCAATGGGGGTAATTTGTACGGTATTCTGACCCGGCGAAAGAGTTATCGTACGAGAGACTTCGGTCAGTGCCACGGATAGCCACTGGAGAAAATTCCGGAGTTCGGATTCATCAATTCGAATAGCGGAGCGTTCTGATGAGAGTGCATTAAGCAGATAGATATTTGCTTGAGCACCGATTCCGAGAGGGAAAACAGAGAGCTTGCGTTGTTCTTCAAGTTTGTGGAGTTTGCTGAGAGCGCGCGTGACGTCGGTGGGGCTATCCGTGGGGTTACCGTCTGACATGATGACTAGCCAGGGTGTTTTACTGCGGATGTAGTTGGTTCGATATTGTTTCTCGCGCGACAGTAAAAGATCGATTCCTGTTTCGATGGCTTCAGCTAGAGGAGTTAATCCATCTGCACGGAAATCTCGTGGACCAAGTTCTTCGATCGGTGTAAAGGGTGTCGTGACAGTGACTGATGCGCCAAATTCGATAACTGCAATTTCTACGTAGTACTTCGCGTATCGGTCATTTTGGAGAAAACTGATGAATTCTCGGTATCCCTGAGCAAGATGCTCAATTCTCTTTCCCTTCATAGAACTTGATGTATCAAGTAGGAGTACGCAGGGAAAACGGGGGTAGGGATTTGAGGTATCGACTGGAGGTTCGAGAGGCTGAGTCATAGATGCCCTTTTCATCGTCGAAAGAGGTACAGAAAAATTCTAGCATCTGGTCTCCTTCCGCGGTACGGAAGGTTTGGTTTCAATTCACGACAGTTGTTCTGCCACTGATTTCTCCATCTATCAAATGAAGTGCTGTGTGCAGCCTGAGCACACGATCAGAACGCGATTTAAGTAGACACAGTAGCCATTCAGTGGTTTTGGGGCGCTAGCTGGCTTTAGTTGTAAAGCGAGTACGCGTTCTATCGCTTTGGCGATGTAGACGTTTGCTTTGCAACACTGCTCACAGGTACCGACCATTTAGATAACTGAACGTCCGTTACAAACATCAGTCTGCTTAGGTTGATCTAAAAGACTCTATTTCCGCGGAATGTACCAAGAAGCGCGATTGTTGTACATAAGCAGTAAATCGCAAAAAATGTCCAGGGAGCCCAGACTTCTCGCGATGAAAAACTCCGATACTTCCGGGGGTCACGGCCCTCGTCCAGAGCTTTCCATTCAGCGATATATATTGCAGCCGGGAAAATCTGTTCAATTCGATTGATTACTGCAAACTTCCCCTTATTAAGTTGTCCGAACGATCTAATGAGACTCTTCCAGGCTAAAGAGAGAATGGCACCAGTGATTCCGAGAACGATTATTCCAATTGAACGTAGTTCCATTGAAGTCTGATTACTGATGAGAAGTCCGCCGGTTGTCAATATGGCACTATTTATCGTAAGAAAGAATGTATTTACTGCTTGTCTTCGGGCTACAAGATTTTCGGAGCTACTAACCATGAGCTTGTACAATTCCATCGTGCGCTGAATGCTGAGATCGTCGCGTGGGATACCGTTTGGGAAGAGCGCTTGGTCGAGATAATTGGGTGTGGGTTCCATGTGTGCTCCTTCTGCGTTTATGATTGGGAGTATTGCTTTTATCAAAGTAGAAGAGAAGATGGAGACTGATTTCTTTCTTCAGTTATCTATTGATCCGACAAGTGGAATTTTGTGGTCTACTATTTGGTATTCAAAAGTATGACAGAAGGTATTTGATAAGAGTGAAAGTATGTCAAATGATACTGGCTGTGAGTTTTCCAACAAATTCGAGGAATTGATGCAACTAACGAGAGAGGAGTCAGTGGATCCAAGTCTCCAAACGAGTTGCTAGCGTCTCGTTGCTCCAAGTTACTACATCGGTATGACGAATTTCGAGAGATACATGGGGTGCTGCCTCTCCATCTAAAGAAATCCCGAGAATACGCTTATTTTGTCGTTTTGTTTCTTCAATTTCCCAACGCACACCCTCGGATAAATGAGTCGAGCGTCCGATGAGAACAATAGTTCCAATAGTCCGCTCCATAATGTTTCTGCATGACGTTTTCCATGAGCTATCGGAGGCTTCCTTAACGTGAAGATATACCAGTTCGATTGAAGGGCATATGGCACTTAACTCGGCAATGAGTTTGTCTCGCGCCCAATTATGCTTCGTTAGGCAGCTAACGAAGACTTGTACGGACAAGACAGCTCCTTGGGTACAGGGAAATGATGTTTGTTATGAAAAGATAGCGTATTCAGAGCGTTTGCAATCACCACCTCACGAACCAAACCCCTCGACTTCCCTGCCCTCGACCAGGAAAATAGAGAGGTGACATAACGGGGAGCACCAACGATGACATTGGATGAGGACGAGCGAGAACGCCTGCAGCGAGAGCGCAACCGCGCGTACTTGGAGTACCTAAAAGAACACGCCGTGCAGACCCGCCCTGGCTCCCGCGAACACGCACAGTCACAGACTTCGGTGCGCCGCCACTCGAGCAGACTCCCCGTCGTCCTCGCCCTCCTGATAATCCCCGCGTTTATTGTTGCGGGCATCGTGGTGCTCGAGGTTACCGGCTACCGAATTCCCGCAACGTACGGCTCGTATGAGACCGAGGCGCAAGAGACTCTCTCCCACGACTTCCCCATCTGGGAGGACGTCACTTCCACAATCGCCCGCAGTAGCGTCTACGTTTACCCGATCGATGGAAATACCGAATGGAAATCCTCGGGTGTCGTCTTTGACGCAGATGGTCATATCGTCACGAACTATCACGTTGTCAGAGCTCTTGATGGTCTTGAGATGGGGGTCGTGTTTGCCTCCGAGGTGGCCTATTACGTTGACTTGATTGGACGTGATATTGAAACCGATCTGGCTGTTGTCAGGATCAACACGGAGACGCTTCCGTACCTCCATCCGGCAGAGCGCGCGAGCGCTAGTTCTCTCCAGATCGGACAGCCAGTCGCCGCGATGGGAACGCCACGAAACTTACCGTTTTCACTGACAACGGGGGTTATCAGCGGCATTGACAAGCCGCATTATGGAAGTTTCGAACCGGAGGGGAGTGACGAATCGATTGGTGTGTATTTCCCGGTTATTCAAACCGACGCGTCGATTAACCCTGGGAACTCCGGTAGCGGCTGGTTTGACGGCGATGGCAAGCTGATTGGTATCACCACGGGAGGGAAAACAACCGACCAGCAAGGGTCAGTCGGCACCGACTTCGCTATTCCCGTTGATTTGGTAGAAAAAATCGCCAACCGAATCATTGAATACGGCTTTGTCGAGCATGTCACGCTTGATGCGGATCTGGAGTACGGAGCAATCGAGATCGATAGGGTCTGGCAGAAAGGGGCGCAGTTGAGCAACGTGTCTGAGGGCGGAGTTGCCAGCTCAAACGAGCTTGCGGACGGTGACATTATTCTGAGTATCGGTGATAAGCGTGTTACCAACGCTCGCCAGTTAGAAGCTCAGTTGAAGTATTACTTCCTAGGCGAATGCACGCTGATTACTTACGTCCACAGTGAAGAAATCCACGAGAAATCACTGTGCTTTTAGCGAAATAGATGGAGGACGATGGTGTTAAACGATGATCCGGCAGTAGACGGTGGTGAACAGCCACCTGCCCGCCGACCTCATCGCGCGTACCGGCAACCGGCGGCGAAACCGAGCTCGCTACGCTCACTTGGCATCGTTCTGCTCATCGCCCTCGTCCTCGCAATCAGTCATGCGGCGGTGGCCGTGTACGTGCAGAACAATCCCATCCCACAACTGAACTATGCGAACCTATCTCACCGGCTCGTTGACAACGCGAACGACCTCGAGGCGATCTCTCCGCGTTCAACCTGCATTCGATGGTCGGCAGTGGCAGAAAAGGTGCAGCCCAGCGTGGTTGCGATTAGTCAAGAGGACAGCTCGGTGCAAACCGAATCGGGCTTCATCATTGGTGATGAGTTGATTGTGACGAGTTACCGTACCGTGCAGGCACCGGAGGGTAAGTTGGTTGCAACGTTTTCCGATAACCGCGCGAGATATGTGGAGGTCGTGGGAGGGGACTCTCTCACCGATATTGCCGTGCTACGAGTCCCCGGCATGCCGAATTACACTCCGGCCATAGTCGGCACCATGCAAGGGATCAACGTCGGAGCACCCGTGGCGACGATCGGCAACCCGTATAACTATCGTTTTTCATTGAGTACGGGTGTGGTGAGTAAACTCAATCGTCCGCATTGGCAGTCGGTTCAAGATCCCGCCAATAGTGAGGAGTACGTGTGGACAGCCCTTCCGGTGATCCAAACCGATACCGCGATTAATCCGGGTAGTCGGGGAGGACCGCTCTTTGATGGAAAAGGTGAGGTTGTCGGAATGGTCATGGGGTTACATTCCCTCGATGACACCGACGTGGAGCCTCTCGGCTCCAGCGGATTAAACTTCGCTCTCCCGATCGATTTGGTGAAGAAAGTATCCGATCGCATTATCGCGGAGCAATCACTTGAACGTCCTGCCGCTGTCGCCTACGACTACGACACAATTAATGCCGAGTTCGAGGAAAATGCTCACGAAGTTGGAGGCGAGCTTTTCAGTGGCGTCCAGGTGATCTCTGCACCTGCCGATGGTCTGGCAGCGCTCGCACAGCTGGTCGAGGGTGATCTCATTATCCGCATCGACGGGTACGATACCCCTTCGACATTCGCGCTTTTCGCCGCCATCAGTGGCTTCTTTGACGGAGACACAGCGACGATCCACTACGTGCGTGAGGGCGAAGTCCAGGAGACGACGGTACAGTTCTAAGCTGTGGTTGGGTGGATGAGTTTCACGATAGATGACGATCAGTCAAAATCGAGTTGTCCTGCGGACTAAAGACCTAGAACGGCTTTGTGACGAGCGGCTCAGTATTGTAGCAATGCGAGTCTGATGACGCGAAATTACTTAAGAGTTCCAACACAATTTCATTATATTTTGACCTTTTCGTGGTGGTCATAATGCAATCTTGCATATACTGACGGCAATACGTATCCTTCAGGCATGCCAGCTATCGACCTATAGGAATCCCCGTGCATCAACACAAAACAAGACAATGGTCCGCGCTCATCACAGTACTGGCGCTCATCGGTAGCCTCGTACTCGTACTTTTCCCCACTACCCCGGCAACCGCGGCGGGTGGTCGCGACTTCACCAATCTCTATAAAGGACAGATGCGGGGTGACATTACTATTACGGGAAACTCGCTTCTGGCGTGCGATAATTCGAATCCAGATAGCAAGTGCTCAAAATATCTCGCTGGTGCCGCGAACCTTGCGAATAACGATGTCACCATGGAGAACCTGGATTTGGATAACGATCCAGACACGATCAATTCATCGATGGCTACCGTCGCTATCACACCGGGCGGAACGATTAAGAAAGCATTCCTGTTCTGGGGTGCTGCGACTACCGGAAGCCCGAAGGCTGAAGGTAATGCTGATGATTGGAAGAAGATTACCTTCACTGACCCGGCGGGGATAAAACATGGAGTCGAGGCGGAAAAATTCGACCAATTCACAAACGTCAAAAAAGACTATTCCGCCGTTGCTGATGTGACAGACATTGTCGCTACAGCAGGCCCAGGGGTGTATTGGGGTGCTAACGTTCAAGCCGGACTCGGATCAGATAGGTACGCCGGCTGGTCACTGGTCGTTGTCTACGAGGACGAGTCTCTACCGATGCGCGATCTTCAGGTTTTTACGGGATATAAGATCGTCGGTAGCTCAAAGAGAGTAGAGGTTCCCGTTGAAGGATTCCTGGCTCCACCGACCGGCCCCGTTAATGCAACTGTTGGCATGGTTGTTTATGAAGGTGACCCTGGGTTTGGTGGGGACAAGTTTGAATTCAATGGTCAGTTGCTTTCTGATGCGCAGTCACCGGCGGACAACTTCTTTACAGGTCGCGTTTCTGAAAAAGGGGAACTGCGCACCGATAGGAACCCTGCGCATGTCGCAAATGCGATTGATGCGAAGACCGTCTCCGCCAATGGGATACTAGAGAACAAACAAACAGAGACAACAGCCGCGTTTATTACTGATGGTGACTGGTATTACCCGGCTGCTTTGACCACTGCAATCGACCTGTACGTTCCCGACGTAAAGGGAGCTAAGACGATTACCAATCTGTCGGGTAATGTTCCAGCGAAGGTTGGCGACATCCTCGAATACAAAATCGAGATGTCGAATACTGATCTGGACAACTCAGACAAGACGGTGTTTACCGACACTATGCCGCCGGGCACCGAGTACGTTCCGGAGACTTTGACGGTTATTCCAGTTGGTGAAACTGAACCAGTGCCTGTGACTGACGAAGCGGGCGACGATGTCGGAGAGGTAACCGATCAAAAGGTCACTGTGCGTCTTGGTGAGGGTGCCAATGCCATCGAGGGTGGAGAGATTCCTTTCCGAAAGAAAACAACCGTCGCTTTTAACGTGGTAGTTGTCGATAGTGGCGCTGAAACAACGGTGTCGAATACTGCTGAGATCAGCTACCAGGGCAAAACTATTCCCACCTACAAGAAGACGACAAGTTCTAATACAACGGGCACACCGGTTGAGTCACTCGCCGATCCGACGATTGAAAAAACGGGTCCCGACTCGATTGTTGCCGGTGAAGAGATAACCTGGACGCTTACCGCTAAGAACAATGGGCCGCGCACCGCAAAGAACGTCATCGTCAAGGACGTATTGCCTGCCGAAGTGAGTTTCGTATCTGCAACCGTAACTGATGGCGATTCGTGCTACCAGAAAACCGGCGAAGTCCTCTGCCCCATTGGCGAACTTGCGAAGGATGCGACCAAGACCATTACCGTCGTCGGAAAGGTCGATCCAGCTACCACCGTCGATTCAATAACGAACAGCTCGTCCATTTCGACAGACACCTCTGATAAAGATTCAGAGAATAATGATGCGACGAAGGTAACAACCCTCTCCCGCGAAGCTGACATGGGGATCGCCAAGACTGTTGACCCTGAGACCGCCGCCCCGGGCGAAAAGGTAACGTACACGCTGACGGCCACGAACTACGGGCCGTCCTCCGCGAAAAACGTGAGTATCACCGATACGTTACCTAATGGGTTGACGGTCGAGTCAGTCACCGGCCCAACTGCCGATGCATGCACTTTCACGTCACAAACAGTTACGTGTTCGATTGATGAGGTCGACGTAGATCAAAACGCCCCCGTAACGGTGGTTGCTAAGCTCAGCGATTCGTGGACAGCGACAGATGCACTGGTAAACGATGCCTCAGTGTCTTCAGACACTCTTGATCGAAATTCTGCAAATAACACCAGTTCCGCAACATTCACGCCGACCGATCCCAAGGCCGATCTCAAAGTCGTCAAGACCACGACCTCGGCCGTCAAAGCCGGTGCGCCAGTGACGTATCAGATTAAGGTCACGAATGATGGCCCCTCTGTTGCAACTGGTGTCACGGTAACCGACAAACTGACCGAGGGATTGAGCAATCCGAGCGTGACCTCTGCTGACGGTACATGCACGGTTGACGGAGTGAACGTCAGTTGCGACCTCGGTAGCTTCGCCGTTGGTGAAACCAAGCAGGTGACTGTGGCCGCGGATGTCGCGGCATCTGTCACCGACGATATTTCCAATACGGCCAGGATTACGTCGACTACGAACGACCCGAATCCGGATAACGACTGGTCGACAGTTCAGGATCCGGTTGAGACCAGCGCCGATCTCGTCATTGTTAAAACTGCCGGTGAGGCGGTAGCCGGCTCCGACCTCAGCTATACGCTGACGGTGACGAATAACGGGATCTCCGATGCTCAAAATGCTGTCGTCACCGACACGCTTCCTGCGAACGTGACGTTTGTGAGCGCAACCGGTGAGGGAGCGACGTGTGCCGAGGCCGATGGCACGGTGACTTGTGATCTAGGAACTGTTGCCAACAAGGCGAGCAAGACAATCACTGTAGTTGTCAATGTTCCTAGCGACATCGCAAACGCTTCTGATATTGAGAACACCGCCGAGGTATCGTCGGATACAGACGATCCGAACGGAGACAACAATACGGCGACCAGTTCGACACAAACGTCAACTAACGCCGACCTCTCGGTGACCAAGACCGGCCCAGACTCGGCAACCGCCGGTGAAGACATCAAGTGGGACCTGGTGGTGACCAACAACGGGCCCTCGGATGCAGCCAATGCGTCCTTGGCCGACACCCTCCCGGCTGCGATTGCGGACGGAGCAACGGTCACGTCAGATACGGGAACGTGTAGCGTTGTCGATCACGCCCTCAGTTGTGACTTCGGAACCCTCGCATCCGGTGCCACCGCGACGATCACCGTCACCGGCACCGTCGACTCGGACTTCAACGAAACGACTGTTGATAACACGGCAACCGTGTCGTCCGATACTCCCGATCTCACTGACTCCAATAACAGCGACTCGTCAACGACACCGGTCAAACAGGTAGCCGATCTCGGCATTACCAAGACTGGCGATGCGACAGTCGTTGCCGGTGAAGACGTTACGTGGACGTTGACAATCGACAACACCGGGCCGTCAACAGCCCGGAACATTGCGATTTCCGACGTGCTTCCCGAGGGTGTCACCTACAAGAGCTCGAGCGGTAACGTCACCTGTGAGGCGACCGGACGAGTGGTGAACTGTTCACTTGCGACACTCATCTCCGGTGGGACCACTACGGTCGACCTAGTTGGCACAGTCGATCCAGGAACTGCTCCGGGCACGACCCTGGAGAACACGGCGAAGGTCAGTTCTGATACGCCCGAGCCCGAGGGCGCAGACGAAAACAACACCTCAAGTTCAACGACGGACGTTTCAGCTAGTGCTGACCTCGCGGTGAGCAAGACGGTTAATCCGAATCCGCTGGTATCTGGCGCCTCAGCGCAGTACACGGTGACAGCGACCAACAATGGGCCTTCCACCGCGCGCAACGCCGTTGTCACCGACACGCTACCGGACGGCCTCGTGCCCACAAATGCACAAGGCCCCGGAAACTGCACGATCAGCGGACAAACTGTCACCTGTCTATTTGATTCCCTCGTTCCTGGTGCCAGTGTGGATTCCTACATTGACGTCACCGTGAATGTTGAACCGGGGAACTCCGTGACGAATACGGTGAACATCAGTTCTGATACCACGGATCCCGACCCGAACAACAATAAGGATTCATTGACTTCGCAGGTTAATGCTTCTGCTGATCTCGCCGTTACAAAGACCGCGGATCGTGATGCGATTGCAGCCGGTGAAGTGGCTGCCTACACGCTCGTTGTGACGAATGCAGGTCCGTCAACTGCGGCGAATGCCGTCATTACCGACGTGATTCCTGCAGGGACGACATTCGTAACAGCCAGCGATCAGTGCGAGTACGTCGATACTCCTGAACCGACAGTGACCTGCTCGATGGGCGACCTCGCTCGCGGAGAGATTGCGACCGCGCGGGTGACCGTCAAGGTTCCCGCCGACAGTGATCTCACGAGCTTTGATAACACCGCCACCGGTTCCTCTGATACTCCTGACCCGAACGAGGACAATAACTCCTCAACCTCGACGGTGACGGTCTCACCCGAAGCTGACGTATCCGTCGTGAAGTCGGCGTCAGCGGATTCTGTGGTCGCCGGCGACCAGGTGACGTGGACACTTGATGTCACCAATGCCGGCCCATCCCTGGCCAGTGCGGTTGAGGTAACGGATTCGATACCTGCCGGACTCACCATTGATTCCGCTTCCTTCGATGGAACTGACTGCACTGTCACAGGCCAGGACATTACCTGTCCTGTCGGTGACATGCTTGTTGGCACGCGCACGATCACGGTTCTCACGACCGTGGATGCGAGCTATACCGGTGAACCGATCGAGAATACGGCGACAGTTTCGTCAACCACCTCGGATTCGAACGGCGACAATAACTCCGATTCGGCGACCGTGAAAGTGACTCCGGCGGCCGACATTGCTGTCGAAAAGTCTCTCGCTTCCGATGGTGTGGTCCCTGGTGAAACCGTGAGCTACACCGTGACGGCAACGAATAACGGCCCCTCCGATGCGGCGGGCGTCGTTGTAACCGATGCTCTTCCTGCTGGACTCAGTGACGTAAGCGCAAGTGGAACCGGCCCCGCCGGTGACCTCACGTGTTCGGTTGCTGATCCCGCCGATCCGGCGGCCAGTTCAGGAGATGTATCTTGTACCGTCGGCGCTCTCGCGGTTGGTCAAGCGGCAACGATTACCGTTTCGGGCACGCTCGACTCGGCGTTCACCGGTAGCCTGACAAACGCGGCCTCGGCCTCGTCCGATACGCCCGATCCCAGCGAAGGTAATAACACATCGTCGGTCACAACCCAGGCAACTCCGAAGGCCGATCTCGTCCTCGAGAAGTCTGCGAGTGTTGCAGAGGTTGCTCCCGGCAACACCGTTGATTACACGCTGAAGGTCACGAACAACGGCCCATCCGTCGCGACGACGGTAACGATTTCCGACGGAATTCCCACCGGTACGGAACTGGTTAGCTACGACGATGATTGTGTAGTGATGGAGCAACCGTCGGGTCGGAGCCTGGTTTGCCAGGTCGGCGACTTGGCCGTTGGTGAAAGTGCCACGGCAGCTCTCACCCTCAAGGTCCCGGCCTACAGCACAGCGACTCAGATTGACAACGATGCCGCAACCTCATCGGGTGTTGACGATCCTGATACGAGCAATAATGGCTCAACTGCAACTGTGGGCCTGTCGCCTAAGGCGGATGTGTCGGTTGTGAAGTCGATGGATGTGGCTAATCCGGTTCCGGGTGAGTCTGTGACGTTCACGTTGGATATTGCTAATGCGGGTCCGTCGGTGGCGACCAATGTCAGTGTTTCTGATACGTTGCCTGCTGGTCTCAGTGACGTGACGGTCGTCGGCTCTGATGGTGTCGCCTGTTCGGTTGCTGATGCTGTCGATAGCTCCGGCGACGTAACCTGCACGGTTGCATCACTGGATGTCGACGCGACAGCAACCGTCACGGTAACCGGCACGGTGACCGCAGACTTGACCGGCAATGTGGAAAATACTGCCACCGTTTCGTCCGATACGCCTGATCCGGATGAGTCGAATAACTCGTCGTCGGTGACTGGTACATCTTCGCCTAAGGCGGATGTGTCGGTTGTGAAGTCGATGGATGTGGCTAATCCGGTTCCGGGTGAGTCTGTGACGTTCACGGTCATCGTAACGAATGATGGTCCGTCACTTGCCCGCGGTGTGCATGTCAAGGATTCTGTGCCCGCTGGCTTGGAGATTGTTTCTGCCGTGCTTGATGATGACACGGTATGTGCAGTAACCGGTCAAGACGTCGACTGCCTGATTGGTGATATGCCGGTGGGTAGCCGAACAGTGACCATTAACGTCAATGTTCCGGCCGATTACACCGAAGAAACCGTTGTGAATACGGCGACGGCTTCATCGGATACGCCTGATCCGGATGAGTCGAATAACTCGTCGTCGGTGACTGGTACATCTTCGCCTAAGGCGGATGTGTCGGTTGTGAAGTCGATGGATGTGGCTAATCCGGTTCCGGGTGAGTCTGTGACGTTCACGTTGGATATTGCTAATGCGGGTCCGTCGGTGGCGACCAATGTCAGTGTTTCTGATACGTTGCCTGCTGGTCTCAGTGACGTGACGGTCGTCGGCTCTGATGGTGTCGCCTGTTCGGTTGCTGATGCTGTCGATAGCTCCGGCGACGTAACCTGCACGGTTGCATCACTGGATGTCGACGCGACAGCAACCGTCACGGTAACCGGCACGGTGACCGCAGACTTGACCGGCAATGTGGAAAATACTGCCACCGTTTCGTCCGATACGCCCGATCCGGATGAGTCGAATAACTCCTCATCAGTTTCGGGTACTTCAACACCGCGCGCCGACCTCGTCCTCGAAAAGACTGCTGATGCGACGCAGATCGCCGCTGGTGAATCCGTATCCTACGCGCTCAAGGTCACGAATAACGGCCCGTCCGTTGCGACCAACGTCGTTGTTGCCGACGGCCTCCCCGCGGGAATGGTGCTCGACAGCTACGACGATAACTGCGAGATTTCTGCTTCCGGTGAGAACGTCATCTGTAGGCTCGGAATCATCGCGGTTGGAAACTCAGCTACCGCGAACCTGACGTTCACGGTGCCAGTGGATTCCACCACCTCCGAGTTCACCAACACGGCCGCGACTTCGTCGGCAGTGACGGACCCGGATCCGAGCAACAACGGTTCATCTGCCACGGTTGGTGTCACTACGTCAGCAGACGTTTCGATCACCAAGTCCGCACCGGATACGGTGATCGCGGGAGATACCATTACGTGGAACCTTGTCGTGAATAACGCGGGCCCGAGTGTTGCACGGACCGTTGAAGTGACGGACGTCCTCCCAGCGAACGTCATATTCGATGGAGTCACTGGAGCCGAATGCACCGAGGCCGACGGGCAGCTCAGCTGCGCCCTCGGCGATCTCGATCCCAACGCTCCCGTCACTATTGCGGTCACGGGAACCGTTGATTCGGATGCTGCCGCCGGCCCCCTCGATAACACTGCCAGTGTTACGACCACGACCGCTGACCCGGATGAGGGGAACAACACCTCCGGTTCACGCACGGAGATCACGCAGTCCGCGGATGTTGCATTAGCTAAGACCGTCAGCGCCGACTCCATTGCCCCGGGCGAAAGCGTGACCTACACGCTGACCGCCACGAACAATGGTTTGTCAACCGCACGCGATGTCGTCATGAGCGACGTGTTGCCCGAGGGCCTGACGGTCACTTCAGCAACCGCCGCCACCGACGATGCATGCACAGTCACGGCAAACACGGTTGCGTGTGAGGCCGGAGACCTGGCTGTGGGCGACACGGCAACAGCTACGGTAGTCGCTCAACTGAGTGACTCGTGGAATGCAACCGATCCGATCGTCAACGCCGGTCGCGTATCGACCTCGACGGTGGACCCAGCTCCCGAAAACAACACGTCGAGCGCGACGTTCACCCCCACTGGTCCGGTATCTGACGTATCGATGGTAAAGACCACGGTCACTGCGCCGGTTGCCGGTGGAACCGTGACGTACACGCTCGTCGCATCGAATGCCGGCCCGTCCCTGGCGCGAGATGTTACCGTCAGCGACACCCTCCCCGAGGGGTTGTCCAATGTCGTTGTTAATGCGCCGACTGGTGAATGTACCGTTGTTGACTCCCAGATCGACTGCGCCCTCGCTGATCTTGCGGTTGGTGAAAGTGCAGAGGTTACGGTGAGCGCGGACGTTGCGTCCTCCCTCACGGGCGACCTGACCAACGCCGCTACAGCGGGCACGTCATCAACCGATCCCGATGAGTCGAATAACTCGTCGTCGGTCACCGACACCGTTGAAACCTCCGCCGATCTCGCGATCGTCAAGACCGCTGGTGAGGCCGTAGCCGGCTCCGACCTGACGTACACGCTGACGGTGAGCAACAACGGCTTGTCCGATGCGCGCAACACCGTTGTCACGGACGTTCTACCTGCCGACGTTGACTTTGTCAGCGTTGAGGGCGAAGGTTGCAGCGAACTTGATGGCACAGTGTCATGTGACCTTGGGACCGTAGCCGCGGGCGCAAGCGTCACGGCGACAATCACCGTCAATGTTCCGAGCGACGTGGCAAATGCCGCAGAGATTGAGAACACGGCCACGGTTACTTCTGATACGCCGGACCCCGACGAGTCAAATAACACGGCAACTGCTCGCACCACTACCGGAACGGACGCCGATCTCGCGATTGTCAAGACTGGCCCGGATCAGGTGATTGCTGGTGAAACCGTGGAATGGACCGTTGCCGTGACCAACAGCGGACCGTCCGACGCGGTGAACGTTGCGGTGACAGATACGTTGCCCGACGCGATTGAGGCCGGAGCTTCGGTGCAACTGACCGATGGAACACTCGGCTCCTGCCTGGTTGACGATCACGCGCTGAGCTGTGACTTCGGAACGCTCGCTTCCGGTGCAACTGCTTCGGCAGTGGTCACCGGAACGGTGAAGTCCGATCTCACTGACACCACGATGACGAACACTGCGCAGGTCAGCTCCGATACACCGGATCCGACCGACTCGAATAACTCGAGCTCGTCAACGACCTCCGTCAAGCAGGTCGCGGATCTCACTATTGCCAAGAGCGGCCCGGCTGAGGTCATCGCCGGTGAGTCGGCAACGTGGACGATGACGATCGGTAACGCCGGCCCGTCAACGGCTCGCGCTGTCGTCCTGTCCGACACGTTGCCCGAGGGCGTCTCCTTCGACAGTTACACGTCTGAGTCGCTGACCTGTGAGGTCGTCGAGTCCACTATTACGTGTGAACTTGCCGAACTCGCCGCAGGTGCTACCGCAACCGTTGAGGTAGTCGGTGCAGTTGATGCGAGTGCGGATACGGCCTCAACCATGACGAACACCGCGACGGTGAGCTCCGATACCCCCGAGCCGGAAGATGGCGCGGATGATAACTCATCGAGTTCGTCAACCGAGGTGAAGGCCGATGCTGATGTCAGCGTCATCAAGACTGTTGACCCAAGCCCATTGACCGCTGGCGAAGCAGGAATGTACACCATTACGGTGGCTAATGCCGGGCCCTCGGTTGCGAGCAACGTGGTGGTTACGGATATATTGCCGGTTGATGCCACCGCCGATTCGATTCAAGGTCCCGCCCCCTGCGAGATCAACGGTAAGACCGTTACCTGCACCTTCGCATCGATTGCGCCGGGAGCAAGCCACGATCTTTACCTCACGGTGAAATTGGAAGAAACAACCAGTGGCCAAGTGACGAACATGGTGACGGTTAGCTCGGATACTCCAGATTCGAACCTGGATAACAACGAGTTCCTCCTTGAAACACCGGTTGATTCGGTTTCCGACGTGTCCGTCGTGAAGACGATGGATTCTGACACAGCTATCCCGGGTGAATCGGTGACATACACCATCGTGGCAACTAACGCCGGTCCTTCGGCTGCCACGGGAGTTGTGATTGAGGATCTGCTTCCCGCGGGTCTGAGCTGGATTTCAGTCAGCGGCACCATCGAAGATGCACCTGTGTCGTGTGAGGAAACCACCACTGACGGCTCCAGTATCGTCACCTGCACGTTGGATGTTCTCCCCGCTGGCCAGCAGGCAACGATTACCGTGACAGCGGTTGTTGATGCCGATATGACTGGTGAGTTGAGTAACACGGCAACCGTGACAACGACAGCCGATGATCCCGATGAATCGGACAATTCGACGACGGTTACCGGAAAGCTGACGCCGCAAGCGGATCTGGCCATCACCAAGGAACTCATCGGAACGCCGCAAGCTGGTGGAGAGATTCGCTGGCGTGTGGGAGTCAATTCCTTCGGCCCATCGACTGCGGTTGATGTCGTCGTGACGGATGTCTTGCCCGCAACCATGCACAATGCGCGCATTGATGGTGACATTCCGGAATGTTCGGTGGATGCGAACGTTGTCACCTGTGCTTTCGAGACCATGCAGCCTGGAGCTTCTATCAGCTTCGACATTGTTGGCGAGCTAGCCAGTGACGCGGGCACCACGGTATCGAATAGTGCGTCGGTTATGTCCACCACGACCGATCCCGTATCAGAGAACAACACCGCTACGGCTGATGGTTCTGTGACACCGGAGCCGACGGAAGACCCGTCAGACGATCCTTCGGATGACCCGAGTGGTGAGCCGACGGACGACCCGAGTGGTGAGCCAACTCCGGCTCCCTCAGGTGATCCGTCTGACGATTCGAGCTCAACTCCAACCGGTGATGTCACACCGTCACAGAGTCCGACCCATGTTGAAACTCTGCCGGTTACCGGTGTGGACGCTGGACCGCAAGCAATAGTCGCGATTGCACTGTTGCTCGTTGGAATGATGTTTGTGACGATTCGTCGTAGACAGCAGAACTAGTTACTAGCACATAACTCATGGGGCCGACCACGTGGTCGGCCCCATGAGTTTGCTCTGGAGACATCTTAGCCGGTAGCCAAGTGTTCGAGGAGTAGACGAGATTGAGTTTCAAGGTCAGTTGCTTTGACAGTTCCAGGAGCTTGAACCCAAACAACAATGCCATTGGTCGGATCGACCGTATACAAGTTCATTGTTTGATTACTATTGCTATCGCCTTGCACCTGCTGGTCATGCGAGAGGATGGCACCTTGAGCCAGTGGCGGATCAGAGGCACGCTGTGCGGACTGCTTGGTAGTCACGCTCATGTCGGTGTCTGCCAGCGTCATGGTGTATTCAGGACACTCATCGGCGAATTCGACGAGATGATCGATGAACTCGGATACGTCCGAATCGATCTTTTGAATGATTACAGCAACCGAGTGGCTCTCAGTTGCTGCCGCAATGACGTATGCGAGGTCGGAGGTCAAAGAGCTGGCATCTGTTAACCGCGACAGTTCTAAGCAATCCTTGGGTTCTATCTGTATGTCATCGAGAGATTCTCGAATACGCTCTCCCTCACTGCGAGTAGTCTCGGTGAGTTCCGTGTACGGCACTTCTGCCACCAGTGGTTCGCCATCGAATGACATACCGGTGAGTGTGCCTTCGATTTGCGCGGGTGTCATGGCCGCTAGTTTGCCGCCGAGTTTTTGTCGGGCTGAAACGTGCGCTTGGTCTTCTGATGACGATACCGATTCTGAACTTCCCGGCGAATCAGTGGATGAGGACGTCGTACCATCACCGCAAGCGGTGAGTGGAAGTATGAGTGAACAAACAATAGTTGTTGCACCAATAGTGCGGAGCAGGGATTTCATGAGGGCCTCACTGGTTGTCGATCGAGTGACGGAGGAGTGGGGAAACATCGCCACTACCTAAAGTCTACGCACCTGTGATCTGCAACATAACGGAATCCATTCGTGTTGCAGCTGCTCGTCGGCTTTCGTGTGGTCGCCGTCCTGGAGCTTCTGCAAATATGGGCCCGGCCTCTCACGTGCCCGTCCCGTAGGCTCTTTCTAACGGATGCTTTCCGGTCGTAGGCTCTCCCTTTACCGCCTTCGTTACCGAGTATTCAGCTGGTTGATCACGTCCGTAACTAATGCTTCAAACACGTCGGTGGAAGGCGATGTCACCGGTGCGTTAACCAGAACAAATAAGCCGGATTCTGGATCTGCCCCATAGTAGGTGTACGTGGAAGAGTTGATGTCGCCGGTTTTTTGCTCCTGCGTGAGGATCACTCCCGAATTAAGCGGGGGAATATGTGACGACGTTGCGGTTTGAGAGACCTGAGATTTCAAACCCAAGCCGGGAAGTTCAATAGAGACGTCGGGGCATGTGGTTGCGTACGTGATTATGTTGTCGATGGATGCCGACATGTCAAAATCCACCTTTTGCACAAAAACCGAAATCTGATTGTCTGCGGTGTTTGCCGCGACTGCGAACTCGATATTGGATAGTTTCTGCATCTTCTGTGCTTCTTGCGCCATGTTGAGACACTCGGCGGGTTCGACGGTCATGGACTCGAGCATTTCTTCAAATGAATCGCCGAGCGTTTGCGCCATTTCAGTCAGTTCTTGATGTGACAGGGAGATAGTTAACGGCTTGCCGTCAACTGAAACTGTCGCTAGTTTTGCTTCAATCTCGTCGGGGGACATGGATGCGAGAACATTTTCAACGGAGCTTTCGGGAGCTTCCGTCGGCTCATTCTCAGTGGTAGTGGAGGTAGCGGTTGCGGAGGTATCAGTGCTGGGCTCGCCGCCGTTTTCCGACGCAGAGTTACTTCCGCCGCAGGCGGACAGAGGGAGTGAGAGAGAACATACGAGAGCAGCAATGGTGAGTGGACGCAGTGTTGATTTCATGGGATTCCTCATTTCGTCTACGGACCTTTTGAGCATACTCGTTGAGTTATCTCAGGTCACAGGGCTTTTCGTCTACCGTGCAGATTGAATCAGAATCGTGACGTTCTGCGAGATAGCGCAGGCAAATCCCATGGACGGTTCTGTTATTCGGAGGCTGTCGTGTGAAACGATAAGCACGTGAAAAGTGAACTCATAAACCGATCGCGGGCTATCCTCCCTGGATTGCTAATCATGATGGTTGTCGCAACCGTATCCCACGTAATAAACATGGCCGTACCACTGTTATCGGGCATGCTGATCGCCATTATTATCGGCATGATTCTGCGCAACACCGGCCTGGTGCGCCCCTCATTTGAAGCGGGTTTTGCATTTTCTGGAAAGACTGTTCTGAGACTTGGCGTAGTTCTCCTCGGTTTTCGGCTGGCTCTTCCCGATGTCATTGACCTCGGTATCGGCCCAATCGTAGCGATCACCGGCACGGTCGTATCCGTGTACTTCGTGACCCTCTTTATCGGGCGACGCATGCGCACCCCACATTCCGTACGTGTCCTGACTGCGACCGGCACGGCCATTTGCGGGGCGGCCGCAGTAGCTGGAATGTCCTCCGTCGTGCGTCCCGATCCCAGGTGGGCCGACCACGACGAAGAGGTTGGAGTTGCCTCTGCTACTGCGATTGCTTCAGTTACCTTGTATGGAACGGCAACCATGCTCCTTATTCCGGCACTTGCCTCAGTCTTTGGTCTCACCCCTACGCAAACCGGCGTGTGGATTGGGACGTCGGTCCACGAAGTTGGTCAAGTTGTTGCCTCAGCCGGATTCACCCATTCCGACACCATTCTCGATGTCGCCACAGTCACCAAGCTCGGTCGCGTCGTCCTCCTCGCTCCATTGGTTGCCTTCGTCGGCTATCTCGAGACCTATCGCGAGAAGACTATCGTCTCGATGGGACGTGCTCGCGCCCTCGCCGAAGGGCGGATTGAAGGCGACTACTTTCCCGACCTGTCGCAAAAGCGTGGATCATCAATGACCATTCCAGCATTTGTTGTCGGATTCCTCGCCACAATGATGATCCGATCGATAGCTGGATGGCTGGGCTGGGCCGAATTCTTGAGTCCGACATTCCACGTCCTCAACACCGCCGCGTCGATTCTGCTCATTATCGCGATGGGAGCAATGGGTGCCGGAGTTCACCTCAAGACTCTTCTCACTCGTGGCGGAAGGGGATTGGTCCTCGGATTTATCGCCATGCTCGTTGCCACCCTCGTATCGTTTGCTCTCGTCATCGCATTCGTATAAGAACGAAAGGTAGGCAACGAAAGGGGAACCGTGGAAAACGTGACGTTCGAGGGCGCTCGCGGCCTAGAACTATCCGGGATACTTGATCTACCCGATGGCCCCGTGACGACGTATGCCATCATCGCGCACTGCTTCACCTGCAACAAGAGCTATCCCGCCGTTGCGCGCGTGGCCAAAGCCCTCAAGAACATGAGGATCGGGGTGCTGCGCTTCGATTTTGCGGGTCTTGGTCAATCCGCCGGGCACTTCACCGAATCGACCTTTAGTGCCGACGTCGACGATCTCGTCGCGGCAAGCGAATGGATGGCCAGTGAAGGGCGCACGGTTGGGCTGCTCATCGGGCACTCGCTTGGCGGAGCAGCAGTTCTCGCAGCAACCGAACGCATATCTACCATTAAGGCCGTCGCCACGCTCGCCGCGCCCTCCGACCCTAGTTTCGTCGCCCGGCAGCTCGCCGACCAACTGAAAACTATCGGGGAGGACGGGATCGTAGAGGCCGTGGTCGCCGGACATACCGTGCTGATCGGAGCACCCCTCATTGATGACTTACACAATCAGACTGAACATATGCGCCGCATTCAGCGACTCCCGGTTCCACTTCTCGTCATGCATTCGCCGCAAGACACAGTCGTAGACATTAGCCACGCCAACGAAATCTACCGGCGTGCACCCATGCCGAAGAGTTTTATTGCTCTCGATGGTGCTGATCATCTGCTGACACGGCCCGCGATCGGACGGTGGGCGGCGAGAATTATTGCGGCGTGGGCAGACAGATACATCGGATAAACGTACCGTCGTCAAGAAAATGATGGAGAGACGGGGTGGGACCCGCCTAAGCGGCCCCACCCCGAGCTTGTGCGGCGCGTAAGTGCGCCCGGGAACTAGTTGTGAACTCTAGGTCCCGAAACTATTTCTTGGAAAGAATCTCGTTCGCGGCCTCGACGATGGCAGAGATCAATTCCGTGTCTCCAGCAAGAGATGGAACTACATATTCTAGCACTGTAGCGGCGTCCTTTTCGACTGAGTTGCCAACAAGAGCCTTCACTCGATCGGCAGAAGCGTCAACTACAGGAGCACCATGCCCTTGCAGGTGAAGCATCCATGCGGCGACTGCGCGAATAGCGCCGGTTGGCATTTCTCCGGCCTCCCGCAATCGCTTGAGGGTTGGTGCAATCCGAACCGGAATCTTTTGCGAACCGTCGTGTGCGATCTGCGCAAGAAGGTGGCGAATATTCGGATTTTCAAACCGTTCGACAAGAGCGTCGGCATACTCCTTCCACGGGACAGATAAACCAGAACCGGCCTCGGCCCACCATTCATCGACCCACGACCGAACAGTTGGATCAACAATAGCGTCGCCCACCGTCTCGAATCCGACGATCGGTGCGGCGTAGGCCATGAGCGAATGCGAACCGTTGAGCATCCACAGTTTGCGTTGCTCATACGGTTCCACATCGTCGACAATCGTTGCCCCCGCGCTTTCCCAGTTCGGACGACCGGCGGGGAACTCACCCGAAATCACCCACTCGGTGAACGGTTCGGTGGGAACGGGAGACGCGTCAACGTAACCTTGTACCTTGGTGCATTCCTCCCGTTCGGTGTCCGTGGTCGCCGGGGTGATGCGGTCAACCATGCAGGTTGCCCACGCGACGTGCTTCTCTGCCCAATCGAGCACACTCGGATCAACCGCTCGCGCAGCGTCCTTGACTACGCGCGAGAACGCCTTGCCATTGTCGGGAATGTTGTCGCACGGCAAAATCGTCAGCGCCTCGCATCCGGCGATACGACGAGCAAGCAAACCGGCCAGAATACGAGCCGGAGCCGTCGTCACCGAGGTGGCCTTAATTTCCTCAATCGAGACGTTACTTCCTAGCTCGCGGAGGGTCTCCAGGTCGGCGGCAACATCAGCGTTATCTGTATCGAGCGAACCATCATCGGCGCGATAGTAGCCGGCCTCCGTCACAGTTGATGTGACGACGGCAAGATCGGGAGAAGCGAAGTAATCAATTAACTGTGCGAAGTCGGACGCCGGATGTACAACCGAAACCGAAGAAATTACCTCGAAGGAGTTACCGTCAGCGCCCTTAGTAATGAGGGTGTAGAGCCCATCTTGGGGGCCGAGCAATTCGGCCATCGTGGGGCGACGCCCGGTGAACGCGGCGATACCCCACTCATCGTGGTCATCCGCATGCTCGGTGTACCACGCCTGGTGGGCGCGAGTGAAGTTTCCGAGGCCGATGTGCACGAGCCGAATCGGAGCGGCAGGTCGACCAAACTGGGCACGGGTTAGCGGGGGAGTACTCATAGCTTAAACACCTTCTTTGGCTGGGTGGTCACGAGGTCAATAGCGGTTTCGGCGGCCTCATCCATCGCCAGACGATGCTCGGCGACGAGATTTCCGAGGAATGAACAGTCCACGCGGCGGGCAACATCGTGGCGCGCCGGAATAGAGCAGAATGCGCGCGTATCATCAATGAATCCACTGGTCTTGTAGAAGCCGGCATATCCGGTGACGGAACGACGGAACCGCATAATCGCGTCGGTCTCATCAATGAACCACCACGGGGCACCGACGTACATGCCGCGGTAGTAGCCCGCCAGGGGAGCGAGTTCGCGCGAGTAGGTCGTCTCATCCATCGTGAAAGCAACGAGGTGGAAACCATCCGCGTTTCCGTAAGCGTCGAGAATCGGACGCAGTGAACGTGAGAACTCAACAGCGTGCGGTACGTCGCCTCCGACATCCGCGCCGAAGCGTTTGAATGCGGTGGAGTCGTGGTTGCGCACAACGGCTGGGTGGAGAGTCATGACGAGACCATCGTCAACAGCGAGGCGCGCCTGATCGTTGAGCATGTGACGGCGGAGCGCATCCCCGTCTTCGAGGGTGATGATACCGTTCCACGCATCCGCGTAGAGACGTTCAGCATCAGCGTCGCTCAGACGTTCGCACCGCGCATCGGAGTGCGAGTGGTCAGAGGACACAGCTCCATGTTCCTTGAAGAACAGGCGCCGCTTACGCATTGCCTCCACGTTTCCTGCATAGGTTGAGACATCCGTATCGGTAACGTCACCGAGCTTCTTCGTCAGGTCGATCCACCCCTTGCGGGCGGGTTCAAGGTAGGCGTCGGGGCGGAACGTGGGAACGACGCGCCCGTCCCACTCGGGATCAGCGTTCAGCTTCGCATGCCCGGACAGGTCGGAGCACGGATCGTCCGTCGTCGCCATCGCTTCGATATTGAAACGCTTGTAGAGAGCGCGCGGCTTGAACTCTGGCTTTTCGAGACAGGCTGCAATCTGGTCGTAGATCTGATCGGCAGTCTCGGCGGAGGGCCGCACATCAACACCAAATACGTCGTGGAACTCCGACTCAAACCAGAACTGGACGGGAGTGCCGCGGAAATACTTCCAGTTTTCGCACAGCAGACGGAACGCCCGCCGCGCAGCCTCCTCATCGAGCGGAGTACCGACGGGAACACCGAGATCGGCGAGGTCAACACCGCCGGCGCCATGGAGCATCCGGTTAGTGTAGTGATCCGGGGTCAGCAGTAGTGTTGTCGGATCAGTAAATGGAATATCATCGGCAAGCCACTCGACAGGCACGTGCCCGTGAGGAGAGATGATTGGTAGGTCCTTCACCTGGTCGTACAGTTCGCGTGTGATGTTGCGAACTCTCTGATCGGCTGGAAACAGTCGATCGGGGTGGGGGTTGAGTGGTTGCGGTGTCATGGAAGATCTCCCTTCAACGTTGAAAAGAACCGCTCACGGGTGCGTGGGCACCGGGCCCACACTTTCGCGTGTAAAGAGTTTCATGGGGACAACAATGGTTTCGGCGCTCGGCGCACTGCGATGACGCAGTTGCGTGATGAGTGCGCGTGCCGCCCTCACTCCGAGCATGGAGGTGGGTGGGGCAATCGACGACAGTGTAGGAGTCGTGAGGAATGACGCAATCGAATTATCGAAACCAATAACCGAAACGTCGCGTGGCACGTCAAGGCCCGTCCGCTGGATCGCTTTCATGAACCCTACGGCGAGGAGGTCGTTGTACGCGATTACTGCGGTTGTTGGTTGGCCGAGCCAGATTTTAGCGGCCTCAACTCCACCTTCGAGAGACGGCGTATTCGGGCCTACTCGGCGAAGATGCATACCGAACTTCTCGCAGGTATCCGAAACAGCGCGCCAGCGCATGCCGTCCGCCCATGAAGCAGGAGGGCCCGAAAGGTATGACAGCCGGGTGTGTCCAAGAGAATGCAGATGCTCAATTGCTTGACGCACACCGCGTTCCGCATCGGGGACAATTGAGGGGATTCCGGCGGTATTGCGATTAACCGCAACGACCGGCTTAACCTTGACGATCTGATTGATCGACGAATCCGACATGCGTGAGGACGTCAGAACTACCCCGTCAACGAGGTGAAGCACATTCTCAATCGCCCGGCGTTCTGCCAAGTCATCCTCTTGCGAATCAATGAGTAGCACGGTGTAGCCGTTCGAGGTGGCTTCTTTTTGGAAACCGCGCATGATTTGGGCGTAAACGGGGTTTGAAATATCGGCGACGACGAAGGCTAAAACGTGGGATGCTTCACCCTGATCAGCGCGAGAGACTGGTTTGGTGCGGTAGCCGAGGCGCTGGGCGGCCTCGCGAATTTTCTGCCCGGTTTGAGCGTTGACCCGTCCGGGGCGAGAGAAAGCGCGAGAAACCGTTGATGGTGCGACGCCGGCCTCTTTAGCGACGTCGTAAATGGTTACGCGTTTAGGTTCGTCTGGAGTGGGGGGCGTTGTCATTCATTCGTCCTATCGTTTTCACTATCCCTAGGCCACAGTGCTCCGGGATGGAGGCCGTGCTCCCAAGCGGTGATTTGCGCGCGGGCGAGTGCCACACGTTGTGGAACGGAGAGCAGATCGGCAAGTTTTTCAACGTCGGCGAACTCCGCAGTTGCCTGTTGAATGGGGGTGTCTGGCCCATCGCCAGATACTTTGATGCGCACCGGGTGACCGTCGACGGTCACCGTGTGCCATTCGCGTTGAAGAATGCGGCGGTGAGCGGGCGCCGAAATGCGCACACCGATGGTTGAGGTGTGGGTGAGCAGAGCATCGGTTACGGCCTCGGCCTGCGCCTGTCGGGTCAGTGCCGACATGATGTGCGCGGGGCGCCCCTTCTTCATGACGATGGGGGTGAGCCACGCGTCGAGGGCTCCCGCGTCGAGAAGCCGATCAATGACAGCCGGCCACACTCGCGGGTCAAGATCATCGACGTTCGCCTCCACGTGCACCACCTCGTCCTCGTTATCGGCTGGATGATCGTGCGTGGGGGCAGTACCACTCATGACGCGTAAAACGCCCGCGCGGTCCTCGCGGATACGGGTACCGGCACCAATACCGACACTCATCATGGTCATGGGTGGGACTGAACCGACCTCGGCACACAGTGTGCGGATGAGCGTCATACCCGTTGGGGTGCACAGCTCACCAACGCCGGTGGGGCCACCCGCTTCGATCTGCCAGCCGCGCGCTAACTCAGCGACCGCTGGCGGGGGAACGGTGAGAGTCCCATGCTGTGTGGAGATAGTTCCAGCACCAACCGCTACCACCGAGCTGGAGGCCGCTGTGACTGAGAGCGTGCGAATCGCCTCGCAAACCCCGACGATGTCACCGATCGAATCGAGCGCACCGACCTCGTGGAAGTGGACGGATTCAATCGTCGCGCCGTGCACCGTGGCTTCGGCTTGAGCAAGTCGACGGAACGCGGCAATGGCCATCTCGCGGGTGAGGACCGGCATGTCCGCCACGTCGAGCATGCGCTCAATATCCGATAGGTGGCGGGCCGGTGGATTCGGTTCATCGGCAATGACATCCACTTTGAGTGCGGAGAACGGTCCGCGCTGCACGCGACGCTTTTGCAGATGAAGCTTTCCGGGCGCAATCATCTCCAGTACGGTGGCAACCGATTCAGCATCGGCTCCAGCATCGATGAGGGCGGCGAGCAGCATGTCGCCCGAGGCGCCCTCAGTGGCATCAATCCACAGCGTTGTGCTTGGTTCGTCGAGACTGGGTTGCCACAGTTTCCCCGGCTCAATCCGGGTGCCCTCGGGAACGGTCGCACCATCAGCGGTGACGACGTGTCCGTGAGAATGCTCATGAATGTGCTCATGAGTGTGGGGATGACCGGTGTCATGCATGGGAGTTCTCCTCAACCAGACGAGAGTCGGCTACATCGGGTGAACGCGTGTCGTAAGGGGCTGCGATCTGGGCCGCAATATGCCCGGCCCCGTACCCGTTATCGATATTGACAACAGAGACGCCCGGCGCGCAGGCATTGAGCATCGACAATAGGGCGGTAACGCCCTCAAATGCTGCCCCATAGCCGACCGAGGTGGGGACTGCGACGACGGGACAGGACACCAGACCGGCAACCACCGAGGCGAGTGCGCCCTCCATACCCGCAACCACGACGATGGCGCGGGCTGAGGTGAGAATGTCGCGTTTCGACAAAATCCGATCGAGCCCCGCAACCCCAACATCGACGAGTTCGACGACTTCGCGGCCCAGGTAGCGAGCGGTGAGGGCTGCTTCTCGGGCAATGGGGACATCGGATGTTCCGGCGCAGGCAACAACAACGCGCCCGCCGCTTGGCTGCGGTGGCGTGGGCGGCCAGGCAAGCAGGTGAACCTGTTCGTCGTAGTAGGCATCCGGCAGCTCAGCCATGATCGCGGCGGCGCGTTCGCGGTCCGCTTTCGTAAATAAGACGGTACCGACATCCTCAGTGTCACTCCGCTCACGCCACATGCGCGCAATATTTCGACACTGGTCCAGGCTCTTGCTCGCGCAATACACCGCTTCGGGGTACCCGCGTCGGTGGTAGCGGTCGAAATCGAGATTTGCGTCAGCCACGGCGCGCCCCCGAATTGAGAATCGACAGGGTAAACGCACCCGACTGGATACCGTTCATATCGAGTGTGACGTGGGTAAAACCGGCGGCTTTAACCGCGGCGATGAGGTCGTGTCGGCGCGTCTCATCCAAAATCAGTTCAAACTCTTCAGACGGGACCTCGATACGGGCAATTGCCCCGTGGTGTCGTACTCGACAGTCAGAGAAGCCCGCCTGCAACACTGCGTCCTCAGCTTCATCAACCGCGCGGAGTTTCTCGGCAGTGACGGGTTCCCCGTGCGGAATCCGACTAGCCAAACAGGGAGCCGCTGGCTTATTGGCACTGACGAGGTTGAACTCGCGAGCTAGCGCACGTACGTCACTTTTTGTCGCTCCCGCTAAGGCGAGGGGATACAGCACCCGGTGCTCACGCGCTGCCCGCCCTCCCGGGCGGTCGGGTCGGCGTGAATCGTCCGCATTTTCGCCGTAGGCGACGACGGCAAGTTGGTGACGGCGAGCCACTGACTCGTCAATGCGTGTAAACAGCTCGTCCTTGCAGAAATAGCAGCGGTTCACCGAATTGGCGACATAGTCCTGGTCATTCAGTTCATGGGTTTCGACCATGACGACCCGCAACCCGAGCTGCGTAGCCTGGCGCATCGCGAAAGCGTGTTCGCGCCGAGCCAGCGATGCCGATTCCCCCAGTAGGAGTAGCGTATGGTCGCGGCCTACCGCACGCGCGACGAGCGCGGCCAATACCGAAGAATCCACGCCCCCCGAATAGGCGACGCCAACCCGGCCTCCGCCGTTTTTGAGGGCGGAACGAATCTCTGACGCGACATGCTCAGCGATAGTGTGAAGGGGCTCCGGGAGGTCGATAGAGAGGTCGACGGCTGACTCAACCGGGCGCGTTCTGAGCGCGCGGTTGAGCGTTGAGTGCTCGCCCCACATCATTCCTCCCGAAGCTGTCACGTAGAAACTGAGTTAGAAACCGAGTGTGTCGCGCATAGCGAGCCAGCGTTTGCGAACGTCGTAGGAGGCCGACTTCGGGCGCCGCTCGCGTGTGAACATGCCCTTCTTGTTGCCGCCGACGCGCAGAATTCCGGACACGGTCTGGAAGTCTGCGAAGTTCCACATCTGTTCGCCCACGATCTCGTCATAATCGTCGAACACCTTGTGGAACATGGCAAACATGTCCTCTTGGAACTCTTCGGACCACGGTTGCCGGTGGAAATCGCGCAGGCCGGACAACGTATCGGGGCCGTATTCAGTGAAAATAATGGGTTTGCCCGGAGCGAGCTTAATCCACCCGTCGATCTCTTCACGCATATGAGCCTCAGCATCAACTAGATCGCCGGTATCGACGTACCAGCCGTAGTAACGGTTGAGCATGACGACATCGAATAGACCAACACACTTTTCCATGCTCGGAGGTGCAAGCATGACGTTAACGTAACCGACTGGACGAGTGGGATCGGCATCGCGAGCAGCCTCAGCCAGTGGCTTGAAGTACTCGTAGGACGCCTCGGTGCTCGACTCCGGCTCGTTCGCGATTGACCACAGAACAACGCACGGGTGGTTCTTATCGCGGGCAATCAGTTCGCGGATATGAGCTTCGTGCACTGCCTGGGTGCGTGCATCGAGAGCGTCATCGCAGAACGTCTGGGTTGGCATTCCTTCCGGCGTTCCAAAAATACCTCCAGACAGCCCGATATTGAGGCCGACAGCCGCAGTTTCGTCAATGACGACAAAACCTTCACGGTCGGCGTAATCCATGACTTCTTCGGCGTACGGGTAGTGCGAAGTGCGGAAGGAGTTAGCGCCCTGCCACTTCATTAGTTCGAAGTCGTGGACCAACATGACGTTGTCGTGGCCCTTGCCGCGCACGATGTTGTCCTCGTGGCGACCGTAGCCGCGGAAGTAGAACGGTTTTCCGTTGATGAGGAACTGGCTGTCTTTAACTTCAACCGTGCGGATACCGACGGTTTGGGGGTAGACGTCCTCGTCCGCGTGAATCTCCAGGGTGTAGAGGTAGCCGTCACCGGGAGCCCACAGGTGTGCGTTTTCGACTCGTAGTTCACCTTCGGCACCCTCGGCTGTGGCGACTTCCTTCCCGTCAGCATCGAGCAGTCGAACGGATACGCGTTCGGCACCCTCAGCGACAACGGTGTAGGAGACGATACCGGTGGAACCGTCGATATCGGTCACGACCGTCACGTCGGACACGCTGATCGCGGGCCGGGTGTAGAGCAACACCGAGCGATGGATTCCCGCGTAGTTGTAGAAGTCGTGCATGTACCGCTGCACGTCATTGCCCTGGGTGTCCTTGAGGATAAAGCCCGGTGGGATAGTCTGCCAGCTCAGACGGTTATCAACAGCGGCGGTCAAGAGGAACGACTCATCAGATTTCACGAAGTCAGTGATGTCGGCTTCGAATGGGAGGTACCCACCATCATGGGACATGACCTCAGTGCCATTGACCCACACGGTGGCCGAGTGAGTGGCCGAGCCAAAGCGGACGATCAAACGGTCATCACCAAGGTTGCGGGGTTTTTGCACGCGACGCTGGTACCAGACCACGCCCACGTGATCACGCACATCGGTGTCAGTGACGATGTCGTTAAACGAGGCGGGCACAGGCATCGGTCGCGCATCGTCCAAGGGAGCGTCAAACCATCGGGCTTCATAACCGCTATTGTCCCGGTCGACGCGGAAGTCCCAGATTCCATCAAGGGAGAATACGTTTCTCGATGGTGTCTGCCGAACTGTTAGCATGCTCGCTCCTTTGCTCGCTGTGGTCAGGTGGCTGGAAAGATATCCCTCTGTACTCATTGCACCAAGTTGCAGTGGTGCGCGGCACTAATTGCCACTTGTTGCCCTGTGGGTTGCAGTGGTGGACCGGCAAATACTGACAACTCTGAATGCTATTAAGCAACATTTGGCAACCCGTACAGATTCGCCGCGTCCTATGTCACATTGTAGATAGAGCACGCGATGTGTCCTAGCGCACAGTCATAGTTGATAAACCTAACTGGCACGCTCGGGCATCACTAACTCAACCAATAGCACCGTAGCTACGTGGCCAAGGGAGACACAATGTCAACACAGACGACATCCACCAGTTCGAGCGCGCCCAATGTTCGGCCGTTCGGGTGGAAAGACAAAGTCGGATACATGTTCGGAGATTTCGGTAACGACTTCTCCTTCATTCTTCAAATGCTTTTCTTCATGGTGTTCTATACCGACGTGATGGGTATCGACGCCCAGATTGTCGGTACGCTGTTCCTCGCAGCACGCGTTGTCGACGCCTTCACCGACGTTGGTATGGGACGCATTGTTGACGTCCTCAAGCCGTCCAAGCACGGGCGCTTCCGTCCCTGGGTGCTACGAATGGCGATCCCCGTCGCCCTCGCCTCGACGATGATGTACATGCCGTTCGTCGTCAACTCCAGCTACGGCGTGCGAGTGACGTACATGGTCATCACCTACATCATTTGGGGCTCGGTGTTCTACACCTCCATCAACATTCCCTACGGGTCGATGGCCGCCGTTATTTCTGATCAGCCAGAGCACCGCGCGTCGCTGTCAGTATTCCGCTCCATCGGCGCCCAGCTCGCTTTCCTCATCATCTCCGCCATCCTCCCGCGAGTGGTCAATGTCGATAACCAGATTTCCGGATCGCGGATGGCCATGGCGGCGATCGCCTGCTCCATCGCTGCCGTCGTGTGCTACGTGCTGTGCTACTCGATGGTTCGCGAACGCGTAATCGTGCATATCAAGACCCATGAAGAACAGGCTTCTTTCGGTGAAATGCTGAGCACCCTCGTGCACAACCGCCCATTGCTCGCCCTCGTCTCCGGTGCCCTGCTGTTCCTCGTTGGATCGCAGATCGCTGGAACGACGACCGCCTACTTGTGGAAAGACTACTTCCACGCTTTTGACATGATGTCGTGGGCGCAGATCGTCTCAATCGCACCGGTCTTCCTCATCTCCGTTGTGGCCACCGCAGCATCGATGCGCTGGGGCAAGAAAGAGCTCCTGTCCTACGGTCTGGTATTGTCGGCGATTTTGGCCATTGCCATGTGGTTCATGAAGATCACCTCGCCAGTACTGTTCATCGTCCTGTTCTTCTTCCTCTCCATCGGTGTTGGGTTCTACAACGTCATTGTCTGGGCTGTCATCACCGACGTTCTCGACTACCAGGAAGTCCAAACCGGCGAACGCGATGACGGCACCATCTACGCGATTTACTCGTGGTCACGTAAGCTCGGCCAGGCAGTCGCCGGTTACATCGTTGGTGCCGCTGTATCCTTCGTCGGCTACGATTCAGAACTTGCCAAAGCCGGTTTAGATCAGCACCCGGAGACCCTCGACGGTATCTACATGCTGTTCCTGCTGGTGCCCGGTGTTCTCTATGCACTGACCGCCGTCATCATGTGGTTCTGGTACCCGCTCAATAAAGAAGAAGTGGCCAAGAACTTCGACACGCTCCAACGTCGACACGGACGCGGGAAGTACGCGAAGGCTCCGGCCGCCGGTGCAGTACCGTCTGCCTATGATGCCGGAACAGTCGATCCGGCTGCCGGTGATCCAACGCCGGGAACTCCTGGGCCGATTGATCCCGATGAACTGAAGTAACTGTACCTACAGGTACTGCACGGGGGGCTCGACGGCTGTCGAGCCCCCCGTTACTATGGGCCGCCAGATAATCCTGAGGCAACATTTGGCAACATTTCGGCTTTTGAGTGAGGGCATGCGAGATTTAATGAAGCGTAACCAGTCTCACAGTAGAGGCTGTGAACAGCGCAAATCCTTCGCGAACATACGATTACCGCCAGTTTTCTTTCATAGCGCAGATGCTATGGAGCAAAAGGAGACATCATGTCAACACAGACTTCGCCGGCTAGTCCTGCTACCGGGACGGTTCGTCCGTTCGGTTGGCGCGACAAGGTGGGGTACATGTTCGGAGATTTCGGTAACGACTTCTCCTTCATTCTTCAAATGCTTTTCTTCATGGTGTTCTACACCGACGTCATGGGCATTGATGCCGCGCATGTCGGCACCCTGTTCCTCGTCGCGCGTCTGCTCGACGCCTTCACCGATGTCGGCATGGGCCGGCTCATCGACGTCCTCAAACCATCCAAGCACGGTCGTTTCCGTCCCTGGATTCTCCGGATGGCGATCCCCGTCGCCCTCGCCTCCGCCATGATGTACATGCCGTTCGTCGTCAACGCCAGTTACGGGGTTCGCGTGACGTACATGGTCGTTACCTACATTATTTGGGGCTCGGTGTTCTACACCTCCATCAACATTCCCTACGGGTCCATGGCCGCCGTTATCTCCGACGACCCCGAGCACCGCTCATCCCTGTCGGTATTCCGTTCGGTGGGAGCGATGCTCGCCGTCCTCATCATCTCGGCCGTGCTTCCCGGTGTCGTCAACGTCGACAACCACATTGACGGAACCCGCATGGCGATCGCCGCAATCGTTTGCTCGATTGCCGCAGTTGCCTGCTACGTAGCCTGCTTCTCGCTGGTGCGCGAACGCGTCGTCCATGTACCAAAGACCAAGGAAGAGCAGGCCTCATTTGGTCAAATGCTGAGTACGCTGGGCCGCAACAAGCCGCTACTGTCCATCATTACCGGTGCCCTGCTGTTCCTCGTCGGTTCACAGGTTGCCGCCACCACCTCGGTCTACTTGTGGAAGGACTACTTCGGCGACATTCGCTTCATGATCCTCTCGCAGATCGTCTCCCTCATTCCCGGCTTCATCGTCGCCGCCATCGCCACCAAGCTGGCGATGAAGTTCGGTAAGAAAGAGCTACTGTCTGCCGGCCTCATTTTCTCCGGGGTTTTCGGCATCGTCATGTACTTCATGAGCATTAAGAGCGCGATTCTCTTTATCGTTCTTTTCTTCTTCCTTTCGCTCGGCTCAGGGTTCTACAACGTCCTCGTGTGGGCAGTCATCACTGATGTTCTCGACTACCAGGAAATCCACACCCACGACCGCGATGACGGCACCATCTACGCAATCTACTCGTGGTCACGTAAGCTCGGCCAGGCGCTTGCTGGTTACATCGTCGGTATGGCTGTGTCATTCGTTGGTTACGATTCTGAGCTAGCCAAAGCGGGTGGGACCCAAAGCCCCGAGGCACTGCAGGGCATCTACATGCTGTTCTTGCTCGTTCCCTCCGTCCTCATTGCTTTGACAGCGGCTGTCATGTGGTTCTGGTATCCGCTGGGCCGCAAGGAGGTCGAAGCCAACTTCGATACCCTCCAGCGTCGTCACGGTCGCGGTGAGTACGCCAATAAACCGGCAGGAGCCACTGATGCGGAATCCGCCGTTGGCGCGATCCCGGGCGGTACGGGTGAGACTGCCTCTACAGTTGATGATGCAACGGTTGATCCCGCCGCGGGTGATACGCCTCCGGGAGCCGGTGGTACCCCCATCGATCCCACGGATGAGAAGTAACAACAACCGTAGATACCAGTTCGTAAAGCGGACTCGAAGTTGTGGGCTCGGCGTAATGCCGGGCCCACTGCTTTGTTATGACGGGCTGTGAGGTGCTCTAGGCTCTGTGTGATGACGCTGGGTGCAACTACACAGAGCCTACGTTTGCTAGGCAGAGTCTACGAGGGGGTTTGGGCTCACTGTAAGGGTGTTTTTGAGCTTTGTAGGCTCTCTGTAGCGAAAAGAGGTGCTGCTACAGAGAGCCTACGGTGACTGGTGTGAGTTACTTAGGGAGGTCGCCGCGCTCGTCCTCCAGCCTGTGCAAAAGTTCACCGGCCTGTGGAACCACGAGAGTGTCGGGATCGGCCTCCAGCGCGTCAAAGTCCACCTCGTCCGGATGCATGTACTTGAGGTTGACGCTCTCGACGACCTCACGCGGGATAGACGTGGCAAGCGTGACGGTCACGCGGTTCGACTCGATCCCGGTTTCCGCATCGTAGGTTCCCATACCGCGCAGGTGCGTTGAGTGGGCGAGCTCGCCCCACGGGTGGTCCTTGAACTTATCCCACTGCTTCACGAAGTAATCGCGGTTGTGATAGCCGATGTCGTTGAGGCCGGGGTGCATATGCGCGATCTCAGTAATATGCGGGGCGTACAGAATGAGCTCTCCACCCTCAGCGACAACGGGTTCGAGCTTGTAGAAGCCTTTAGCAGCGGTCCAGATATCCTCGTACATTTCGGGCATAATCGAGACGACTCGCTTGTAGGGTTTGGGAACGTACTTGACGTGCACGTCGGCGGATACGTTCGCGCAGGCTTCCCACGCGGCTTTCGAATCGCCGAAGGCGACGAACTGGAGGTCGAGTGTGCCGGGCTTGACGATCATGCCGAGCATGACCTTGGTAGAGGGAACGAGGTCGGCGGCAGCATCAATCATCTGACGGACAGGGGTCACTCCGCGAGAGCCGATCATTTCAAAGCAGGTAATGAGGGCGCCCACCCAGTGCGACATGTCAATGACGTCGTGGCCTGATAGACCAGGGAATAAGTACTTGTTTCCTCCGGAAATTCCGACGACTTCATGGGGAAGCACCGGTCCGAGAATGAGCGTGATGTCGGTGTCGCACACCATTTTATTGACCAGAACCTGCATCGGACGATCGGTTAAACGCCCACCGGAGAGCTCTGCGATCTTCTCTTTGGGAATAGTACCGAGATCTTCGAAGGTGTCTTCGTTGCGCCAGGCGTGGTTGAAGATTTCCCAGCCGGGGAACTCATCGTCGAAATGTCCCGGCTCATACCCCATCAGCTTGGCGATCGCTTCTTCGGACATATCGTCGTGGGTTCCCAGAGCGATGACGACGCGTACGTCCTTGGGGCGATCAGCGAGTGCATCACGAATAAAATGCGCCATCATATCTACCGGGGCATGGCGGGTTCCATCAGGAACGACGAGGGTGACACGTTTGCCGTCAAAATCGTAGTTACCGAGTTGTTCGAGGACGAAGTTGCGGATTTGTTCTTTGGAGAGAACGACATCAGGGCCGCCCACGCTGGCGGCTTCAGGAATTCCAGGGTAAAGCTCAGTCATAGCACTACTGTGACCCACATCCCGTTTTCTCGCAACGAGTTGCCACAACTTCCCGGAGTCCGGTGTTGAAATCGGTGCTGGCGGCAGGGGTTAGGAAGCAGGATTCGGAGGCAGGGTTTGGAGGCAGAGGAGTGCAACCGCACCCATCGCGGCTTAACCCTCCCGGCGGATACGTATCCAGTAGGTACCTGTTCCGATGATCGCGAAGCCGAGGGCATAAAGCCACGACCGGCCATCCACCCACTCGCCGACCGGCCATAGTGTTCCCCGTGTAAAACCAACAATGATCCGCGCAATGAGAATCCACCACACAAATGAAAACGCGAGTCGAGCCGGTACAGATACCGGCGGCTGATTGGGGTTGTGAGCCATATGCGTCCTCATCAATGTGGGTGGGCGAATAAACGGGTACGAGTGCGTGCTTCAAGGATACTGCCAGTCAGCCCACGTGTGTGGGTGAGCCTATTGCTGTTAGGCAGAGCCTACGCGGGGGTCTGGGCTCACTGTAGGGGTGTTTTTGGTGGTTGTAGGCTCTCCCCAGCGAATTGAGATGCGGCTAGGCAGAGCCTACGTTCGCTAGGCAGAGCCTACAGCTGGAAAAACGATAGTTACAGAGAGCCTACGGGGCTATGGCGCGGTGAGCCGGGTATGCCAGTGTAGTGAGCCGGGCACGCCAGTGCGGTGAACCAGCTACGCGCGAGCTACCGCATACACCAGCTCTCGCTGTACGCGGGCGTTACTCCACTACGGGAACGAAGTGGTCGTTTCCCGCCCCAAGCTACCGTTGTACGCGAGCGTTCCCCTCCCACATCGACCACACTTGAGCTTCGTCAGCAGGAGCACCGTAGTCGGTGAGCGAGGTCGCCGCGAGTGCGCCAGTCGCCCATCCAAACTGCATGCACTTCTCAGCCGGCCAGCCCTTGAGAATGCCGTAAAGAACTCCGCCAACTGAGCCATCTCCGCCGCCGATGCGGTCAATGACGTCGATATCGCGTAGCTCAGCAACGTGGAACTCGTCGTCACCCCACAAAATGATGCCCCACTTATGGTGGTTCGCAGAGATCACTTCGCGCAGCGAAGTACCGATGTACTTGGCGTCCGGGTATTCGACCTGGATGCGCTTGATCATTTCCTTAAAGCTCTCAATCTTGGAGCCGATCGCCTCACCACCGGCTTCTGGACCCTGAATACCGAGGCAGAGCTGAAAATCCTCCTCGTTACCGTAGAGCACGTCGCAGTGGCTGGCGATGTCATGGAAGGCAGCGGACAGTTCGTCCTCGCGCCCCTTCCAAAATGAAGCCCGATAGTTGAGGTCGAAGCTCACAACTGTCCCGTTTTCTTTGGCTACGCGAGCGAGATCAACACAGAACTTTGAGGTCTCGGGAGACAGCGCCGCAATCAAGCCCGACAGATGTAAGATTTTGACCCCTTCTTCGACGAATAGTTTGTCGAGATCAAAATCAGCGGCATCAAGGGTGAGGCCGACCTCTCCGGCACGGTCATTCCACACGCGCGGAGCACGACCTCCGAACCCCGAATCAGCAATGTTGAACTGGTGGCGGAAGCCCCAGGCATCTCCCTGCGGCTTGTCCGGTCCTTCGTAGGCCATCCCACGAGCCCGCAGGTCAGCCTTAATCAGCGCGGAGATAGGTGAGCCTTCAACGAAGTTCGTCAGCACTTTCACCGGCATACCGAGGTGGGAAGGAACTGACGCGACGTTCGTTTCCGCCGAGGTCGCGTGGAGCATGAAACGGCTTGACGTGTGGACAGGTTGACGGTTTTCCGGCGTGATACGAACGCCGATCGAGGTGGGAACGACGAGTGCCCATTGGGCATCTTCGCGTAACTGCATGGGGAGGTCCTTCCAAGAATGAGTGGGTGAGGTGGAGTCTGTCGTTTTGAAGCCAAAACAGGTGGAACTAGACCGGCGCCGCGTCAGGAGAGTACCGCAGGCGCCGGTCACGTAACCGCGTCAAGCGGCCCAGTTCGCTGGAAAGCTAGGCCTCGACTTCGCGGCGGCCTTCTTCAGCCCACAGCGTGTGGAAGGTGCCGTCTTTGTCGATGCGCTTGTAGGTGTGCGCCCCGAAGAAGTCGCGCTGGCCCTGGATAAGAGCGGCGGGCAGACGCTCGGCGCGAATCCCGTCGTAGTAGGACAGCGACGAACTGAACACCGGTGCGGCGACACCGTGCAGAGCCGACAGCGACACAATGCGACGCCAGTGCGGGAGCGCTTCAACGATCTTGTCGTAGAAGTACGAGTCTGCGATGAGGAGGGGCAGGTCGGGGTTCTTCTCGAATGCCTGCGTGATCTCGCCGAGGAAGCGGGCGCGAATAATGCAACCACCACGCCAAATACGGGCCATGTCACCGAGGTTGATATTCCAGTCGTACTCTTCTGCGGCCGCCTGGATCTCGTTGAAGCCCTGCGAGTAGGCGACGATCTTCGACGCGTACAGAGCCTGGCGCACGTCCTCGATGAACGCGTCGCGGTCTTCGATATTCCACTCGGCCGCTTCACCAGCGAAGTCACGAGCGGCTTCACGCTGCTTGGGGGAGGAGGAGAGGCCGCGAGCGAAAGTGGCCTCACCAATGCCGGTGACGGGGACGCCGAGGCTGAGCGCCGTCTGCGTCGTCCACGCGCCAGTTCCCTTCTGTCCGGCGGCGTCGACGATGAGGTCGACGAGTGGTTTACCGGTTTCGGCATCGACCTGGCGCAGGACCTCGACGGAAATTTCCATCAGGTAGGAGTCGAGTTCACCGCGGTTCCATTCGGCAAAAATATCTGCGATTTCTGCGGGGCTGAGGCCGAGTGCGCGGCGGAGTAGGTCGTAGGCTTCGCCGATTACCTGCATGTCGGCGTACTCGATGCCGTTGTGCACCATCTTGACGAAGTGTCCAGCGCCGTCCTCGCCAACGTGCGTGCAGCACGGTTCGCCATCGACCTTGGCGGAAATTGACTCGAGCATGGGGCCGAGGCGCTTGTAGGAGTCGGGTGAGCCACCCGGCATGATGGATGGGCCCCACAGGGCGCCCTCTTCACCACCGGAAACACCGCACCCTACGAAGTGGAGGCCGCGTTCACGCAAGGCTGCTTCACGGCGGCGAGTATCGGAGAATAGGGAGTTACCGCAGTCGACGATGATGTCGCCTTTATCCATGCGGGAAGCGAGCTCCTCGATGACGGCGTCCGTGGCTTTCCCTGCTTTCACCATGATGATTGCGCATCGGGGTGGAGTGAGGGCAGAGACGAAGTCATCCATTGATTCGCACGGAATGAACTGAGCTTCCTCACCGTGCTTTTCCATGACGGCTTCGGTCTTGGCCACTGTGCGGTTGTGGATGGCGACGCGATTGCCGTTGCGGGCAAAATTGCGGGCTAGGTTTGAGCCCATGACGCCCATTCCGGTGACGCCAATGTCGGCACTTGCGACTGCGGGTTTTTCAATGGTCATTGGTACTCCTTTGTGAAAAATGCGCCTTAACTCAAGGGTGATATGCCGGTCGAATCTCGGCAACCGGTTGCCATCTTTTGCGGACCTCTGTGTCACTCTATCGCTCTTTAAGGGGGTGTGGTTTGGGCAACATCGTGCAACATGACAAAACCCCGGCAATAGTTTGCTTATCTAGATATGAATCAATGATGCCCCAAAGGAGAGTGCAACATGGTTGATTTGTCAGCACAACCATTCAATCTTGATGAGGACGCGATCGCCTGGGTACGCGACACGATCGCGAATATGACCGATGAAGAAAAAATCGGTCAGCTCTTCGTCAATATGGGTTCGGAAAGAACTGAAGAGTATTTGACTGAGATTCTCGACAATTACCATATCGCCGCCGTGCGCTATAACCCCGGCACAGCCGAGCAGGTGTGGGAACAGAACTACATTTTGCAAACCAAGTCGAAGATCCCGTTGCTCATCGCAGCCAACACCGAATCCGGTGGTAACGGAGCGTGTGTGGACGGCACATATGTCGGTCACGAAGTGAAAATTGGTGCGTCAAACAACCCTGAGTGGGCTTACGAAATGGGTCGCGTATCCGGTATCGAAGCCTCAGCCATTGGCTGCAACTGGTCGTTCGCACCCATCGTTGACATCATGCGCAACTGGCGCAACCCAATTATTTCTAACCGCTCGTTTGGCTCTGATCCCGACCTCGTTCTCGACATGTCGAAAGCGTACATGCGCGGAATCATGGAATCGGGAATCCTGCCCGCCGCCAAGCACTTCCCCGGCGACGGTATTGATGAGCGCGACCAGCACCTGTCAGCCTCCATTAACTCGTACTCCTGCGAGGAATGGGATGAGACGTTCGGCAAGGTCTACTCAGGTCTCATCGACGCGGGATTACCGTCCATTATGGCCGGCCACATCATGCTCCCGGCCTACCAGAAGCATTTCAACCCGGATATGACGCGCGATGATCTGCTACCCGCCACGCTCAGCAAGGAAATCATCACCGACCTGTTGCGAGGCAAGCTTGGATTTAACGGTGTCGTGGTCACTGACGCTTCCCACATGGTCGGTCTGACCGGAGCAATGTCTCGCCGTGAGATTCTGCCTCAGGCAATCGCCGCCGGATGCGACCTCTTCCTCTTCTTCAATGATCCCGACGAGGATTTTGAATGGATGATGGAAGGCTACCGCGACGGCCGTATTAGCGAAGAGCGCCTGCAAGAAGCGCTGGAGCGTATCCTCGGCCTTAAAGCACGTCTGCGACTCCACATCACCGATCGCGAAGAAATCCTTCCTCCCAAGGAAGAAGCGATGAAACTCATCGGCCTTGACGAGTCGAAAGCGGTGGCACCCAAACTTGCCGAGGATGCCATCACCCTGGTGAAGAACAAGCAGCCGGACAACCTCCCAGTCTCCCCTGAGAAATACCGCCGGGTGCTGGTTGTTCCCGTCTCGGGTCCGACGAATCCCATTGCGGTCGCCTTCAGCGGCGGCAAACCTGTGAAGCATCCGGCTGAGGTCGTTGCCGACATGCTGAAAGAACGTGGATACGAAGTCACCGTTCATGAATCAGTATTCGAAAAACTGACCAAACTACCGCCCGAAGAGCAGGCGCAAGTGGTGCGCGATGTGTACGCCGGTAAGGCTCCGATCTCGAATCTGACGGACAACTACGACCTCATTCTGCTCGTTGCCAAGATCGAAGGTATGATGCAGCCGACCGAGCGAGTGATGTGGCCGGCGACGAAGGGAACCGTCGATATTCCGTGGTACGTCCACGAAATCCCAACCATCTACGTGTCGACAGCCAGCCCCTACGATCTCGTCGACGTCCCGCAGGTCAAGACCTACATCAACACCTATGACGACAAGCCGTTCACTCTCGAAGCGCTTATCGACAAGCTCGAGGGTAAATCCGACTTCCGTGGCACTTCGCCCGTCGACCCGTACTGCGGTAAAGACGACGCCTACCTGTAAGGAGAATCCATGTCTGATATGCCAGAGCGGGCCCGCGTGCTCGCTGAGTTCAAGCCCACGAAGGACTTCTTTGTCGGCATCGATTCTGACGGTTGTGCGATGGATGCGATGGACATCAAGCATCAGGAGTGCTTCACTCCGTCCTACATCAAGTACTGGAACCTGCAGGCGGCCTCAACTCTGGTGCGAGAGACGGCACTGTTTGTTAACCTTCACTCCACGACTCGCGGACAGAACCGATGGGTCGCACTTAACCGCCTCTTCGATCTGCTGCGGCAACGTCCCGAAGTGCTCGAACGGGGAGTGAAAATCCCCGAGGGGAAAGAGCTGAAGAAATTCCTCGACTCGGGATACCCCCGCTCCGATTCAGGTATTGCCGCCTTCGCCAAGGAAAATCCGTCCGATGAAATTCGGCAGTGCATTGAATGGGGCAACGGCGTGAATGAACTCATTGCGTGGATGGTGCACGGCTGTGCGCCATTCCCCGGTGTTCGTGAGGCATTCGAAGCCATGCAACCGCACGTTGATTGCATGACGGTTTCCGCCACCCCGCTCGAAGCGCTTGAGCGAGAGTGGAACGAACACGACCTCGCCAAATACATGAAGGTCATTGCCGGGCAGGAGATGGGCTCGAAAGCCGAGCACGTCCGCTATGCCGCGAAGGGCAAGTACGACGATGACCACATCATGCTCATTGGTGACGCGCCGGGAGATCGTGATTCCGCCTTTTCCGAGGGCGTGCTCTACTACCCGATTAATCCCGGACAGGAGGCCGAATCGTGGAAGCGATTCCGCGAAGAGGCACTACCTAAGTTCTTAGAAGGGACCTACCGCGGCGAGTATATGGACTCACTCGTTGCCGAGTTCGAAGCCCTCCTACCAGAACAACCGACCTGGCGGACTATCTAGTCCATCCCACCATGGTCCCCGGCTCAAGCCGGGGACCATGGCAAAAGACACGCAACCCGCTTTCATGCGTATCTCTCCCCATTTCATATGAAAGGACGCATCATGCGCCGTTTACTCTCAATAGCTGCGTGTACTGCACTGCTTCTCGCGGGTTGTAATTCATCCACACCTGATCCAGTGGCAGATCACTCGGAAACCTCTTCAGAAACCTATCCCACAACGATTGTGCTCGCAGATCAACAGCCGGTTGATCACTTCAATCCCATTGCCGGCTACGGTGAGTTGGGGACCAGTCCGCTCTACGACGGACTTCTTGTCCCTGCCCCGGCTGGGAAAGCGGATTTGCCTGAACTCGTTCCGGCGCTCGCGGCTAGTGCCCCAGTGTCCAACGACGACTTGACCGAGTGGACCGTGCCACTGCGGGAAGGAGTGACCTTCTCTGACAGCTCACCCTTGCGCGCAGCTGACGTGGTTGCCACGTACCAAGCAATCCTTGATCCGGTGACAGCCAGCCCCATGGCCTCGGGCTACGAAATGATTAAGGAAGTGAGCGCACCGGATGAGCACACGGTCAAGTTCACCCTCAACTATCCGTACGCTGATCTTCCAGCTCGCATGCTTGTCGGCATCGCTCCGGCGGCATCAATGGAATCCAAGCCGGTCACCGAATGGGCGCTGAACACCCAGCCGATTGGTACCGGCCCGTATGTGCTTAAGTCCTTGGGGACAGATGAAGCGACTTTTACCGCCCGTGAGGATGGCTGGCACGAGACTCCGGACGTGAAGGAACTGACCATTATTTCAGTTCCCGATGACACGGCCCGAGCGCAGCGGCTCTCCTCCGGAGACATTATGGGAACTCAGCTAGCTCCCGCCCTCGCGACGACTTTCGCTCACCACGATGGTTTTACTATCGCATCGAATCATACGGTTGATTGGCGCGGCCTCACTCTCCCCCTCGACAATCCTTTTACCGCTGAAGCGAAGGTGCGTCTCGCCCTTAACTATGCGGTTGATCGCGAAGCTCTCGTCAAGAATGTGTTGCTGGGCTACGGAGAACCGGGATACACCCCTGTCAACGCCGCCTATGGTCCGGTAGTTCCGGACAATTCATTCGGTTACGACCCCGATAAAGCCGCCGGATTGCTTGACGAGGCCGGATGGGTACTTGACGGTGACAAACGAGTGAAAGACGGGCACACGGCGTCGCTTGAACTGTGGTACCCGGCAGGCGACCAGCTCCGAAAGGATCTGACCTTCGCGGTGGCGGAAAATCTCAACGCCCTCGGTATTGAAACGACCATTGATCACAGTGACTGGGATGCGGTAGCGGAGAAGTTACCATCGGTAGCCGCCATGTACGGCGGAGGCGACCAACCGTATTCGATTGATACCCAACTGTACGGTGCGCTCCACTCACGCACGGAAGGCTCCAGCGTCTACGACAACCCCACCGGATCATCAGTTCCGGGGCTCGACGAGATTCTCGAGGGAGCTCGCCGCGAGGCCGACCAAACCAAGCGTACCGACATGTACCGCGAAGGAATTGAAAAATACCTGGCGGAGCCGTCGTATCTCATTCTCGTATTCCTCCACCACACCTACGTGGAACAGACCAATGATTGGCAGGGGAAGCAACCCGTGTTAGAACCCCATTCCCACGGAGTCTCTTGGGGACCGTGGTGGAACATCGGACAGTGGCACAGATAGTCGAACTGCCCACCCGTGAGGCCGCGCCGCCAACCCGACTCAATCGGTGGCGGGCGGCGTGGCAACTCACGTGGAGGAGGTTTATTCTCGGCACCGTCGTCACTGTTGTCGTCACGGCGGTTACGTTTGCGCTGCTGTCCATGAGCCCGATGGATCCACTGCGTAAATATCTCGGTCTTCGCTATCAGCACATGGAAGCCGAACAGCGCGACCAGGTCCGTCATGCGCTCGGTCTTGACGCACCCTGGTGGCACGCGTGGTGGGATTGGTTGACAGGGTTTGCGCGCGGCGACCTCGGGCAGTCACTCATCTATCACCGGCCGGTGAGCGAGGTCGTGTGGGAGCGTCTTCCCTGGACACTTCTGCTCGGAGCGGTGGCTATTTTACTGGGAGTTTCGGTCTCGATGGTGCTCGGCATTTATTCGGGATTGCGGCCTGGATCGATCGTTGATCGCGCGTCGACGCTACTCGTGTCGATCGTGCAGTCAGTACCCCCCTTCGTCCTCGCCGTGGGAGCGGTATTCGTATTAGCTGTGGCCTATCCGGTGCTACCGGCGGCAGGTATTTCACCACCGGGACAACCCCCCACAGTTAGCTCGGTTGCCCGGCACCTCGTGCTTCCCGCACTGCTGTTCGCCCTCACTCAAATCCCGTGGCTGGTGCTCGGTGTACGCGAAAGCGTCATCGCGTCGGCATCCAGCCCGGCGGTAACCGCGACGCGGATGCGCGGCCTCTCAGAACGCACAATTGTGGTCTCGCACATTTTTCCGCTCGCGGTTCCTCCGGCGCTTGCGCTACTCGGGTCACGTCTGCCGGAGTTCGTCGTCGGTGCCGTCATCATTGAGACAGTGTTCTCCTGGCCGGGACTCGCCGGAGCATTGACGGAGGCCGCGTTGGCCGCCGACATGCCGTTGCTTGCGGTTCTCACCGGCTTGACCACGGCAGCCGTCATTGTCGGAATGTGGCTAGCTGATGTCCTCCACGTTCTCATTGATCCGCAGGTGGAAGTCCATGCATAGCGACACAACGTCCTTCTCGATCAATCGTCGAGCCTATTTTCCGCTTGTACTCACCGCCCTCGTCATCGCCTGGGCGTTACTGTACCCATGGTGGTTTGGTGAAACGACTACAGATTTCGCGCAGGCTTTGGCTCCGCCCTCATCCGCCCATATCTTCGGCACCGACCACTACGGGATGGATTTGGCTGTGCGGGTGGCCGAAGGCCTGAGGATCTCCATTCTCATGGCGTTGATTTCCGCTGTCGTAGCGACCGCAATCGGCACCGTGATCGGCGTGACTGCAGCCTTATCGCCTCCGAGTGTCGACACCGTTCTCATGCGCACCACCGATGCGGTGGCGGCGGTTCCGCACATTCTCGTGACGATCATTATTGCCGCCACCTGGCGCGGTTCGCTCACGGCAATTGTGACCGCAATTGCGCTGACTCACTGGACACTTGTCGCACGTTTGATCCGCGCGCAAACCATTACGATTCGCGCATCGCGGTACGTGGCGCAGGCCTATAGTTTCGGGGCGAGCCGGTGGCTGGTTGCCCGGGAACATTTTTGGCTCGAAGCTCGCCGCCAGGTCATTGTGTCCATTGCGTTGCTGACGCCGCACGCGGTGTGGCACGAGTCGGTCCTATCTTTCTTAGGGCTTGGACTTCCACCGCAGAGGGCGTCGCTCGGCACCCTCATCGGGGATGCCCAAACGGATCTGCTACTGGGGGCGTGGTGGACGTGGCTGGCGCCTTCGGCTGTGCTCGTTGCGTTCACGTTGCTCATACTGGCCACGTTGCGCACGCTCAACACCCGTGAGTCCCTGACGATTCCCACGGCGGAACGCGGTACGGAGGGTACGACAGATGTCGGCGTTGACGTTGAATCCGGGCAGGTGGATGCGGACAATCCGCTCGTTATCGACGCGGTGAGCGTACGCATACCGACCACACTGGAACACGAAAGCGGTTGGATTCACGCAGCCACCGACGTTTCACTGACGGTTGAGGCTGGACGCGTCCTCGGCCTCGTCGGTGAGTCCGGGTGCGGGAAGTCGACGTTAGCCAACGTACTGGCTGGCGTTCTCTCTGGCGATGCGCGGATCACTGGGCACGTGTGGGTCGACGATGGCGGTGAGATTCTCGATCTCGTTGCCCTCCCGCAACACGAGTGGCCGCGGGTACGCAGGCAGCTCGTGTCGGTCGTACCGCAGGGAGGGGCTCACTGTCTTAACCGAGTGCGCACTGTCCGCACACATCTTGAGCAGGTTCTGAAATCACGGGGGTTGGAGGCCGATGAGTCGGCGCGAGCGAAGCTCTTGCGGCGCGTCCACCTCGATCCGGCGGTTGAAAATCTCTATCCACACCAGTTGTCCGGCGGCATGGCGCAACGCATCAATCTCGCTTTGGGAATCGTGGGTTCACCGCGAGTGCTCGTGGTCGATGAACCTACCGCAGGGCTCGATCCTGAACTGGCAGGCGATCTGTGGCAGTTACTCCGAGAATTAGTCGCCGATGGAACAGCGGTGCTGGCGATTACTCACGCTGTGGAAATGGCGGAGATATACGCCGACGACATAGCCCTCATGTACGCGGGAAGAATCGTCGAGTCGGGGCACGCTCAGCACGTGGCACGCCAGCCTCGCTCTGCCTACGGTCGTGCGTTACGTGATGCGCGCGCCGATGCGGGATTAGTAGCAGTGCCCGGCAGTCCACCGTCGTTATTCAACCTCGATCCCCACCATTCGTTCACCGATCGTCTGGGAGGTGAGATATGAGCCTGAGCGTTGATGATCTGTCGATATCGTACGGTAGCGTCACTGTCGTTGACGGAGTCTCCTTCGGTATCGAGCGAGGGAGAATCCTCGGTTTGAAAGGGGTGTCCGGGAGCGGCAAAACCACTATTCTCCGTGCTCTCGCCGGACAGCTACCGCCCACCGCTCTCGTACGCGGTCGGTACAGCCTTGATGGACGTTTGCTAGTCAATAGCTTGGAGGGCGTTGCCATGACGAATCCGATTGCGCGGGTCGCCCTCATCGAGCAGAACTCAGTGCTGGCCACCGACCCGCACATGACGCTGCGACGCATGATCGCTCAACCACTGCGAGCGAGAAGACTTGACCATCCTCAGCAAGAAGTGCTCGTCAAACGGGCGTGTGTTCGCACGGGGGTTGGCGAGGAACTGCTTGGACGGTTACCTCATGAAGTCTCCGGAGGACAGTTGCAACGCGCGTGTGTTGCTCGCTTGCTGGTAGCGCAACCACGCTATGTCCTCGCCGATGAACCCACCGCGCACCTCGATCCCATCTCTACGGCCACCGTTGCAGGGGTGTTGCGCGCCCTCGCTGAACACGGATGTGGCGTCATTATTGCCAGCCATGACAATGCGCTGTTAGAGGCATTGGCTGGTGAGTAGTGGGGTTTGGGGTGCGGGGTGCTGTGGCGGCGGTGCTGTGGCTTAGGTGCTCAGGCGTAGGCTCTGTCTTGCGAATTTGGGTGCGGTTAGGCAGAGCCTACGCCCGCTGGGGAGAGCCTGCGTCTGTTAAGCAGAGCCTACGGTGATACCGCCGGGGTGTGGAACGTCCGGCTGGCTGTTGGGAGCATGGCGACTGCCGTCGCGGCAATGCACATCAGGGCGCAGGTTACCAATGCCGCCGTCATACCGAAGGTAGTGATGGCGGGGGCGAGGACGGCGAGCCTAACGGGGGCCAGCCCATAGGAAACCATGAAGTCCACCGAGGATATTCGCGCCACCATGTCGGCGGGGACTTCGCGCTGAATCGCGGTAAACCACGGCACATTGAAAAATTCGATACCGATCCCTGACTTAGTCCGACGAAGAGGCCACGGCACCCGCACCGAAAACCGAATGGGGGAGGGCGAGAGCGAGCATAACCGTGGCGATTGTGGCCAGCGTGCCGGATAGGAAAGTCACCCGCGAGCGAGACATCTGATCGGCTAGTACTCCATCAATGGGGACGGCAATAACGAAACCAGCGGTTCTCACTCCGAGAATCCAGCCGAGAGTGGAGGCACTCCACAAGTCATGCGCCACCCCCAGACCGAGGATAAACGGCAACGCCCACACCGCAATCCCAGAACTAGTGGATGACAACCACAGTCGAATGAAGCGTTTATCCACCTCAGCAGTGTAATGGATAGGTGAAAACCACTTCGACTAGAGTTTCGTCGTCGGCGCGGGCACTGCTCTGCGTGGAGGTGACAGGACGGTATTCCACTGCGTTGATGCGAGCGCGCGTTCGCCTTCATTGATGAGGTCGAATAACTCAGGCTGATACCAGCCGTGTAATCCGGGGCCAATATTGATCCGACGAATAATCCCGGCATCCTCGAGTTCAGAAATAGCGTTTCTCGTGCTTTGATCGTTGACGGCCAAGTACTCTCTTGCGGAATCAATAGTAAAGATCGGCCGCTCAACGAGTCCGTTTCGCAGCCTTACGCTGGCTGCATCACTGCGAATCCGGCGAGTGTGCGTCCTCCCGTAATGCTCTTCGTGCTGTTCTTTCCACTGCCGAGTCAACTCTCGGATATCCCCCAGCATGAGTTCGCCGTGGGTCAGAGCTACATCGCATGCCGCAAGAAAAACATCGAGCCAGTAGTTAATACCATCTCGCGCTTCACGAGTTCCAGCCGAGGCAAGATGCCGGAATGCGGTAAGACCACTTACGTATTCGTTCGATCGTGTGTGGAGGGCAACCGAGATTGGCATGAAAGCAGCCTTTTGGAGGCCGCGGCGCATGAGCACCGTGTGTATCAGGGCGCGACCCAGCCGCCCATTACCGTCGGGAAACGGATGGATGGTTTCAAACTGCGCGTGAACAATGCCCGCTTGTATGAGCGCGCCGTGTTCTGCGCCATCGAGATACTGCAGGAGGTCGGTGAGCAGATTATCGATAGTCGCGGCCGGCGGGGGAACGAAATCTGCATCAAGGGGGTGATAACTACTACCCCCGACCCAGTTCTGGTGGGTGCGAATACCCTGCAAACTTGCTTGCTCGACCAGAGTGCGTTGAATGTCCTCCAAGTCAGTAATACTCGTATGAGACAGCTTGCTCAACTGTGTCGTGGCAAACGCTAATGCGCGAATATTATTGATGATGTCGCGGGCTGTCGATCGCCCGGAGTGTGCATCAAGCGAGTCATCGGACATTAGTTCCGCTATCGCTAATTGCTTTGCTCCCACCTGGAGACCCTCGATTTTTGAGGAGGCCACCGCTTCACTTCTTAGTATGAGTCGAGCGATGGCTTCGAGGCCGGTGGTTTCGTACCCTTGCGAAACGGCTCTAAGTTTTTGTTCGCAACTGGCGGCTTTAGCGGATATTTCAGGGGAAATTGCGATGGTGCCACTAACAATGTCTGGCAGGTAGGCGCGAAATGGTCCGCTTTGGCGATCCCGTGTGGAGGGCGCTCCAAGATTTCCTTCCCAGTGAAGAGATTCGTAGGCTCCCATGGCGGACTCTTTCATAGTTGGTGAGCGTAATGTTTCACGTGGATTGGATTAATTAGGATAAGTCTTATTCTAATTAATGCACAGAATACACTACAGGATAACTCTTATCCTAAAGTTATCCACAGGAAGTCAACAGGATAACTCTTATCCTGTCTGATAACAGATACGCCATACTAGAGCCATGTCCATCGAACTTACCGCAGAGTTTCGCCGCGCCCTCGAGCTCCTTAACGACGGGCACAATCTTTTCCTCACGGGCAAGGCCGGAACCGGTAAATCGACCCTCATTCGGCACTACATGGAGGGTACAGGCCGCAACGTTATTGTCGCCGCACCAACCGGCATTGCCGCACTCAATGTCGATGGATACACCCTCCACCGATTGTTCTCATTCCCCGTCGGTGTCACCCCAGACGATATTCGCGCCGGTCGCGTCAAGCCGGGCAGATTTAGTCGCACAATCGGTAAACTCGACACTCTCATAATCGACGAGGTGTCGATGGTGCGCGCCGACCTGTTTGACTGTGTTGTTGCCGCACTTGAACGCTATGGGCCGGATCCGACCAAGCCTTTCGGCGGCGTCCAGGTAGTGCTTGTCGGCGATCTCTACCAACTTCCTCCGGTGGTGGTGGAGAGCGAGGCCGAATACTTCCGCACCGTCTACGACTCACCCTATTTCTTCTCCGCTAACGCCTATGAACGCGCGGAGTTTCCCACTGTGCAGCTGACCAAAGTCTTCCGCCAACTTGGCGATGCGGCGCTGACCGACATGCTTAACGCCATTCGCGACGGTCGCATGACAACCGCGATTAACCGTCGGCTCAACCGGCAAACTAACGCTGATTTTGTTACACCGGAGGGCGAGTTTTGGCTCACGCTTGCGGGCACAAACCGGATCGCCCACTCCCGCAATAAACAGCAGTTAGCCCTTCTCGAGGGCGAAGAATTCTGCTCGGTCGCTGAGCGCACCGGAACCGGCGACGCATTCGATGCGCCCACGGCCGATGAACTGACTTTTAAGGTCGGCGCCCAGATCATGCTCCTCAACAATGATCCGGCAGACCGATGGGTCAACGGTTCAATCGGTCGCATTACCGATGTTGAGATGGATGACGGCGACTATTTGGTGACGGCTGAATTGAGAGACGGCAGCACGGTGACAATCGAGCCACACACTTGGGAAATCACCCGCCCTATTATTTCTGGAGGTAGCCTCTCCCACGAGGTGATCGGCACATTCCGACAGCTTCCGTTCAAGCTCGCGTGGGCTATTACGATTCACAAGTCGCAGGGGCAAACCCTGGAGCGTGCGGTTATCGATCTCACTGGCGGCACCTTCGCTACCGGTCAACTGTATGTTGCTCTGTCGAGGTGCGTGTCGCTCGACGGCCTCGTTCTCAAACGTCAGGTGGAGCCGCGCCACGTCAAAATCGACTACCGGGTGCGCCGTTTTCTCGCTGAAACAGCGCACACCCGCACGAAACAAACCTGCGTGCTCTCCTCTTTGGTGGTCGGAGAGGCCGATGGATTCATTCGCCCTATTGAAATTGCGATCGAGTTTGAGGACGGATCAGTGTTCACCTCACTGGTTAATCCAACCCGCGATATTGGTGACGCAGCCACGAGGTACGGCCTGTCGGCCGCGGATCTGCAACTCGCCCCCACCTTGGCGCAACTGTGGCCGGTGATCGAAGAACGTATTGCCGGACACGCCATCATTGCTCTCGACGGTGATAGTGCTGTCGGAGTGCTCGATACTGAGCTCAAGCGCCATGGGATTATCGCCCCGTTTGAAAACTTCATTAGTCTCGATCTGGCTGACCTCACGGCGGGCGAAAGGGAGGAACAAAGCGGAAGTGACGTTCGCGCGCGGGCGCGGTCCTTGCGCGGAGCTTTTGCGCGCCTGACAACAGATGGATGGGCCGTGCCCTATGAGCCGGTTGAAGAACCACGTCACGCCTATTTTCTTACCCGTCATCTCGAAACTCTGGGCGCCGATTCTCATGCGGCGAGCGTTGCGCTGTCGCGCCTGTGGGTGGGCGAGGGCGTGCTCCCCGAACCGGATGGGGATGAACACGTCATCGCCGCCACCCTTTCCGAAAAGCTGCGTGGCCAGCGACTGGCACCGCGCACGGAAGAAATCCTCAGTGCGTTCAACGACCACTTTGGGGTGAAGGTCGAGTTCGAGTCCGCTCAATCGCAAGTCCCCATCGACCAGGCACTGACTGAAGGCACCAGGGTGTGCTTTACCGGCACGGTCGATTATCAAGGAGAGTGCTGGGAGCGCAACGATATGGAGAAAGTCGCCCGCCAAAGCGGCCTCACCCCGGTGTCGAACGTGACGAAAACGCGGTGCGATGCCCTCATTGCCGCCGATGTCACAACCATGTCGGGCAAAGCGAAAAATGCTGCCAAGTGGGGCAAACCCGTGTATTCAGCGGCGGAATTTCTCGCTTGGGCCGGACATTAACGGTGCGAATACTGCAATCGTGAGACTACCTGCCGCACCGTGTCTCTCTAGGTCAGACCATCGACATTTCAATGACTTATGAGGAGAAGCCATACCGTGTTTCTGCCGGTTGATCGAGTTTTGAGCGGCCGTCTTCCGTGAGCTCACCATTGAATCAGCGTTTGACCTTCCCCCTAACTTGCACCGACTTGAAGCAGGCAACGACGAATAGGCGCTCGCGGGTGGGTAAACTCAAAGATACAAATTGGAGGTATAGCCGTGCCACACCCCCACTCGCATGCGCGCCGTCATCCGGTGGTGCGTGAAATCCGCCATGATTTGTCTCAAAAACCATTTATCGTCATTTGGGAAGTGACGCGCGCCTGCGCCCTCGTGTGCAAGCATTGCCGCGCCGAGGCCCAACGTGACGCGGCGCCCGGTCAGCTCACCACCGACGAAGGCAAAGACTTGTTGAGACAGCTCGCCGCCTACGAACCGCCGCGTCCGCTCGTCGTCCTCACCGGCGGAGATTGCTTCGAACGCGACGACCTCGTCGAGCTCGTCGAATATGGAACGAATCTCGGACTGTCGATGTCGATTTCCCCATCGGTTACTCCGCTGTTCACGAAAGAGCGCCTGATCGCCCTCAAAGAAGCCGGTGGCAGAGCTATGAGCGTGTCAATGGACGGGGCGACCGCTGAGACGCATGATGCATTCCGAGGAATCCCAGGAACGTTTGATCAGACCGTGAAAGCCACCCAGCTCATCAACGAGGTCGGATTCCGGTTACAAATCAACACGACTTTGACCCGCGATAACATCCACGAAGCTCCCCGCATGCTGGCCAAGGCAATCGAACTCGATGCGTTCATGTGGTACATCTTCTTCCTCGTGCCCACGGGTCGCGGCGCCCAGTTGGCAGCAATGAGTCCACGAGAGCGCGAAGACGTCCTCCACTGGTTACATGACGTATCCGACCGCATCGCGATTAAGACCACCGAAGCCCCGCAGTACCGGCGAGTCGCTTTCCAGCGAGCGAAACAGGCACAGGACCCGGACGCAAAGTCCGTCGCGCACGGCGAGCTCTACCACTGGTTGTCGCGTGAAACGGTGCGACTCCTCGGTGAATACCCGTCTAAACCGCGGCCTCCGCGCACCCCGCTGGCAATCAACTCCGGCTCAGGATTCGCCTTCATCGACCACGTCGGGGACGTCTACCCGTCGGGTTTCCTCCCCATTCACGTCGGCTCGATTAAAGACACTCCATTTGCTGAACTGTACCGAGATACGCCCGTCATGCAAGCATTGCGCACGCCCTCCTCCTTCGAAGGCAAGTGTGGAGCATGCGGGTATAACCACTTCTGCGGCGGCTCGCGCTCAACCGCCTATGCGCTTACACACGATCCGCTCGCCTCTGACCCGACATGTCTGTACGTTCCACCCCTGTACGACGGCCCCATGCCCGCTTACTGGAACGACGAGATCCAGCCCCTACCACCCAACTGCGAGTAGCCGCCTCTACGGGCGCTGCTCAGCCAGCACTCCGTCGCGAATCTCATACACTCGGTCGCAGTAGTCGAGGAGGCGCTGATCGTGAGTCACCATGATCGTTGTCTTGTTCTTTTCATGAGTGAGGTCGCGCAAAATCGTGACGATTTCGAATGCCCGATCGGTGTCGAGGGACGCGGTCGGTTCGTCGGCGAGAATAACATCGGGATCGTGGACCAGTGCCGTCGCGATAGCCACCCGCTGGCGCTCACCGCCGGAGAGGTCAGCCGGGTACTTCTTCGTCAGGTCAAGGAGACCGAGTTCATCGAGCAGAGCGCGGTGTTTCCCCCGATCGATCGTTTGTCGAGCGACTTTGAAATGGAGCTGCAACTGTTCCTCAACCGTCAAAAACGGCACGAGCGCGGAGGCTTGGAGAATGAATCCGAGCTTCTCGAACCGGATCCGAGACAGCTCCTTGGGACTGGCCTCATCGATGCGAATCCCATCCACCGTCACTTCCCCCGAGGTCGGGGTTTGTAATCCACCCACAATGGTGAGGAAAGTCGATTTTCCGGACCCGGACGGCCCGATAATAGCGACGAGTTCCCCGCGATTCGCCGTGAAATCAGTGTCCTTGAGGGCGTGAATCTGCTCGCGACCTTGCGTGAAGGTTTTACGTACTTTCCGCAGAGTAATCATTATCCAATCGCCTCAATCGGGTCGATCCGCGAAATCGTGCGGATGGGGAACAGCCCGCCCACCAGGGTGAAGATGACGAACGCCGACGTGACGGCGGCATATAGGGTGGGCTCGATACGGAATGGAACCGTTTCCGGAAGAAACACTCCGGTCGTGACGGTGAGTGCCATGCCGAGTGCAACGCCGCTCATCGTCAGCAGAAGCGTTTGCATAGCGCCAGAGAGCACGATATAGCTCGTGCGCACGCCCTGCGCTTTCATGATGCCGAAGATGTTCTTCTTTTGCAGGGTGAGGACGTAGACGAAGATACCAAGGACAAATGAAATGATGACGATCAGGGAGCCGATCATCAAGCTGAATGTCAATACCTGAGCGTTGTAGCCGGGAAGCTCCCCGATGAAGTCGTCGATTGAAATCACTTCAAGATCGCGATCGGTGTAGCTCGTCGGATCGCCTGGTATTCCCGGGAGGACGAGGATGTTGGCTCCGAGTGCGTCGGGATTCGGCATCAGCTCAGGCAAAAGCGTCGTACGGTACTGATCAATAGTCATCAGCACAGTGGGGGAGGCTTGGAAACGGGTGCCCGTAGTGAAGCCGCAAATCGTCCACGTTGTCTCGGATTCGGGAAGTCTGATGGTGTCTCCGATCGCGAAGCCGTGTGAGCGCAGTGCACCATCGAGGAGAATCTCATGCCCTTCGGTGGGGAAGCGTCCGTCAGCCAAGTCCGGGGCGAGGGGGCCGTCCATGTCGAGTCCAAACACGAAAATACTCTTCCGAGGATCTTCTCCAGCTGCGGTATCGGGAAGGTTAATTACCGTCGGCATGAGCAGAAGCGGTTGCCCATCGTCCTCATCAATCTCAGCGAGAGTGTCGGGAGAAATGCGTGAAGCGAGCGAGTTTCCGTTGGCGTCGGACTGCAGAACCACCGTGCGCACGTCCCACTGGTCAATTGCTTCGGTGTACGACGAAGCGAGGCCGAATGCGAGAGCGGTGAGAAAATAAGTCAGGTAACTGACGAGGAAAACAACTGCGGTGATGAGCAGGAAACGAGCGGGAGAATGCCGGATTTCACGGATGGCTAGGAACATAAAAACTCTCTCGATGGGCGGTTACTTTTCAGCTTAGCGTCCGTACCTAGTTGATTGGGGAGAGAACTGCGATAAATTGCATGACTAGATGCGTCTGTCTTCGAGGAGAGTGAACCCATGGCCTCCAGGCACGGTGATGGCATGTCACCGAACCAGTTACGGTGGGTTGGAGCTGCCGTCACCGCCGGGCTTATTGCGTTGGTGATCCTATTTCTCGTCCTCAACTAGGACAGCACAGTGTAACCATTAAGCAACGTGATCGGGGCGGCCGCGCCAGGTACGCACCGCACCGGCAACGAGGATCCAGGCGCCTGCTAGCCCCCACGGAACAATAATCCAGTGAGGGTCCTCCGGGTAAAAACCAACCCACAGCGCGGTGGTAGCAACCCACGTCGTTGCCGCTGTCGCGTTGATTGCACGAAGCCGCTTAACACGGAATGGGTGGACCCACTTCCACGGTACGAGGGCGAGAACTGTGAAGATGAGGATAACGACCCAGTTGACAATGGCGCCAAACTGGAAAAGCCACAGCACCACGGCAATGATGTTCCACGCCGCGGGAAAGCCCACGAAATACCAGTCGGAGGACTTCATCTTCGTGTTGGCATAGCAGAACATCGATGAGCACAGGACGAGAATAGCGGCGATGACTGGTAGCACCCCGGGGCCAAGCGGAAGGGCATCGAGCATGAACAGCGTCGGCATAAGCGTCCACGTCATATAGTCCACGACGTTATCCATCATCGTGCCGGAAAACCACGGGACTACCTCCATCACTCGTGCTTTACGAGCGAGAGGGCCGTCAATCGTGTCGACAATTAAAGAGACCCCCAGCCACATCCACATCATTTTGTAGTGGCCGTGGTGGAGGGCATGAGCTGCGAAAAGAAGCCAAATAACACCGGTCATGGTGAGGGCGTGAACACTCCACGCGGCTATATAGTTTCTCAACGGCCACTTGTGTGCAGGCTCGTTGTCCGGTTCAAGAGGTGTCACTGTGTTGCTCCAACAGATTACGAATCGGTCAAGCATAAGCACATTGCGCTGACTTGTGGAAGTATTTCGCCCGGAAAATCGTGGATTGACAAAAAGGTAGACCGTAAACTACCCGTAGAGGCGCGGTATCACTGAAATCCGCCGTGCTCAGAAGCATTTTCACCAATTGCTTGATTAAGCTATGAGGGTGAACTTTTCCCTCGATCTTTCATTCGGCGATGACTATGCGCTTGATCCCGATGCCGTGCGCGATGCTGCCGGTATTGATCGTTTAGCTGATCTGCGAGATCGAATGGTTCGTGAATTCCCGCCTTCCAGTGTGATCGGGAGCAGTCCGAAGCGAAAAGCGCTGACTGTGCGGCTACGAGACTCCGTGCGTAAACGGGAACGACTGTGGATTATTCCCATGACGGCCGCTGAGCGCACAGAATGGGAAGAATGGTTGGCTCCCGAGATACTTCATGAACTTGGGCCCACTCAACTCGTGCAGGGTGACGAGTTGATCCCGATCGGTATTGCGCCGATTACCCTCGTTGATTTTCTCGTCGAACGCCAAACTCCAGCCGATATTGAATTCTTGCGCGATGCGCTTCACGGAATTGATGGGCTTGTTCTCACCACCCGCGTTTACAACGAAGTGCTCGCTCTTGGAATTCCTTTGATCAGGAGGACGAGACTGATGCGGATGCTGACGAATCCGCGCTTTATCGCCTACGTTGTCGTGCTGGTGTATTCCGCGTTGCGAGTGCTACCGGTGACTTTCGTGAAAGAGTTTCACGGCTCCCTCGTCATGCTGTGGGCCATCGACCTCGTGACTGCGATCCCCTATACGTGGGGAGTCTTAACGATGGTGACAGCGCCTCGATTCCGCATGAGATTTGTCGGCATGATTGTCACGATTGTGACGTTTATGGCGCCGTACATTTACTTCGGTATCCACGGCAAGCATTACCCGCCCCACGTCATTCTGATTATTGCGGCTTTGATTCTCGCGACTTTCGCCCTGGAAGGATACAAGATGTGGCTTGACCGCCGAAATGCCAACCGTCTTCGATTCAAACGCTTTTAGGCGCCTCCATCCACGGCATAAGTGTGGGCCGGACTCCGCAGAGCCCGGCCCACAGTGCTGTTAGGCAAGTGCGCTCAAAGCCTCAAAGGACTTCTTCGCATTGTTTCGGGGGCCACCGTCAGCAGGAGGCTCCTCATCGAGCATGATGTCTTGCTCGAGCACGTAGTATCCGTCGAAACCAGCGTCGTTGAGCGCCTTGACAATGGTGGGGAAGTCGATATCGCCCTCTCCAATGGGAGCGAACATGCCGCCCTTGACGCCCTCAGACCAGGTGAGCTCACCCGGCAAGAGCTTGTCAGTCATTTCCTTGTGAACGTCCTTGGCGTGGACGATGTCCACCCGGTCGGCGTACTTCTGCGTCAGTGCGACGACATCCGCGCCACCGGCAGCGAGGTGTCCGGTATCGAGGCACAGACCAACGGTGGAGTTGTCGAGGACGCGTTCGACCTCGTCGACATTCTGCACCATCGTGCCCCAGTGTGGGTGGATGCAGGCTTTGACTCCGGCTTCCTCACACACCGAGCGGATACGGGACAGATTGTTGAACAGAGTGGCCCACCCGGTCTCGTCGAGAACCGGACGATCGTCATACCCGTCCTGACCCGAGTCGGCAGCCAGCACGAGGTAACTTCCTCCGGCGACCTTGAACGCTTCGAGTTCCTTCTTCACATCGGGAATCGGGTCGTAGTTGGGGTCGTGCATGATGGCGAGGAAGAATGATCCAACGGGTTGGAGGCCGAACTTCGATACGGCTTTAGCGCGCGCTTCGGGTTCGATCGGGAGCCAGCCCTGGGGGCCGAACTCGGTGGCGGTCAGCCCCATGTCTTTCATTTCCTGCAGGACACGGTCTGGCGACATTTGGTATCCCCATCCGGGGACTTCGCATACGCCCCAGGAAATCGGGGCACCGGCGATCTTCATAGTTTTCTCCTTTGAAGGTTAGAGGCTGACAGTTGCCCCGGTCTGAGCGCTTTCCGCGGCAGCTTCAGCAATGGTGAGGGCGGCAATGCCATCGGCGATTGACGGAGTGTAATCACCGGTTTCTTCCACGGCGCGAATGAAGGCATCGAGTTCACGGTAGTACGCGGCCTCATAGCGTTCGAGGAAGAAGTCGAGGTAGGGGTCAAGCGAATCAGAGAAGTGATCGCGCGACAGACGCACAGTGGTCTCGCGAACGTTATCCGCGAAGATCGAGCCTTCGGGACCCGAGGCTTCCAGACGCTGGTCGTAGCCGGTGGCACAGTGGCGGTTGTTGATAATGGTCGCGGCTTTGCCCTCAGCATTCTTCAGGACGATGATTGCCGCGTCGAAATCGCCGGTATCTGCCAGTTCAGGGTCGAGATTCTGGCCAATGGCTGTTACTTCCTTGATGTCACCGAGGAAGAAGCGCGCCATATCAAAGTCATGGATGGTCATATCTTTGAAGATGCCACCGGATACGGCGATGTATTCCTTTGGAGGAGCAGCAGGATCGCGGGAGATAATCGTCAACTGTTCGACCTCTCCGATTTCCCCCTTGTCAACGAGTTCGTGAACGCGGGCGAAGTTCGGGTCGAAGCGACGATTGAAGCCCATCATGACGCGCGCGTTGTAGCCTTCGAGTCCCTCGTCGAGGGCGGTCAGAGCCGAGGACTCCATCGCAATGGGCTTTTCGCACAGGACAGCTTTGCCGGCGCGGGTCGCCCCGACAATGTGCTCGATGTGTAGGGGAGTAGGCGAGCAGACAATGATCGCGTCAATGTCTGGATTCGCGAACAGTTCCTCAGCATTTGCAGCGATAGCGACGTCGTACTGTTCGGCGAGATTCGTGGCGGCCTCAGCCACCGGGTCGGTAATGGCAATGAGTTTGGCGTCGGCGTGCTGGCTAATTGACCGCGCGTGAACGTGAGCAATGCGACCTGCACCGATGATTCCAAATCGAAGCATGAGTACTCCTTAAATGAGAGGTGAGGGGTGGTTGATTGTCGTATCGACTTCGATACGACTTACGGAGCAGGGACGATAATGTCGCGCACCAGGGCGTCGAGATCAGCATCTGCCTGAAGGAACTGACGCAAAGTCTTTCGCGTCGGTCCGAAGTCGTCGAACTCTTCGATCGTCATGCCGTCTTCTTCGTATGCACGGTTGAAGTCCGGGATACGGCGAAGCTGTTCGAGGTATTTTTCTTCCACGGCATGATCCATGCGTGGAACGAACTCGTAGTCCGAATCGTTGATGATCTTCTGCCACTTGAACGGTGGGGAAACGACCACGTCGCCACCTTGGAACTCTGCCCACTGGTTGACGTTGCGGAATGCTGCCGAGAGCAGACGCGAACGGAAACCGCGCTCTTGGAAGATGGCGTAGGCCTTCTTGAAAGCGGCGATACCAGCCCATTCGAGGGCGGAGTTATCGATGAAGATACCGTCGCGAGCGACGACGTACTTGAGCCAGTCATCGAGACGGCCAACCATAATCGTGACAACGGGACCCATGGTGTCGACGGGAAGGCCTTCGGCCTCGCGCCGCTTGAGGCCGCGTTCGATGGCTTCGGCCGACTGTACTGCCTGTGGCACGGAGAACGATACGGTAACGTTCATCGAGACGCCGCGATAGGTAGCTTCTTCAATCGCTTCAATCCCGGTTTTGGTGGCGGGGACTTTCACGACGATATTGGGAGCGAGATTATGGAACTCTTCGGCCTGGTCGGCAAGAGCTTTGGCGTCGCGATGGAAGCGGGGATCCGTCTGCATCGAAAGGCGTCCATTGCGGCCCTGTTCTTTCTCGAAAGTCGGCTCGAGAAGTTTGGCGGCCTCAACTGACATGTCTTTGACGGCTTGCCAGCCAATTTCGGATTCACCCCAGGTTGGATGGGCATCGGCGATTGCACGAATACGATCGGTCCAGATCTCGGGGTACTTCGCTATGGTCGTGTAGGCGATTACCGGGTTACAGGTCGCGCCGACAGCACCGAAAGAAATCGACTGACGTAGTTCGTTGAGATCTGAGGAGTCGTTCCACAGAGCCGTGGGGGTGCCCTGAACTGCGTCGTACAGCGGTCCGGGAGTGGGGGTAATCTCTTCCATGAGGTTCTCCTATTGGTGTGGTGAGAATGCCGTTGCAACATCGCTGCGGCAGATCCATCACTACTAGTCAACGCTCTTGTAAGCTATTTGTCAAGCGTTTGTCACAACAAAGCAGAGTAGTTGAGGGTGAAACTGATCTCCAACAGTGGCCCGGCCGCGCAATCAGCGGCAAGTGGAAGTGAAAAAAGCGAACTAAGTCACGTTCGACTAATTGGCAAAAACGGTAAAGCGGAACGAGTACAGCGTCGGCCTGTAGACGTGATTGCCCACTTCAACGATCTTTCCATCTTCGGTGTAGGCAGTGCGTTCCATTGTCAATAGTGGTGCTCGGCTATCCTCGTCGAGGAGCTCCGCTTCGCGGGAAGTCGCGGATCGAGCGCCAATAACCTGAGTTGCCGAAGCGATTTTGATGCCGCGGTTTGCGAAACAGTCGTAGAGGCCGTCTCGCTGCAGTTCCGCCCATTCTGGTGCCAGTTCAAGCGGAAGGTGATTCGTCAAAATAGCGAGCGGTTGTCCGTCAATGCTACGCAGGCGAGTCGTGAGGAGAACTCCATCACCCTCGCTTAAATTCAGCAGTTTTGCTTCGAGTGGGCCGGCTTCAATAATCTCATAGGAGAGTACGCGGGTCGTGGGGGTGAAACCAGCTTTGATCAGGTCATCATTGAGGGAGCTCAGTTCAAGAGGCCGATGGATTTGCGATGGGGTTACTCGCGTGCCGACCCCGCGGCGGCGGGTGAGAAGCCCGCGATTAACGAGTTCTTGGAGTGCTCGGCGGGCAGTGGGACGAGACACCTGGAGGCGTTTTGCCATCGAGATTTCATCTTCGACGAGTTCTCCGGGGGCTACCTCTCCAGCGATAATCGCCTGTTCCAGCGGTTCGGCAATCTGTTGGTAGAGCGGGGTAGAGCTATGTCGCTCAATAGTCACATTCAGTTGAAATGGCGTTTCCATGAAAGTCCTTACGGCTCAGGGAGGGTGACATAAAGGGGTGCTTTCGGAGAGATTGTCATTATCTTATCGGGATTAGTGTGACCATACGGCAGAATCCCGCAATTTAGAGCGCGCCAATGATTTGTTAGGTCAAAGAGCTTGCATTGAGTGACAAATATGCTTATTCTCATTCCACAGGCAAGGAAATTAGTTCAATTGCGAGCTGAACTTATCGAGCGCCGTACCATCAGCGAAGGAGCAGAAGTGATGGAAAAGCAGACAATCGGAGTCGGACTTATCAGTCTCGGATGGATGGGACGTCTCCATACGCGTTCGTATAAAGCACTAGCAGAGAAATTCCCCGAACTTAACGCAACCATTCGGCTCGTACACTGCGCCGATCCGATTGAAGAAAATCAGACGTGGGCGACTGACATCCTCGGTTACGAGCGCGCATCTGCCGACTACCGTCATGTCATCAACGATCCCGAAGTGGATATTGTGTCGATCTGCGCGCCGAACTATCTGCATCGAGAGATCGCACTCGCGGCGGCTGAGGCTGGCAAGCCCTTCTGGATTGAAAAGCCGATGGGGGTCAACGCCGCAGAATCGCAAGACATTGCGCGTGCTGCCGAGAAAGCGCAACTCGTCACTGCCGTTGGCTTTAACTACCGTCACGCTCCTGCTATTCAACGTGCACGCGAACTCATTCAACGGGGTGAGCTTGGACGTATTACTAATGCCCGTTGCTGGCTGATCGCCGACTACGCCTCTGACCCGCAGGGACCGCTGACATGGAGGTACGATCGCAAACGCGCCGGAGCTGGAGTTGTCGGTGATCTGATGTCACACGGCGCTGACCTCGTCCAATACCTGTGCGGACGCATCGAATCCGTTACCGCCATTTCCGACACATTCATTAAAGAACGCCCGATCCCGACAAAGATGGGAGTCGGACATTCCGGCTTTGAAGTAGGCGATGAACGAGGAGAAGTCGAAAACGAAGACTATGTCGCTATCCTCGCCCTCATCGAAAACGGGATTATCGCAACTCTCGAATCCTCTCGCGTCAGCGTCGGACCGCGAGCCGAATACATCATCGAGGTGTACGGTACGCACGGATCGCTGCGGTGGAACTTCGAACACCTTAACGACCTCCACGTATGTATCGGCCGCGCAAACGGAGCTAACCAAGGCTACGTTCGAGCGATGGCCTCCCCAGATTTCCCATACTTTGACCGATTCCAACCCGGAGCCGGTACATCGATGGGATTCGATGACCTCAAAGTCATCGAAGCTCAACTCTTCGTCGACTCGGTTTTGTCCGGTCAGCAGCTGGCGCCGTCAGTGGCAGACGGTTGGGCAGCGGCCGAAATCGATGAAGCTGCTGTTGCCTCCGCTCAGGACGGACAATGGCATGAAGTGAACGCTGTCACCGGTGAAACAACGTTTAACCGCTAGTTCATCCGACCCTCAACAAAGTTGGAACCGATGATGGTCTACCAACCCGCCCTCAGGTGACGCAGTCACCCACACCAACAGGAGAACCAATGTCCAATCAGTCTCGTCCGGATTTGAGGCTAGACGCATCTCAAAGTGAGATTCGTGCTGCGGTGCAAGAAACTCCACCGAGTGGAAAGTCCCGTAAGATCGGATTCGTTGCAGGCATCGCCACCCTCGGCGCTTTTCTCTTCGGATACGACACCGGCGTCATCTCCGGAGCTCTCCCCTATATGTACATGCCCGTCGACGCGGGAGGCCTTCACCTCACTGCAACCGAAGAAGGTGCCGTTGGGGCGACTCTCCTCCTGGGAGCTGCGCTTGGCGCTTTGATCGGAGGTCGTCTATCCGACCGTTGGGGTCGGCGCCACAACATTCTTCTTCTTGCCATCCTGTTCATGTTTGGTGCGGTGGGAACCGCCCTCGCTCCAAACATTTGGATCATGTATATCTTCCGCGTGATCCTTGGCTTTGCGGTTGGTGGTGCCTCTGCCACAGTCCCCGTCTACCTGTCGGAAATTGCGCCGAAACGGATCCGCGGAACAATCGTCGCTATCGACCAGTTAATGATCGTGACCGGTCAGCTCATGGCCTTCACCTTTAACGCCATCATCAACTCGGTTTACGGTGGCCCGCAACTCAATATTGCCGAAGACCCGGCCGGCATGTTGGAACCTGGAATGCAGTCGTTTGATAACGTCAACAGTCTGGCCGCTTCCAAGGGTGGTACGTTGACGTCCGGCCAGTGGTACGAGTACCTCGATCAGATCGTTGTCCAAGGAGGTAACGGAGCCGGCTGGCGCCTTATGCTCCTGCTGTGCACGATCCCGGCTATCGCGCTATGGGTCGGAATGCGCCTCATGCCCGAATCGCCACGTTGGTACGCCGCTAACCAGCAGTACTACCAGTCTATCGCTGCCCTCAAGCGCATCCGCGAAGAAGACAAGGATGGCCCGGTTGAAAACGAGTTCGCCGAAATCCTTGAGATTCAGCGTGAACGCGAGCATGAGGAAAAAGGTACGTTCGCCGATATCTTCCGTGAGAAGTGGATCCGGAAACTGTTCTTCATCGGCGTGTTCATCGCGATCTGCAACCAGACTACGGGTGTTAATACCATCATGTACTACGCTCCCAAGGTGCTCCAATATGCCGGTATGGGAACCTCGGCAGCTATTACCGCGCAGATTGCGAACGGTGTGATGTCGGTTGTCGGTAGTGCCGTCGCACTGTGGCTGATCTTCCGCTTCCGCCGCCGCCAGATTCTCATCACCTGTTTGTTCTCCGTGTTTGCAACGCTGGGTATCATCTCGGCTCTGTTCCACTTCACGATCCAGCCGGCCATGGATACCCACGTGGCTCCGCCGGCGTGGGCTCCGCTCCTTATCCTCGCGATGATGGGGGCGTTCATGCTTGTGGTGCAGGCCGGTAATGGGCCGGTCGTGTGGACCATGATGGGCGAAATGTTCCCCTCCAAGGTTCGTGGTATTGCCAACGGCTCAGCAGTGTTCTGTCTCTGGGTTGTCAATGCCTTCATCACCTGGACTTTCCCCAAGATGATGGAATCGTGGGGTGGAGCAACCACCTACGCTTTCTACGCGATCCTCAACCTCGTATTCGGTATGATTTTGTACAAGATCATGCCGGAAACGTCGGGTAAGTCGCTTGAAGAGCTCGAAGCAGAGTTCGAAGAACGCTATTCGTAAATCTTTTGCGTGACCCTTGTAGCGGGGTTTTAGGATCAGCTCTCTCGATCCTAAAACCCCGCTTTCAATTTTGGCTTCGGTAGCGTTTGGCCTTTATCGGTGGGGTTTTGTGTGCGTAGGCTCTGCTTGGCGGGCGTAGGCTCTGCTTTACGAGGGTGTTTTTCGTTAGGGAGAGTCTACGAGGGGGGTTGGGCTCTGCCTGACAGTGATTTTGGGGGTTGTAGGCTCTGCTTGTGTGCGTCGGCTCTCTCTAGTGGAGATGAGTGCTTCAAGAGAGAGCCGATGGCCGTTTACTAAACCACTCACGCAAATGTCCTAACAAAGTCTTGACAATTTGGTTGCTTGTCGGCACAATGGTAGTGGTGATAACAACCTGTCCTCACTCGACTACTCCAGTCGCCCCATGAGCAGGCACCCCAGTGTTGTGGAAAGGAGCCCCCCGTGGCTAGCAATATGGAGCAGCAACAGGAGCTGTTCGACGTCATCACAATTGGTCGAAGTGGAATCGACATCTACCCGCTACAAACCGGCGTTGGCCTTGAAAAGGTTGAGAGCTTCGGCAAGTTCCTCGGCGGTTCGCCGATGAATGTTGCCGTGGCTTCGGCTCGTATGGAACACTCTGCCGCTATTATTACCGGCGTAGGAGATGATCCGTTTGGAAACTATGTTCGTCAAGAGATGAGTCGGCTCGGAGTTTCAGATCAATTTGTAATAACAAATCAGAACTTTAATACTCCCGTGACTTTCTGCGAGATCTTTCCGCCGGATGACTTCCCCCTCTATTTCTACCGTGAACCCTCGGCTCCTGACCTTGAGCTTAAGTCCGACGATATCCCCGTCCAAGCCGTGCGCGATGCCAAGATTTTCTGGCTTTCGGTAACCGGGCTGAGCGTGGAACCCTCCCGATCGGCACACCACTGGGCACTCGACGCTCGCGCCAAGAAGGGGTGGACTATTGCCGACCTCGATTACCGGGATATGTTCTGGGAAAACGAGGAAATCGCTCATCGTGAAGTTGATCGGATGCTCGAGAAGGTCAATGTCGCCGTAGGCAATAAGGAAGAATGCCGGATCGCAGTGGGAGAAACCGAACCCGAGCGTGCCGCCGATGCGCTTCTCGAACGCGGTGTTGATATTGCCATAGTCAAACAAGGTCCTCTCGGTACTCTCGCGAAGACTCGTGAAGAGCGTATCGTTGTCCCGGTAACACCGGTCGACGTATGCAACGGCCTCGGCGCCGGTGACTCCTTTGGCGGTTCGCTGTGCCACTCCCTGCTCCAGGGGTGGGACTTGCCCAAGGCTATTCAGTTTGCGTCCACAGCCGGAGCGATCGTCGCTTCTCGCCTCGAATGCTCAACGGCCATGCCCACGGAAGCAGAAGTGCTCGAAGTTATTGAGCAGAATCCCGCATCGGCTCCCATCGTGGAAAGGCTCTAACCATGAGTCTTATCGAAAAACTGACTGAGATTCGGGCGTATGAGCCCGAACGCATTGAACAAGCGCTCCGTGCACGTCGCCCGGGGAAGCTTCCGCGCGGTGAAAACCTCATGATCATCGCCTGCGACCATCCGGCTCGCGGAGCGCTCGGCGCGGGCGACGACCCGATGGCGATGGCCTCGCGTGAGGTCACGCTGGAGCGCTGTGTCGAAGCATTGTCTCGCCCCGGTGTTCACGGATTCCTCGGCACCGCAGACATGATCGAGGATCTCGCACTTCTCGGGGCGCTCGAAGGCAAACTCGTGTGGGGGTCGATGAATCGCACCGGACTTCAGGGTGCTGCCTTTGAAATGGACGATCGGTTCAACTGCTACGATGCGGCAGGTATCGCCGAAGCGAAACTTGATGGTGGAAAGATGCTCACCCGCATCAACTATGCTGACCTCGCCACAGCGCCGACGCTGGAAGCAACAGCGAATGCCATCAATGAACTCGCCGACCACAAGCTCCAGGCAATGGTGGAACCCTTCATTTCCGAATGGAAAGACGGCCGTATCGTCAACGATCTGAGTCCCGACGCGGTAATTAAATCCATTGCCGTGGCATCCGGTCTTGCCAAGACGAGTGCCTACACCTGGCTCAAGCTCCCGTGTGTCGACGAGATGGAACGAGTTATGGACTCGACAACGCTTCCCTCGCTTATCCTGGGAGGAGAAGTGCCGGATGACCCCGATCGTGCCCTCGAAGGCTGGGCGGCTGCTCTCACGTTGCCTAACGTCAAGGGCCTCGTCATCGGACGATCCCTGCTGTTCCCACCAGACGGGGATGTCAGCCGCGCTGTCGACAACGCCGTCAGCCTACTGTGAGGATACAAAATGAGTGACAACGACAAATACGTAATCCGCGCCGGTGAAACTGCCCACGGCCAGTTCGAAACCGATCTGACCATCGAGCGCGCCGGTTGGGAATGGTCTGCGCTACGCGTCCTTGGCCTTGAGGCCGGTGGGGTGCAGGAGGTCGAATCCGGTGAAACCGAACTCCTCGTCCTCCCCCTCGAGGGTGGTTGCACGGTTACTGTTAATGGTGAAGATCATGAGATCGCCGGACGTGACTCCATTTGGACGAACATCACCGACTACATCTACATTCCGCGCAATACGACATTCACCGTGGCATCAGATAAGGGAGGACGCTTCGCCCTCCCCGCGTCCAAAGCCACGAGAGATCTGCCGGTACGCTACTGCCCGGTCGATGAGGTCGTAACAATGCTGCGCGGGGCCGGTAACTGTTCACGCCAGGTGAATAACTACGCTCTTGGCAATACGTTGGAGACGTCGCACCTGTTGGTGACCGAGGTTCTGACACCCGGTGGTAACTGGTCGTCTTACCCTCCCCACAAGCACGATGAGCACACCGAAGACGAGCGGATTCTCGAAGAAATCTACTACTACGAGATTCAGCCGGCAGCCAACGGTACGACCGGAATGGCCATCCAGCGGATCTACCCCTCGCCCGGTAAACCGATCGACGTGTGCGCTGAAGTGCACAGCCGCGACATGGTGATTATGCCTTACGGCTACCACGGTCCCTCGATTGCGGCGCCGGGATACAACCTCTATTACCTCAACGTCATGGCCGGCCCTGCCGAAGATTCGACCTGGCTGATGACCAATGATCCTCACTACGATTGGTTGCGAGAGACATGGGATGACACAGAAGTCGATCCTCGTCTCCCGATGACCCCGATGAACGAGTGACCGACGACGGTCATAAAAGGAGACATGATGAACCCTCAAGTGAAAACGGTTCGCCTGACCGTCGGGCAGGCCATCATTCGCTTCCTCGTCAATCAATATGTTGAGCGTGACGGGCAACAGGAGCGACTTATCGCCGGGGCATTTGGCATTTTTGGACACGGTAACGTGGCCGGAATCGGCCAGGCACTACTCCAAAACGAAATTGATCCCAAGCCAGACGGTGGCGAAATGCCGTACTACATGCCGCGTAACGAACAGGGCATGGTTAACGCAGCAGCGGCTTTTGCGAAAGCGAAGAACCGGATGCAGACGATGCTGTGCACGGCGTCGATTGGTCCGGGGTCACTCAATATGGTGACCGGCGCTGCGCTCGCCACTACCAACCGGCTCCCGGTCTTGCTGTTCCCCTCGGATCAGTTCGCCACCCGCTATCCCGATCCCGTGCTACAGCAGTTGGAAGATCCAACGACTCTCGACATCTCGGTGAATGACTGCTTCCGCCCGGTCTCAAAGTTCTTCGATCGGATTAACCGACCCGAACAGCTCCTGCCATCGCTGATGAACGCCATGCGTGTCCTCACCGATCCGGCGGATACCGGCGCAGTGACGCTCGCTTTGCCGCAGGACGTGCAGGCAGAAGCCTTCGACTTCCCCGAAGAAATGTTCGCCAAGCGCGTGTGGTACGTCCGTCGGCCACCGGCCGAGAAGGACGCCATCGAGCGCGCAGTCAAACTCATTCGCTCGGCCAAGCGCCCGATGGTCATTGCTGGTGGCGGCGTCATTTACTCCGAAGCATCGGAAGAATTACGAGAGTTCGCGCGAGTGACCGGCATTCCCGTTGCCGACACGCAGGCGGGCAAGGGCGCCATCAACTTCGACCACCCGCAGTCGATTGGTGGAGTGGGTTCGACCGGCGGCGATTCGGGTAACCACATTGCCGACAAGGCTGACCTTGTGATCGGTGTCGGAACCCGTTATTCGGACTTCACCACCGCATCGCGCACCCAGTTCAAGAACCCGGACGTCAAGTTCGTCAATGTCAACGTGCTTGCCTTTGACGCAATGAAGAACTCCGGGGAAATGATCGTCGCCGATGCGCGTGAAGCCTTGCGTGATCTAACCGAAGCGCTCGCGGACTATCGCGTCGATTCGGCCTATGAGGACGAGGTCGCCCGAGAGCGCGAGGCGTGGCACGAAGAAACCCGCAAGTGCTACCACATTGATCACCAGCCGCTTCCGGCGCAGCTTGAGGTGTTTGGCGCCCTCAACGAGATGATGGGTGACAACGACGTGGTCATTAACGCAGCTGGCTCCATGCCTGGCGACTTGCAGGCTCTGTGGCAGGCGCGTACGCCCGTCCAATATCACGTGGAATATGCGTTCTCCTGCATGGGGTATGAGATTCCTGCGGCGCTCGGCGTCAAGATGGCTCTGCCTGATTCCGAGGTCGTTGCGATCGTCGGAGACGGCACGTATCAAATGCTCCCGATGGAACTTGCCACCGTCGTCCAGGAGGGCGTCAAGGTGATCTATGTTCTGCTCCAGAACTACGGTTTTGCGTCGATCGGCGCACTGTCTGAATCGCGCGGGTCGCAGCGGTTTGGTACGCGGTATCGTGCTGGTGCTGGGCGCCCCCACAACGAAGAGGGCGATCTCCTGCCCGTCGATATTGCGCAAAATGCGGAGTCATGGGGTGTGCGTGTGATTAAGGTTCGCACCATTGAGGAGTTCCGCGAGGCGTACCGTGAAGCCGAGGCTTATGACAGGGCGATCATGATTCATATCGAGACCGACTTGTACGGCCCGAATCCTCCGGGATCCTCGTGGTGGGATGTTCCGGTATCACAAACTTCGCGCATCGAGTCGACGCAGCAGGCGTACGACGAGTATGTCGAAGCAAAGAAGATGCAAAGACACTACCTGCGATAACGTTCGCTCAACTGTGGGGCGACCAGCGCACTTGCTGGGCGCCCCACAGTCATGATGTGGCATAGTTCGACGCGCCTGTTGTGTTTAAGGTATAAACTAAAAGGCAACAGACCTAGTCCGTCATCTCAGACAGTAGTGATTTTTATGCGTGACACACGCTCAAACGACTCAGCTCTTACGAAGTTGCGCAGTAGCAACCGGGCCATGCTGGCGGAGATTTTGCGTCAGCAGGGACCGCAAACTCAAACCGAATTGACCGCGCAGTCGGGATTGTCGAAGGCGACAGTATCGAACCTCGTGCGCGAACTCGTGGATGAGGGCGTGGCGCAGACCGAACCGACGACCTATAACGGCCGCCGTGCTCAACTTGTTTCACTCAGTGATGTCAAGGCTGTGGTGTTTGGCGTCGATCTGGGAGCACACCAGTGCCGCATGAGTCTTGTCGGTGTCGACCGAACCGTCATTGCAAAAGACTCGATAGCTATCAAACGTGACTGGACTGCTCGGACTTTCGCCAAAGATCTCATCGCCGCCATGAAACAGATGGTGAAAGACTCTGGACGCCACAATTCTGATGTGGTCGCTATTGGCGCCGGAATTCCCGCCCCCATTGAATACGGAACTCGGGAGATCGTTACCTCACCTATGTTGCCAACGTGGGTCACGCAGGATTTGGTTGATCGGTTAGAAGCCGAGTTCGGCGTTTGCGTTTTAGTTTCGAACGATGCGAATCTCAGTGCTCTTGCTGAAGTAACGTGGGGGACCCATGAGGGGGTAGACGATCTCGTCTACATCCTTGTTTCTGAAGGTATTGGTGCTGGATTCGTGTTGCGTGGCTACACCTACGATGGTTCGCAAGGCCTGGCCGGAGAAATCGGGCATGTTCGTGGAGGCGCGAGCCAGGTCCTCTGTCGGTGCGGTAACCGCGGTTGTCTCGAAAGTGAAATCTCCATTCCAGCAATTGTCTCTCGTGTTCAGGAACTTGGTAGATCCGTAACCTCGGGTAACGAGGTGCTTGCTGCCATTGAAGACAACGATGTGGCGGTTCGCCGCGTGGTCGAACATGCGGGCGAGGCCCTCGGACGCACCCTCGGGGATCTCACCAATCTCCTCAATCCTCAGGTCATTGTGGTTGGAGGCTCCGAACTCGCCACGTCGGACACTTTTGTGGCAGCAGCGCGAGCCGAGCTCTTGCGGTGGTGTCTACCGATTGTCACCCACCGAATCGATCTCGATGCCGATTCGCTGGAAGGATATGCCGTTGCACTGGGGGCTGCAGAAATGAGTATCCGCACCTCTATCGTTTAGACATCGAACTCAATAACAGTTTTATAACAGCTTGGGTTCAAAGATTGATCTGACGCTTTTCCGCTGGCATAGTTGGTCTATCAAATAAGACAACGCTGTCTGTGGGAGGCAAATGTGGCAAGCAAGCCAACCGAGCGTGTAATCCTCAAAATGGAACACATCGTCAAAGAGTTCCCCGGGGTCATCGCCCTTGACGATGTCAACCTCACCGTGCATGAGCAAGAAATCCACGCAATTTGCGGGGAAAACGGCGCGGGGAAATCCACGCTGATGAAAGTCCTGTCCGGCGTACACCCGTCCGGAACCTACCGGGGCACGATTGAATTCGATGGCAAACCCGTCAAGTTTTCAAACCTTAAACAGAGCGAAGAGGCCGGGATCGCGATCATTCACCAGGAACTCGCCCTCATCCCTGAACTCTCCGTCGCTGAGAACATGTTTCTCGGGAATGAAATCACCGAACGCGGGAGCATTAACTGGGGACGAACCCACGCCGAAGCTGCCAAATATCTCAAGATGGTTGGCCTTGACGAAGATCCCGAGACGAAAATTAAGGATCTCGGGGTCGGTAAGCAACAGCTGATCGAAATTGCGAAGGCGTTGGCAAAGAAATGTAAGCTCCTCATTCTCGATGAACCAACTGCCGCCCTTAACGAAGAAGAATCGGCGCACCTGCTCAACATCATGCGGACCCAGCGCGACGCTGGTATGACGCTCATTATGATTAGCCACAAGCTGAACGAGATCGAAGAAGTGTCGGATGCCGTCACCATCATTCGTGATGGAAAGACCATTGAAACTCTCTACGTTTCCTCAGGTGACATCGACGAGGATCGCATCATTCGCGGCATGGTTGGCCGCAGCCTCGATAACCGCTTCCCCGAAAGAGAACCGGAACTCGGTGATGTGATCTTTGAAGTACGTGACTGGTGGGTCCGCCACCCGATTAACACCGAGCGCTACGTGTGCAAAGGCTCAAACCTTCACGTGCGAGCGGGAGAAATCGTTGGAATTGCTGGTCTCATGGGAGCAGGCCGAACAGAGCTCGCCCGTTCCGTATTCGGCAAATCGTACGGTATCTTCGAACGCGGCGAAGTCTACATTAACGGCGAAAAAGCCAAGATCAACTCGGTTCGCGATGCTATTACGCAACGAATTGCCTACATTCCCGAAGATCGTAAAGCGCTTGGCCTTAACCTCCTCGACCCCATCATGGTGTCGACGATCAGCGCCAAGATGAAAAAAGTCGCTCCCGGCGGCGTCATTGATTGGGACAGCGCCGCAGTCAGAGCAGAAGAACTCCGAATGCGGCTACGTACCAAAGCACCGAGCGTTTCGACCGGCGTATCTACTCTCTCCGGCGGAAACCAGCAGAAAGTCGTCCTTTCGAAATGGATCTTCACCGATCCCGACGTACTCATTCTCGACGAGCCCACACGCGGAATCGACGTCGGTGCAAAGTACGAGATCTACACGATCATTCACGCTCTCGCCGCGCAGGGCAAAGCCATCATCATCATCTCATCCGAACTTCCCGAGGTCCTCGGAATGTCAGACAGGATTTACACCGTCTTCGAGGGCGAGATCACCGGGCAACTCGATGCTGCTGACGCCGATCAAGAATCGCTGATGCGCCTCATGACTTCATCTACCCGACCCGTCGCGTAACGAACAGGAATCTCATGACAACAATTCGACAACTCTTCGGTGGCGACATGCGCCAATACGGCATGATCGGCGCCCTCATCGCCATTTTGCTCTTCTTCCAGTGGAAGACAGGGGGATTGGTTTTTACCCCGACGAATTTCATTAACCTCGTACAGGGGAATACCTACGTGCTCATCCTTGCACTCGGTATGCTCCTCGTCATCGTCGCCGGACACATTGACCTTTCGGTTGGTTCGGTGGCTGCATTCGTTGGCATTATCGTCGCGATGGCCTATTCCCAGTGGGGATGGCCCGAATGGGCCGCCATTCTTCTCGGCCTGTGTCTGGGCGCCATTGTTGGTGCATGGCAGGGATTCTGGGTCGCTTTCGTGGGAGTTCCCGCATTCGTCGTCACGCTCTCAGGATGGATGCTATTCCGCGGCCTCAACCAGTGGGTGGGTGCTTCTTTGACCGTGCCCTCCGGCCCGATTATGCAGTACCTCGGGGGTGGATTCCTCCCGGACATCATGCCCGATGTTATTCCGTTCAATCTTCCGACCATGATTCTGGCAGCTATCGGCGTACTGGCAGTTGCTTGGCGCGAACTGTCCAAGCGGGCAAAGGCGCGCAAATACGACCTTGAAACCGTGCCCGTATGGGTATCCATTGCACGCGTCGTCGTCCTTTCCGCCGTGATCCTTTCGGTCATGTGGATTTTTGCCTCCGGAAATGTGGGTACCTCTATCCCCGTATCGGGCCTCATCGTCATTGTCCTCGTGCTCTTCTACTCCTTCCTCTCGACCAAGACGATCCTCGGCCGCGGAGTTTACGCTGTTGGCGGTAACCGTCAGGCAGCAGCTCTAGCCGGTGTTTCCCTCCGCAAGACCAACTTCTTCGTCATGTTCAACAATGCCCTCCTCGCCTCGGTAGCGGCAGTTGTCTTTATTGGTCGAGCGCACGCCTCCGGACCGCAAGACGGCAACCTGTGGGAACTGGACGCCATTGCCGCCGTCTTTATCGGTGGAGCGGCCGTCACCGGTGGCGTCGGAACAGTCATGGGAACCATGGTTGGCGCCCTCGTCATGGCGTCCCTCAACAACGGCTTATCCCTCATGGGTATCGGCATCGACCGAACGCAGGTCATTAAGGGCGCGGTGCTTCTCGCAGCCGTCGCACTCGATGTCTACTCCAAGCAGCAGGGCAAGCGTTCGGTCATCGGAATGTTCCAGAATGCGTGGCGACGAAATCGCGGCGAACCCGGAACCTCACCAGCTTTGGTGACTTCGGCAGAGGACGCATCACTGGCTAATTCAGCCACCGAAACCCCGACCTCAACCGTCCCGGTCCAAGACGTAGCCCGACCCGGCACCTCCGACCCGCTCGGGCGAAAACAATAACGTCGTGCACATGCACGTCGCGCGAGAGTTCTTGCGCGGATCACAGCCGAATGTGAACCTTCACTGACGCTCAAAGTAATACACACAGTAAACGAAAGAAGGAACAATATGAACTTCCGTAAACTCGCGGCACTCGGCGCTGCGGTAGCAGTCGCTCTGAGCGTCAGCGCATGTGGCGCTCGTGGTGGCGACGACGCTGCTGATGCCGGTAACGGTGCCAGTGAAGACCAAGGCATCAAAATCGGTATTGCAATGCCGCAGAAGACATCGCAGAACTGGGTCGAGGCCGAAACGATCTTCAAAGAACAGTGCGCAGAGCTCAAAGCCGAGTGTGACATTCAGTTTGCTAACGGCGGCGTCTCTGAACAGCAGAACCAGATTGGTTCGATGATCGCCAAGGGCGTGCAGGTACTTGTTATCGGCGCTATCGATGGCTCACAGCTCGGTTCGCAGCTCGACCAGGCTGCCGCGGCTGGCATCAAGATCGTTGCGTACGATCGCCTGCTGACCAACACGAAGAACATCGACTACTACATTGCTTACGACAACTTCCACGTTGGCGAACTCCAGGGCCAGGCCCTGCTTGACGGTCTGAAAGAACAAAAGGGTGACGGACCCTACCAGGTCGAGGTATTCGCGGGATCCCCCGATGACGCAAACTCCCTCAAGTTCTTCAACGGCGCAATGTCAGTCCTCACCCCGAAGATTGATGACGGCACACTCGTTGTCGGCTCCGGCCAAAAGGAATTCTCCCAGGCTGCAACGCAGGGCTGGGATCCCAAGAACGCGCAGAACCGCATGGACTCGCTCCTCGCATCGACCTACACCGGCACCGCAGCTCCGGACGGTATCCTTTCCCCCAATGACACGCTCGCTCGCGCCGTTCTTACCTCCGTTGGTGAACAGCGTCCTCGTCCGGTGGTCACCGGCCAAGACTCCGAAGATGAATCCGTGACCCTTGTCGCTCAGGGCGTTCAGTACTCGACCATCTACAAGGACACTCGAGCACTCGTTGTCGCAGCTTCCAAACTCGCCAGCCAGCTTGCCAAGGGTGAAGAGCCCTCCGTCGACGGTGTCACCGTTGACCAAGAGCAGTACGAGTCAGTCGAGGGAAATCCGGTTAAGTCGTTCCTGTTGTCCCCGGTCATCGTGACCAAGGACAACGCCGCAGAGGTGTACAAGAATGATGAAACTCGCTCCAAGCTCGTTGCTGACGCCACCAAGTAACGTCTCCAATCTGTGAGGGTGCTGTAGTCCTCACACCGCGAACGCCAGGCTTCGTGCCTGGCGTTCGTTTGTGTCCGCGTGAATTGCGGAACGGCCGGCGATGCTGAGGATCTGGTGTGACTGAGTCATGTCAGGAATGATTAGGCGAATTCGTGGGGAAAAACACGTGAAACTTTAGTGATGTATGCCCAAAAGTCCTACTTTGTGCTGACAAAGGTCGCCAGGCGCGCTACAGTTGGTTTTGTCGGACTTCAGCACGAGAAAACCAGCGCAACGAGGAGCTGTCATGGAGACATTGAAACACTGGATCAACGGCGAGTACTACGAAGGACAGCCGCTCGGTACTTTTGATATCGATAACCCGGCTACTGGACGAGTGGATAAGAAACTCCCGCTCGCTTCCCAGGCGGATCTTGACTACGCCGTTGAAGTCGCTACCGAGGCACAGAAAAAGTGGCGCGAAGTGTCCCTTGCGAAGCGAGTGGAAATCATGTTCACCATGCGTCAACTTCTGCTCGACAACCAGGACAAGATGGCGAAGCTCATTGTCGAAGAGCACGGTAAGACCTACCCGGACGCTATTGGAGAGATTCAACGGGGACGTGAAACTCTCGATTTCGCCTGCGGCATCAATACCGCCCTGAAGGGGGAAATGTCCTACAACATCTCGACCGGTGTCGATATCCACACCATGCGTCAGCCGGTCGGCGTGGTTGCTGGCATCTGCCCGTTCAACTTCCCGGCGATGGTTCCCATGTGGATGCACCCGCTGGCAATCGCTACCGGTAACGCTTTTATTCTCAAACCAGCTACGCCAACGCCCTCAGCATCTCTGTTCACCGCTGAACTGTACAAACAGGCCGGATTGCCCGACGGCCTCTTCAACGTCATTGCCGGCGAGAAAGAAACGGTTGAAGCAATCCTCGCTCACCCGGGAATCAACGCCATTTCGTTTGTTGGCTCAACTCCAGTTGCCCACATCGTGCAAGAAACCGGAGTGAAGAACGGCAAGCGCGTGCAAGCTCTCGGCGGTGCAAACAACCACGCCATCGTCATGCCCGATGCCGACCTCAAATTCGCGGCAAAACATATCTCCGCGGCCGCATTCGGCGCAGCGGGAGAACGGTGCATGGCCCTTCCCGTAGTGGTAGCGGTCGGAGGAATTGAAGATGAGCTAGCCGACCTCGTGGCCGAAGAAGCCCGACATATTACGGTTGGTTCCGGCATGGACGAAAGTACCGACATGGGGCCGGTCATTTCTGCGGCAGCGAAGAAACGCATCATCGGTCTCGTTGATTCGGCTGAAAAGGCCGGAGCAACCGTGACTCTCGATGGGCGCGATCTCGTTGTGGACGGCTTCGAAGACGGCTACTTTATCGGGCCGACAATTGTCACCAACTGTCCGCTCGATAATGAGCTCTACACCAACGAGGTGTTTGGCCCGGTTCTCACGATCATCACGGCCAAAACCTACGAAGAAGCGATTGAAATCGTCAACGCCTCTCCATTCGGTAATGGCTCGGCTATTTTCACTAATGACGGGGGTATGGCGCGCCGCTTCACCCACGAGGTTGAGGCCGGAATGGTGGGTGTCAATGTGCCAATCCCCACCCCGGTTGCCTACTACAGCTTTGGCGGTTGGAAGAATTCGCTTATGGGAGACCGCCATATCCACGGACCCGAAGGGGTATCTTTCTACACGCGTGGCAAGGCGATCACCACGCGTTGGCCGTCTGATTCCGGCGCGTATGGCGCAACCATGACATTTGAGCGCGAGGAGTAAATCTCGCGGATGAAAATGCGCCCGGCGGTAAGGTTACATTTCACCGCCGGGCGCATTCGCATATTCAGTTCCTTGTGGGCGCGTGGACGCATCGGATGAATGATCTCGACGCAGAGTTGGGTGGCGTGAGCGATCACCACACGAGGTAGACACTGGAGAGGATCGTCAAGACAATGATGAGTGGCTCGAAAATCTGTTGGGTCATGTGTGCGACCAATACACGACCGAGAAATGCGCCGAGAAGTACGAGCGGTGCCAGAACACTAGCGAGGAGAAGAAGCCGGGTATCGACCAGGCCGATGGCCGCAGAGAACGGAAGCTTTACGAGATTGACGAGGAAAAAGAACCACGCCGTTGTCCCCAGGAAAGTGACGATGGGAAGCCGCGACCAGAGAAAGTACAGTGACATGATGGGGCCGCCCGCATTGGCCGCCATGGTTGTAAAGCCACCAAGGCTTCCGTAACCGATGCGGGCCATGAGGTGCGCCGATGAGGATGCTGCCGGCCTTGAGCTCAGCGGGTCATGAGCGACGTTGTGACGCGAGGCCCGAACCCGCAATATGAGGGTCAGTGCAGTGAGTGCGAGCAGGATCCAACCGATTGAAAAGCGCATCACTCGATCGTTGGCGAGGTGCAAAAATACGGCCCCGCACACGACTCCGACAACGACCGGAGGCATGAGGCGGCGAAGTGTTTCCCAATCTGCCGCGTGCCGGTAGGTCCAAATCGCGACAAGGTCTCCAACGAGCAAAATGAGAAGCATCGCTGCCGTTGACTCTTTTGCCGGCAAAACCGCAGCACACATCGCCACCGACAAGGTGGCAAGTCCGGGAAGAGCAGTTTTGGATATTCCGACGAAGAAAGCGGCGAAAGCCAGCACTACCCACGCGCTAGGAGAGAGGGCTATCATGCCCTCAGCGTACCGCGTGGGGTTAGCCGACTAGCGGGACTAGTTATCGGTGTGCTCTTGCACCGGAATCTCATGTTTCGGTAGCTTCTGAGCCGCTTTCTTCACGGCGGCACTGACGGCGCGTGGCACGCGCTGGTCAAAGACACCGGGAATAATGTAGTGGCTCGATAGCTGATCTTCCGAGATCACTGAAGCGATCGCGGTTGCGGTGACGCGTAGCAGTTCGGTGGTAATCGACTTAACGTGCGAGTCGAGAATACCGCGGAAGAGGCCGGGGAACGCAAGCACATTGTTGATCTGGTTAGGGAAGTCGGAGCGTCCCGTCGCGACGATCTCCGCGTAGTTCGCGGCACCGATTGGATCAACTTCTGGCGTGGGGTTAGCAAGAGCAAAAACAATCGCTCGATCAGCCATGACTTCGAGATCTTTGGGCTGGAGAATGTCGCCGTGCGAAACACCGATGAACACGTCGGCGTCCTTGAGTCCTTCCTTGAGCGAACCGTGGACTAAACGAGGATTCGTCATCTCGGCCAATTCTTTACGTGCGGGATTCATTCCCTCGGTTTGGTCGGCCGCCAGTGCCCCCGCGCGTCCGTATCCAACAATGTCCTTGGCGCCTTGGGCGAGGAGAAGTTTGATGATTGCGGTGCCGGCAGCGCCCACACCGGAGACGGCGATGCGCACGTCCTCAATCTTCTTATCGACGACCTTGAGGGCGTTGAGAAGAGCGGCAAGAACAACGACAGCGGTTCCGTGCTGGTCATCGTGGAAAACGGGAATATCCAATTCGTCACGTAGACGAGCCTCAATCTCAAAGCATCGCGGGGCGGAGATGTCTTCGAGGTTGATCCCACCGTAGCCCGGAGCGATTGCTTTGATAATGCGGATGATTTCCTCGGTGTCTTTGGTGTCGAGGACGACTGGCCACGCATCGACTCCTCCGAACTGCTTAAAGAGCACGGCTTTACCTTCCATCACCGGAAGCGCGGCCTCGGGCCCGATGTCGCCCATGCCGAGAACGGCGGTGCCGTCGGTAACAACTGCCACGGAGTTCGAACGAATGGTGAGGAAGTGCGACTTCATGGGGGCGTCGTGAATTGCCTGACATACGCGGGCCACGCCTGGTGTGTAGACGCGGGAGAGGTCGGAGCGGTTGCGAATCGGCATCTTGGGATCTACTTCGATCTTGCCGCCGACGTGGGCGAGGAACGTCGTATCGGAGATGGACGTGAGATTGACGCCGTCGGTCATCTTGAGAAGTTTGGCGATGTCGCGTCGATGGGCAGAATCGCGGGTATTACACGTGAGGTCGATGATGATCTCACCACGATCGGAATCCGCGACGTCAAGGCCGGTGATGGCAGCGCCCGTTTCGGAAATGAGATCGACAACGCGGGAGATTTTGATTTGGGTTTCATCAATAATTAACCGATACGAGGCGGTGTATGACGGCGACACACGCATGACAGACTCCTTATGTTCTTGACCGTTTCCACTTTACCAAGTTCTATCGTTCACTTGGGATCACGATCGATCAGATCATTGGGCTTATGACCTACTGCGTGAGTTGAGCAACCGGTACGCTTAGCGCTATGGCGAGAGCGGTAACTCAACGTGACGTAGCCCGTGAAGCTGGCGTTTCTCGCCAGCTCGTTTCGCTTGTCATTCAAAACGATCCGCGGGTTTCTCCCGCACGGCGGGCAGCTGTGCTCGCAGCGATTGAAAAGCTCGGCTATTTGCCCAATGCGGCGGCCCAGTCGTTAGCATCTCGGTCGACGAGAAATCTCGGTCTCATTCTGCCTTCGCTCGACAATGCCTTCTACGGGGAGTTCGCTGAAGCATTTACGAAAGCGGCGAATGTCCGTGGCCTGACGACGCTTCACATGGTGAGTTTTTACGACGGTGCTCTCGAGCGGCGAGCCGTGGAGCGAATGTGCGAGATGCGCGTTGATGGGATCGCGTTCATTTCGCCTTTGATTGACCACGAAACATTACGTGCCCTCGGGGAGCAACTTCCCGTCTGTCTCGTGTCGAATAACGAAGCTCCCCCGAGCGTCGACATTGTTCACACCAATGATTTTCGCGCAATCCAAATGGCAACTCAGCACCTCGTCGACCAGGGCTATGAGGACGTTGTCTATCTCGGGTATGCCCGTCACATCGTGGGGGATACGAGTTACGAACGGATCCGTGGATACCGGGCGACGATGACCGCACTGGGGCGAGAAGCAGACATTGCTGTGTTCATTATGGAAGGCGACGAAACGGATCCTATCGGCGAGATACTGGACGAATACGGATCCAACACCGGGGTGGTGACCTATAACGATGTCGTTGCGTTCGAGTTAATCATCCGGATTCATCAGGCTGGATTGAGGCCGGGACAAGACGTGGGTGTCACCGGATTCGACAACACCCATCTTTCGGGAACGGCGACACTTGACCTCACCTCAATCGATCAGCGTCTTGACGACATGGCGCAAGCGGCACTCGCTCAGCTTACGGATCGTACGCGTTCAGCTCGGCGTCGACAGACCGATATTGAAACGGAACCGCTACTCATCGTACGAGGCTCTTCGCGGCGGAGCTAACCGAAACTGATTAACACACCTACTCGTTATGTGATCTCCAACACATTTAGTAAATGTAAGGACAAATAGGTAGACAGGTGCCACATGGGGGGGTTACAGTAGTGGCATGCCGGAAATTGAAATGAGTGCAAAGACGGACAATTCAACAATCTTGCCTCCGGTTAAGCCCTCTCTCCAAGGAGTCGAAATGTCAGTACATGTCCCTCAAACGATGAAAGCAGCGGTGCTTCGCGACTACGACAAGGGTCTTGAGGTCGAAGAAATCAAAACTCCTCGCCCAAAGGCTGGAGAAGTTCTCGTCAAGGTATCTGCGTGCGGTATGTGCCACTCAGATCTTCACGTCATCTCCGGTGCCATTGCCTTTCCGCTACCCTGCGTCCTCGGCCATGAGGTTGCCGGTGAAATCGTTGAGCTCGGTGAGGGCAACGAACATACCGGACTTAAAGTGGGGCAAAAAGTAGCCGGCGCATTCCTCATGCCGTGTGGACAGTGTGAGGCGTGTGCTTCGGGACGCGATGATCTGTGCGGCCCGTTCTTCGATCTCAACCGTCTACGCGGCAAACTCTACGATGGGACGACTCGACTCGAATCCCTCGACGGTGAAGAGATCGCCATGTACTCGATGGGTGGTCTGGCAGAGTACTGCGTTATTCCCGCGACCTCTGTTGCTCCCACTCCCGACGGCGTTGATCCAGTCGCCGGAGCAATTCTTGGATGCGCGGCCATGACCGCCTATGGAGCAGTTCGCCGTGGTGCCGACCTGCGCTACGGAGAAACCGTTGCTGTCGTAGCAACGGGAGGCGTCGGATCGAACATCATTCAAATCTCCCGCGCATTCGGCGCTCGCCAGGTTATTGCTATCGATGTAGCCGACGACAAGCTTGAAGCTGCGCGCGCCCTCGGCGCGACCGATGTCGTCAACTCAGCGCGCGAGAATGTCCATGAAGCAGTGTTCGCTCTCACCGACGGTCGCGGCGTTGACGTCGCCTTCGAAGCGCTTGGCCGACCCGAGACATGGACGGCAGCGCTCGACGCTCTGCGCGACGGTGGCCGGATGGTCCCCATCGGCCTCGGGGCCGGTGTGCAAACAGCCGCAGTCGAAATCAATCGCACGGTACGCCGTTCACAGTCGATTCTTGGAACCTACGGTGCGCTTACCCGGCAGGATCTGCCCGAAGTCGTGCGCATGGCGGCCGACGGCATCATTCGCTACGAGGAGATCGTCTCCCAGCACTACTCGCTCGCCGAGGCCGGTGAGGGCTACGAAGCCCTGAAAGCCGGGAAGATTCGCGGTCGGGCAGTCGTCGATATGTCTCTGTAGTAGCGCCATAACTCTCCCTCACGCCATTCCCCTTACTCCGACCCTCACTCCACCGCCGTCCTACCGAAACTCCGGTAGGACGGCGGTTTTGTCTACCCCGCCACAATTGCCTCAACAATTTGCTAATCGCCCTGTATGTATGAACAATTGAATACGGCGACACAGTAACGCACAACGTCCGTGCAGGAGCACGGACCGAAGCTCCTGCAGATTGAATAAGGAGCTCAGCACATGTCGAACCAACTGCGCATCTGCGTCTCGACACCCTGCGCTGATCTCGCCATCCATGACACAGTCACCTGCCCACACGCCGAAACAGGCACTTGTCCGTGAGGCACTGACGAACGAACCGCGTCACTGAACGGAACGTCCGGCCCAGCTAAAACAGACCGAGCTCATCCGGCGTCGCTGCGCCCAAATCAATCGGCGCTCCATACAGACTTCACAATCCTCATCTCAAGGAGAAACATGACTTCGATAGTTTCACTGCCCACGCAGTATGCACTCGTTACCCGTGGTGAATTCCACAACCGCGAACTTCTTGCCACGTACATTTTCGTCGCACTGTTCATCGTTGCCGCTGCTCTGACGATTGTCGGCGCGACCATCTCCAGCGCGGCTCTGACCATCACCGGCGGATTCGCCACGGCGATCCTCGGATTCGCCTACGCGATCTACCTCATCGTATCGATCGATCGATAGACAACACGAGCGGCAGCAACAGCCGCACCCAGGGGCTCACCACAAATGTGGTGAGCCCCTGATCAATTGCGCTCAAAGGGGCAAAATACCGGCACAAACGCCAGTCTTAGGGCCCACTTGAGCTGTCGTGAGCTGAGTTACACTAGTGGCGGTTTCGTGTACCTAAACACGCACACCTGAATTTGCAGTACTTCAATCAAGGACGATCAGACACGATGGCAGCACATACACCGCCGCGCTCGCGGGCTTCCGCTCAACCGCGCGTCAAACGGCGTCAGAAAGCACCCGCCCCGAAACCTGCGGTGAAGCAGCAGACAACGAAGCTCCAGCGCTTTGGTCAAATCGCGGCAGCCATCGGCTTCATCCTGCCGTTCATTATCGACGTGCCCGGCCTTGACGCCGTGGGCGAACGCATGCTCGGCATTTTCCTCGCCGCCATCATGCTCTGGGTGACCGAAGCTATTCCGCTTTCCGCTACTGCTGTCCTGGTGATCATGGCGGAAGTGCTATTGATTTCCGATCAAGCCATCCTCCCGGTGGCGGCAGAAGCTCCGAAGTCATCGACATTCTTTGCCGCTTTAGCGAATCCTGTCATTATTCTCTTCCTCGGCGGATTCATGCTCGCCGACGGGGCCGCGAAATACCGCGTCGATCGAGCGCTAGCCGCCGTCATGTTACGACCTTTCCTTTCGTCGCCACGGCTGACCCTCATGGGTGTCATGCTCATTACTGCGGTGCTGTCCATGTTTATGTCGAACACAGCAACTACGGCAACGATGTTCGCGGTGTTCATGCCAGTGCTCGCCATGCTCCCGGGAGGAAAACCCCGTACCGGTCTCGCCTTGTCCATCCCCATCGCCGCCAACGTCGGCGGTATCGGGACCCCTGTGGGCACACCTCCCAACGCCATCGCGCTCGGCGCTTTGCAAGCCGAAGGTATCCATATCACCTTCGTGTCGTGGATGATTATCGCAGTGCCGCTCATGATCATTGTTCTGGCGCTCGCCTGGCTGTGGTTGGCCTTTGCCTACATCCCACAAGACCTCAAGATCGAAATTGATTTGAGCGCCAAGTTTGAAACCAACCGCAATGCCGTTATTTTCTACATCGTCGGTGGTTTGACGATCCTCCTATGGATGACCGAACCGTTACACGGAATTTCCTCAAATACGGTTGGCTTCATTCCAGTTGTACTCCTGATGGTGACTCAAGTTATGAGCGGAGATGACCTGAAAGCGCTCGACTGGCCGGTTTTGTGGCTAGTTGCCGGCGGTATTGCTCTCGGTATCGGCGTAGGATCCTCAGGACTCGATGAATGGCTCATTCAATCCATTAACTGGGCGCAGGTGCCCGTCGCCCTGCTCCTCTTCGTTCTGGCTGGCATCGGATTCCTCATGTCGAATGTCATCTCGCACTCCGCAGCCGCTAACCTCCTCATTCCTCTCGGTATGGGACTGGGGGCATCACTCGCGGCTGGGCCGGCAGAAATCGCAGTTGTCCTCGCCCTCGGATGCTCACTCGGTATGTGCCTGCCGATCTCCACGCCACCAAACGCCATCGCTTATTCGACGGGTGAAATCACCACCCCCGAAATGGTGAAGTCGGGACTAGTCGTCGGTATTTCAGGTGTCATTCTCCTCGCCTTCGTCATGCCGGTCTTCTGGTCGGCACTTGGTCTTGTGTAAAGCGACACCAACATGAGTACATCCCCCGAAGAAGCAGGCGCAGGCAAGTACGGCCTCCACGTGCTTGTCCTCGTCAACGATCGAGAAGACTACGCACTCCTCGCTGCCGAACAACTCAACGCTTCCCTCGACCACTGTGACGTGCAGGTTGTCTTTGGTCTCGAGGGCGCGTTGCAGGCGGCGGATGAAACCTGTCCGGAAGCGACGAACTGTTTGGTTCCGACCATTATTTTGTCGGCTCGACTCGGCCATGTCGATGACAACATTAGTCAACTATCCGCGCATGAACAGTTTGCCAATTCTGGGTTCGTGCTCTTGACCGATCAAAGAACACACACCGACACGTGGCAAGCGATTCACTCGGGGAAACTTGTATCAATTATCGCGAGTCCGTGGACTGCGCCGACCCTCATTGAACAGGTTGATGCGAGTGTCGATCGGTGGTTACTCAAGTGGATGCCGAACGCGGAAATCACCCACGCGCTCCAAGCCGACGGTGTCTATGATGCTCCTCGCGGGGGAGATCTCCTGTACGGACTCGATTCGCCGGGCGAACAAATGCAACAGTTCCTCCTCCAGGGAATCGAGAAAATTCTCGGCCCTCGGCCTCGCATGATCGTTCCCGAAGGAGTTGATTTAACGAAGCAGGGGGAATCGGTGGATGGGGTGTATCTCGTCTTGCGTGGCTCCGTTGCACTCCACCGGTCGTCGCAGTTTGGGGACGTGCTCTTGCATCACGCGACCTCCGGTCCTTTGATTGGCCTCATTTCGCTCGCTCGCCAGCAACGCGCCCTCTTTACTTCGACAACGACCACCGAAGCAGAGATCGTTCGGCTATCGCTCGAACAGCTCGAGTTCGTCCTCCAGCAGTCTCCTGACACGTCCGCCAACCTTGCGGTGGTTGCGATTCAGGCGCTGACGCAGCGGTTGGTGCGCGCCGAATACCTGCACATTGAGAAAAACGAACTCGCCGAACAGTTGGAGCGCGAACGAGAAACGCTTCAGAAAACCCTCGAAGAACTACGGGCTACCCGAGAACAGCTCGTCGAGAAGACCAAATACGCCATGTTAGGCGAGCTATCTGCTGGAATCGCGCATGAACTCAATAACCCCGTAGCGGCTTTGCAGCGCGCCAGCCAGCAGATCGGCGATGATCTCGACACCATCTTGATGGCTACACCTGAGCTTGCCGACGCGCAAGGAACGTTGAATCGTGCGCTGAATGCGCCGGCACGCTCGACATCGGAAGAGCGGCGACTCGTGCGACAAGTAATGAAACAAACCAAGGGTGACCGTGACATGGCGAAACGGCTGGTTGCCGCCGAACTCACCGACGAAATTGGTATCAAAGCTCTGCTGAAGAAAGACCGCTCATATCGTCGTCGGCACCCACTTCGGCCAGAACACTCACCTATGCGGGTGGTTGAGGCCGCTGCGCACATCGGTCGGAGCGTCAAAAACTCGAATGTTGCGGCGCGCCGCATTGTCGACCTGGTGTCGTCCCTCAAGGCGTATGCGCGACCGGACTCGGCTCCCATTGGGGATATCGACGTGCACGAGAACATTGAGGACACTCTGCGACTGACGGCTCATCGATTGCGCTCGGTCAAGATTGAACGCGCCTACGGGGACATTCCCCATATTCGCTGCTATCCGGCACGACTCGAACAAGTGTGGACAAACCTGCTGGTCAATGCCTCCGAAGCGATCGAAGCCGAAGATGAAAAGCTAGCCGAGCAAGCTGATCCGGCATCGACTGACGCCATAATTCTGCCCGCTCGCGGGCATGCCAAACCCATGATTCGAGTGGAAACATCACAGCCGGATCCCGCGCATATTCGCGTCACTGTTGTCGACAATGGACCCGGTATCGCGGCTGACAATATTGAGCACATTATTGAGCCCCATTTCACGACCAAGGGCGGGCAGGTGCGCTACGGACTGGGAATGGGCATGTCGATTACGCATTCGATTGTGGATGATCATGACGGCGTGCTCACCATCGAATCTAAACCGGGACGAACGGCAATCTCCGTCACCCTCCCGATTGCAGGACCAGAAGAAGGCGAAAGCGACGCGGAAGCTAATCCCGTCCCATAAGGTAAAGACAAGACCGGCGAAAGAAGAGGAACTCATGCAACTCGCAATCCTGATTCTCGAAGATGAACCTGAAGTTCGTGACGCTCTCGAACGCGACCTCGCACCAATTGCCGGCGATGTGCGCATTGAGGTGGCAGATACTGTCGAGGACGCGTGGGATGTGGTGAGTGAAGTCGATGAGGACGGCGATATTCTCGCCCTCGTCCTCGCCGATCATCGTCTGCCAGGCAAGACAGGTGTCGATTTCCTCGTCGAAATGAATGATGACGATCGCACAGCGTTGACTCGTAAGGTTCTAGTAACAGGACAAGCTGACCAAGACGACACCATCCGAGCGCTCAATCAAGCGAAGTTGGATCACTATTTTTCGAAGCCGTGGGACGTGGAAAAGTTACTCGGAGTCGTGCGAGATCAGCTGACGGATTACGTCCTCGATCTCGATATCGATCCCCTTCCTTACCTGCGGGTCTTGGACGGCGTGCGAGTCATGGAAGCATTGCGCTGATAGGTGAGGGAGAAAGCGCGTAGGTTCACGCGATTCCACGGCGGCCTACATATCGCGACTCTCCTCATTGGGGCCGGCTTCCTCGGAATTTCTACCCATCTACCCGCCGGTTCAACTCTCTTCTACGTCCTCACAGCGCTCCTGGGCGTCACCTGGTTTTTTGGCGCATGGATAACGCACGAGGAACGCGGAATATGGGGTTGGCTCCGTGAATGCGACGCTCGGCATCGAGCGCCTTTTCTTCCGTCCGCATTGTCTGGATTTATTGTTGGCGCGACATTAGCGGCGATCTTTATAGCCGGGGCCTTTGTCGTTGACTATCTGCCGATTGTGCGTGATCCCGTCGTGGATCTGCTGGGTCACGCGCGCTTTGGGGCTTTGCCTATGGTCACCATTATTACGGCAACAACCGGCTGTGCTGAAGAAATCTATTTTCGTGGAGCTTTGTTCCGTGACCTTCCGCGTAAGCACGCGGTGTGGGTGAGCGCCTGTCTCTACGCGTTGGTTACGGCGGTTTCCGGCATTGTTTTATTAACTGTGGCCGCATTTGCGCTTGGCTTCGTGTGTGCGCTGGCGAGAAATCGGTGGGGAAGGGTGGATCAATGCGTCATCATCCACCTCACCTGGTCAATGTCGATGCTGTACATTCTGCCGCTCATTATCACCTGAGGGAGTGATTGACCATGACAACCCGAACTGCGTTGGTGACTGGAGCCACGGGCTATGTCGGAAGTAAACTCGTTGGAATTTTGGCTCGTAACGGTTGGGGCGTCAAGGTACTCGTGCGGAGCGCACAAAAGGCACGCCGGATGCCGTGGGCGTCATTGATCACTGACTGCGAGGAAGGTTGTCATCCCGGACACGTTTACGTCGTTGAGGGCGATGCGAACAATGCCTTTGATGTTGAGGCTGCGCTCGAAGGTGTATCGGTCGCATGGTATCTGCTTCATTCGATGGGGAATGAGCGAGAGTTTGTCGAAGAAGAACGGTCAATGGCGCAGATTTTTGCAGGTGCCGTTGAGCGGGCCGGAACTGAGCGTATTGTGTTTCTCGGTGCGCTTGCTCCCCTGGGGGAAAAGTCAGCGCATTTGGAATCCCGGCGAGAGGTCGGCCAAATCCTCGCCTCATCGGGCGCGCTAACGGTCGGACTTTCTGCTGGTCTCGTCATTGGAGAAAGGTCCTCATCTTTCGCGATGCTCCGGCATTTGGCCGAGCGACTCCCCGTGATTGTGGCCCCGAGCTGGATGCATAATCGGATTACGCCAATCTCGGAAAAGGACTTGCTGTATTTGTTGGAGAGCGCAGGATCCGCGCCGATTAGTGAGTCGCGCCTGTTCGATATTGGGAGCGCGGAAGAAGTGTCCTATGTCGAGATGCTCACTCGCTACATCGACCATTTCGGATTGCGGCGCCGAGCGGTGTGGACCGCGCCGATAGCGAATGCGCGTACCGCGGCTTGGATTATTGGGCTTCTTACACCGGTTGATCGACATCTCGCTGAACCTCTATTGTCGAGCATGGTTCATGACACGGTGGTGATTGAGCGAGACTTTCGGGAGGTTGTCGGCGAACCGCCCGGCGGCCTCGACGACATCGACGAGGCATATGCGGCGACCGCTTCTTTTATCAAACCGTGGCGGTGGCGGAGAATTTTTGCGGGAGTAACTGGCTTGGTCACAGCTGCCGCAACGGTTGGCAGCGCTTTCACCGCCGTCAATTCGCCGTGGTATCGAAGTCTCAATCAGCCGGCGTGGAAGCCTCCGCGCTGGTTATTTCCCGTGGCGTGGAGCTTTCTCTATGCCGATATAGCCCTGATGAGCGCATTGACCCTCGCTGATATTGGGGAAGCAGATCCTTCGGACGTATCAACCGACACGGCGACGTCGGATCTCACCCGCGAGGAGAGTGAATTCATTGCCGCACTCGCGGTTAATCTCGGGCTCAATGCAGCATGGCCGTGCGTGTTCTTCAACCGTAAGAATCTTCCAGGGGCAGTTGTCGAGGGGTCGTTACTGGCGACCTCATCGGCAGACTTGGTCAGACGAGTATGGCGGGTCAATACGGGCCGGGGAATAGCGCTTGCTCCCTATGCACTGTGGACGGCGTATGCGGCTACTTTGACCTTCGGTGTTGTTCGACGAAACAGGTAATGATCTGACCAAACACTCTAAAGGTAAAGCTCTGGTCAATAATATTTCCTGTTTATCCATGTCTGGATATATAATCACCCTTAGACAGTAAAGAAGTTGTAAAGTGTTTGGGGATGGGTTATGCGCTGTCATACGACTCTCGAGGCCTCGTTCGCCACTGTGAACGTGCGCGTATCACCACGCGTGGAACGTGAGACGGCGACGCGGCTCCACGCTGCGCTCGGCTTATTACCTGTCAACGGTTTGATTGGGGTTCCCGATCATGTCGTGACGGGTGCTGGCTGCGGAGTTGATACCGACCTCGTTGAAATCGGTGCCTGGGCCTTGAATGAACGGTATGCCGGCTCGGTAGAAACACTGACCCTGTACCTTACTTCACGCGAGCAGTTATTAGACCCAAGATTATTGCGCGCACTCGACGATGTCGTATCCCAAGGAATCGTCGGCGGTTGGGGAGTCCGCGTGAGGACTGTTGAGCAAGCCACGAGTGCGGTGCGCAGTACCCGTGTACGCCGGATCGAAATCCCATTTGGTGGGATCACTGACGACATGCTCCAAGCAGTGCGGAACTCCCGAGCACATATGGTCGTAGCGACTCCGGCATCGGTGGGTGCCCCAGCACTCTTTGCTCTTGCTCAATCTGCTGGTGTCGATGAAATCGTCATTGAGGTGGCCAGCGATGAGGATGTCACGACGGCGCTACGCACCATGGCGATGATTGACGTCGCACGCGGGGCTACCACCATTGAGGTGGCCTAAGCTCCCACGCCGACCTCCTGTCCGCTACGGTACGAGGCGCGCTACAATCGGGGCGTGCCGAGCAACGACAGTCACTACGAGAATCCCCTTGAGGGGCGAATCCCATGAGTGAACCACCCGTGTCGCGTGCGAAAAAACACAAACAACTGCCGCCAGCTCGAGCGGGATTGCATCCGAAGCGGCTGACTGAGCACCCGGCTGGGACACCGCGATTAAACGGAGATCTACGGGACTGGATTCTCTCGCGCTACCCCTCGATTGAAGCCGATGGGTTAGACCAGCTCTTCGCTGCGGGAGACATCGTTGATGCGCACGCTCGCCCCTGGAGCGCAACTGCTCCGGCCTCTGTTATCCGACGCGGCGTGTGGATGTATCGACCGATCCCCGATGAACCTGCCGAGCCGATTTCCATCCCGATTGTGCAGCGCACCAATCGCTGGCTCATTGCCGACAAACCGCATGGATTATCCATCATGCCGAGAGGCCAGTACGTTGCTCAAACCCTGACCGTGGCTTTACGCCGTCAAGAACGCAACGATGACATTGTCACCGCGCATCGACTCGACCTCGCCACCGCCGGTCTTGTCCTCGCCACACTCCAACCGCAGTACCGACGTCCGTATCAGCAGCTTTTCGCCGAGCGTCAAGTCGAAAAACTGTACCGCGTTATCGCGCCCGTCCTCCCCGATCATCCGCTTGATCCGCGGATTAGTGCGAGCCCCAGTAGCCGGTGGTTGCGAGTCCGCGCACGGATCCACAAACCTCCGGGAGCCATGCGCGCACTGTTTGCCGACGGGGAACCGAACTCAGAGACTCTTATTCGCCAGATTGGGCCAGCACGGAGAGTTAACGGACTCGACATCGCGACGTACGAAGCGAAACTCGTGACGGGACGCACCCACCAGATTCGGGCGCATTTTGCCGGGCTCGGCGCCCCGATCGTTGGGGATTCACTGTTTGAGGGCGCCGAAGCGGCACCCTATGACCGCGAGAGTACCGGTCACTTCACCGACCTCCAGCTATTGGCCTACGGTCTGGCATTTACGGATCCCGTGACGGGTGAGAGTATACATGCAGAAAGTAAACGTGCGCTTACGTTGGATTAGTTCACTTCAGTAAGCGCACGTCGACTTGTTCTGAGTCTTCGTGAGATGCTAATTCAGCGTAATCCGAGTTCCCGTCTTCCCCGCCAACGCTTCAGCGAGACAATCAATGCTGGTGATGAGAGCCTCCCCGTTCGCGTTGTTCTCCACGAAATTCAATGCCGCTTCGATCTTTGGCAACATTGAACCCGCAGGGAACTGGCCGTCCTTCATAAGGGCAAGAGCCTCGTCCCGACTCATATGGTCTACCCAGCGTTGCGTCGGCTTGCCGAAGTCGACTGCTACCTGCGGTACACCGGTTAAGAGGAAGAGAGAATCTGCTTTCAGTTCGTGAGCCAAAAGCGCTGAAGCAGCGTCCTTATCGATGACGGCTTCCACAGTCTCTTCTCGGTTATCGTGGCGTATGGTCGGGATTCCTCCTCCACCGCAAGCAAGGACAATATGGCCGGCATCCATCAGCGTCCGAATCGATCGGAACTCGAGAATTCGTTGAGGTTTCGGGGAAGGAACAACCCAGCGGTACCCTCTTCCTGAATCCTCAACAATAGTGCGTCCCTCTGCCCGCATATTCTCCGCCTCTTGCTCGGAGAGGAAGCGTCCGACCGGCTTTGTCGGATTATCGAAAGCGGGATCCTCATGGTCGACAAGCGTGTGAGTGATGACTGTAGTCACCTTAAAGAACTTATTGCGTGCCAAACAGATGTTTCTCAGTGCGAATCGAATGAGGGAGCCAATAGACCCCTCACTCATCGCGCCTGTTGATGCCATAAGGATCTCAGAAATATCCGAGTGTTTCTGCGCAAGATCGAGCATCCCTTCGTAAATGACACCCACTTGCGGGCCATTGCCGTAGGTCAGGACAACATCCATTCCCTGCTCGGCAAAATCAATGACCGGTTGGAGCATGCGCTCAAGGTCAGACGTATCTCGCGGGTTGACGGTAGGTAAGGCATTGCCACCTACCGCGATTACGAGAGTTTTAGACATGAATTCTCTCCGTTCACAGTCAAACTACAAGCCAAGATCTTTTGAATACTTGTCGGCAAATGCTTCAAGAGCCTGCTCAAAACATTTCATTGGTGGATAGACGACACCCGCTCCCACTTGACCAACTCCGGGCTCCCGGTGGGCAATTCCAGAGTTGATATAGGGGCGAATCCCCGAGTCAACTACATCGACGATATTGATGCCGACGGGAATACCAATGAAATCGATCGTTGGGACCGTGTAGGTTTGTGATCGTCCTTCGGTAATGGTGAACATCTTGTGAGTGATGTCGTAAGCGGCCTCGGAGCCATCGATACCGACAAACTGGGTGACGGCGGGAGCGGCGGCCATCGACATCCCACCGAATCCAACACACTCAACGATCGCTGAATCACCAATGTCGGGGTTGGCATCCTCCTGAGTGAAACCAGGGAAATACAGTCCCTGGGGCATTTCTACAGGAGCTTCAAACCACTGGTCACCGAGAGCGGATACCTTGATCCCAAAGTTTGTGCCGTTTCGAGACATAGCGGATACGAGCGTGCAGTACTCGATATTCTTGATCGGATCAATCGATGCTTTCGCACTAGCCATCGCCAGATTGAGGAAGAACTGATCATTCGTGTAAAGGAATGATGAAATTCGCTCAATGACATCGAGGTCGGTGCATGTGCGGGAGATGTGAGGCATGATTTCTCGAAAGAAAAGCGCCGAAGCAGCGATGTTGCGCTGATGAAGCTCATCACCCATTGCGATTGCTTTCGCGATAATCACGCGCAGGTCGATACTGCCGGCCGAAGCAATTGCAGCCTTGATCGCTGGGCCAAACTCCTCGGCCAACCAGTGTAGACGATTGAGGACTTCGGCATCGTTCGCACCAAAGCGCATCACCTTGCCGATTCCCTCATTGAATGTCGAGAACGCAACGTTCCCGAAAGCGCGATTCTCCACTTTAATTAAAGGCATTGAGGGGGAAACCATGCCCGTCATCGGTCCGACGATGCTTGCCGAATGATTGTGACGGAGCTTAACCGCGCCACTATCAACGAGCTGACGGGCTTCGTCAAGGTCAGCAGCCCACCCTTCGTAGACACATACGCCGAGAATCGCTCCTTGAAGCGGGCCACACATCTGTTCCCATGCGAGGGGTGGTCCCGCGTGAAAAATCACCTGGTCGTCCTCGGGAAGAATGTCGCGAGCTTGCACGACATCAACGAGCGTTGGTTCCGCAGCGTTGATGCGTGCGAGCGCGAGTTCGTTGGCTTCGCGAATCATCGCTATCCCAGTTCCTTGAGACGTTCGATGATTTCGATGAGACGGAGGTTTCCACCGGCTGGCGGGCGCCAATCAATGTGGATACCGCTAGCGTTTTGCTTGTTGACCGCATCGTTAAATACTTCGAGGCCGAGATTAATGACGGTGAGTTGATCCTGCTCAAATAGTGAAGTCGTTTGCATTGTCAATCTGTTTCCTTTCTGTGTGAGCAGGGCTCACTTAACGACTGCGACAGCCGCACGTGCGCAGTGTTCATTCGTTTCGAATACGGTGATGCCGGCATCCTCAAGGATCTGAACTTGCTTGTCGTAACCCTGGTAGTCCTCATAGGAGCCACAAACGGTCGCAAAGAAAGCGACAGAACGACCGACTTTTTCGAGTTCAACTCGCGCGTGGCGCACTTCGTCGGCGAGAATCTGTCCTGCTTCATCGTGGGAACCGTAACCGATTTCGATATCGAGAACAATAACCGCGGTCGTTGGATCGAGTGCTTCCTGAAGTAGTCGTTCGCCGCGCAAAGACGGTTCGATCATCGGGTGCGGCTTACCTACGGTAAAAGCATCATCTCCGAGATCGAGAATCGTATGCGCTTTCGACACAGTGACATCTGTCAGTTCGTAGTCGTGGTCGAGCGGGGCGTTCGAGTACGGCATCTCGAGTTCGTCGGCGAGGACGAGCTGAGTTTCGTAGGACAGTGTTCCACCGCAGTAGAGGCCGCGAATGAAGCGCTGCTCATCGTTCAGAGCCGTCCGTGCTTCCTCAACGATGCTTTCGGTGTCCGGGCGCTGAGCGATAGCGGTCGGTTCCGATCCCGCCTGTGTGGCAGCGAGGTTCAGACAGATCTGCGCAGTCTCGGTAAGCGTGTGCGCAACTGTTGCGTCGGTGGAGCCAAGGAGGTTGGAATCATCCCCGAGCAGGCAGACAACTACCGGCTTCGATAGAGAATCAATCTTCTCTTTCAGTTTCTCAATCACAGAGGCTGACGGCGGTTTAGACACAATAGCAATGATCTCAGTTTGCGCATCTGCCTCCAGCATGTCGAGAGCGTGCAGCATCATCTTCCCGCCGATTGCCTCCTTGAGGTCGCGGCCACCTGTTCCGAGCGCTTGGCTCACGCCACCACCGAAGTTCGACACGAGTGTCATGACTTCTTGTAACCCTGTACCTGAAGCAGCGACGATGCCGACATTTCCTCGTTTGATTTTGTTGGCAAACCCGAGACCAATGCCGTTGACAACTGCAGTACCACAGTCGGGGCCCATCATGAGCAAGCCGTTGTCGATGGCGAGATCCTTGAGCATATTCTCGTTTTCGATGGATACGTTATCCGAAAACAGCAGGACGTTAACACCGGCTTTGAGCAAGCGTTTCACTTCGATATGAGCGAACGCTCCGGGGAGAGAAACGACTGCCAGTTGGGCATCGGGATTTTGCTCAAGGGCTTCGGCAGTGGTGTCAAAAACGTTCTTCCCGGGTGATGTCGATTTCTTTTGCGACTGTTTCTCATCGAGAATCGCCATTGCGCGCTCAATTGCGTCATCAACAGTCTGCTCATCATCGGCTTTAACTGCGAAGATTAGGTCATTGGGAGAAGCCGCTTCACCCTCTTCGGTGAGGAGGCCCGAGTTCCGCATGAGGTCCTTATTCATCTCTGACGCCATCATGACGGCAATGTTGTGAGAACCTCCCACTTCGGGGGCAACTTTGCTCGTCAAAAGCATAAGTGTTGCGGAGTCGTAGTAGGAGTTTTTCTTAATGATATTTTTCAGCATCTGTCTGTCCTTCACATACGGGAGTTAGATTCCAAGATCGTCGGCGAGAGCGAGGAGCGCATCTTCAAATGGGCTGACGGGAATAGTGGACATACCTGCCCCAACCATCCCGACCCCTGCCTTATTTGACGCAATTGCAGTGTTGAGGGTCGGCGTAATACCGGTTTCGACAACGAGAGCGGCATCAATCGCTGACGGTGATCCTTGGAAATCGAGGATCGGGATCTGATACTTCGGGTTTTCCGTCAGACATACCTGATACATCTTGCGAGTGGTCTGCCAGGCAACATCGACACTGGAAGCCCCAATGAACTTGACAATTGCGGGTGCAGCGAGCATTGCACATCCGCCCAAACCTCCCACTTCCATGATTGCGGAGTCTCCCAAGTCTGGATTAGCGTCCGCTTCGGTTCTTCCGGGGAAGTAGAGACCATCGACCATTGGTGCAGGTGCAGTGAACCACCGTCCGGGGAGCCCCGAGATGCGAACTCCGACTTCGACGCCATTGCGTGCAATGGCGGTGACGACGGAGGATCCTGTGACGCCGTCGGCGGCATCGGCTGCCAGTTTCATGGCGGGCATGGCCAAGTTGAGGAAGAACTGATCGTTCCCTACGGCCATGAATCGCATCATGTCTGCGGTGTGTTCACCGGCATGATCGGCAATGCCGGGGGCAAGTGTCTTAATGATGAGGGCGGTACACGCGAGGTTTCGCATATGAAGCTCGTCGCCCATGGCGAGACCTTGTCCGATAAGTGGCGCGAGATCAAGGCCACCCATTTCCTTAAGAATCTTCTGGAAGATTGGCTGGGCGACCTCCTCGATCCAGTCGAGTCGATCAAGTGTCTTTTGTCCGTATTCTCCAAAACGCAGACCGACACCCTGGCCCTCGGAAATGTTGCAGTAGGCACGCTGACCGGTGTTCCGATCTTCAACCACCCACACAGGCATCGAATACGTGGTCAATCCGGTCATCGGACCAACCGCTCGGTGATGGTGACACGGATCGAACTCGATTCCACCGGAACGAGCGAGTTCTTCCGCTTCTTCTGGTGAATCTGCCAAGTGTTCGTGGAGAGCTGCGCAGATAACCGCGCCTTTCATGGGCTCGCACATGTCATCGAACGCAATCGGGGGTCCGGCATGAAGGAACAGATTCTTCTTCAATTCCGGCATCGCTTCGTGCGCGGGGATAATATCGACGAGGACGGGGTCAGATGCGAGCATCTTCTCCATCGCAACACGGTTAGCTTCTCGCATGGGTTTAACCTCCAATCAGGCGGAGCACAACGTTGTAAAGGCCCCATGCTCCGAGGATGAATGTGAGGGCAACGGCGATTCCGCCGACGACGTTCTGCCAGGGTTTGTTGATGTATTCCTTCATCACCTTCTTATTGTTGGCAGCCACGATGAGCAGTGCAGCAATGAAAGGAAGAATGAATCCGGATGTTGCTTGAGCAAAGATGATGATCTGCGTTGGTGAGGTTCCGGAGATCGCGAGGCCAGCTCCGAATACAACAACAACCAGACCGAGAATACGCAGTGAGGGAGCGGCAATTCCACCCTCGGTATTAAAGACTTTCGACAGGATTGCTCGCATGGTAAACGGCACTGCAATAGCTGAGGACAAGCCGGCCGCAAATAGTCCGATGTCACCGATGACGCGCGCCCAGGAGCCGAGTACTGGTTCGAGCGACTTGGTAAAGACGAGCGGGCTCTTAACTTCGGCATTGGTTCCATAGAGCACGGTTGCCGCGACAATAATGATCGAAATGGTGATCAGGCCGCCGATCAGAATATTGAACATGATGTCAAAACGGGCTTCTTTAATGGAGCTCTTAACATTTCCGTTACCAGCCCATTTTTCACGGGAAGTAATCGAATGGAGGATGAGATTGACGCCGATGAGGGTAGTGCCGACGAGAGCGAGGGCGTTAATGACGCCGCCTTCGGGAATCTTTGGGATAACGAGTCCACCGAGAACAGAAGGAATAGACGGGAGAACGGCAATCATCGTAATGATGAACAGCAGGGCCATCGCTGATACGAAGAACTGCATGATTCGGCTAAGAATCGTGTAGGACGTTAGGAAAACGGTCACTGCGGCGATCGCCGCAGTGATGGTTGCCGCAACCCAGAGCGGCATGTGGGTGAAGTCGGAAAGACCTGCGGATGCCCCGACGATATTGCCTGCTTCGAAAGCGAAACAGATTGCTAGTGTCCCGGCAACGATGATGATCTGTACGAAGCGTTTCCAGACAATACTGGAGGGGAACATGTCGATTGCGGCTTCGATAACATTCTTGCCGCCCGCTATACCGATTCTCGACGACATCTCCATCAAGACAATTAGGGCGATAACTGCGAGCAAGATGACCCAGAGAAGTGCGTAACCGAAAGTTGCGCCCGATACAGAAGCTGTGACGATCGTGCCGGGCCCGATAAAAGCACTGGTGATAATGGCCGCTGGCCCCATCTTCTTGAATCGAGCCTTGAGGCCTGATTGTTCTGACATGGTAACTCCTTTGTTGAGTAGTCGAAGGGTTAGGGATGAGTAGTTTGGTGCGCGAGGAGAATTCCGCGAGCGGTGTCTTCGCCGGAGGAGTGTCCCATCGCAAAAAGATCGGTGAGAGCTGTGCTCGACGGATCGCCACAGAAACCGCGCAATGCGCGTGATATGTGGTGGGAAAAGTAGCCTTGGCTACTGAGCGTGAGATAGGAGGCAGAAATGCTCGTCGTGCGATCAACCAGCTGACTGACGGCAGCAGCGAGACAACGGTAGGCGTTGGAAGCAAATAGCCGCGTGTAGGCGAGGGCTCCGATAACGGTGTCGTCACCGCTGGGAGTCAAGCCGAAGCCGAGGCCGATGACTTGGCGCAGGGCGAGGCTGCATTCGGAGAGATTGTCCTGTATCGCTGCGCGTATCGCTTGGCGAACATGTCCGGCAATAGTAGCGGTGACTCGAGGATAGTCATTGGGTTGTTCGCTCGTGGACCGGGTGAGGGCATCAGCAATAGCTATCTCATACGTCGGGTTTGAGACAACGAGATCTGTTGGAAGTAGCGTTGATTCTTCTCTTGTTGAGTCATTAATAGTAAGCGCCGCAGAGGTATCGAATCGGAGGGTTGTTGTTTCACCGACCTCCACTTCGACGGTGTCTCCCGCCTTGATGAGAGAGAGGATTGGAAGTGCGTAGTTGCGCTCGCGCTCGAGACCAACTCCAAGCGATGCAGGGTAGCCGGCATCATTACTCGAACTCACCCAGATGATCTTTCCGCTACAGTCCAAGAGATTAAAGCCGGATGCGAAAACGGAATGGATTGTCAAATTGTCGGAAAAGTCCGGGAAAGGGCTGAACATTTTGGTGACCGATAACGTCATCATGACAATCCCACCCATGCCGTGAGAACGATTCCGACGATGATTGCCTGAGCCATGCTGACGATGAGAAGTGGGCGTAAAATTTCTCCTTCGCGCCCTTGGACTTCTGCCGTGGTGGCGCCGAGAAGAATAGTGGAGGGGCCGATTACTGCGCCGGCAGCTCCCCCTGCGGTTTGCGCCGCAAGGAGGAAGCTTGGGGGTATGGAGAGCCTGCTGGCAACCTCGTGTTGAAAGGAGGCTAGGAGAATGTTCGAGGACATATTTGACGAGGTAATGAAGGCGCCAAATGTGCCGATGGGAGCGGCGAATGGAAGATAGGCGTATCCGGCTACGTTGGCAACTCCGTGGGCGAGAATTTCAATATGTCCGGTGACAGAGAGTAGTCGGGCCATAATGAGGAGCAGGATAATTCCAGCTGATGTGCCCATGAGTTTGTTCAGTGCGTTTGTTGATGCTTGGTGGAATGCCCGCCGTTCGATTTTCCGAGTCATATAGAGGATGCCGAGCGCAAAAATAGCAGTAAGTGTGAGTACTGTTCCAGCGTGGTAAAAGACAGGGAGGTCGAGTATGCGCACGCCTGACAGAACGTGTGACACGGTAGGAATTGTGAATACGACGATTGACGTGAGCGCAAGAAAGATGAATGGTGCTATCGCAACTGTGATGTCTCTAATTTGGGGATGATTGTTCACGGTGCTCGTCTTTTGACTAATGGGTGAGATACACGACCAGGCTCGGGTGTAAACGTTGAAGCGGAATGCTCCCAGTGCAAAGACAAGGGCAAGAGACGTGGAAACAAAAGCCGCGATTGTCGGGTTAAACTGACCGACAACAACTTGGCCACCCCCCATGATTGTCGACATGACGAGAACGAATGGTAAGCCGTGACGCAGTGCGTCCCAACGTCCATAGAGGAAGCAGATGAGCAATGCCCCGGTAAGATTGACCAGCCACAGAAAAATGCCTGACATAAAAGAGGCTTCTGCGAGCGCTGTGACAGGACCCAGCGCAACAAGCGCGTCCCATGCCATGCCGAGCGTACCGTAGGTATTGGCCCACGCATGACCGATGAGTGTAAGAGTAACGGCGGGGACAGGTCGAATACCGAGGGCGATGAGAAAAGGAGCGCAGACGGCAACCGGGACCCCGAAGCCGGTGATCGACTGGAGGAAGCTGGAGAAAATCCACCCAAAGAACAACACGAGAATGAGATCGTCTTGGCTCCGGTTGACTGCAGCATCTTTGAGAATGGTGAAAGAATTGCTGGCTCGCATGAATTCGTAGAAGAATATCGCGGGCCACACTGCGTAGAGAATAGAGATAGCAGCTGATACACCAGAAGAAATACTGATTTCTGTATTGCTCCAAGAAAAAGTCCCCAGGATTAACGCGGTGACGATTGTGGTAGCCAGGCTGACTAATGCGGCAATAGGAATGCGAATTCGGAAAAAAGCAATGGAGCTGAACAGCACCACGATGGGGGTGATGCTCGCAATCCACTGCCACATTGCTACCTCAGATCCTTCTGTGTTGGAGGTCGATGTGTCGGCCTCGCATTGTGAAGTCAGCGCCATCATAGGTGCATCGATCTTTCTCATTCGACCGCAAAGAAGATAAACTTCTTACGATTTCTTATCCCTGATAGATAAGGTCTTCGATGTTTGTTCCGATGTCAGTGAGTGAAATGCTGGAGCTTCCATCTCTCCAGGGATCGCGAGTTCTTGTTGGGCAGGCGGGATTATCCAATCTGGTCAAACAGCTGAACGTCCTTGAAGCGCCGGATCTCGCCCCTTGGCTGGCGCCGGGAACTGTTTTGCTCACCAGTTATTTCGCTTTAGCAGGTTTTGACGACAGTGCGCTCGACTCATTTATCGAACAGATGTCGAAAGCATCCGTTTCCGCGATCATCATTAAGCTAGATAGGTTAGTGAGCGAAGCCCCGCGCGGGTTCCTTCATGCATGCGACAAGTACAACATGCCGGTAATAGCGATTGATCGAGACGCACGTTACGAGAACATTATTATGGAGGCGCTTCTTCCACTGGTACACCATAAAGCAAGTCTGCTCGATCGGCATTACCGTATGAATGTCGTCCTCGACCAATGGCGATTGGAAGATCATTCTCTCGAACAGACGCTTGCGTACTGCGCGGATCTGGTCGGACATGACTTAACCATCGAGAATATTCCGAATCAACAAGTGCTGACGACCGTCATGGAGCCGAGCGACGAGTATGTTCTTTCAGAGGAGCGGCAGATTAACGATAATTTTGCGGGATTTGCGTTCGACGTACAAACGATGGCCCACCGTGGTTCGAGATTACAGTCAAGCCAGCGGATCGTAGTTCCCATTAACTTGGGTACCGAACCAATGTGCCAGTTGATCGTTCATTCAGTTACAGATCAGTCTGAGGAGCTTGTTATTGCACTCGAACACATTGCCCGATATTTGCATATCGAATTATTGAGTCAACGAAATTTCGACAATCTCATGTATTTCAATCGCAATAATCTTGTCGATGAGCTTTTGACAAATGAAGAACTTAAGCCGCGTAATCTTGAGGGAATCCTCCGCGTACTTGGTTTAGGAATCTCGCCACGCTACCAAGTGGTACAGGTTACTTTGTTACCGGCATCTGAAGAAAATACAGGAATTGCGCAGATTGATGGCTCTGCCGACCACGATCACCATGATGTGATGCGAATTAGAAACTACCTTAAAGATGTATGCGCGAATTCCGTTTTCCATGTTGCTAGGCATCGTCTAGCGATGATTTTCAATATTCCTCCGGGAGCGAAAGCTCTCACCGCGCAGAGATTTGCGAAATGCCTTCCCGACGACCTTGGTCCTTATGTGGCTGGGATCAGTGACGTCGGCGGGCTGCAAGACTTACGCACATTGCGAGAGCAAACTCAACAGATTAAGGACATTCAAAAGACTCTGAAGCGGTATTCCAAGCCGATGGTCTACGCCGAGCTCGGAATACTCAAGTTGTTTGATACACCCGAGGCTATGGGGAGAATCAGAGAATATATTCCTCGTAGCATCACGGCGTTTCACCGGAAATACCCGGTACTATTCGATACTGCGGTGACTTATCTCGAACAGGGACGTAATACTCAACGTTGTGCTGAAGAGTTGGTCGTTCATCCCAAAACAGTGCAATATCGGCTCGGGCGGATACGTGAACTCAATCTCGTGGATCTGGACGATTCGGATGAAACTTTGCAGATTCTTTTTGCGTCTCGCGTCCTACCACGCACCAGCGAGACGATTTCGGGCGGCCCCTAGTCCGGAGCGCACGCGGGTTTCGAGGTCATAGTTGCGCATAGTTGCCCACAGGAATCCGCCGTTAAAGTAGTCACCCGCTCCATTGCGATTGACGATTGGCCGAACCGGTTTGATGGGGAACTGAAGTGCAGGTGCCGTCGAGGAGTAAACCCACACGTGGCGATCCTCGTCGGTGACGATAACCGAGCAGTGTTCTGAGCACCCCAACGTGTCGCGAAGAGCGGCAAAATCGGGAATATGTTCGGGACGTAGTCCAATCAAACTGTGGAGCTCGGACGAGTTCAGGAACGCATACGTGGCGTGCTCGGTCAGATGCGGTAGATGACGACCATTAATTTCCACCGAGATTGGAATCCGTTGCGCTCGAGCTTCTTGCACCAAAGATACGGACCACGGAGTTTCAGGACACGCAAAATGGACGAAACTCGCGTCTTGGATGCGGTTGATCTGAGTACTTGTCGCCGGTTGTTTCCACACCCCACTCGTTGAATTGAACGTGACGATCCGTTTGTCACTTCCCGATAACAGCACCGTGGCATGTCCTGTCGAAGTCTGTCGATCGACCGCAACGCCGGCAATGTCCACTCCGTTACTCTGCAAGCGCTTGAGACAACGCGAACCGTAGTGATCGTCGCCGACAAAGCCGATAAGGTCGGCGTCAGTTCCCAGTCGTCGGATGGCGCTTGCGGTATTTGCCGCAGAACCGCCGAGGACGAAGTCTCGGGCGGTAGCTCGAACTTTCGTGTGTGCTTCGAGGGGATGGGGGAGCTGATAGACGGTGTCGTAGTTGATCGATCCGCATACGGCGATGCGTGGAGTGCGGGCTTTGTTAGTTAGTGCGGTCATGGTTCTTCATTCACTGTTGGAGGGCTGGCGGGTTGGGAAAAGTACGTCACGAGATCGCTGGGGAGATCGGTGATGGTGCGGGGAATCGAGCCGTGTCGAAGCGAATACGCTGCTTCGGCACCGGTAACAGCGGCGTACCAGGCGCCGATCGGAGACGTTTGGGTTGGGGTGCCGTTCCGCACAAACTCAATGAACTCGTCGACGGTTCGCTGATCTGCTGACTGGTGGCCTCCCGCGTCATCCCCGATGGGGATCTCGATGCTCGGATGAGGATCGTATGTGACTCGATCACACCATACGCGGACAACTCCGCCCCCGGTGTCTCCAAAGTTCTCGGCTCGTCCGCGAGTTCCAATCACCGTGTAGTTGCGCCAGTAGTCGGGGGTGTAGTGACATTGCTGGTAGGAAGCGAGAATCCCGTTGTCCAGTTGCATGAGAATCATTGAGAGGTCTTCAACATCGATCGTGGGATTGAGATTCTGTTGTTTCTCCGGTGGCCACGCCCCGTAGTCAAACCATTCCGTCATGAGTTCGTCACTGTTGTCGCGGCGGGACTCAACGGTGTTATACACCCCCAATGACCCCATGCCGACGACGTTACGTGTGTAGCTTCCAGCTAGCCAATGCATGACGTCGATATCGTGCGCACCCTTTTGGAGGAGGAGACTGTTTACCCGATTTCTTTGCGCATGCCAATCTTTGAAGTAGTAGTCGCCTCCGTTGCCGACAAAGTGCCGACACCAAATCGCTCGAACCTCACCGATTGTTCCAGAGTCGACGACCTCCTTGAGAATCGTAACGACTGACATGTGCCGCATATTGTGGCCGACGTACAGGGGAGTTTGCGTCTCGTAGGCGGTCTGTAGAATCCGGGTCGCACCCTCGACAGTGATGGCGAGAGGCTTCTCCAGGTATACGGCGATACCGCGAGTGAGCAGGTCGCAGGTCACGTCCTCATGCGTGTCGTCGGGGGAGAGGACGAAAGCAGCATCAATCTCGCTGCTCGTCCAGCTCTCGTGGGATGAAACGATGCGGATTTCGCGTTTCAGTGCTCGGGTTACACGTTCATGCGCGTGTGGAGATGGTTCTGCAACGCAGACAATTTCGGCATTATTGTGGGGTGTCTCCGCACGGAGCGGGAGTGCGCCGCGTGCCCCGGCACCAACAACACCGATCCGCAGTGTTCTACTGCCCACACCTTTTCCTTTTCCTCACCCAATTTGTATTTACAAGTCTAGTGATGAATATGGCGTGGTGGTTGGCCGTTGGTCCATCGGAGCGAGAACGTGTGAGCTATCGATTACGATTCTTCGTGCGCCGATACCGTCTTTTCTGGGCCAGTGGCGATTTCAGGGCCGTCCTCACGTCCCCACTGCGCCCACGAACCGTCGTAAACGGCGACATCTTTGCGTCCGATGATGTCGAGGGCGAGGGCAATAACACAAGCGGTTACCCCGGAGCCGCACGAAGTAACGATCGGCCGCTCATCAATGAGTGGACCAAGAATCCGTTGGAGTTCTTCGTCCGAGAGTATCCAGCCGTCTCGCTGAAGACTCGTGTACGGTACGGAGCCCGACGTGGGAATGTGTCCGGAGCGCAGATGGGGGCGCGGCTCAGCTTCGCGCCCCTCGAAACGAGCGGTCGAGCGAGCATCGAGAATCCGACGATCTTGCGCAGCTAGGTGCTGACAAACCGCTTCTTCATCGATAATCATGTCGTCCCGCGGATTCAGTGACACAGTACCTTTGTCACGCGAGGCGGTGGGTTCTGTCGTCGTAGGAAGATGAGCGTTCTCCCACGCCAACAATCCTCCGTCGAGGATGGAGACGTTATCGAAGCCGAACGCTTTAAGAAGCCACCAGATACGCGGTGCGGCGAACAGTTCATTGCGTTCGTAAATGACGACGTGCGAATCTGCGTGCACCCCGAGTCGGCGTAGTTCAGCTTCGAGGACCGGGACCTGTGGTTTGGTATGCGGCCAAGGCGAGTCGTGGTCGCTCCACGCTCCGTCAAGATCTGCCATTTGAGCGCCAGGAATATGCGGATCGGTGGGCGCAGCACCAACAGTGGCGTCGAGGACAATGGTTTTCTCGTCGGTGATGGAGCGGGCCAGTTCGGACACGGAGATTAGCGGTGTGGTGGATGAACTCATAGTCCCATCCAACACTGGAAGGTATCGACCCGTCTACCCCTACGGGCGTAGGTGATACGGGTCGGGTTGATTCGCTTCGGACACTGGTACTCTTGGCGTACACGTTGAAGCGACGTGACCACGATCAAAGGAGCCGTGATGAGCGTATCTGCCCGTTTAGAAGAACTCGGTATTGAACTTCCTCAAGTAGTCGCCCCGATTGCCTCCTACGCTCCGGCACTCATTGTTGGTGATACCGTCCGCACCTCGGGTCAAGTCCCCCTGCGCGATGGAGTGATGGTTGCGACTGGGCGAGTGGGTGAAAACCACACTTCACCGGCCGATGCCTACGAAGCGGCCAAACAGTGCGCTCTCAACGCCCTCGCTGCGGCCGCCGACGTTGCCGGTGGTGTCGACAATATTGCAGGCGTCATCAAGCTGACGGGTTACGTGGCGTCCTCACGGCGTTTCTTCGGTCAGCCGGCTGTTGTCAATGGTGCATCAGACCTGTATCAGGAGATCTTCGGTAGCTTACACGTGCGCTCCGCAGTGGGCGTTGCCGTTTTGCCACGCGACGCGTCGGTTGAAGTTGAGGTTGAGTTCGCGCTACGGAATTAGTGGAGTTAACTATTATCATCCAGCATTACCCTATTTAAGATGCGAATCTAAAATCTCTTCTAAAAACTCATAGTGCGCAATTACAGCCTTTCGATACGCATTGATATCGCCGTCTATAGCAGCGTCGAGAATCGCTTGATGAGCAAATGCCGTGGGCTCGAGCTCGCTGGCAATTTCTAAGCCGATTTGCGGTATTACGGCCATGTGCACCAGCCATAATGCCTGCACCAACTGTTTAATGATGTCGTTTGGAAGATTGGATAGCAACCCGAGATGGAACTCGATGTCTTGCTCGAGAAACATCTCTTTCTTTTCGGCCTGTGCAATCATCTGGTCTACGAGCTGTTGCAGATGAGGTTGTTGAGTACCTTTAAAAGTGCTCACAACTTGCTCGGCGCATCCCAAATCGATGTATCGGCGCACCTCAACAACATCTCTGAGAGCTTTAAAGTTTCCGTGGCCGGGTAGCGTAGCTCTAAAGGTTAAGGTTTGAACCAGTGGATCCAGAGACAAAGAACCAACGAAAGTACCACGCCCGTGTTCAACTGACACGATATTTAGTGCCTCAAGTTTCCGAATTGCTTCGCGTACCGAAGATCGGGAAACTCCTAGCTCCTTGCAAAGCGTACTTTCGGTAGGGAGACTGTCTCCAGGTTTTAGATTATTTCTCAGTACAAGAGCCTTAATCGCATCCATGGTCGAGTCTGATCGTGACCGAGAGAGACTGGTTACGATCATGTTACTGTCGGCACGCTCCTCAAGCACTGATAATGGTACGAGTTCAGTAAAATCGGATTCCATCGCTCACAGCCTCTCATACCGGTTGGGAAGTATGCTACTACGTCAATGAATCCATACTCGGACTTCGAATAACTCAAGGATCGAGAGGTAGCAACGATTCAACCTTTGAACAGGTGTCCCAATACGATATTTTACCCGATGAAGGAAAATCGCTAGAAACTTGCGGCTAAGCTCACAAACGGTGAGAAACTGAGATCTTCGAATTGTGAGCGTGCATGTGCGTCTATCCGCGAAATAGCGAAAAGAAACACTAGCTCTTTCGATGGAGCAGAATATCGCCGGACAGAGCAAACAACTTTGCATCATGGAAATTGAATTCAATGCAGAATGGTTCCTTGAATGCGCCAAGATCCTTATCAGAAAACTCGATCTTGTTCCATCCTGACTTTCGGATAGGGGTGCAATCTGAGTAATCGAAACCGTCAATGACATCCAATGTGGTGGCGTTCAACAGTCGATAATGTACGTTACCGTTGTCAACGTCGGCAAGAAGTTTGATCTGAGGTCCGGTTGTGAAGAGCCGGTTGGTAGCTAGCGTTCCGGGTGAGTTGGGATGTCTCTGTGCATAACTTGCGAGTCTGTCGAGATCAACTTTAGCTCGCGCGAATGATGTTTCGCGGAACTGAGTGTGGAGACCGTTCCCACCCATATAGTAGCACCACACGGAATCACCTGCTTTCACAGGACTTGAAGCGAATATGCAACCAGCATCAAAATCAGATTGAGGATAAGTTCCTCGCCCACGGGGTATTATCGGATGTCCGAAGTCAACAAAATCGAAATGATCAAGGGTTGTCGCATACATTAGCTCTAAATCAACAGTGTCGTGATTTGGGAGTGTGGTATCTCCGTCGTGATACATCGCAGCAAGGCCGAAGTAAAGATCGGCGTGAGTGAAGACAGGCATTGCATATATTTGACTGCCAGAATCAATTCCTCTGGCAATTTCTCGAGGTTTACTCCAGTGAATGAAATCTTCTGATTCACATATTGAGACAACGCGAATGCCATTATTCCAAGTACGGGTAATCATAACAAAACTACCCGTAACTGGGTCACGGAAAGGGAAATTGTGAGTGTCGGCCCGCGGATTATGGTCGACCCATGGCTGAGGGGTGGACCAGTGAACTCCATCTTCGGAAAAGGCGACAGCCATATAATCCAGTTGAGTTCCAAAGTCCATCTTCGTGACCATTTTGTATCGGCGTGATCGATCAGTTTCCGCAGGGTCCAGAAAAACGCCGGTACCATGAGCTTTTCGGGCAATTATGTTGTTATTTTTCGAACCATCAAAGGACACGGAATTCAGATTGGGTTTACTCCACTCGATACCGTCTTTAGACTCGGCATAGCATAGCCCAACCTCGCGTGAAAAGGGTCGGTATCCGAGTAACGTTCGTTGATTCAATGGTGTTTGCTCGGAGTGTCCGTCTTTTAAGAAGAGCGTGTAATAGAGTCTGAAAATCTCTTCTTCATCGTCATAAATTACATTTGGGTAAGAGTTGTCGAACCTGGTTTCCCACTTACGTTGTGAAGCATTGAAGTAGTCCTCGCCAAAGAATGGGGAGTTATCAGTATCCTTTTCGAATTGCGTTACGTGAAGATCGACATTTGTGAGTCGATGATGATTAACGAGTGATCCGTCGAGAAAAAAGTATTTAGATGTAATATTCATCGAAACCTCTTGCGATTATGTTATTGCTTGTAGAGATGGCAAGCGACTTGGTGTTTAGGTTTGACTGATTGCAATGCTGGATTGGATTCAGAGCAGATTGAAACTTTCACGGGACACCTGGTAACGAATGGACATCCCTCTGGCATATTTAGAGGGGAAGGGACCTCTCCTTCAAGGACAATACGTTCACGCTTCGGTCCGTCGACTTTTGGTTCAGGGATCGCCGAGATTAGTGCTCGCGTATAGGGGTGTAGGCACTCTTCAAGATTTTCGGATTCAAATGTCTCTACTACTTTCCCTAAATACATGACGGCGATCTCATCTGACATATATTGAACTACCGCTAAATCGTGTGCAATGAATATGTAGGTTAGGTTTTGTGCTTCCTGAATGTCCCGCAAATAGTTGAGGATCTGTGCTTGGACTGAAACATCAAGGGCTGAGACCGGCTCATCGTTAATTATCAATTCGGGGCGCATACATAGAGCTCTCGCAATAGAGAGACGTTGCCGTTGTCCTCCTGACAGCTGATGAGGCAACCGATTTAGGAAGTCGAGGGGCAGCGAAACCATATCGAAAGCCTCTTCGATTCTCTTTTCGCGATCGCCAGCTGTCTTCACGCCGTGGACGCGAAGAGGCTCGTGAAAGGCTGTCTCGATCAGTTGGCGTGGATTAAACGCTGAAAAAGGATCTTGAAACACCATCTGCACGAGTTCACGATACCGGAATCGTTCTTTGCGATTGAGGGAGGCTAACTCTTTTGTCGTGCCTTCGAAGTTATAGAGCATTTCCCCTTTCGATGGAGGTGTTAAAAGATTTACTACACGAGAAAATGTGGACTTTCCACAACCCGATTCACCTACAATTCCGAGTGTTTTTCCTTTAGGAACGTCGATATTGACATCCGAGAGAGCACGAACTTCACCAACCTTTCGTCTAAGAACGCCCCCATATATTGGAAATGCCTTGGTCAACCCTCGCACTGAAAGAAGTGTTTCAGAAGGCAGAGTAGTTGATGAACGAGGATGCTGATCGGACATAGTTATATCCCCTGTTTGGATAGTCGACATTTTGAAAAGTGTCCTGGCCCAACCGGAACATCGTTGTTTTCCCATTCAAGACATTCAGGAGTTGCGAATGGGCAACGGGAGGTGAAGCTACACCCGATTGAACCAACTTCACTCGGCATGGGAGTCGAACCAGGAATGGTGGTTAGCGTAGTGTCCCGAGGCATGTTGAGAGTGGGCACTGATGCCATGAGTGCTCGAGTATATGGGTGAGCCGGATTGAGAAACACCTCGTCACGTGGGCCTACCTCAACGACACGTCCCATGTACATTACGGCAACTTCATCAGCGACTTGGGCAACGAGCCCCATATTGTGCGTAATGAGAATGACTGCTTTCTGTTGTTCCCGCGCGATTCTTTTGAGAAGGTCCATTATTTGCGCTTGGATTGTCACATCAAGAGCTGTTGTCGGCTCATCTGCGATGAGGAGATCAGGTTTGTTGATCAAAGCCATTGCGATCATTACTCGTTGCCGCATGCCACCGGAAAACTCGTGAGGATATTGGTCGAATCTCTCATCCGGCGATGGAATTCCCAGTTGCCCGAATAGTTCAGTAACCTTTCCTCGTGCTTCGCGCTTGGAAAGATCAGTATGAGTAAGAAGTTTTTCAGCAACCTGTCTTCCCACCGTATGGACTGGATTAAGAGAGGACATAGTATCTTGGAAGACCATCCCTAACCGCTTACCTCGAATGGATCGCATTCGTTTTCCATACTGTTCAAGTTGCAGAAGGTCTATGGTGGAATCACCCTCGGGAAGGGTGATTCTCCCACTAGTAATACGCGCTCCTTCGGGTTGTAACCCGATAATTGAGTGAGCAGTCATTGACTTGCCGCAACCAGATTCTCCAACAATAGTGAGGAATCTTCCTGCTCGTGCTTTGAGAGAGACATCGCGCAGGATCTTCACTGGACGCTCTGTTGGACCGAACTCCAATGAGAGATTTTCAACCGATACCATGACATCATTTTGCATATGATTCTCACTTTGTCGTTGGGTCGAGGATGTCACGAAGCGCGTCACCGATTAGATTGATCGCGATCACGAATAGACAGATAGTGATTCCCGGAACAAGCCACATCCACCAATAATTCTGGAGGACTTCTACAGACTGTGCTGCGTTTAGCATGTTGCCCCATGTTGGTGTGGTCGGGGGAACCCCGAGACCTAGAAAGCTAAGACCCGCTTCTTGAATCATGTATCCCGCAGTATTAATTGTTAGTGCGACCACGACGGGACTCATGACATTCGGCAGCATATGTCGGAAAATCAGAGAGAAGACAGGTAAACCAAGGGATCGACCAACTTCAATAAAAGTTTCAGTCTTTATGGACAGGAATTCTGTCCTCACGAGACGGAACGTTGTGGTCCAGCCGGTAATGGAAAAGATGAGAATCAGTTTCCAAACGCCTGGTCCGAAAGCGGCGACCATGATGAGCGTCAAGATCAGGCCCGGAAACGTCATAAGAAGTTCCTGGAACTTTACGAAAAATGTATCGATTTTACCGCCAAAATAACCAGCTATCGCGCCAAAGATCACGCCTATGATTGTCTCGCCAAGAGCTCCCATAACACCGATCAGCATGGAGATTCTTCCCCCATAAAGCAGGCGTGCGAAAACATCACGACCGAGAGCATCCGTGCCTAGCAGATGTTCTGATGAAGGAGGGAGTTTTGCGTTGGCGAGGTCAAGCTCCGTTGGAGAGGCAGAGACGATCAGTGGGGCAAGCAAGCACATGGACACGAGAACAGTAAGCAGGAGACCTCCCGCGATGGCGAGACTATTGTGGATGGTCTTGCCGAAATATCGTTGTAGTGCCAACCGGCGAGCTTTCTTTCGGGGCTCTATTTGGAGTGGCGAAGCTACATCGCTCATGACAAAATCACTCTCTCTAACTAGCTCAACCGTATGCGGGGATCAACAATTGCCTTAACAACGTCGACAAGGAAGCTCGCCACAAGAATTGCAAGAGCTACCATCATTGAAGTAATCATGATCACGGGATAATCCGACGAAGAGATCGATGTGACGATAGTTGATCCAATACCGGGCCATTTGAAGATGGTCTCCACGAGAACTGAGCCACCGACCAAACTTGGTAAACGAAAGACAAGGATGACGAGGACGGGGCCAAGTGAATTGCGCAGGACGTGGCGCAAATAGACTTGGCGTTCACTAATTCCTTTTGAACGTGCGGTCTTAATGTAGTCCTTGGCCATGACGTCAAGCGCGGAATTTCGAGTGTAGCGAATAAGAACGCCAATCAAACCGAAGGTTAAGGTTAGTACTGGCAATACAAGGTTTGGGGCTCGATCAAAGAAAGTGTATTCACCAGGATAGATGCGACCTCCGGGGTTGAACCATTCGAGTTTGTAAGCAAAGACCTGGATTACGATTATTCCGAGGAAGAATCCGGGGACAGCAATGCCCATGACTGTCATGAATCGTCCGAGATGGTCGATGATGCTGTTCTGAAAGGCTGCGCTTAGAAGACCCCAACTTATACCGATGATGGTCGATAGTATTAGTGCCCATCCCATAATTTCGAGAGTTGCGGGAAATCTCGCTGCAATAATCTCGGTAACTGGTTGTCCAGTTTGAATAGAGTTACCCCAGTTCCCGGTAAGAACGTCTTTTAACCATCTGAGGTATTGCAGGATGAGTGGGTCATTCAACCCAAGTGATTGTCGGAGCTCCTCGAGTTTTTCTGGAGAGAGGTTCTGATCTGGCGTGGCCATAATGTTGATTGGATCAACCGGTGAGAGCCGGATAGCGAAGAATATAATCATCGAAACTCCGAGGCTCATTGGCACTAGCAACAGCAGTTTTCGAATAATGAAGTTGGTCACTTTTCGTCCTCGCTATCCGGCTACTATTTCCTACTTGTCGATTTCCCACTCAGCAATGTGGTTGTCGAAAACGTAGAAAGGATTCCCCCACGTAATATCCGGTGTCTTAATGCGGTTTGAAATGAAGATATAGTTGGGAAGAGTAAACATGGGGAGCTTATAGTTGTTTTCCTGTTCCCACTTTTGAGCGTCTAGAATCGCCTCTTTACGCTCATCCTCATTAGTAGCGTTTTGCATGCGGTCATTGATTGCAATCATGTCCGGATGCTCGCCGAAAACAGACTCGAAGTTCGAAAGTGTGTATTCGCCGTACCATTGGGAGACGCTAAACGCTGAGAAACCTTTCAGAGCGATGTCGTAGTTGCGAGTCTCAAAGAGTTCTGTTGTGGAATCTCCCTGGAACTTGAGTAGCTCAACTTCCATACCGATGTCTTGGAGCTGTTGCGAAATAGCAGTCATGAATTGACGTGAGACATCATCTTCATAATAGAAACGCAATCGCAGGGGCTGGCTGAAATCGTATGATGCGGCTTCGAGAAGCGATTTAGCTTTTTCTGGATCGTATTTATATTCGTTAGCACCGCTCCAGAAGAGATCGGAATTGGAAGCGGGAACCCCCGTGATGAGTTCTCCTGCAACCCCCGAATACACGTTCGTCGCAAGGCTGTCGCGATCTATTGCGTACATCAGAGCTTCCCGAACTTTCGGGTCTTGCATCCGAGGATTATCCTTAACATTTACGACAAAATATCGATAAAAAAGCGATTCAACTTCATGCCCTACAAAGGAATCAACGTTAGCCATACGGTTAACAATGGACACATCATTTGTGTTGAAGTAATCAATCTTTCCCGACTGAGCATCTGACACGGGATCAGCAGATCCCTGAATGACAACACTCGAGAAGGTTGGAGTTGGTCCTTCGTGCGTGTCGGACACTTCGTACTCAATGAAGTTTCCAGGATTGAGTTCTTTTAGCTTATAAATCCCATTTCCTACGGGCTTCGACCATAGGGGATCAGTGTCTAGGTGGAGTGGATCAGTGTCCTTAAGGAGATGTTCGGGGAGAATCATGAATTGTGCCATGACTGGCAGAAAATCGACATCGGGTGCTTCAAGCGTGAAGGAGACGGTTTGGCCGTCGCCGCTAACTCCTGAAATGCTCTCAGCACTACCGTCTGCTACAGCCATACCGCCTTCGAGTTTCTTAAACATGTCGGTGTAGAGACCCGCCACTTTCGGTGCTTTTAGTGCGGTATTGACAGACCAAACAACGTCAGAGCCAGTTACGGGCTCGCCGTCGTCCCATTTTTGGTCTCCGAGAGTGAATGTATACGTCTTTTCATCTTCGGAGACTTCCCATGATTTAGCCAGAGCGGGCGAAACTTCACGGAGCGTACCATCGGCAATTACAAGAGGCTGATACAGCAAGGTAATTGGAAGAGAGCCGACGGTAAGCCAGGGGAAATCAATTTTATCGACACCGCCTTTCCCATGAACTACTCGTAACACTTGATCTTGTCCCGCTGAGTCGGGTGTTGCGTCTGGTGATCCTCCGCTGCAACCGGCGATACCGCTCGTGGCGAGAGCTAAACTCGCTAGCAACGCAGGTAAACGAAGATTCTTCTTCATTTCTTGCCCTCCATTGGGTGTCGACTTACTATCGAACAGTAACATACATCAGACATCAGATGTCTCTTCTCGTGTAACCAATTTGTAACGATTGGGCGCTTGTAATATGCAAGCTGGTCGCATCTTCTGACGTAAGCTAATGTTCGTCAGATAAGATATCAGACATCTTATGTGTGTTAGGTTAATAACGGAGTATTTACGGAGATATTCCCAATCCTTAACCTAACGACATAGCCCTGCTCAAAAGCTATGTCATCAGCCTAGAAAGAAAAACCATGTCTCAAACTTTCCAGGGCGTTATCCCTCCCGTCGTCACCCCGTTAACGGAATCGGGTGACTTCGATATCGCCAGCTTTGAGCGCTCGCTCAACCACATGATTGATGCAGGAGTTCACGCGCTGTTTATTCTCGGCTCATCCGGTGAAGTGGTGTTCTCCACCGATGAACGCAGACGCGAGATTATCGAAGCGACGATGAGTATCGTTGCCGGTCGTGTCCCCGTCCTCGTCGGTTGTATCGATACGCAAACGAACCGGGTGATCGAGCATGCGCGAGTAGCGGCTGAACTTGGTGCCGATGCGATCGTTGCCACAGCTCCGTTCTACGCACTCGGTGGGATGGCGGAAATCGAACAACATTTCCGCCTCATCCGCGCCGCGGTTGATCTGCCGTTGTTCGCGTATGACATTCCTGTCTGTGTTCACGTCAAACTCCCGGTGGACATGCTCATCCGGCTGGGACGCGACGGGGTTATTGACGGTGTTAAGGATTCCTCGGGAGATGACGTATCGTTCCGTTTCCTCGTCCAAGACAACGAGGCTGCAGGCAGGCCGCTCACTCTCTTGACCGGTCATGAGGTCGTCGTCGACGGAGCCTACATGTCAGGGGCGGATGGCTGTGTTCCTGGCCTCGGCAATATTGATCCTGCAGCCTATGTACGCCAATGGAACGCTTACCAAGCTGGGGATTGGGAGACTGTGCGCACCGAGCAGGATCGACTCGCTAAACTCATGCGCATTGCCACCGTCACCAGCGGAGTGACGGGCTACGGGGCCGGCGTGGGGTCGTTTAAGACGGCGCTTGCGCTGATGGGAATATTCACCTCAAATCGAATGCCTGAACCGGTTGTCGCCTTAAGCGGAGATAATGTCACCGCTATTGAAAAGATCCTGCGGGAAAACGACATACTGTAACCATGAATTCCTCGATTATCACTATCGATATCGGTGGCACAAAAATCGCAGGTGGGCTCGTCACACTTCCATCCCACAGTGAGCGCGACGAGCCCACCGACGAACCCCTCGTGACCTCCGATCCCGCGTGGACAACAGCGACCCCTGCCACCGGAGGGAATCACGTCGCCGACGAGGTCGTTGCCCTCATCAAACGCATAGCGGAAGCTACCGGCGACTCAAACCCCATTGCCGTGGGGATCGGGAGTGCCGGAGTGATCGACCCGGATGGGCGCATGATCGTCTCCGCCACCGATGCCATCCCCGGATGGGCTGGAACACCACTCGCGGACATCGTTGAGCAGGCCGTCAGCCTCCCCGTCGTAATCGAAAATGACGTCCACGCGCACGCTCGCGGAGAGGCCCTATTCGGTGCGGGTACCGGAGCTCAGTCAGCTCTCATGGTTGCCGTCGGAACGGGGATCGGGGGAGCACTCACCCTCAACGGTGACATTGTGCGCGGCTCGCGCGGCCTCGCTGGGCACGTCGGACACATCGTTACCCCCTACGGTCGCGGATATCGCTGCTCGTGTGGGTGCGACGGGCATCTGGAAGCCATTGCGTCGGGGCCGGGGATGACCCGATGGTTTAACGCTCGCGGAGGCAATGCCACTGATGCTCGCGATCTCGAACAACAAGCCATAGCCGAGGACGAACTCGCCCGGACAGTACTGGCAGAAGCTGCCACCGCAACCGGCGAGATTATTGCCGGCCTCGTCAATAGTTTCGATCCCGATATCGTCATCCTCGGAGGTGGACTCGCGCGAGCGGGCAACCTCTATTGGGAACCGCTACGGGCAGGTTACGCGAGCCAACTCATGCCTCCTCTCGCGAACACGCCGCTCGTCCCAGCCACTCTCGGATCATCCGCGGCACTCATTGGTGCCGCCCAACTCGCTGACAGTCTCTATCGCGGAGTACACCATGACGCATCAAACTGACATCACTATCGAGGGCATTATTGCCGCTACGCGCGGCCTCATCGTATCCGCACAAGCCTACCCCGGTGAGCCGCTACGAACTCCGGAAGTGACCGCTCGCATGTGCCAGGCGGTTGTCGCCGGCGGTGCAGTAGCCGTTCGCGTCCAGGGAGTGACCGATATTGCTGCCGCGCGTCAAGCGGTTGAGGTGCCCATTGTCGGTCTCATCAAATACGGTCATGACGGGGTCTACATCACCCCATCAGTTGCGCATGCGCGCGCATGTGCGTTGGCAGGCGCCTCGATCGTGGCTATCGACGCCACATCGCGCCCGCGGTTGGGAGGGACATTCGCCGATGCGTGTAGGGCAATCCACGACGAATTCCCCGGTGTTGCCGTCATGGCAGATTGCGGTTCACTCGATGACGCCTTGGCAGCCGAGGACGCGGGAGCAGATCTCATCGGAACGACCCTCGGCGGCTACACCCCCGATCGACCCAAGACTGACGGACCCGATTTCGAATTCATTGATGCCGTGTGTGATGCAATCAAAAAGCCGATCGTTGTCGAAGGCCGTATTCACACGGTCGAACAGCTCGCCGACGTGTGGCAGCGTCCAATCCACGCGGCTTGTGTCGGAACGGCAATTACGCATCCGACATCGATCACGAAATGGTTTAACGCTGTCATACAGTAGAGGGTATGGCGGTTACAGATCTTGATCTCGATGAACTGAAAGTCTATCGACCGAGTGTTCAAAAGCCGGCAGACTTTGAGGAATTCTGGCACACAACTATCGAGCAATCGCGAACGCGAGCCGACTGGCAACCAGAACTGACCGAGGTAGCAACCCCTTTCGAAACCCTCGACTACTACGACCTGACGTTTCCCGGCTTTAACGGCGACCCGATACGAGCGTGGCTATCTGGACCAACAGGGTTCCTCTCGCGCACGAACCTGCCGGTCATCATCACCTACCAGGGATACGGAGGAGGCCGCGGGCGACCGGGCGAGCGTCCACACTGGTCGGCTGCCGGATTTGTTCATCTACTGATGGACTCGCGCGGTCAAGGCGGAGATTGGGGCAGCGGGGGCGATACTCCCGATCCGCATCCGTCCTCAGGACACGCACGTGGTTTCATGACGAATGGTATCGACGATCGGGACACCTACTACTACCGGCGTCTCATTACTGACGCAGTCCGAGCGATCGATGCCGCGCTCACTCTCGACTGCGTTGATCCTTCGCGAGTATTTCTCGCCGGAGCTTCGCAAGGCGGCGGTCTTGCCGTCATGGCCAGTGCCTTGCACTACGGAGTGCGAGCAATCGCCTCCGACGTCGCTTTCCTCTGCGACTATCGTCGGGCAATTGAACTCACTGATGACAACCCGTATCGGGAAATCCGCCGCTACCTGTCTGTGTTCTCAGCGCGGGTCGAGCAGACCATGCACGTCCTCGCCTATTTCGACGCTGTCAACTTCGCCAGAATCAACGACACTCCGGGCCTATTTTCTGTTGGACTCATGGATACGACGTGTCCGCCATCAACTACGTACGGCATGTTCAACGAGTATCGCGGAAGCAAAGAAATGACCGTATACCCCTATAACGGTCATGAGGGCGGGGGATTCCATCAGCTGATGCGTCAGATTGACTGGTTCAATTCGTGGGGTGAGGACGCACGGACACGCGGTAGAGGAAACCGAGAGTAACTATGCGCGTTCTAATCGCCCCGGATTCTTTTAAGGGCTCTCTCACGGCACGCGCAGCCGGTGAAGCGATTGCCCGCGGATGCCGCGAAGCAGATTCTTCTATTCTCACTGAAATCATTCCGCTGTCTGATGGGGGTGAGGGATTTGCTGAAGTTTACCGAACGGCGATCGGAGAGGGGGATTTCATCACCGTCGCCGTAGACGGTCCAAATGGTGAAGCGCTTTCTGCGCACTATGTGAGGAGCAAAGATCTTGCAGTCATTGAAATTGCGCAAGCCATCGGCCTTGAACGTATTGATCGTGAAATTCATGATCCGCTGTCTGCGCACTCTGGCGGTGTCGGTCAACTTATCGACCACGCCCTCGGAGCTGGCGCTACTCGCTTGATTATTGGTCTCGGAGGGTCAGCAACCACCGATGGTGGAGCAGGAATGCTCGTAGCTCTCGGTGTTCGCCTCCTCGATGAACACGGCGATACCGTCTCTCCGCATCCGCGAAATCTTGATCGGGTCGAGACGATTGACGCAACCGCATTGGCGAACTTCGATATCGATGTAACGGTGGCGTGTGACGTCACTAATCCACTGCTGGGAAAGCGTGGTGCTGCCGCGATATTCGGTCCGCAAAAAGGCGCTACGGCGACAGACGTGGAACAACTCGATGCGCTCGTGACGCATTTGAGTGATGCGACAGTCGTCGGATTGGACGAGCAGCCAGTCAGCGGTGACCAGATGACTGCAGGAGCGGGGGCGGCTGGTGGTCTCGGCTGGGCACTCATGCGGTTTCTGGGAGCTCGTCTAACCGGAGGTTTCAGTCTCTTAGCCCAAGCCGGTGACTTAGCCGCACGAATCCGCCAAGCTGATCTTATCTGTACCGGTGAAGGAAAAGTCGATGCACAGACACTCTCGGGGAAAGCTCCGGCTGGGGTGTGGGATCTATGTCAACGGTATGGCAAACCACTCGTCATTTTTGCGGGCACAGTTGATGAAACGGACATTGCTGATCTGACAAATAATGCGCTGTCCGTCGTCCAGATCACGCCCATCGAGCAGTCGCTTGGTGACGCATTACGTCACGGCGAGAGTAATCTCGAAGCCGCTGCCCGCACATTTCTTTCACAGTGGCAACGTCGGCAGATGGGTGAAGGCAAAGCCGGCATCCAGTAGTCGACTAAGCCCGGGTTTCATTCCCTCCGCAGTATTGCCCTCTGGCTGATTCATGTGAGCAATGATGATGGAGCCGGCGTGCGCTGTACTCACCGCACTTTCGACTTGAGCGGGTGAAAAGGTTGCACCACCGTCCCCGTTAATCGAAAATCCAATAGGCACTTCGCCAAGCGCTCGGCAGATGTCGATTCCGACATCGTCGTAGTGAGCTGTTCCAGACCGGAATAGGCGCGGTTCTACGCCCAGTTCTTGTGCCATGTACAGGTGATTGTCAGCTACCTCGCGGGTAGCCTCAGCCGCAGTGGCTGTCCCTGGAATACAGTAGGCGTCACGTCCAGTGACGCACAGTGGGCAGTGGCGCGTTCCGTGATTGCCGAGCTCGAATAGGTCGTCGGATGCCAGTTCTTGTGCCAGCGATAGGTTCGCTTCGATCCAGCGAGAATTCAAGAAAAGCGTCGCTGGTATTTGTCGTTCGCGCAGAAAATCAATGAGTGACTGATCGAACGCGCTTCCTCCCGGTCCACCGCACGCATCGAGGGTGAGCGCAATCCCCGCATCATCGGTTCGTTGGATGATACCGGCAATATCCAAACCCCAGGCAGTCGGTTGACGATTGGCGAAGCCAGCGGCAGTGGCATCGATGTCAGCGCTCGTCAGGGCAGGGAAAACCGGTGTCGGTGAGGGAGGGTGCGTCGGCGAAGGAGTTGGTGTGGGCGTATCGAGGGAAGTGGGGAGCGCGGACGGCCTACTACTGGGAGAGCTGGAACTACAACCGGCGAGGGCGAGTCCAGAGGCGAGCAAGACGGATCGTCGCGAGAATTCACGCATGGTGACAGTTTAGTAGCGGATCGCATCAATCGGTTTAATCTTTACCGCGATTGAGGCGGGAATAATCCCAGCGAGAGCACCCACACCCGCAGAAATTAGAACACCGAGGAATGCTGCGGTAAAAGGATAGGCGGGGTTACTAATCGGTAGATTCATGAGATCAAAGGGCGCCAAACGGACCGTAAAGATTGAGAGCACGACGCCGATCAATCCAGCAAATGTCGTCGCGACGACCGATTCAAGAAAAACGGAGAAGAAGATTCGTTTCCCAGAAGCTCCCATTGCTCGCCGGATACCAACCTCTCGGATTCTTTGGCGCACCGTAACAATCGACACGGTCAATAGACCAAGCGCTCCCAGAAGAATCACAATCGCACCGATGAGTCCGACGATCAAGGTAATCGTTTGGGCAATCTGTTCCTGTCCTTCGTTACGCTCCGCACTGTAGAAATTGTAAACGTCCCACGCGTCTCCCAATTGAGCCGCAAGCGTCGCCTCAAGTACTGTGACAGCTTGTTCCTGCTGGCCGCGCGGGGCCATGACGTACAGTTGCTGAGATTGTGAGTTGCTGAGAATCTCTGGAGGAATGGACAATAGTGCGGTTTTGTACGGCATGAGGATTATGGGGTCATCCCACACAAAATTATTCTTCACGACTCCGACTACGGTGAATGACGTCGATGGTGACCGGGATAGTCGCAGACGTGGATACGCTTCTATCGCGGGAGTGCCCAGTCGCCGCCAGGTAGATTCGTTCACCACCACGGGATTCATCTGCAAATCACCATCAGCGGCATTAATCAGACGTCCGTAAAGGAGAGTGTGCGTGAAAATGTCGAAATATCCATCGTCGACACCGACCAATTTTGGGGTGGTGTCGTAGCAGGTAGGGTCTGACGGATCGCATTCGACGGAACCCGGTGCCTGAATACTCTCTTGTACTTCAATTTTCCGTGACCAAATGTTTGAGTGCACGAGCTCAACGGTTCGCAGTGCTGCTTGGCCAAATTCGTCAACGGGATGACCGTTCTCATCGACTTCTACCTGCGGAATTCCCGGCGCCTCATAGGGGTTATCGGGAGCTGTTGAGCTATGGGCCAGCACGCTAACAGTTCCGGGCATACCGTCCGAGATTGCTCGGTAGTGTTCGTCAGTTTTTGACAGGATCGAGCCGAGGGCGATCACAGTCGCCATGGCCCACACCGCTGCACCTACTCCGATGAGAGATAAGATGACACGGCCGCGGTTAATCTTCAGTTCTTCCCACGCTTCGATGAAGGCTCCAATGACACTGTTCATGACAGCACTCCCTGTGACAGATCAGCTTCATGGAGCACCCCATCAGCAATCTCATAGATCGTACTCGCACGGGCAGCTACCTGCCGATCATGAGTGATGACAACAAGAGCGGCATGGGATTCGTGGGCTACTTCTTCGAGAAGATCCATCACCATTGCTCCAGTCTTGAGGTCGAGTGCTCCGGTTGGTTCATCGGCGAGAATAATGCGAGGTTTCCGCACCAGAGCTCGGGCGATGGCAACGCGTTGCTGTTCACCGCCGGAAAGCTGCCCGGGCATTGCGTGAAGACGATCGCCGAGCCCGACACGCTCAAGCATTTCGGAAGCGATTCGACGGCGGCGAAAAAGGTCGGCCTGCGTCGAATACAGAAGGGGAACTTCGACATTGGTGACGGCATCGCGGGCTTCGAAAAGATTGAATTGTTGGAAGACGAATCCGAATGATCGACCGCGTAAGGTTGCACGCGCCCCCTCACCGAGGTCGGCAACGTTCTGATCTTCCAACTCGTATGTTCCCGAGTTAGGAAGATCGAGGAGGCCAATGATATTGAGCAGAGTTGATTTCCCGGTCCCTGACTGGCCGACAATCGAGATGTGCTCACCGGCCTCAACATCCAGGTTTATTCCCGTGAGAATAGGCAAAGGATTCCCATTTTGAAGGATGACCGTGCGCGTCACGTCACGTAATTTCAGCACGGTTAGCCCCCCAGATATTCAGATTGTTCCTCTTCCTCGTGATCGGTGCGCGGCACAAATTCGAGGACAACATCACTTTCGCTCAGACCTTCGGTAATCTCGATACGTTGCCCGTCAGTGAGGCCGAGGCTCACGGTTTTCTTCGTCGGTTTTCCAGTGGGGCTATCGCCAGGAATATAGACAATGCCCTCGCGGAAACGCCCCTCCACAGCGGTGACGGGAAGCGTGAGTACGTCGGTCACTTGGCCGCCAGCTATTTCCAAGGATCCCTTAACACCGTCAAAGACGGTCTGATTCGACGGGATACTGCACCGCAACTGGGGGCCACTCTGGCCGGAGTTCTCGCCGTCATCGCGGGAGGATGTGACATGAACGGAAACGGTTTTGAGGCCGGTGCAGTCAAAGGGCGCTGGCCCATCCTTAATCGACAGCGTTGCAGAATCTGGAAGTGATTGCAGCGTATAGAGCTGGTCGGGGGTGACTGGAACTTGTGCGTGGAACGTGTCGGGCACAATCGATCCAATTGCCTGCCCAATTTCCACTGGCTGACCGACGAGCGCATCGAGAGTGAGTGTGCCCGCAGCCGGAGAATACACGTCGTGGTAGGTTTCTTTCGAGTACGGCATTTCTTCCGGGTTACTTGGTTCCACAGTTGTGGTTTTCTTGACCTGGAGGATCTTTGCGCCCTCCTCAACAGTTGCGCCGTTATCAACGAAAAGCCACACCACCTCACCAGATTGCGTCGCTTTAATCGCGGAGGATTCGTCCCGCAATATCGTAGCGTTTAAAGAAATCGTGTTTTCAATGTCAGCACGCTCAGGAGATACTGACGGAAGTTCAAAAACGCCCTGCGGATTTAACTCAACCTGGTCGGCTTGATTAGGAAAGAACGCGAACTTCACCAAAGCGACTGCGATCACTGACCAAATAATCATGCGAAGAATCTGAAGTACCAGAGTGCGTGTCGGATGAGCATCCATGGCGGCCCCTCGGTGGGATAGAAGAGTTTTCTGGGCAGATCTACTTTCTGGAGCGAGTCTGTGAGGTTAAGATTACCTTTTCCTTCGCGTCCATCACTACCCTGAAAATAGTCAGGGTAATCACTGATTGTTCCCGGGGGAACGGCCGTTGCCGGGATATAGTCAAAGAGATTCCGACAGTGAAAGAGATAGTTATGACGATCAAGACCGGAGACAATCAAGTTTTCCCAGAATCAACGTCGGTTGACACACCAACAAAGAACAATCGCGCGTTCATGGTCATAGGGATCAGCGTTGTGAGTGTGCTGGTCGTTGCATTCATTGCTGTAAAGCTCATCAATGCGTATGTTTTTGCTCCGCAAACAGTGGTGAAAGACTACTGGAAAGCGCTGGAAAACGGACAGGTTTCTCACGCGCAGAAACTCGAAGTAAATCCGGAAAAGTCCCCTCTTTTGTCAAATGCCGCCTATGGCGCTGTGCTTAACAGGCCATCCGGTGTGTCAGTGAATGAGGGTGAGCTTGCGCCCGAAGTTGACGATCGACCGGCATACACTTACTCGGTTACTTATCAAATCGGTGACGAAGACCATTCGACAACGACAACCGTGGTAAAAACTGGAAAGAAACTCGGACTATTTGACCAGTGGAGAGTGTACGACCCGCAGTATGGGACTCTAGAAATTGTCAGCGCAACCGCCGTCGAGATTAATGGAGAAGTCCAGGTCAAAGGCGGAAAGTTCGGAGTCTATCCCGGGACATACACGATGGATGATCTAATTGATTCTCCCTACTTTGAAGTTGTGTCTGAGCCGGCTGCCATCGCCGTCGGAGAAACAAAAACAATGGAACTCGGATACGAACTGACCGACAAGTCGAAAGAAATGGTTACCGACGCGCTCCGGGATCAGTTGGAAGAATGCAACGCAGTCGTCTCAAATGATCCGAATCCTTGTGACCTGAGAATTTTTGTATCCCCAGAGGCGAAATTTGATTTCGAGTGGTCTGTTCCAACAGAGCCTAGCGACGTGACTTTTACGCTCGTTGAGGGCGGTGAACTAGCGTGGACTTTCGAGATGGCAGAACCGGTCAAAGCGGTTGGTCGGGCAACTCCCAAACCCGGGACGAGTGATCTCGGCGATCCTCGCGATAGCACCCAAGATGTGACTCTCGGCGGAAGGATTAGCTTATCCGATCCTCAAAAACCACAGATCAGCGTTGAACGCATCGTGTGGTGAAGAAATAAACGTGTGGGGCTGGACAACTCAGTTGTCCAGCCCCACACGTAGTTGGTGCTAGTGATTACCGAAGGGCGCGGTAACGCGTAGTCCCCACCAGACCTGCTCCGAGCAGAAGCAGAATGATGGCTGCTAGCGCGATGTTACCCGCATTGGTACCGGTGACTGGGAGTTTCCCATTGTTATCTGTACCGGGCTTCTCGGGAGTTGCGGACGGTGCAGGAGTCTCGTCCGTAGCGGGAGTCTCCGTCGGATCAGTGACCGCAGGAGTACAATCAATCGTCATCCGCAGTTCTTGACTCTCATTGACAACTTGCGCAAAATCCGTTCCCACAGCAATGGGATTGTTGAAGCTATCGGTCCTTCCCGTTGCCTCGCAGATGTCTGCTACCGGAATACTGAATTCAGCCTGGCCGGCACCATCGGTCGTAATGATCGACTCGATCGTGTTGGAGTTCGGCTCCTCCAGGTTATTGTCAACCGGGGTAGAAGCTTCGAAGTTGGAGAAACGTAAGGTCACGCTCTCTGTAATGCCCGAGCTCTCACTGAAGGAGAGTCCACGCAGAGAAATATTAACCGTGTCCCCCAGGCTGAGTCTCTCTTCGGGCATGGTGACACCGATTGATGCCTTCTTCGTTGCCGGAGCAACGCCCGGGTTATCGGCGAGGTACTGGTTGAAGTAGTCGCGATCCATACCTTCACGGAGCACAGGTGCGCCACCGGTGGTCAATGCGGGGAATGAGTCTCCGCCTGCCAACAGGAAGGTGACCGAACCCACCGTGTAGGTGGCTTCTGGATCAAGCAGTTCGTCATTAATGAGAACCGAGGTAATGCGGTCGCCCATCGGCCTGGTCGGATCGTAGGTGTACTGCACGTTGTCCGAAAGGCCGAGCTTGAGCATCGGGCGAGAGCTATCTTCGGGGATGCGCTTCCACTGCTGCTCGAGAAGTTCCTTCACGTTTGCGCCCGTCAAGGTGACGTAACCAACTTCGTTAGAGAAGGGCATGACCTCGAATGTCTGAGCGTAGGTGATTTCACCCTTTTCATTGGGGATAAGGTCGGTGCGCAGGCCACCAGCATTGATGATGCCAATGTCTACCGGCTTACCTTCATTGGTGATGATCGTATCCCGCATAGCGTTGGCTGCGAGATCGCCGAGCGTTGATTCGATACCTCGGTTCGAGCCGGGAGCTGGATCCTCACCGGGGAGGGCAAAGACACCTCGATAGAAGGGGCCGCCAACAGTAGCGACAACCTTCTGACCCTCCACGGTGGAGGCTGCAATGGCATCTTCAACAATGGTATCGATTACTGGGTGGCTACCGCACTGAGCGATTTCAGAGGCCGGGATTAGGTGAGCTTCGGTTGAGACAACTTCACCCGTAGCCTTGTTGAACTTCACCTGGATGTTACCGAGGTTATCGGTGTAGCTGCCCGAGGCAACACCGGCGAGGGTGTGGCCGTCAGCGCCTGCTGCATTGGTGAAGAAGTACGGTACGTGGGTATCGCCGCCCATGAGGCCGTCAACAAACTTGCCCATGTGGGGTAGGTTGTTCTTGACATCATCGTCGAGCATGGCAATGACAACATCAGCCGCGCCGGATTCCTTGAGGGTCTGTGCGGTGGTATTGATCACCGGAATTGGATCGTTAAAGGTCATACCAGCGGTCGTATTCGGGGACAGCTTCGAGGGCACGTCCTCGGCAATGGCGCCGATGAAGGCCACTTTCACGCCGGAGGGGGATTCCCACAGGACGTAGTCGCCCAGGTATTCTCCCAAGCCGTCGACGTTAGCGCCGAGGTAGGGGAACTTCACCTCGGTGAATCCATTAACCCCGTCAATTCGGTCCTTAAACGCCTGCTGACCGAGGTCGAGCTCGTGGTTGCCGATCGTCGAAGCAAGAGGATTGAGCACGTTGAGAGCCGCAATCGTCGGGTTGTCGAGCAGAATTCCCGAAACGAATGGAGAAGCACCGACGTTGTCTCCGAGCAGGGTAAACGATGAATCTGGGTTCGTCGCGCGCGCCTGCTCGAGGTAGCAACCAACGGCGGACAGGCCGGCCTCGGTTACGTGAGTCTCGCCGGTGTTGCGGTCCGTGCGTGTCGCTTGTTCGATATGGCCGTGCACGTCGGTCAAGTTGTAGAGGTCGAGGGTAACAATATCGCCATCAACAGAACGGGACTCAACCGTAGCGTCTTCGACTACGGCTTCTTCCGTTGTGTCAGCGGGCGCTTCGACGTCTTCGGCGGCGGCATCTTCGGCCTCAGCGACATCCGCTTCCTCAGTTACAGGGGCTTCTGTCGTTGCTTCTTCGGCGACTTCAGTAGCGGCGACTTCGGGTACATCGGGAGAACTCTCCCCAGGCGCGTCTTCTGCCCAGCTGGCCAATGGTGTGACCAGGAGAGACAGAGCGGCCACGGAGCCCAGTAGGGTCCGCATGACCGGTTTCTTCATTGATTTTCTCCTATGGGATGAATCGTATGTGGGAAGGTTGTTGCCTCGTGCATGCGGGAGAATTTCCCACTGTCAGAGCGCAAACGGTACCTACCTTTGGATCCTAGCCTGGAACTGAGACTATTGCGTGATACTTGCGAAAACTCTATTCAAAACGAACAGATCCTCTGCTGTCACTGAGTCGAACACGAACGTGAGGCAAGGGAATACTTGAGGGCGGGGTCGCTTCACTTGTGAAGCGACCCCGCCCTCAAGGGTCTATCGGGTACTAGCCACGGCGAACAATATCGAGGGTACGAATATTGAATGCGGCGAAGCGGTACAGCTGGTAGGGAATAAACTTCCGCATAAACAGTGTGCGTGCTGTGGGAAGTGGAGCGTTCCGAATCCGCATAGCGGTCTTCGGATCGAGTTCTTCAATGGATTTTTCAGTCATGGTGTCAGACATTATCGATCACTCCGGAAGTAGGTGCCAGCCCGGCTTTGCCTTGGCCTTGTAGATGAACAGGTAGTGGTACATGAGTTTGATCCAGTGGCCGAAGAGGCCGATCTCACCGTGAGTGAGACGTGGATGGCGGCCGGTCTCCGGGTAAACCGTCTCGTCAGGAATAACCGGGTACATGACCATAGCGGCGGCAGAACCGGAGAAGATGTTCGCACCGGTCGAGGCGTCGCAAATGGCTCCGACCTCACCCATCGACGCTTCGCCCAGAGGAGCATTCGGATCTTCGAGGCGGCGAACGATTGAATCAGCAACGACGGCCGCCATGGTGCCGGAAGGCTGGCCGGTACGCGGCGGAGCTGGGGCAATCATGGTCCCATTCGGAGTCTTCTGCGGGCGCGAAATCGCGTGCGGAGGAGCGAACGCGATGCCGACGGCAAACATGTTGCCGTAGGTTGGGTTTTGGTAGGTCTTCGGCCAGTCAGCGGCCCGCCATTCTTCGAAGGGCTTCACGGTGTAATCCGCATCGACCTTCATAAATCCGGCAGGATTAAAGACTACATCGGTGATATCTTCACCGTTCTTGTCGAATGCCTTAATCGGAATACCGGTAAACGGAGGCAGGAGCATAGCGAAATCGAAGTCGATCTCATGCATTTCGCCGTCGAGATCCTCGTACTTCACCTTGCCCGGCTCGACTTCCTTGACAGCAACCGAACAAATCGACTTGACCCCGCGCTCGCGGAAGATCGACTCGGTCCACAGCTGAGAAGTTGTGAAGTAGCCTTCTTGCTTGAACTTCATGCCGTTAACGCCGAGGTCTCCGAGGTTCGGTTCGTTCGACAGGTAGACGATTTCCGCCTTGTCCCGGACACCGTATTCGCGCAGTTCGTGTTCGGTATTGAAGGTGAATTCGAAAGCGGCCCCCTGGCAGGTGCAGGTACCTGCGCCCATACCGATGACGAAGCGGAGGCGTTCGCCGTTGCGCATCCGCTCAACAGCATTCATGAATTCGCGACCACACTCTTCCGCGTGCTCATCGGTACATACCGACTGGGTGAACCCTTCATCGGGTCCAAGTCCAGGGGTCGCTGCAAAGTTGAGCTTCGGACCGGTTGCGTTAATAAGATAATCAAATTCGACACGATCATTCTGACCGTTGCGGACCGGATCCGTGTAGGTGAACTCCACCTGCGGACGTGGATTATCCTGCGAGCCCTCCGGGTAAATTGCGGTGGCGGCAGCTTGGCGGAAGTCGATACCGTGCTTTTCATACAGAGGGGCGAGTTCGAACACAACCTCTTCACGCGGCATGCGGCCAGTACCCACCCAAATGTTTGACGGAACCCAGTTCCACGTGGGTTTTGGAGAGACCACCACAACTTGGTGATCCGTATTCTTTAGCTTTCGGGCGAGCACCATTGCGGCGGTGTGCCCCGCAATACCCGCTCCGAGAATGACGATTTGAGCCACGATGATTCCAATCTTGATGGATTGACGGAAATGAATTGGCTGACCCTGTGACGGAGGCAACAGTGTCCCCGCAAGGTCGTATACAATATCGTAACAGGCTTGACGGGTATTTGCGTCCGAAGATTTTCGACAAATCTACCGCACGACGATGACGTGGAGGTTTCGCGGGCCGTGTACTCCATCAACTCGAATCAGCTCGATATCTGAGGTAGCCGAGGGGCCGGCAATCCACGTCATCGGTCGAGTCGGATTCTCGGCCAGTAGTGACACCGCCTGCGGAACTGTCGGAAAGACCGTCTTCGCCTCCACGATGCACACGTGAGTATCGGGCACCAGCGAGATCGCTCGGCGCCCCTGATCCGGTTCCCCGTCAAGTACGATCATGCCAGTATGAGACACCGCGCAACGCGAAGCGGTGATGACGGCATCGGTGGCATCCAAGTCATGATTTGAAAGAAGTGCGTCCGGTTCGTCCACCCTGATATCAACGCCGTCGATTTCGCTCAACCACGCGCGGTTGAGGCCATGTGGTATGACTACCGAACTGCACGCTGACAAAGCCGCAGCCACGGATGCCGGAATTTCGTCAGCTTCCACTACGACAACGTGTGCCTTGTAATCTTCCAAAGCATCGACAAAGACATCGATCACGGGATCCGAACCGGGCGCATCTTTGCCTTCACGTATATAGTCGCGAGGAACGTCAATCTCCTCAATGGGATTATCGTTGAGAGCGACACGCACTCGACGAAGAATTTCTGCTTTCGCTTGACGATCTTTATCCTGTCGATTCATCGGTCAGCTCCCTTCTCTCCTTCTTGTTTCCACCAGGCGCGGAATGTCTGCGCAGGCGGTGCGGGAATGTCGTGTGCCTGAGTCCAGATTCGAGCAACGGGTAGCGGAAGCGGGCCGAACTTTTGGTTCTTACCGCCGAGAATCCGCCCCAAAGTTGCGGCATTCCCGGCCGCCTCCATGCGGGCTCCAGACTTCATCACCTGGGTAGCTGCTTTCATCGCGATATCCCATCCCCCGGGAATACCTCCTCGCGCCGCGTCCTGGTAGGCGCGTCGGCGATCCACAATAATGCCGGGCAGATCGATATGCGCTGGGCAGGCATCCGCGCAGGCGTTGCACAATGAACACGCGAACGGCAATGTTGAGTCCGGGTCGGAGTGATTCGTGGCCTTTCGCAACTGCGGGGTGAGACAGATCCCGATGGGGCCCGGATAGACCGAGTTGTAGGCGTGGCCTCCAACGTGTTCGTAGACAGGGCAGATATTAAGACACGCACCGCAGCGGATACACGACAGAGCTTCGTGTCCGACCTCGTCGGCGAGGACATCCGTGCGACCGTTATCGAGCAAAATGAGGTGAAATTCTTTCGGTCCGTCGCCTTCGGTCACTCCCGTCCACAGCGAGGTGTAGGGATTCATCCGCTCACCGGTGGCCGAGCGGGGAAGCAACTGGGCGAAAACCTCCGCGTCCTGGAATGTCGGGACGAGTTTTTCGATCCCCATGACGGTCACGAGCGTTTCTGGCAACGTCAGACACATGCGGCCATTGCCTTCGGACTCAAAGATAAACAGTGTGCCGGTCTCCGCGATACCCATATTCGATCCTGAGATCGCCACTTTTGCATCGAGGAACTTCTTGCGCAGGTGAGCCCGAGCAGCCATGGCTAGGCGCCGCGGCTCGGTCGTCATATCGTCGGGTGTGTGTTCCATTCGCGCCTCGAAAATGGCGCGGACTTCAGCTCGGTTGCGGTGAACTGCCGGGACAACGATGTGGGAGGGCATGTCCTCCGAGAGCTGGACAATCAGCTCCGCGAGATCGGTTTCCCAAGCGGCGATTCCGTGGTCAGCAAGGTATTCGTTGAGGTTAATTTCCTGCGTGGCCATTGACTTGACTTTAACGGCCTCATCGACGCCTTTGTCGCGTAGAATCTCAAGGAAGATTTCGCATGCTTCTTGACCGTCTCGAGCCCAGTGCACGATTCCTCCGCGACGAGTGACGTTCGCTTCGAACTGTTCGAGCAGTTCGGGCATATTCGCCTGCGTGCGCCGTTTAATTGCTGAAGCGGCGAGACGCAGATCTTCCCAATCGGGCATTTCCTCTACGCGCATACCCCGCTTGTTGCGAATAGTCGTCGTCGCATGTTTAATGTTGCGTCGCAACTGGGTTTTTTGGAGTTGATCGATAGCCGATTTCTCGAAGTATTCCCCCCACCGGAGCGGATCATCGGGAATCGGGACCCCCGGGGACCACCCGAGTTCCGCCTCGGTCGGTCCCTGCGTGCCGTCAGTTGAGGAAGCGAGTTTTTTGAGCATGTGCTGAAGCATTACGCACCTACCTTCGTCGTTGTTTCGGGAGCGAACCACGGCTCATCCTGGGTGGGAGCGAGGACTTCGGCGAGGTGAACGACCTTCACACCTGCCCTCATGCGCGATAAGCCGCCGCCGATATGCATGAGGCAGGAGTAGTCTCCAGCAACGAGAATCTCGGCTTTCGTGGACAGAACATTGGCCATCTTGTCGGCCAACATGGCGGTCGATACCTGCGGATTCTTGAGCGAGAACGTCCCCCCAAACCCGCAGCAGGATTCTTCTTCTGGAAGCTCGACGAAGTCGATTCCTCCAACGTTACGGAGCAGTGTGTAGGGGGCATCACCGACTTTGGCGATTCGCAACGAGTGGCAGGTCGGATGATACGTTACGCGGTGAGGAAAGTAGGCACCGACATCTTCGAGGCCGAGGACGTTGACGAGAAACTCGGACAATTCGTAGGTGTGTTTGCCGATTTCTTTGGCGTATCGAGCAAGTTTCGGGAGTCCCTCTTTATTTGCCACGATTTCCGGCTGATGACGAAGAGAGCCGGTGCAAGATCCCGAGGGGACGACAATGGCGTCCCATTCTCCGTCAAGGACCGGCTGAAAAGTCTCAACGTGGTTTTTGATCAGCGGTACGGCTTCGGGATAGTAGCCGGTGTTGATATGCATCTGACCGCAGCACCCTTGCGACTGCGGAAACACGACCTCGTGACCGAGTCGGCGCAGTAGATGAACTGTTGCCTGTGATGCTTGGGGGAACATGACATCGGAGATGCAGGTGGCGAACAGTGCGATTCTCACGGTGCGTTTCCTTTCTGTTGCGGGTGGTTAGGCGATGAACGACAGTGTGCCGACGATGATGGATAAGACGACGAGAAGACCGAGGGAGTAGGGAAGAGCCTTTCGCAAAATGATTGGCTCGGCGTTGTCTTCACCTACGGCGCCGGAGGCAATAGCGAGGTTCTGCGGGGAGATGATCTTGCCCAGGCCGCCACCGACGGTGTTGGCACCGAGCAGAATCGTTGGATCTGCGCCGACTTTTGCGGCGGCTGTAGCTTGGAGATCAGCGAAGAGTGCATTGGCGGACGTCGCGGAACCGGTAACAGCAGTGCCTATCCATCCGAGGACGGGTGAAATAAAGACGAAGCCCATCCCGGCTCCCGCCATCCACGCTCCGATTGATGCAGTTTGACCGGAGAAGTTCATAACGTAAGCGAGCGCCATAACGACGGAGATGGTGAGTATAGCAATGCGCAGGCTGACGATGGTGAAACCCAGGGTGGCAATCCCACGCCCAAAGGTGAACGGAAACTTGCCGTCAGATGAGGTGGAACCGTAAACCGCGGCCACAATAAGTGCGGTGAGAGCGAGCAAAGTGCCGGGCGACGATAGCCACTGGACGGTGAAAATCGTGGAGTTGTTGACTTGACCGGAGGCTTCGAGAAGATGACCGTGGAGGCCGGGCCAGCCGAACTTGATATCGGTGGACGCGAGAAGCTGTGGAACGTTGATTCCGATAGTCCACAGTTTCGATACCCCAAACACGATGACGACGAGCCAATAGGGCATCAGGGCGAGGGTTGCGCGACTAGCGGATAGGCCTTCGGAGGCTTCAGAACGTACATCATCGGGAGTGGGCGGGCGCCAGACTTGAAGTAGGAGCGTGACCGCAGCGAAGCCAAGCAGTGAGGCAATGACGGCGGTCAATTCGTAGGAGAAGAATCCGGCTGCCCAGAAGTGACCAAAAGCGGTCACGAGGCCGGACAGGAGGGCTGCTGGCCACAGGTGTTTGATGCCACGTTTACCGTCGAGAATACCGAGGAGAACGAGTGGGACAAATGCGGCAATAAACGGCGTGATGTGTGACATCGCGGTGGCAACCGCAGTGGGTTCTTGACCTCCCAAACGTCCCGCGGTTGTCACTGGAATCGCCATAGCTCCGAAGCCGACGTTAATGGCGTTGCCGACGATGGTGGCAAGTGCTGCTCGGATAGGAGAAACTCCGATCGTAACCAGCATGGCTGCAACGATTGCGACCGGAGCACCAAAGCCAGCCAGTCCTTCGAGCAGGCCGCAGAAACTAAAGGCGATAAGGAGGGCTTGCACCCGTTGGTCGCCTCGGCCCACCACGTTGAAAGCGGCCCGCACGTCAGCGCTTCGACCGGATTTTTCTGTCAGATTGTAGAGCCATACCGCCGCAATAATGATGTAGAGGATCGGCATGAATCCGAAGGCGAAACCTTGGCTAGCGGATAAAAGAGCAAGAGTAGTCGGCATTTTGAACCCGACTACTGCAACCACGAGGGCTACTGCGAGGGAAATGATTGCACACCAGTGGGTTTTGACTTTGAAAACCCCGAGAAGGACGAAGAACACCAGGAGCGGGAAAAGGCCCGTCATCGCTGAAAGGAAAACGGATCCACCAATCTGATCCGTGGCGGCGATAAACGTCATTGTCGTAAAGCTCGATTCAGTTGTCGAGTCACATTGAACCGCTAGCGATCTGAACAGAGTTCATCACGCCAACGGCTCTTTGATGACAGGGGGCAGATGTCGGTGTGAGCGTTCCGGTTGCTGTAGTGTCCGGGGGAGAGAACACTCAACTAGCCATATAGTAAGTCTTTCGCAAGTAAGAAGTTGCATTCCTTGAAACTACGCTTTAAAGCGGGGCTTGTTCGGAAAGGATTTAGATACGTCTGTCTTGCGAAACCCAAATAATACAAAAAGCCGTTTGGATTCCGGGAAGAATCCAAACGGCTTTTGAGTGGGGTTTGCTACGACAGCGCGGAAAGGATCTTTTCGACCGATTCCTTTGCGTCACCGAAGAGCATTTGTGTGTTTTCCCTAAAGAACAGCGGATTTTGGACTCCCGCGTAGCCGGTAGCCATGGACCGCTTGAACACGATGACATCCTTGGCTTCCCATACCTTGAGCACGGGCATGCCGGCGATGGGAGATCCGGGCTCATCGGCTGCCGGATTAACAGTATCGTTGGCTCCAATGACAAGAACCACATCAACCTCGGGGAAGTCGTCGTTAATCTCGTCCATCTCCATGACGATGTCATAGGGAACTTTCGCTTCCGCCAGGAGGACGTTCATGTGACCGGGGAGACGTCCGGCCACTGGGTGAATACCGAACTGCACATCAACGCCCGCTTTGCGGAGGCGTGAAGTTAGCTCCGCCACCGGGTACTGGGCTTGAGCAACAGCCATTCCGTAACCGGGGGTGATCATCACACGTTTTGCGTTCCGCAGGAGTTCCGCAGTTTCATCGGCAGTAATCTCGCGGTGTTCACCTTCTTCGATATCTCCGGCGGTCACAGCTCCGTCAGAGCCGAATCCGCCGAGGATCACTGAAATGAACGAACGGTTCATGGCCTTACACATGATGTATGACAGGTAGGCACCGGACGAACCGACCAACGCGCCGGTAATGATCAACAGATCATTGTTCAACATAAAGCCGGCAGCTGCCGCGGCCCAACCGGAGTAGGAGTTAAGCATCGACACCACCACCGGCATGTCTCCACCGCCAATGGCGGCCACTAGGTGGACGCCAAGCAATAGGGCGATGATGGTCATGATGATCAGTAGTGCGGTACCCAATCCGGTCACACCGTCTTGTCCGACGAACACCACCATGAGGGCGAGAGAGATAATGATCGCCGCTAGATTCAACCAGTGACGAGCGGGGAGGACAAGCGGAGCGCCCTTGATCTTGGCTGAGAGCTTGAGGTAGGCGACGATTGAGCCGGTAAAGGTGACGGCGCCGATGAAAACGCCGAGGAATACTTCACCGAGGTGGAATCCGCCGAGTGCATGAGCCTGCGCATCGGGTGCAAAGTAGGAGTTAAATCCGACCAGCACCGCGGCAATACCCACGAATGAGTGTAAGAGCGCGATGAGCTCGGGCATCCCGGTCATCTCGACATTCTTGGCCTTCCAAATGCCAATCACCGCACCAATGGCCATGGCCATGGCGATGAGCAAAGCAGTGGTGAGGACACCCATCTCCGGGTCGGAAGTTAGCGCCAGCGTAATAGTGGCAACTAAGGCGATCGTCATACCGATAATGCCGGAGGTATTGCCACCTTGAGCAGTTTCGTGTTTCGAAAGCCCGGCAAGTGCGCGAATGAAGAACAGTGCGGCAACGATATACGCCAGGGCAACGCCTTTTTCGATAGGGGAGGACGATGCGAGAGCAGTCGTTACGGGTTCACAGGGAATGAAAGTAGTCATGCCTCAGTCCTTCTTAAACATGTCGAGCATGCGGTGCGTAACGGTGAAACCACCGAAGATGTTGATGGATGCGACAACGATGGCGACAAACGACAGGGACATTACCAGTGGGTTAGAGGACCCGACCTGCAATATTGCGCCGACTAAGATAATGCCCGAAATCGCATTCGTCACCGACATGAGTGGAGTGTGAAGCGAATGTGTGACTGCGGTAATAACGTAGAAGCCAACTACAATCGCCAAGGCGAGCACCATGTAGTGTCCGATCACCGCGAATGGTGAGTTGAGGATGAGAAGACAGGCGAGGATGACTCCCGCGGACAGCCATCCGAACTGGATGCGCTTCTTGCGAGCTTCAGCTTGGGAGGCTGCCGCAGCACGCGCGGCCTCTTCTACAGGATCCGGTTTGGGCTGAGCCGCGGCAGCTGGCGCGGCTGACACCTTAACGGGTGGTGGCGGCCACATCACTTCTCCGTTGAGAGTCACGGCAACGCCACGCAGGATCTCATCGTCCATATCGAGTACCAGTTCGCCGTCTTTTTCAGGGGTGGCGAGCTTGAGGAGATTGACGATGTTTTGGCTGTAGAGTTGCGAGGACTGTGAGGGAAGGCGTCCAGCGAGGTCGGTGACACCAATAATGATGACACCGTTATCGGTGACCACCCGTTCACCGGGTTTCGTCAGTTCGCAGTTACCCCCATTGGCGGCAGCCATATCGACGATGACTGAGCCGGGCTTCATTCCGGCAACGGCCTCATTAGTTACCAAAATGGGAGAGCGGCGCCCAGGAATATTAGCGGTGGTGATAACGATGTCCGACTTGGCGGCTTGCTCAGTGTAGAGCCGTAGTGCCGCGTCGCGTTGGTCCTCAGTCATTTCTTTGGCGTAGCCGTCGGACGATACTTCCTGAGCGGCCGGAATGGCGATGAACTCCGCTCCCATCGATTCGACTTGTTCGCCGACCTCAGGGCGCACGTCGGTGGCCGCGACTTCGGCGCCAATGGAGTGGGCTGTGCCGATGGCGGCGAGACCTGCCACCCCAGCGCCAATGACGTATACGCGTGCGGGTGGGAATTTTCCGGCGGCGGTCACTTCGCCATTGAGTAAACGACCGAACTCGCTCGCTGCCTCAATCACCGCACGGTAACCGGCAACATTGGCCATGGAGGAGAGAACATCCATGGACTGTGCACGGGAAATGCGCGGCACCGTGTCCATCGCCAGTGCGGTAATGCCTCGGGAGGCAAACTCGTCAATGAGTTGAGGATTGCGGGCAGGCGCGAGTCTGGAAATTAGAGTGGCGCCTTCGCGCATGAGATGCAATTGGTCGGGGGTGGGTTCGTCGAGGGCGAGAACGACATCGCTACGCCACGCTTCTTCAGTAGAAACGATGGTGGCGCCGGCTTCCTCGTACTGTGAATCGGGGTAGCGTGAGGCGGTTCCAGCACCAGATTCTACGGCGATGTCGTATCCAAGTTTGATAAGTCCTGCGACGGATTTGGGGGTGGCAGCAACGAGTGGTTGCGCCTCCCGCTCTTTCGGCACGCCTATGCGCACGACAGCTCCTTTTTATCGCGAGATGGAATGGGGAAGAACCCCATTTTGAGGATAACTAGAAAACGGTATTGATGGGTTCTATCGGGGTTGCAGATTAGTGAAAACGGTGAATTCACCCTTCTATGAAAATTCTGCCAGGGCGGCTTGTGCGGCTGAGGGGAGAGCGTCGAGGATAAGAGAGATATCTTCGTCGGTATGAGCACTAGAAACAAACCACGCTTCAAAGGGGGACGGGGGGAGGTAAATACCGGCGTCCAACATCGAGTGAAAAAAGGCTCGATAGGCAGCCTGGTTTTGAGTTTTGGCTTCTTCGTAGTTATGGACACCGTGCTCAGCCGGGTCGGTGCCGAAGAATACCGAGAACAGATTGCCGGCCGTATTGAGAGCGAAAGGTACGCCCGCCGCGTTGAGCGCGTGGCGCACTCCGTCACGCAACACCTGAGACACCGAATCAATGCGTTCATAGATGAGCGGGGTGGCAAGTTTCAGCGTGGCTAGCCCGGCGGCGGTCGCCAGCGGGTTACCGGATAGTGTTCCCGCCTGATAGACGGGGCCGGTTGGGGCGAGTAAATCCATCAGCTCGGCGCGTCCTCCGACCGCTGCAAGCGGCATCCCTCCGCCAATGACTTTCCCAAACGTGAATAGATCGGGGACGTAGGCTGGTACAGATCGAGTGTTGCCGTAGTTGCGGTTCTTCGTGCCATTTTCCGGCAGTGCTTCATACCCCCAGTAGCCGGCGGCCGAGACGCGGAACCCGGTGAGCACTTCATCAAAAATTAGCAGGGCGTCGTGTGTGCGCGTGATTTCAGATAGAAATGCGTTAAACCCCTTGGGTGGGGTGATGATGCCCATGTTGGCGGGAGCTGCTTCGGTAATGACGGCGGCAATCTCGTCGCCCCGCTCAGCAAATACAGCGCGCACGGCCTCTTCGTCGCCGTAGGGAACGACGATGGTGTCTTTACTGGTGCCTTCGGTTACTCCAGCTGATCCGGGAAGTCCTGCGGTGGCGACCCCGGAGCCTGCTTCGGCCAGGAGTGAATCAGAATGACCGTGATAGCAGCCGGCGAACTTGATGAGGAGGTCGCGTCCGGTGGCACCGCGGGCAATGCGGATCGCGGTCATAGTTGCTTCGGTGCCGGTGGACACGAACCGTACTTTTTCAATGGCTTTAATGCGATGAACGACTTCCTCAGCAAGTTCAATTTCGCCGAGGGTCGGAGCGCCGAAACTCAGTCCGTAGTCGGCGGCCCGCTTCACCGCTTCAACTACTTGAGGGTGGGTGTGGCCAAGAAGTGCCGGTCCCCACGTTCCAACCAGGTCAACGTAGCGTCGGCCCTCAACATCGCGAACAATGGACTCGCCGGCAGATTCAATAAATCGCGGGGTCCCTCCGACGCTTCCGTAGGCACGCACGGGGGAATCCACCCCGCCGGGAATGACTTTCTGGGCGCGTTCGAACAGTTCATCGTTCGAATAGGCTTGCTGTACCTGGGGCTCGTTCGATGCTCTGTCGCTGAGCTCGTCTTCCCACGGCCTCGGTAGTCCACCGCCGAGCGCACCTGCCGGGGTGAGCATCTCACGATCAAATTCGTCGTGAGCTTCATCCGTAAAGGGATCGGCAGAGGATAGTGGTCGTTCGAAATCAG